>CAXUKS010000004.1:0-145080 GCA_964251675.1 uncultured Armatimonadales bacterium
ACACCGTGCTGGAACGCATGGCGTCGCTGAACATGATCACCCCGGCGCAGGCGGGCAAAATCATCATCGGCGGCGCGAACATCTCCGGGGCGGCCCTGCGGAAAGCCGCCGAAATGGGTGTGACGGGGATTGTGGTCGGCGGCATTATCGACCGCGATCTGATCGCGTTTCTGGGCTACGACATCGGTGTTGCTATTACGGGGCACGAGAACATCACGCTGACGCTGGTGATTACCGAAGGCTTTGGCACGATTGCGATGGCCCGGCGCACCTTTGAGCTGCTCCGGTCGCTGCAGGGCAAATCGGCGTCGATCAACGGGGCGACGCAAATACGCGCCGGCGTCATCCGCCCCGAAGTGATCGTGCCGCTCGGGGCTTCCTCGGGGAAAGCCGCCGCCGAGACCGGCGAAGAAGGCAATTTGTCTGTAGGAACCCCCATCCGGCTCATCCGGGAGCCATACTTCGGCAAGCTGGCGACGGTGACCGCCCTGCCGCCGCAGCTCACCGTCATCGGCTCCGGGGCCGAGGTGCGCGTCCTGGAAGCTCGCCTCGCCGACAATTCGGTTGTCACTGTGCCTCGCGCCAATGTGGAAATCATTGAAACTTCGTGACAGCTCCCCTTTGCTTAGAGACTGTGAGAGGGCCTATGAGCGCACCCGCCCAGCGGGGAGTGCTAAATCCCACAGCCGTTAGGCGTGGGTTGCTTAATGACCTGCTGGCTTCGGCTGCCTAGCACAGAGAGCGCCGTCTGCACGGACTCGTCGCCGCTCCGGGTAAGATGCCGCAGGCGGTTGATCGCAGCCTGCGCCTGACAGCTTTCTTCCAGACTGCGCTCGGCGCAAAGGCCCAGCTCTGTGCAGAGATCGCCGCTTGCCAGTATCATCTCGGAGGTCAGCCCCCGCATCCGCTCCGCCACCAGACGGGACTGCTCGGACAGCTTCCGCAGCTCCCCGGCGCCCACGGCAAAGCCGCGCCCTGCCTGGCCCGTCTGTGCAGCTTCCTGTGTGGTTTCCTGCGAGGCATTAAGCCGCAGCGCGGTCTGATCAGCGGCGGCTTCCATCTCGCCTAGCAGCATCTCCAAATTGCGTGAGACCGACACCAGCCCCCGACTCTGCTGGGCGGACCGTGCCACCTGACGGGCGGTCACCAGCATCCCCTCGGCAAAGCCGCCCATCACCTGAGTCGCCCGCTCGGCGACCTGTGCGGCCTGAGAATCCGCCAGAGCCGAGACTTGCTTCCGCAGGCCGTCCCCGTCGTAATCAGGCCCCGCTTTCGCAGCCGTCGCAAGCGAGGCGGACAGAGCCTCGGCCTGCCGCTCGGCCTGGTCGGCGCGTGCCGTTTCGCCCGCGATCCTCTTTTCCAGAAGCTGGCACTGCTGTGCTGCTTCCCGCGCAGACCGGCCAGCTTCGCCGCACTGCCATCGCCAGCAGGCGAAGCCAGCGGCGGGGACAGTCAGCGCAAGTGCCGCCGTTCCAACCAGAGTAGCCATGTTCATCGGGCGTTTTCTTTCTATCGGGCTGACGGGCAAAGCTCTTCGAGCCGAATACTTCGGCAACCCCTAACTACGATTATGGTAGGGAGTGAAATGGTTCTTTAGGGCAACTTGTCCGGGCCTGTTTGCCCCTGATGATTTCGCCGGGCCTGCCAACAATACGGAGTAATGAATGCCCTGCGCCCCGACAATGAAACAACCCGTTTGGATGCCCTGCGCCGCTGCGAAATACTGGACACCCTGCCGGAGCAAATCTATGATGACATCACGCGACTGGCCGCGCAGATTTGCGGCACGCCGATGGCGTATTTCAGCCTGATTGACTCCGACCGGCAGTGGATCAAGTCGCAGACGGGCGTGTCTCTCAGCGAGATGCCGCGTGATCTCAGCTTTTGCGCCCATACGATTCTTCAGGATACTCTGCTCGAGGTTTCTGACACACACCTCGACACTCGCTTTACCGACAACCCGCTCGTCACCGGAGAAATGGGACTGCGCTTTTATGCCGGAGCGCCTCTGATCGCCTCCGGGGGAGAGGCGCTGGGAGCTATCTGCGTGATTGACCAAACTCCGCGCACGCTGACTGCGGAGCAGAAAGACGCACTGTGCTCCCTGAGCCGATTGGTCCTGTCGCAGCTTGACCTGCGCCAGAGCAATACCCAGCGTACCCAGCTTTCCGCTCGCCAGATCCAGATGGTCACCCAAGAGGAGTATCTTCGCCGGGACCGAAAAACGGCGGAAGACCGGTATCGGGAAATCTACGAGAACGCGGTGGAAGGGATGTTTCAGGTCTCGCTGGACGGCCGGCTGCTGCAGTGCAACCCGGCCTTCGCTCGTCTCCTCGGCTGTGCCTCGCCTGCGGAGGCGGCTGCATCGATTACCGACTTTGGCCAGCAAATTTATACCTCTCCCAGCCAGCAGGCCGAACTTCTGGACCGCCTTTCCGTGAGCGGGACTGTGTCCGGGGTCGAAATGCAGATGCAGCGCCTCGGGGGCGCTTCTTTCTGGGCATCTGTGTCGGTGCGCGAGCTGCGCGGAGCGGAGGGACAGCTTCTCGGGGTGGAGGGAAATGCCACCAACATTACGGAGCGCAGGCAGGCCGAAGACGCCCTGGCGCGGCTGGCCTCCGAAAATGAACACCTGCTGGCCGCTATTCCTTCCATCCTGGTCGGCGTGGATGCCGAGGGTGTTGTCACGGCCTGGAGCGCTGCTGCCGCCCGTGCCTTCGGTATTTCACGCGGCGAGGCGGCGGGCTGCCCGTTGACAGACTGCGGCCTGAACTGGAACTGGGACATTATTCATGAGGCGATGGGGGAATGCCAGGTCAAAGAAGGACTGGTCCGGCTGCCGGAGATACTGTACCAGCGGCCAGGGGAGGAACCCTGCTGGCTGGGTCTCAGCCTGAACTCACTGCCCGGCGGTCGCGGCTTTCTGCTGCTGGGGGCCGACATCACCGCCCGCAAGGCTGCCGAGGAGGCGCTGCATGCGGGCCGGGCCGCTGTCGGGCGCAGCAATTCTCTGCTGCGTGCCCAGCAGGAAGCTTCGATTGACGCAATCTTAGTGGTGGATGAGTGCCGCCGGATCGTCAGCTACAACAAGCGTTTTTGCGAGATATGGGACATTCCCGAGGAGATGGTACGCGAGGGCAAAGATGAACTGGCCCTGGGGCGCGCCTTGACTCAGATGGAGGATGCCGATGCCTTCCTGCAGCGCGTGGGATATCTTTACGACCATGTGCAGGAGAGCAGCCGCGAGGAAGTGCAGCTCAAGGACGGGCGGTTTCTGGACCGCTACTCGGCTCCGGTCATCTCGGACGGCGGGAAGAACCTGGGCAGAATCTGGTATTTTCGTGACATCACCATCCAGAAGAACGCCGAGGAGGCGCTGCGGGAGAGGGAGCGCCAGCTTCGGACCGTCGCCGACAGCGTGCCGGGCCTGATTGCCCGCCTGGACGCCGACCTGCGCTATCTCTTTTGTAACCGCACGTATCTGGACTTCCTGAAGCTTGCCCCGGAGAGTATCATCGGGCGTACCACCGCTGATGTACTGGGCAGGGAAAGCTATGAAGCCACTCTGCCGTACTTGCAGCAGGCGCTTTGCGGGCAGGCCGTGACTTACGAGGCGGACATTTGTCTGCCCACGGTAGGAATCCGCCATCTGAACGTCACCTATGTTCCAGAGTTCGGCCCGTCCGGGGGTGTCACCAGCATTGTTGTGTCGGCCTTCGACATTACCGAGCGCAAGCGCTTTGAAGCGGATCTGGCCGAGGCACGCGACGCCGCCCTGGCGGCGGCCCGGCTAAAGTCCGAGTTCCTGGCGAACATGAGCCATGAAATCCGCACGCCCATGAACGGCATTCTGGGCATGATTGACCTGCTGCTGACCACGCCGCTGGACGGCGAACAGCAGGAGTACGCCCGCCTCGTCAAGCAGAGTGCAGACTCGCTGCTGACGGTCATCAACGACATTTTGGATTTTTCCAAGATTGAAGCCGGGAAACTGACGATAGATGTCCATGATTTTTCGCTGCCGTCCGTTCTGGAGGATGCCACTGCGATGCTCGCGCCCCGTGCCGCCGACAAGGGCCAGCGGCTGTTGTGCGTGCTGCCCCCGGTGGCAGCGGATGGCGCGGGACGGCTGCGGGGCGACGCGGGGCGGCTGTGTCAGGTCATTATCAATCTGCTCGGCAACGCCATCAAGTTCACGGGAAATGACGGGGACATTACGGTGGGAGCCGTTCTGCTGTCTGAAAGCGACACGCACGCCTGCTGGCGGCTGTTTGTGCGGGACACGGGGATTGGCATTGCGCCTGAGCGGCAGGAAGCCATTTTCGAGTCTTTCACGCAGGCCGATGGCTCAACGACCCGCCGCTATGGCGGAACCGGCCTCGGGCTGACTATCGCACGCCAGATTGCCACGCTGATGGGCGGCAGGATCGGGGTCAAAAGCCGCCCCGGTGCGGGGAGCGAATTCTGGGTAGAAATTTCCTGGGACAAGCAGACGGCTCTGCCCGCTGCGCCGCTTGCGCGGCCCGTTATGCCTGCCGTTTCTGGGTTCGGAACGCTGCATCTGCTGCTGGCTGAAGACAATGCCGTCAACCAGAAAGTTGCCTGCCGCCTTCTACAGAAAAGCGGTGTTCAGCCCGATAACATCACTGTGGTTGACAACGGCTCTGATGCCGTGGATGCGCTCCTGGCCCGGCATTACGACCTGGTGCTGATGGACATTCAGATGCCCCGGATGGACGGGATAGAAGCGGTTGCCCTAATCCGCCGCCGGGAGCAAATGGCGGGGCCGAACGCCCGCCGGCTTCCTGTCATTGCTTTGACCGCGCACGCGATGGCCGGAGACCGGGAGCGGTATCTCGCCGCAGGAATGGATGACTACCTGACGAAGCCGCTGCGGGCGGCGGAGCTGATAGCCGCGCTGGGCCGATGGATACCGCCGACCGGAACGGAATTGGGAACGGAACTGGGAGCCGACACAGGAGAAGAGCAAAGCGCCACACCCGCAAACCAAGAGCGGGACGGCAGGCACGCACTGGATCGACACTGCCTGGAGCAGCTCTGTGACGGCGATATCGAGTTTGAGCGCGACCTGCTGACCGAATTTCTGCGGACCCTCCCCGATATGGTGACTCGCTGCCGTCTGATGCAGGAGATGGGCGATGGAGTCGGGCTTGAGCACTGGGCACATACTCTCAAGAGCGGCTGCGCGACCGTCGGCGCGACGGCTCTGGCGGACTTCTGCCAGCAGCTGGAACTGCATGGCAGAGATAATCAGCCCGCGCAGGCGGCTTCCCGGATGGAGCCGTTCGCCGCCGAAGCGGCCTGCGTTCGGGCGTGCCTCGAAACTCGCCTGGGCGAACTAAATACTCAACTTCATGCCTGAAAACAACGCTATGAACATATTGATCGCCGAAGACGACCCGACTTCCCTGCTGGCTCTGCGCCGGGTGCTTGAAAAGAGCGGCTATGTCGTCACTTCTGCCACCGATGGTGCGGCGGCTCTGAGCACCTGGCAGGGCGGCGCGTTTCCCATCGTGATCACGGACTGGATGATGCCGCGCCTGGACGGTCTGGAGTTGTGTCAGGAAATCCGACGGGTGGGACGGCGGCCTTATACCTGCGTGATGATGCTGACCACCAAGCAGACCCGCGAGGACCGCGCTATGGCGCTGGGCGAGGGCGTGGATGTGTTCCTCACCAAGCCGCTGATTGCCGCCGACCTTGTCGCCCGCCTCCAAGTGGCCGAACGTATCCTCACCATGGAGCAGGCCGCCGCCCTGATTCAATGATTTCCACAGGCATTCTGCCAAAAAGAAGGGCGCGGCTTACGCCGCGCCCTTCTTTTTGTCCCGATTTTTTGTCCCGACTACCGGGCCATCCGCTGCGTGAGCCGCCATTGCCGCTCAATGCTTGTTGTCAGCTGCACGCGCTGCTTTTTGCTGTCCCGCAACTGATGACTGAGCATTCGGTGCGCCTCGCAGGCGGCCCGCACCCGCTCGACATCTGCGGCTTTCACATACACTTTGCGAACCCGTGTCCCCTGCCGCCAGATGCGGTAGTAGTAGGGGCCGTGGAGCTGCCCGTCGCGGCAGCGGCAGCCGGGCTTGCCGCACCGAATAAACTGTTCACACACTTCCCCTTCGAGGGGCTGCCACTGCTCCGGCTGTTCCAAAGCGGCTTTCATTTATCTCTTCCATTCTATTTGGTCTATTCTCTTCGACAACACACAGACTACACAGTCGTGCCTGGCAGGCTGCCCGCGCCGCCGTTTTCGTCGGTGCCGCCGGTGGCGCGGCTGATGCCGGAGCGCATGGCGGTGTCGGCCTGCAGGTTCCGCAGGTTGTAGTAGTCCATGACACCCATTTTGCCGCCCCGGAGGGCGTCGGCGAGGGCCTGCGGGACCTGGGCCTGCGATTCAACCACTTTGGCCTGCATCTCCTGCGTGTAGGCTTTCATTTCCTGCTCGCGGGCCACGGCCATTGACCGCCGCTCTTCGGCTTTGGCCTGCGCCACTTTTTTGTCTGCTTCGGCCTGATCGGCCTGCAAACGGGCACCAATGTTCTGGCCGACCACGACATCGGCGATGTCAATACTTAGAATCTCAAACGCCGTGCCCGCGTCCAGACCTTTCGCCAGGACGGTTTTAGAGATCGCGTCCGGCTTTTCCATCACTTCCAGATGCGTCGCCGCCGAGCCGATGGTAGTGACGATGCCTTCCCCAACCCGCGCCAGCACTGTTTGCTCGCCCGCCCCGCCGACAAACTGCTCAATATTGGCGCGAACGGTGACCCGCGCAAACGCTTTCAGCTCGACGCCGTTTTTGGCGACCCCGGCGACATTGGGCGTCTCAATGACTTTGGGGTTAACCGACATTTGGACCGCTTCCAGAACGTTGCGCCCGGCGAGATCAATGGCAGCGGCCCGCTCAAAGGGCAGAGGGATTTGCGCCCGGTGGGCGCTGATGAGCGCCTGCACCACGCGGTCTACATTGCCGCCCGCCAGAAAGTGTGTTTCCAGTTGATTTAAATTGACGTTGACGCCTGCCTTGTTGGCGGCAATGAGCGGCAGCACCACACGGTCCTGCGGGACGCGCCGCAGGCGCATTCCAATCAGGGACGAAGGACCGACTCCGCTGACGCCTGCCGAGATGGCATTGATCATCAGGCCCACCGGCACATATTGCAGGAACAGGCTGACCGCCACGAGGACAATCACAATCACAATCACGATGGGGACAAACGAGGGCATGGGGGTACTCCTTCTGAGAGCTATCCTGTAATTATAGCACATAAGCCTGCGAACGTGACAGGTTCGGTATAATAGTGCCGGAGGCAGACAATGGATTTAACAGCATTGACCCTCGAGGACCTACCAAGTCTTGCCGACAACAGCCGCATCTTTTCAGCGGGCCTGGACTATGAGCGTTCCGACATGATTTCCCGCTTTGCGGTGACGCCCACGGGCATCACGGCCCGCGTTCACGGCAATTACGGCGAGTACACGGTGACGGTGACGCCGGACGTCAAACTGCGCTGCACCTGCCCCTGCGAAGGCACGACCTGCAAGCACAAAATTGCTGTCCTGCTGCGCTATTTAGAGGGCGACTACTCGCAGCTCAGTACCCCCTGCACGGAAGAGCGGGTGCGCTCGCTGGTGGCTGACGCCGTCAAAGCAGAGATGCCCGAAGAATCTTTGGTGCTCTACGATGCGCTGGTGCAGGCCAATATCAACCTGTTCCACCGGGGCGGCTACGCCGAAGCCGCCCGCTACGCCGCCGAAGTGGCGCACATCTACCGCAGCATCGTGAACGACCCCGCTGAGGCCAAGAAATACGTCGCTGACATCCGCGCCAGGTACCCCCGCCACCGTGCCCTTCAGGAAGAATTTGCCAGGCTGTGACCGCTTGACGCTTCTTGGCATGGCTTGTGCAGAGAAACCAGTGTATAATAACTTCATGCTCCCCGCATTGGGGCAGCTTGTCCGGAAAGGCCCACTGACTTATGCACGTCTCTCTTCGTCTCGTCGCGCCCGCCGCTCTGCTGCTTTCTATTTCCCTGCTGTCCCCGGTTCGGGCACAGACGCCTGCCGTTTCCTTCGCGCCCGGCTTTACCGGCTTTGAAGACACGGCGGCTAACGAAGGAGTCGCCTCCTACAACCTCGGCTTCACGTTTTCGGTCAATGCTCCTGTGATTGTCACGCAGCTTGGCTACTTCGCCGACACGGCTTCCGGTCCCTACACCACCACGCACGCCGTCGGCCTGTATTCGTCCACGGGCGCTTTGCTGCTGTCGGGAACCGTCGCACAGTCCGACCCGCTTTCCGGCTTCTTCCGCTACACCGCGCCCTCCCTGCCGGCCTTCGTGCTGCTGCCGGGGCAGGGCTACATTCTGTCCGGGGTCACCGGGGCCGATGATCCGTTCTTCTTCGGGGTGCAGACCCAGGACGGAACCGCGTCGGCGCTTTCGACAGCTCCGCAAATCAACTTTGGCGGCGCGGTATCCACTGTGGGCAGCACTCTGGCCGACAACAACTTCCAGGCAGACCCCAACGCGGATCCGGGCATTTTTGGTCCGAACTTTCAATTCACGTCGCTGTCTGCCCCCGTGCCCGAAGCTTCCACGCTGGTTTCCACCGGCCTGCTGCTGACATTGGGTGGCCTGGCCGTCGCCGTCCGCCGCCGCAAAGCGCGTTCCGCCGCCTGACCCCGGCCTCACTTTGAAGAACTGTAGAAAGAGACTGTAGAGAAAGCCGCCGAACTGCCCCCCCGGTTCCCCTCCTTGGGGGCGGGGGGCTATCTGCGCCTTTTGGAAAGCTTTCTCCGTACTTTCTCATCACCTCGCTAAACACTCATTCCCTTACCATTTCAGGAGAACCAAAATGCACTCATCACTTACTGCCCTGCGCCGCACCGCCCGCTCGTTCGGGCTGGTCACCGTCGGCGTCCTGTCCACGCTGGGGGCATTGTCCCTCACGCACGTTTCCCCCGCCCAGGCCCAAAGCCCCGGCGTCTCGCTGGCTTCCCTGCAAGCCACGATTACTAATCTGCAAAACCGCGTCGCTTACCTGGAAACCCATCCCACGCCCGGCCCCAAAGGGGACACTGGCGCGAACGGCAAAGACGGCGCACCGGGTGCACAAGGGCCACAAGGTCTCAAAGGCGACACGGGCGCACCCGGTACTGCCGGAGCCAATGGCACGAATGGCAAAGACGGCCTCAATGGCACAAACGGAGCGCCCGGCGCTCCAGGGCCGAAAGGCGACACTGGCGCACCAGGTCCGCAGGGAGTTCCGGGGACACAAGGCCCCAAAGGCGACACGGGTGCACCGGGTCCACGGGGTGTTCAGGGTGCTCAGGGTCCGGCGGGAGCGTCTCCGTTCACCGTCAGCGGAACAGACGTGACCTTGTCGGGCTACAATCTTCGGATCGTCAACGGTCTGGGCACTACGACCACCACCAACGGCCTGGGCAACCTGACCCTCGGCTACAATGCGACGGGCAACGATCAGGGCGCAGGCGATGTCCGCACGGGCAGCCACAACCTAATCCTCGGCGACCAGAACAGCTACAGCAGCTACGGCGGCTTGGTGGCAGGCTATGACAACGCGATCAGCGGTCGCTACGCCTCGGTCAGCGGCGGCTACCAGAACACGGCCAGTGCCGTTGCCGCTTCGGTCAGCGGCGGCGGCGGCAACGCGGCCAGCGGCCAATACGCCTCGGTCAGCGGCGGCTTATACAACACGGCCAGCGGCAGTTTCGCCTCGGTGGGCGGCGGCGGCGGCAACACGGCCAGCGGCAACTCCAGCTCGGTCAGCGGTGGCTCTGGCAACACGGTCAGCAACTACTACGCCTCGGTGAGCGGCGGCTTAAACAACACGGCCAGCGGCCAATACGCCTCGGTGGGCGGCGGCGTAAACAACACGGCCAGCGGCCTCTATTCTTGGGCCAGCGGCGGCTACCAGAACACGGCCAGCGGCAGTTTCGCCTCGGTCAGCGGCGGCAACACTCTGACCCAGAGTGCCAACTACGGCTGGACCGGCGGCTCCTACCACACGCCCTAGCTTGCAGCGACACGCGCTTTGTCCCGGCCCGGACGCCCCCAGCGTTCGGGCCACTCTTTGCTTTTCAGATTTTGCTTTTCAGATTTTGTTTTTTCAGAAAGACGACGATGACTAAATTCAAGCCTTACTTCCATGCCTGTCTCGGCTTCTTCGCCGCCGTGGGCGTCCTGTCGCTGACCCACACCACGCCCGCCGAAGCCCAAAGCCCCGCCGTCTCGCTGGCCTCCCTGCTGGCCCGCATTCAGGCCGATGAGGCCAAGATCAGCGACCAGCAGGACCAGATCACCTACCTGAAGAACCACCCCACGTCCGGTCCCAAAGGGGATACCGGGCCACAGGGACCGAAAGGGGACATCGGCGCACAAGGCCCACAAGGCCCTGCCGGAACCAACGGCACAAACGGCGCTCCGGGCGTCAAGGGTGACACCGGGCCGCAAGGCCCTGCCGGAGCCAATGGCACGAATGGCAAGGACGGCCTCAATGGTAAAAGCGGCCCACAAGGCCCGCAGGGGCCTAAAGGCGACACGGGTGCTCAGGGTCCACGGGGTGTTCAGGGTGCTCAGGGTCCGGCGGGAGCGTCTCCGTTCACGGTGAGCGGCACGGCAGGGTCGGCGGGGGCGCTGGTGACGCTGTCGGGCTACAACCTGCGGATCGTCAACGGTCTGGGCAGCACGGACAGCGTCAACGGCCTGGGAAACCTGACCCTCGGCTACAATGCGCCGGGCAACAACCAGGGCGCAGGCGATGTCCGCACGGGCAGCCACAACTTAATCCTCGGCGACCAGAACAGCTACAGCAGCTACGGCGGTCTGGTGGCAGGCTACGACAACGCGATCAGCGGTCCCTACGCCTCGGTCAGCGGCGGTGGCGTCAACACGGCCAGCGGCCAATACGCCTCGGTGGGCGGCGGCGTAAACAACACGGCCAGCGGCCTCTATTCTTGGGTCAGCGGCGGCTACAGCAACGCGGCCAGTGCCATTGCCGCCTCGGTGGGCGGCGGCTTAAACAACACGGCCAGCGGCCAATACGCCTCGGTCAGCGGCGGCTTCCAGAACACGGCCAGTACCGTCTACGGCTGGGCCGGCGGCTCCTACCACACGCCCTAGCCCGCAACGACACGCGGTTTGTCCCGGCCCGGACGCCCCCAGCGTTCGGGCCACTCTTTGCTTTTCAGATTTTGCTTTTCAGATTTTGTTTTTTCAGAAAGACGACGATGACTAAATTCAAGCCTTACTTCCATGCCTGCCTCGGCTTCTTCGCCGCCGTGGGCGTCTTTTCCCTGACCCATACCATGCCCGCCGTGGCACAAAGCCCCGGTGTTTCCCTGGCCTCCCTGCAAGCTAAAATCACAGATTTACAAAATCAGGTAGATTATCTCAAAAGCCACCCCACGCCCGGCCCACAAGGCCCCGCTGGAACCAACGGCACGAATGGTAAAGACGGCCTCAACGGCATAAACGGCAAAGATGGCGCTCAGGGTCCGAAAGGTGACACCGGCGCACAAGGCCCGCAGGGTATTCAGGGTGCTCAGGGTCCGGCGGGGGCGTCTCCGTTCACCGTCAGCGGAACAGACGTGACCTTGTCGGGCTACAATCTTCGGATCGTCAACGGCTTGGGCAGCACGGACAGCGTCAACGGTTTGGGCAACTTGACCCTCGGCTACAATGCGACGGGCAACACTCAAGGCGGGGGCGATGTCCGCACGGGCAGCCACAACCTGGTGTTGGGTGACCTGAACAACTACAGCAGCTACGGCGGTCTGGTGGCAGGCTATGACAACACCGTCAGCGGCCGATACGCTTCGGTCAGCGGCGGCTTTGCCAACACGGCCAGCGGCATCTACGCCTCGGTCAGCGGCGGCCTCTACAACACCGCCAGCGGTTCCTATGCCTCGGTCAGCGGCGGCTTTGGCAACACGTCCAGTGGCTACACCTCCTCGGTTACCGGCGGCTTTGCCAACACGGCCAGCAACTCCTACGCCTCGGTCAGCGGCGGCACATACAACACGGCCAGCGGCCTCTACTCTTCGGTCAGCGGCGGCAACAGTTTGACCCAGAGTGCCAACTACGCCTGGACCGGCGGCTCCTACCACACGCCCTAGCCTGTCTCAGTTCTAGACCGAAATAGCCGTCCTCGGGGATTAGCTCGGCGGGCGGCTGTTTACTTCTTATACCAGTTGGCTGCTTCGTCGATATCAGAAAATTTATTAGGAATTCATTAGGGGTTGGATTGTACAATGAAACAATCCATCCGTAAAACCAGGACGTATCCCCGAGAGGACCCGTTCTGGAAAAGCTCATATCGCATAGACCAGGAGAACCAAAATGCACTCATCACTTACTGCCCTGCGCCGCACCGCCCGCTCGTTCGGGCTGGTCACCGTCGGCGTCCTGTCCACGCTGGGGGCACTGTCCCTCACGCACGTCTCCCCCGCCCAGGCCCAAAGCCCCGGCGTCTCGCTGGCTTCCCTGGTCGCGCAGATCAACGCGCTCAAAACTCAGCAGCAAGCCGATGAAGCCACGATTAGCGACCAGCAAGTTCAGATTACCTACTTGAAGAACCACCCCACGCCCGGCCCTAAAGGGGACACTGGCGCGAACGGCAAAGACGGCGCACCGGGCGCACAAGGGCCGCAGGGTCCCAAAGGCGATGCCGGGGCCACTGGCGCTCAGGGTCCCAAAGGTAACGCGGGCGCTCAGGGTCCGCAAGGCAACGCTGGGCCACAGGGTCCGCAGGGCGTCCAGGGTCCACGGGGTATTCAGGGCGTTCAGGGTCCGGCGGGGGCGTCTCCATTCACGGTGAGTGGCACGGCAGGCTCGGCGGGGGCGCAGGTGACGCTTTCGGGCTACAATCTCAACATTGTCAATGGAGCAGGCAGCACTAGCACTATCAATGGCCTCGGCAACTTGATCATCGGTTACAACGAGACGGACCCCAGCTTCACCCAGACGCGGGCGGGCAGCCACAACCTGGTTGTCGGTACGGGAAACAACTATCTGTCCTACGGCGGCATTGTGTCGGGGAGCAGCAACCTGATCAATGGTCCCTTTGCCTCGGTTTTTGGAGGCCGCCTCAACGTCGCACGAACCTTTGGGGCCACTGTGCTGGGCGGTGTGAGCAACACAGCCAGCAACCAGTTCGCCACAGTCAGCGGCGGCCAGAGCAACACGGCCAGCGGCGACTTTGCCTCCGTCAGCGGTGGCCTGAGCAACACAGCCAGCGGTTCCTATGCCTCGGTCAGCGGCGGCGGCGGCAACACAGCCAGCGGTCAATATGCCTCGGTCAGCGGCGGCGGCGGCAACACAGCCAGCAATTTCGCTGCCTCGATCAGCGGCGGCAGCGTCAACACGTCCAGCGGCCAATACGCCACAGTCAGCGGCGGCCAGAGCAACACGGCCAGCGGCCAATACGCCACAGTCAGCGGCGGCAGGGATCTCAGTCAAGGCACTAAGTACGGCTGGTCGGCGGGCACTGAGTCGAGTGTTCCCTTTAAGACCTCCGGCAACTTCATCTCGCCCTAGCTTGCAGTCAGAAGAAGCCGCCCGCCGGGACAGTCCCGGCTACGGCTGGAAGGCAGGCAGCGAGTCTGGCAGTTCCATTCCGGCGCTAGGCAACTTTGTTTCGGATGATCCCTTCTAATCGAAGATTTCTCCTTTGGCCCGGACGTGTACCAAGCGCGTCCGGGCCACTTCCCAGCTTTTCAAGGAAACACACCATGAACACCCAGCCGACCTCCGACATTGACGCGCTGCGCCGCCGCCTGCTCCGGGCCGAGCGCCGCGCCCGCCTTTCCACCGCCTGTGGCCTCGGGGCCTGCGCCCTGTCGCTGCTGGCGAATGCCCCCCTGCCGCGCATCCTGGCGCAAAGCCCCGGCACGTCCCTGGCGTCCCTGGTCGCCCGTGTCAGCACTCTGGAGTCCCGCCCGCCTGTCCCCGGACCCAAAGGCGACACCGGGCCGCAGGGCGCAAAAGGCGATCCCGGCAAAGACGGGCCGAAAGGCGACACCGGGCCGCAGGGCGCAAAGGGCGATCCCGGCAAAGATGGCCCCCAGGGCAGCACCGGACCACAGGGAGACAAGGGACCGCAAGGCCCCGCTGGCGCTGGCCTCTCTTCCCAGCAGGCTGCGGTCCTCGGCACGCTGTCGCTGTCGGGCACGGACTTGACCTTCAGGGGGATTAACCTGCACCTTGTGGATGGCTCAGGCAGCACCGCCAGCACGTCGGGTCTGGGCAACTTGATTGTCGGCTACAACGGCCCCAGCACGCTCTACACTCAGGCCCGGACGGGCAGCCACAACCTGATCCTAGGCGACGCCAACAACTACCTCTCCTACGGCGGCCTGGTCGCCGGACAAAACAACGTCGTTTCCGGGCCGTATGCGTCTGTCACCGGCGGAACCCAGAACCAGGCGTCCGGCTTCCAGTCTTCGGTCAGCGGCGGCATCAACAACGGCGCCACCGGCAACAGCGCCGCCGTCGGCGGCGGGTTCGGCAACAAAGCCAACGCGTTCTATTCAGTCGTGTCGGGCGGCAACCAGAACACGGCCAGTGCGGAGGGCAGCGCGGTCTCCGGCGGCGTCCAGAACACGGCCAGCGGCAATTACACCGCCATCAGCGGCGGCAAAAGCAACACGGCCAGCGGCCTCGACTCCTCGGTCAGCGGCGGGCGCAACCGCAACGAGAGCACCACTTACGGCTGGCAGGCGGGCAGCGAAGGCGACCGGAACAGCCAAACCGCCGGGCCGAACATTGACGGCAACTTTGTTTCGGACCCCCAGTAGTCTGAAACGCTGGTCTGAAATGGCGTTGTTGCCTAAATGCCGCTGTGCTGAACTCTCCTCTGCCCTCGCCCGCCGCAGTGCCGGGAGAGTGCCGGGGGTATAAAACCCCCGGCAGCGAAAGCAGACGCCCTGCCGGGCTAAAGAAAACAGAAATTTGTCTTTCCGCTCGGAGGGCGGCTGAACTTAATGCCGGGGGTTTTATACCCCCGGCACTCTGGCTCGCCGATTTCTGGCTAGGATTTATGCAGCAACGCCGTTTGAAACGCTAGTCTGAAGCCGTTCGGCAGCCGACAAGGAGAATTGCGATGAATACTACCAAACACACACAAAAGAATGCCCAGGACACAAGCCGCGAACAGGAACACCTCCAGCGGGAGCTGGGCCGCTCCGAGCGGTACGCGCCCCTTCAGGGCGGCCTGGCCTTCGGCGCCCTGGCGGTGACCGTCCTGCTGATGCTCCGCCCCGCCGTGCTGGCCCAGTCGCCGGGCGTCAGCCTGGCTACACTCACGGCCCGCGTGAGCACGCTGGAAGTTCATGCGTCCGACCCCGGCCCCAAAGGGCCGACCGGCGACGCCGGGGCGAAAGGCGCGGCGGGCAGCGCCGGTTCGGCGGGGCCGCAAGGATCACAGGGCGCGGCTGGCCCGGTCGGGGCAGTCGGAGCGCAGGGGCCGCAAGGTCTCAAAGGCGCGTCCGGGGCGCAGGGGCCGCAGGGGCCGAGCGGAGTTGACGCGGCGCAGGTGGCCGCTCTTGGTCCGTTCTCGCTGTCTGGGAGCGACCTCAGTCTCACTGGGGTCAACGTCCATCTCGTGGACGGCTCGGGCAGCACCAACAGCGCGACGGGCCTCGGCAATCTCATCATCGGCTACAACGCCGCCAGCCCGAACTTTAACGAAGCCCGGACGGGCAGCCACAACTTAATTCTCGGCGATGCCAACAACTACCTCTCCTACGGCGGCCTCGTGGCAGGCTACAACAACTCCGTATCCGGGCCGTATGCGTCTGTCACCGGCGGCACGCGCAATCTCGCGTCCGGCTTCCAGTCGTCCATCCACGGCGGAAGCAGCAATGTCGCCTCCGGCAACAGCGCCTCAGTCCTCGGCGGGGACCGGAACACGGCCAGCGCGTTCTATTCGGTCGTGTCGGGCGGAAATCGGAACACGGCTCGCGGGGAGGGCAGTGCCGTCTCCGGCGGCGACCTGAACACGGCCAGCGGCTCCTATGCCTCCGTCAGCGGCGGCTACAGCAGCACGGCCAGCGGCCTGGCTTCCTCGATCAGCGGCGGGGGCAGTCTGTCCGACAGCTTCAACTTTGGATGGAAAGCAGGCATTGCCTTCGGCAACGCCCGCTCCGGGTCCTATAACAGCACCTTCGGCTCCGACCGGGACTAGCCGCCCCGTGATGGCCCGGACACGCGGGGCGTGTCCGGGCTTTCGCTCTATTTGTTTCACTTGGGCGGCTCCCACCTCCCCACCAGTTGGGGGGTGAAGTGGAGTCGGTCGGCGGCGACGCCGAGGGCGCGGAGGCCATGCCAAAGTTCACAGGCGGTTTTCCAGCAGGCGACGGGTGCGGGCAATCTCGGCTTCCAGAAGCGCCGGGTCCGGGAGCGCCAGGCGGTACTCCGCCGTGAGAATGGTGTTGTCCATCCCGCCCAGCGCATAATGCGCGGCGGCGGCGTTTGGCTCGGAGCAGAGTATCAGCCCCAGCGGACGGTTTTCGTCCGGCAGGGTCAGATGCTCGGCGGCATAGTTGACGTACAGGTTCATCTGCCCGGCATCGGCAGGCTCAAATTTGCCGATTTTCAGGTCAATGATGATTAAGCAGCGCAGGCGGCGATGGTATAAAAGAAGATCAATTCGGTACCAGTCGTCCCCGACCCGGAGCCGCTTCTGACGGGCCACAAACGTGAAGTCCGGCCCCAATTCCAGCAGAAATGTTTCCAGATGGTGGATCAGGGCATCTTCCAGGTCGCGCTCGGAGTATTCGTCTTTCAGGCCCAGAAACTCCAGCACAAACGGGTCTTTGATCTCCGCCTCGGCGCTGATGGCGTCGCCCGGTTTTGCCGCCGCACCTGTGGTCAGGAGGGCGGCTTTGTGGCGAGACAGCGCAGTGCGCTCATAAAACTGGGAACCAATCTGCCGCTGCAACTGCCGCAGGGACCATCCCCCGCGCCGGGCCTCTTCTTCGTAGAAACGCCGTGCCTCGTCCGTTTGCACGGTCAGCAATTTGACATAATGTGACCAGGACAGCGGAAACAAGCCCTCTAATTGTCCAGACGCTGTCTGGACTATCTGCGGATAGGTCAAATAAAAAGCCCGCATCTGAAACAGGTTCGAGCGGCCAAAGCCGCGCCCGAACCGCTGGGTCAGGTCTTGCGAAAGGCGCTGAATGAGCTGCTCTCCATAGTCTGCCCTGCTTTCCCCGCCCTGCTCAACTTCGACCAGTCGTTGTCCAATACGCCAGTACGCCGTCGTCATCACCGCATTGACCGAGCGGGCGGCGGCACGGCGAGCGGCTTCCAGCAAAGCGGAAACTTCAGCGAGTGTGCTGTCATACTCAGGGGAGGGGAAAACGGAATTGTTTGCAAGTGGATTGTCCAAGAGTCTCTCCTTTCATCGCTAGGAAGTTTCTTCCCACGCCCCCACCAACCGGGGCATGAAGTGGAGGCGGTCGGCGGCGACGCAGAGGGCGCGGAGGCCGTGCCAGCGTTCGGGGACAGGATACTCGCGCCCGCTCAGATGCAAGTGGCCGTACAAAACCAGTTTGACGCCGTGCTGCTGCAAGAGCGGCAGGAACTCAATCACAGGCGGGTGGTGAATCAGCGCGATTTTGACGCGGCAGGTGTCAATGGCGTCCAGACGGCGGGACAGGCGGGCGACTTCGCGGGCGATCATTTTCCCCGCGTGTGCCTGCTCGGCTGTCGTGCCGGAGGGGGAGTCCCAGCCGCGTGTGCCCGCAATGCCGACATGGCCGTCTTCGGAGATATAGGGCGTGTCGTGGAGGCCGGGAAAGTTCAATGACTTATCGGAATCCCACCAGTAGTCATGGTTGCCCTTGCACAGAACTTTCGTGCCGGGCAGGGCGGCCAGCCACGCAAGGTCGGTGTCGGCGTCGGCCCGTTTCATCGCCCACGAAATGTCGCCGGGAAGCAGCAGCAGGTCTTCGGGCTGAATGACTTTCGCGCACGCCGCCGCGATTTTGGCCGGGTGGTCCCGCCAGTGCTCCCCAAACACGTCCATCGGTTTTAGTTTGGCAAACGACAGGTGCGTGTCCGCCAGCGCCCAGATACGTCGCATCATGCGCTAATTGTACCTGCTGGTTGCGTCTCTGCCCGGCTTCTGCTATAATACTTAAGAAACTGTATACAAAGCTTTTCAGCAGGCACAAATCGCCCCCCCGCCCCCAGTTCTGGGGGCGGGGGGCGACTTGGGGGCTTTCTATACTGTCTCTAAAAATCGAATGCTCACTGGAGAGATAACGATGGATATTCAAGCGACATTATTCGGCGGGATGTTTGCCCTACTCGTGGCGGCCTGGGTAATGATTGATGCCAGCAAAGCCGGACGAAGTGGCTTTGTGACATTCCTCTGGGGACTATCGACATTTCTCTTCCTGCTGATTGCCCTTCCTGCCTGGCTGTACTCTCGGGAGTCAAACGCGGCCACCGTGGTGGAAGTCCCGTGCCAGTACTGCGGCCAGTCCACAGACAAATATAGCGCCTACTGCTCCCGCTGCGGGCGGCTGGCGTGAGGAAGATGAACACATAAGGTGAGTTTTCAGACTTATTTGCTAATGGCGCTGGCCGGGGCGCTGGGAACGCTGGCGCGGTATTTTGCAGCGGCGGCGCTGCTGCCGGTCAGTAAGAACCTGCCCTGGGGCACGATTGTCGTCAACATCACCGGGGCGTTTGTGATTGGCTTTTTTGGAACACTGACGCTGGCGCACGGACGCTACCCGGTGCCGGAGAACCTGCGGCTGGTGGTGATGGTCGGCTTTTGCGGCGGGTTTACTACGTTTTCCGCATTCAGCCTGCAAACGCTGGATTTGCTGCGTAAAGGCGCGGTGGGGGCAGCCCTGCTCAACATCGGGCTGTCGGTCGCGCTGTGTTTGTGCAGCGTCGCGGCAGGGCATTATCTGGCCGCGCATTTCAACGGCGGCGCGGCGCAGGTGGCGCAGCGAGTGATGGAAAAAGAATCCTGAAGATAGCCCCCCTGGCCCCCATTATTGGGGGCGGGGGGTCCTCTCTCTGGGGGGAACCTCTCCCCCCGCATTTCCACGTAAAGACACCTATGAAACATTCCCCCTACCTGCCGCTTTTGCTCCTCGGTCTGGGTGCGCTGCCGCACCCCGTACACGCGGCCCGCAAAGTCAGTGCCCCGGTCGGGCCGCCGCCGGTGCTGCTCAAGCCCGAGGCGGGCGGAACTTACATCGATGCGGCGGGCAAGGGCCATCCGTGGAGCGTGGGGCAGGGGCACGCGCTGACCTGGGATGGGCTGCCGTATCTGCCCGTCGGAGCGGCGGTGACGCCAGCTTCCTGGGCCGCCGGGGCCGGGGACGCGGACTGGGCGGCGGACAAATCCGCGCTGGACACGCTGGCAAAAGGGGGCGTCCGGGATGTGCTGCTGACGGCGGGAGCGCGGGGGCTGACCCATGTGCCTCCGGCGGCGGTGCAGCGGGTGCTGGATTATCTGGACCGCAAGGGCCTCAGCTACGGACTTAAAATCGCGGACTTCCCGCAGGACCCGCTGACCGGGTATGTGATCAAGCCTGCCGCGTATCGCAACCCGTCGCCTGCGGTCAACGGGCCGACCCGGTTCAGCCATATTCCCGATCTTCTGGATGCCTTTTACCTGCTGGTGTCGCCAAGCGACGGCGAGATTGAGGCCAGTGGCACGTCGCAGGTGGCAAACGGAAATACCGCCGTGGTGACGCCGCGCCCCGGCGAGGGGGACGTGGACGACGTGATGCTGCTGTACCCGCGCCGCCTGTACCTGCCGGGGACGCCCGAAAGCCGCCTGCCGGACTTGTGGCAGGGCTACGATGAGTACCGGGACCGGCTGCTGACGTTCTTCGGGCGCATCAAGCTCGGCCCCGGCTTCCGGTTCTTTATCGACCCCATTACCGGCAATATCGGGCTGGACGGCGAGGTGGACAACGTCATCCCGACTTCGGACGGCTTCCGGCTGGACTTTGAGGCGTGGCTGAATAAAAAGTACAGTCACAATGTCGATGACCTCAATAAAGGCTGGGGAATCAAGGAGCGAGACCTGCCGGACTTCGCCACCGCCGCCCGCTGCCTGCCGCTGTGGTCGGGCAGCAAAGGGGTTCCTGCCATGTGGGACCCGGAGAAAAAAGTGCCCTACATGGTGCTGAACCGCCCGCGTATCGGCGGCCATGTGTGGGATGATTTTCAGCAGTTCCGCCTGGAGTCCGTGCGCGGCTATATGAACTCGCTGGCGGGGGTGCTGAAGAAGAGCGTCGCTAATGTGCCTGTGGTCTACGGCTGGGGCGGGCGCAGCTCGCTGTTTACAAACCCGGACGTTCGGGGCGGCTTTGACGGGCTGGGGGTTACGGACACCGATGCGGCGGCGTATGCGTTCGCACAGGCAGAAGACACGCCGCGCACGACCTGGCTGCTGTCCACAAGCAGCACGCCGCTGACGGCGAGCTGGGAAACGCTGAAAACGCTCGGCCTGGGCGGGTATTTCGCGCCAGCGACGACCCCGGCGGGCATCAATCAGCTTGCTCAGTACGCCGCCTCGCTGTCGTTTGGAGCGCCCGGCGGCGGGCGCGTGCTGCGTGTGCTGCCCTATCCGGCAGGCGTGGCCAATGTCGGCGTTTCCTTGCAGCGGCTGCCCGGCGGCGTCTGGTGGCTGCCGTCATACCGGGCCGGGGCGCTGTTCAGCGGCAATGATGCCTTTTCGCTGGGGCCGCTGGTGCGCGGCTACCGTCTCAACGACCCCGACGGCGGGCAGACAAAGTTTGTGGTCTGGTCCCCGAACGGCGGACTGACACGGGCCAAGTTTCCGTTTCCTAAAGACTCGCCTGCCGTGATTACCAATGCCGCCGGGGTCCCGCTGGACATCAAAAAAAGCGGCGGCGTCTGGACCGTGCCACTCGGGGCGGAGCCGATTGTCATCAGCCGCGTGTCCTCCGTGCCGCTGCCGGTGGATGCCGCCGAGGCCGCCGACAAGGAGGCATCGCGCCTGATCAAAGTCGCCAAAGACCAGGGCCTCAACGTGGACTTGTTCCTGCAGCGTGAGTTCCAGGCCAAAAACTCAATTCCTGACACCGCCAAGAACGCCGACCTGCGCTATAATGCCCTGGCCCGGCTGGTGGGCGACCTTGCGTCCGCCCTGCAGCCCTATCTGTGGGTGGAAGGCGAAGGCGCGTCGTCGTACACCTTCGACTCGCTTGTGTCCGACTCGGAAGCGTCGAGCGGCTCCTACCTCTCACTGGACACCAACCGGGAGCCGTCCACCAGCGGCGCTTATGACAGCGGCGGCTACCATGCCGACTGGAAGTTCCGGGTGAACGCCGCCGGGACCTATGCCCTGTGGGCGGCGACCTCGCCCCTCCCCAGCTCGTCTCCGTTCACCTACACGCTGGACGGCGGCGGGGCCAACACGGCTCAGAACGCCCCGGAAGGCGGCCTGTATGCCGGGCGGTTTGTGTGGAGCCAGATTGGCAGCGTGTCGCTGGCACGCGGCACGCACACGCTGACGATCAGCGTCACCGGCCCCCGCCCCCGCGATGGCCGCTACGCGCTGGCTGTGGACACCCTCTGCCTCAGCCGCGTCCCGTTCCAGCCTAGCGGCACGCAGCCGCCCGCAATTGAGTTCAACGCCCCGCCGGTGGTGCTGGATAAAAAAGGCCACGTCATTAAGCCCAGAGAGGACAAAAAAGAGAAAAGCGGCGACCCGGATTTGGAGCTGCCGGAGTAGGCCGTTGACACAAAAGCGCCGCCTCTGCTATTGAGCAGGGGCGGCGCTTTTTGCTGAGAGGGACCTCTCCCCCCGCCCTCTCCTTCAGAGAGGGAGCCAGAAGTCAGGAGGGGGCCGCTTCCGGCTCTTTCTCCCCTCTGGAGGAGGGGCCGGGGGAGGTTTCTACTACGCGGCGGCTTTTTTGCGGCGGGTGGCGGCGAGAAGCGTGCCTGCGCCCAGGGACAGGAGCAGGGCCAGCGAAACCACGGAGGAGGCTTCGGGAACCGGGGAGAGGTTGCCGCTGAAGGTAGCGTCATGGATTTCGGTAAACTGAATAGGGCTGAAAACGGAATTGAGTGTGGTGTTAAACGCAGACAACGGATATAGATTGGGGTCTGCCAGCGTGATGCCGACTGGTCCCATGCCAGCAGGCGCACTGCTCTGGACGACGAATACGTCTTCGCCCGTCACGCTGTCGCTCAGGCCGAGGATGTTGGACGCGGGCAGGAACGAAAAATAGATGGGGTTGGTCGATGTGCCGGAGCCAAACCCGGCGACGCTGACCGAAACCGGTGCGGTGCTGGGGAAGGTGGAGTACAGGCCGCCGCCGACATTCTGGATCAAATCAGTGTCAGTGACATAAGTGAAAGAGAATGGCGCATTTTCAAAGCCGTTCCCGTGGACAATGCCCGTGCCCAGTCCGGAAAAGACAAGCGTGGTGGGAGAGGCCGAGGCAGGCGCGGCGGCAAGCGCACAGAAACCGAGCAGAGCGCCGCAAGCGGCGGTTTTTGAGAAGTTCAGCATGAGTTCAGTGTTCTCCAGAGTAGTTGGCTTGATGCCATTAGCCTATTTCCATGCAAGAGTCATGCCAAGCAGGCTGTGGCGAAGAAATAGCCGCCCGGTGATACCGGGCGGCCCTTTTATTTCTGGTCAATGTACCGGGACTGAGCTATCCTTCCAGAAGCAGAGCCTCGGGGTCTTCTATCAGCTCTTTAATACGCACCAAGAAGCGCACGGCCTCGCTGCCGTCCACAATCCGGTGGTCATAAGACAGCGCGACATACATCATGGGCTTGATAACAACTTCACCGCCGCGCACGACCGGGCGCTCCTCGATCTTGTGCAGGCCGAGAATGGCAACCTGCGGGGCGTTCAAAATCGGCGTCGACATCAGCGAGCCGAAGATGCCGCCATTGGTGATGGTGAACGTGCCGCCCTGAAGATCAGGCAGGGTGAGGGAGTTTTCGCGGGCACGCTTTGCCAGATCGCTGATGCTTTTTTCAATGCCTGCGAAGCTCAGGCGGTCGGCGTCGCGCACGACGGGGACGACCAGTCCTTCTTCGGCTCCGACGGCGATGCCAATATCATAGTAGCTTTTTTTGACAATGTCCAGGCCCTGAATTTCGGCGTTTAGCAGCGGGAAGGCTTTCAAAGCGCCGATGCTGGCTTTGGTAAAGAACGACATGAAGCCGAGGCCGATGCCGTTTTTCTCCTTGAATGAGTCTTTGCGCTTGGCGCGGATTGCCATCACCGCCGACATATCAATCTCGTTGAATGTGGTCAGCATGGCCGCTGTATGCTGGGCATCCACCAGGCGTGTGGCGATAGTCTGGCGGCGGCGGGACATCCGGGTACGCTCTTCGGAGCGTCCGCTGGCCGAAGTCTGCGGGGCAGAAGCCGGAGCCGCTTTGACTGGGGGCGGAGTCGGTGTCACGGGCCGGGCGGGCGGCGTGCCGTACTCGGCGGCGCTTTCATTGCGCCGCTCCGACGCCTGCGCGGCGACTGTCTGGGCGGCGAGGACATTGGCCGTCTGGGGGGCGTCGGCGCTGCGCTCGATAAAGTTTGCCACATCGTCTTTGGCGATCCGTCCCGCCGGGCCGGTTCCTTTGACGAGGGCCAGGTTGACTCCGGCCTCTTCAGCGAGGGCACGGGCCAGCGGCGAGGCGGCAGGGGCGGCTTCCCCGTTCTGGGAAGCGGGCGGCGCGGCTGTGACCACCGGAGCGGCAGGGGCTTCGGCGGCGGGGGCTTCGGCGGCGGGGGCGGCGGCTTCGGTGCTGACGACGGCCAGCACATCGCCGACGGCGACGGTGTCTCCTTCGGCATGGGCGAACGACTGAATGACGCCCGCCGAATCAGCGGGGACTTCGACATTGACTTTGTCGGTTTCCAGCTCGGCGATGGGGTCGCCGGCGCTGACCGTCTCACCCACTTTTTTCAGCCAGCGCAGAATGGTGGCTTCGGTGACGGACTCTCCCATCTGCGGGACGCGAACTTCGTTAGGCATGGACGGCGGCACTCCTTTTGGACGAACTTGATGAATTGGGCTTTGTGCCGTTGGTGCCGCTGGTGCCATTTGCACCCGGCTTCGGCTCGGAAACGATTTCCTGGAAAGCGGCAGCCAGCAGACGGTTCTGCTCGACGGCATGGCGGCGCGAGGAGCCTTCCGAAGGGCTGGCGGCTTTGGGGCGGCCCACATAGATCAGTGACAGGGGCGCGGGCAGGACTTCGCGGATACGCGACGACACAAACACCCAGGCGCCGTTGTTGCGCGGCTCTTCCTGAAGCCAGACCACCTC
Organism: uncultured Armatimonadales bacterium; assembly: GCA_964251675.1. Classification (GTDB taxonomy): domain Bacteria; phylum Armatimonadota; class Armatimonadia; order Armatimonadales; family Capsulimonadaceae; genus JANXMY01. The sequence goes on from CAXUKS010000004.1 coordinate 24,336, forward strand.
GCGCAGGTTCGGGTAGCCAGCCAGCACGGCTTTCAGCTCGGCGTAGGGGAACGGGTACAGCTCCTCAATCCGGGCGGCGGCCACGGTGTCGGCCCCGGCGTACTCTTCGCGGTTCACCAGATCGACATACACTTTGCCGCTGCACAGGACCAGCCGCGTCACGGCGGCAGCCCGCTCGCGGGGGCGCGGGTCATCCAGGACCGGGTGGAACTTGCCTTCGGCCAGCTCGGCCACGGTGGAAGCGACCGGCGGCTTGTCCACTTTCAGCAGGCCCTTCGGGGTCATCAGCACCAGCGGGCGGGGGGCGCTCAGAAGCAGGGCCGCCTGTCGGCGCAGGACATGGAAATACTGGGCCGCCGTGGTGCAGTAGGCAATCCGCATATTCTCGTTGGCGGCAAGCTGCAGGTACCGCTCCAGACGGGCGCTGGAATGCTCTGGCCCCTGGCCTTCGTAGCCGTGCGGCAGGAGGAGCACCAGCGAGGGCGTCTGCTGCCATTTGGCATTGCCTGAGGCGATAAACTGGTCGATAATGACCTGTGCGCCGTTGGCGAAGTCGCCAAACTGGGCTTCCCACAGGACGAGGCAGCCCGCTGCGTGCATGGAATACCCGTACTCGAAGCCCAGCACAGCATTTTCGGACAGCGGGCTGTTGACGACGGCAAACGAGGCTTTCGCTTCTGGCAAGCTCTGCAGGGAGCAGTATGTTTCGCCCGTTTCGGGGTCGTGCAGGACCGAATGCCGCTGGCTGAACGTGCCCGTCTGCGAGTCCTGGCCCGAAAGCCGGATGGGCGTGCCGTCGGCCAGAATGGAGGCAAAGGCCAGCGCCTCGGCGTGCGCCCAGCGGATGCCTGAGCCTGCCTCCATCGCGGCGCGGCGCGGCTCGAAGGTCAGCCGCTCCAGTTTGGAATTGGCCGTGAAGCCGTCCGGGCGGTTCAGCAGGGCATCGTTGAGCTGTTTCAGTGCTTCAGCAGGGACGTTCGTTTTGACATTTTTTGCCATCACAGCAATGCTGTCCGGGGCGGCCTGCCCTTTGCCAAGCCCCTTGCCGGTGGGCATGGTGCGGGCGTCCTGCAATTTCTGCATGACGGCACCGACCATGGCTTTGGCTTCTTCAGCGGTCACGACGCCTTCAGATTCCAGTTTTTTAGCGTAAATCTCACGCGGCGTCGGATGGGCGCGGACGATGTCGTACATCCGGGGCTGCGTGTAGGCGGGTTCTTCGCCTTCGTTGTGGCCCCAGCGGCGGTAGCCGACGAGGTCAATCAGGAAGTCCTTGCCGAACTGCTCCCGGTAGGCAAACGCCATCCGGGCGGCGGCGACACACGCCTCGGCATCGTCGGCGTTGACATGGACAATCGGCACTTCGAAGCCTTTGGCGAGGTCACTGGAATACAGCGTCGAGCGCGAGTCACGCGGCATCGTGGTGAAGCCAATTTGATTGTTGGTGATGATATGCACCGTGCCGCCGACCGAATAACCGGGCAGGCTGGACAGGTTCAGCGTTTCCGGCACGATCCCCTGACCGGGGAAGGCGGCATCGCCGTGGATCAGCACGGCCAGCGAGGCGCGAGGGTTCTGCGCGGGCGGGCCGGGATGGGTGCGGTTCTCCTGCGCGGCGCGGGCGCGGCCTTCGACGACCGGGTCCACAAACTCCAGATGGCTGGGGTTCGGGGTGAGCGTGATCGGCATTTCTTCGACGCCGTTGTCGCTGAAATCAAGCCGCGCCCCGCCGTGATAAATCACGTCGCCGGAGTAGCCCTGCTGCGAGCCGCCCGCGACGGAGGCGCTGTCGTCCTGCTTGGACGATTTGAATTCCTGCAGAATGTCGGTGTAGGGCTTGCCGAGAATGTGCGCGAGGACGTTCAAACGGCCCCGGTGCGCCATGCCCATGACGACCTCATGCGTGTGGCTTAGAGCCGCTTCATGGACAATCTGGTCCAGCATCGGCACGAGAATGTCCACGCCTTCAATGGAAAACCGCTTGGCCCCGACAAATGTGGTGTGCAGAAATTTTTCCAGGGATTCCACTTCGGTCAGCCGATTCAGAACCTTGCGCTTGGCATCGCTGTCCAGTCCCTCAAAGAAGCGTCCGCTTTCCGCTGCTTCGCGCATCCACTCGCGCTCTTCGGGAGTTTGCAGGTGGTTCTGCTCGTAGCCGATGGACCCGGAGTAAGCGCGGCGCAGGCGGGTCAGGGCTTCCAGAGCATTGGGGGCGTCTTCGGCCAGCGGTCCGCCAATGACGGCCGCAGGCAGGGCGACCAGGTCTTCCGGGGTGACTCCGTGATAATCCAGCTCCAAACCGGGGTCGCCGGGCGGGTCGCTGCCGAGCGGGTCAACATGCGCGGTCAGATGCCCCAGTTCGCGTACCAGGCGGGCGACGCGGGCAGCCCCGACAATTTTCATCACATCCATTGCCGGGGCAGGCGCCGTGCTGGCAGAAGTGGTGCTGGCAGAAGCAATGCTTGCGGCAGGAGTTTCAGCGGGAGGGGTCCAGTTTGCAAACGCGGCCTGCGTGGCGGCATCTACCGCATCGGGATTCCGCCGGTATCGTTCGTATAAATCGAGGACGTACCCGGCATTGGGTCCATAATAATTGTCTAGCTCAGGAGTAAAATCGCTCATCAGTTCTTAACCTTGTCGTGCGGCGATGGATAATTTGACTTATTGTACCCCGAACCTCACAAAAGTGATAGCCACAGGTGAGGGACGAGGGAGAAACTGCCGATACTCTTCATTATTGCTTCCGCTTCCTGTGACCGCCTAATGCTTCCATAGCCTGTGGCTGCTTCCCGGAAGCAGCTCCTCGTGGTAACTCCTTATGTTATTTCGCAAACGTTCATCCTTCCGTGCAGAAAGAAATCTGCGCGTTCTTCTCCTCTCGGCGGCGGGGCTGATGGGAATGGTCCCTGTCGCACTCGGCATCGCCTCGGTGATTATTCAGATTCAGCATCAGTCCGACAGCCGGCGTCAGGCGCAGATTGGTTTGATGCGGCTGGATAAAGAAGTGTCCCTGCTGCGCGATATGGAGTATCGCAGCTCCGCCGACCCCTCTATTATCCATACTGACGGCAGCCGTCTCATTTCCATCAATCAGGCTATTCAGAGCTGCCTGACGGCCCTTCCTAACGACCAGAGCAGCGAAGCGATTATCCCGGTGCGCCGTTCACTGCGCGGCTATCAGGTGGCAATTGACACTGAGTTTTCACTGTATCTCGCCGGGCAGACGAAAGCGGCACGGCAGGTGCATGACACGCAGGTGTCTCCCAATGCGGATGCGCTGGCGGATGCAATGCGGGCTGCTGACGAGCACAACGGCAAAGAAGCCGTGCGGGCCAATCGCATTGCTGACGGCGGCACGACCGGGGTCCTGCTGTGTGCCGCCCTGCTGATGTTTGTGTTTTTGCGCCGCTCCGAGGCCGCCCGGCGGCGGGAATCCGCTCTGGCGATGGAGCAGCAGACTTTGAAGCGCAGCGAAGAGCGGTTCGGGGCGCTGGTCCGCAACGCTTCGGATGTGATTGCCATTGTGACGCCTGAGGGCGTCATCCGATATCTCAGTCCGACGGCGCAGCGGCTGTGGGGCCAGTGTCCTTCTGCGCTGGAAGGCACAGGGCTTGCGCTTCTGGTTTACCCGGATGACGCAGAGCGCCTGGCCGCGCAGAAGGCTCTGGCGCTGAACGCGCCTGCCGAAAGCCTGTCCGCCGAGCTGCGCCTGCGCCATGCCGATGGGACGTGGCATACGTTTGAGACGGTCTGGACATTTCTGCCGTCCGAGCCGGGCGTGGAAGGCATTCTGCTGACCTGCCGGGACGTGAGCGAGCGCAAGGCGTTTGAAGCGCAGCTCTCGCATCAGGCGTTCCACGATTCGCTGACACACCTGCCGAACCGGGCGCTGTTTCAGGAGCGGCTGGGCCATGCGCTGGCCCGCTCACGGCGGCAGGGGTCGGTGGTGGCGGTGCTGTTTCTGGATCTGGACAACTTCAAGATTGTCAATGACAGCCTGGGACATGAGGCGGGGGACAGCCTGCTGCTGACGGTGGCCGAGCGGCTGTCAGCGTGTGTGCGCCCCGGCGACACGGTGGCGCGGCTGGGCGGGGATGAGTTCACGGTGCTGCTGGAAGATTTGGAGGATGAGCGGCAGGCGGTGGGGCTGGCCGAGCGGATTTCGGAGACGCTGAACGTGCCGCTGCTGGTGTCGGGCCGAGAGGTGTTCACGACGGCCAGCCTCGGTATTGCCTGTGAAAGCGGGTTGACGCTTGGCGCTGAACGCACGCCGGATGATCTGGTGCGTGATGCGGATACGGCGATGTACCGGGCCAAAACCGAAGGGAAGTCCCGTGCGGTGGTCTTTGACAGCAACATGAACGCACAGGCGGTCAACCGGTTAGAGCTGGAAATGGACCTGCGGCGGGCATTGGAGAAAGAAGAGTTCCGGGTCTTCTATCAGCCTATTGTTTCACTGGAAACGCGCCGGATCTGTGAGGTCGAGGCGCTGGTGCGCTGGGAGCATCCGGTACGCGGGCTGGTTTCCCCCGGCGACTTTATTCCGCTGGCGGAAGAAACCGGCCTGATTGTGCCGCTGGGCCTCTGGGTTCTGCGTCATGCCTGCGAGCAGGTTCGCGCCTGGCAGGAAGCGCAGCATTGCGGGCGGCCTCTGCGTTTGAGTGTCAATGTTTCAGCGCGTCAGCTCCAGCAGCCGGACCTAGTGGCTCAGGTCGCGCAGGTGCTGGAAGAAACCGGGCTGGCTCCTGCCTGCCTGAATCTGGAAATCACGGAAAGCGTGATGATGCTGGATGCCGACGACACCATTCCGCGCCTTCATGCCCTGCGGGCACTGGGGGTGTCCCTGGCCGTGGACGACTTTGGAACCGGCTATTCGTCGATGGCATACCTCAGCAGCCTGCCGATCGACACGCTGAAAATCGACCGCTCGTTTGTGACCCAGATGGCCCGCAGCGACGATGACGCGGCGATTGTGCGGGCCATTGTGACGCTCGCCAAGACGCTGAACCTGCAAATTACGTGTGAAGGGATTGAAACGCCCGCGCAGCTTGCCCAGCTTTGCCTGCTGGACTGCGACCAGGGGCAGGGCTATCACTTTTCGCGTCCCCTGCCTGCCAACGACTTCGCCCTGCTGCTGGCGCGGGGCGTGGAGCGCGAGCCGATTTTGCTGAGTGCTTCCTAGCGTTCAATCACGCTGTAGACCAATCGGCTCTTCGGGCTGCCGACCGTCTCTGAAACAAGCACGGCCATCTCCGGTGGCAGGGGCGCGTGGCGCGGGTGCTTGATGACGACCCGGCGGCGGGCGACCCGCTGCGCCTCCCAAACGGCGGCGGTGTCCAGCGGCGCGGGGTTCCCGAACACAAACAGCGGGGACATGGACGCTTCCGACCCTGGCAGGCGCTCCGGGAAGAATGGGTCGAAGTAGACCACGTCAAACGCACCGTCCGCGCAGAGGGCCAGGAATGCCCCCGAGTCGCCCGTCTGTACTTCCACCCGCCGCAGGGCTGCTTCCAATTTTTTGTTTTGCAGGAGAAAACTCTGCACGCCGCGCCGGGTGACACACGCCAGCGCAGGCACGCTTTCCACGCCCACCACACGCCCCAAATCGCCCACCACCAGCGCCGCCAGCGCGGCTTCCGAGGCAAAGCCCAGAGTGCAGTCCAGCAGGCTGCCGCCCGGCGTCAGCCCTGTCGCCCGCAGGAACGGGTCCGTGTCCAAGCCCTGTTCCAGCACCTGCGAGCCACGTGTCAGAAATAAATTGGGGTGGTAAAAATACTCTGTGCCCGTCTCTCGGTCCCGCAGGCGCAGACGGCCCTCGGCGACGATCAGCAACCGGTCGGCGCTTGCATCGGCAAACACTTCCGCCAGCGACTTGTCTCCGCGTGAGGCGAACGGGGCGTTCAGCTCTTCGGCGACAGCCAGTGCCTCGGCTTCCAGCGCGGCGCTGGGGCGGACGGAGGTGGTGATGGCGAGAGTGGCGGAGGTCATAGCTCCCGCACGGCGTCTTTGATGTCGGCGACAGCGTTTATAGATACAACGAGGCGACCTGCGCTGATGCCGAGGGCGTCGGCCAGAAGCGGCGGCCAGTCACCGCTCTCTAAAAACACGGTCAGCGGACGGGCGGCGTGCCGCGCCTGACTGGCGGCGGGCAGCATTCGCTCCCACGACGCCTCGGCGAAGCGGCCTAAAACCACCGTGCCGTCGAAGCCGTCCAGAGTGTCGGGCAGATCGCTGTCATCAGAGCCAGAAAAGCCCAGTTCCAGACGGACGCGGCCATACAGCACGTCGTCGGCGTCCAGGGCTTCTTCCATTGCGTCCAGCCGCTCCCGCAGCTCCGCCTGCTCTGCGGGGTCGCGGACAATCAGCGACAGGGGCAGAAAGGCCGCGCCGCGTGCCAGGGCCGCCAGCGAGAGATACTCCTGCGGAATGTCCAGCAGGAGCGGCTGACCGCCGACGATGCGGGCCAGATCGGCCAGGGTCTGCGCCTGTTCCCCGGCGGTCTGTGCGAACGCTCCGCCGCCCAGAAACTCGTTGTCCGCCGTCAGGAGCAGCCCGTCCGCGCCCGCCGCCATTGCGGCCTCAGCGTCGGCGGGCGTCCGGGCGGTGCAGAGGATGGACACCACGCGGCTGTCTGAAGCCGTCCGGGCGGGCAGGTGGTCGCCTTCCAGAAAGAACCGACGGGACAGGCGGTGGGGGGACTGATAGCGGGCGACAGTTCCAGCATCAGGCGAGAGATAGACCCGGCCCCGGTCACCATCAATGATCAAAATGTCATCTTCGGTCACGAGGTTCAGAAGCGTGTCCCCGAGGCCAATCACGGCGGGCAGGGTGGGGGGGGGAGACAGCGCGGAAGGCGACTGCGCGGCCAGCCCGACGACCTGAGCGCCGGGCATCGACCCGAGCCAGAAGCCGGGCGGGAGGCGGTCCGCGACCAGCACGATCTGCTCCGGCTCCGCCATTTCCATGCCGAAGCCGCGCATCCGCTCGCCAATGCGGCGCAGGCGCTCCGGGGACAGCGCGGGCATTCCGTATTCCTCGCCGAGTCTGGCGGCGGCGGCGATGGCGACGCCCGGAGCGGCGCTGGTTCCGTACAGGATTTCCATGTCAGGGAGCCTTTCCCGTGTCCCCGGCGGGCAGGGCGGGCGCTGGCTTTGCGGGCGCGGCGGGTGGCGGGGCGGCAAACGCCTTCGGGACGGGCGGCGGTGCGGGCAGGGTCAGGTTTACGTCGTCGCTGTTATCGTCCACGGTGTCCGTGCCGCTCTCCTCTTTGACGGGGAAGTGACCGCTCGTGGGGAAGGGGACGCTGATATATTCGGACCCCTCTTTGATGCCAATGACGACGGGCTTGCCCTGAATCCGGGTATCGCCACTGATAATACTGCCATCGCTGTATTCACCGTGGATGGTTCCGACCAGCTCAATCGTCTGCGCTGACCCGTTATACAGCCCGGCATCAGCAGTCAGGGTGCGTGTCTGCGGGCCATCTTTGGTTTGAATGACCTGCCGGACGGTGAGCGGGCCGGGGACGCGCCCGATTTTGCGGCGGTAGTCATAGGTCATGGCCTGACAGGTGAGCGTGGCAGGGTCCTTGAACTGACGCCGGGGTGAGCCTGACGCTGCGCCGCTGTCTTTGGGACCGGGCTTGACGACCAGCACGACACTATCCTGCAGGCGTGCCAGGTGGCGGGTGAAGTCCACCGAGCCGTGCAGGCCGGTCAAATCGTCCTGTGGGTTAAAGATATGCACTGGCCCTGCCGAAGTCGCCGACAGCAGATGCTGGTCTTTGTCCAAAAGGGCCACGGCGGAATCGGTGCGGAGGGTGGAGTCGTCCTGCCCAAAGGTCACCCCCTGGCTCATCTGCACCGACCGGGGCGCAGACAGCCACTGCGCCGCGCCGAATTTGTAGGTGACAAACTGCGGGGCCGGGGCAGGCTTGGCAGCGGCGGCTCGCGGGCCGGACAGACCATAAGTCAGCAGCCCGGCCCCGGTCAGTGCGAGCGTGCTTAAGAGAATTGTTCGCGGGAGCGCCATAAGTTTAGTGTACCCCGGAAACGGGGCGGCGCGTTCTCGCCCAAAGCAGCGGCTTACGCCGCCCGGCGGCCTGTCACCACAAAGAGCGGGTCGGAGCGGCCCGGACGGGGGCTGATGTCATGGACCTGCACGGCTTCCCACCCGCCGCTTTGCTCAAAATACAAAGACACCAGCGCACAGTGCTGCGCGTCGTCAGTGCCCAGCCACAAAGCAGTGGCTTTGGTGGGAAAGCAGCGGTTGGAAAACGAGACGATAAACTCGCCGCCGGGCCGCAGGATGCGCCGCACTTCGGCAAAAACTTCCACGGGATGCAGCAGGTATTGAACGCTGACCGTGCAAAGAGCGGTGTCAAACGACTCGTCGGGATAGGGGAGCGTGGGATCGTCGTTCAGGCTCTGCACCTCATAGTCGGTGAGCTGACTGTTTGCCGCCATCTCGGCCTTGTTCATGCCCAGCCCTGCGACGCGGTGGCATCGGGCGCGAACGTCCGGCGGCAGGTGCGTCAAATAGGCCGACATCAAATCCAGCACGTCGGCGTTTTCGGCAATGCGGGGGCGAAAAAAGCCGCCGAGCGCGGCAATCGCCGCGTCATCAATATGGGCCACTAAACGGGGCGATTGATAGAAGTTGAAATCGGAGGACTCGTCCTGCCGCCGGAAATACTGTTCCGGAATGTCTAACGCGGGCATGATCGTGTTCGTTTCTAATCTGATTAGTTTCTGATGTGTCACCCATCGCAGCGGTCGGTCTGCAGGCATTCAATAAAGAACGCGGCGAGGCGCTGATGGCCGTCATCGTTCAAATGCGCCCCATCACCGATGGACAGCGCGGCAAAGTTGTGGGCATTGATGCCCGCGTGGGCATCGGCATCAGCCAATCGGAGAGTGTAGCGTTCGGCAAGCTGATGGATGGCCGCGTTGTAGTCGGCCAGCACTTTGCCCTGCTCATTCGGTGTCTCGCCGTCGGCACGGTACAGCAGCGTGGCCGGGACGATTTGCGCGTCCGGCAGGTTTTCAATCAGCCCGCGCAGGACCGTGTCATAGTCCCAGTAAAACGTGCCCTGCCGGAACTGGTTCGGATCGCCGAGGGGCTTGGACCCGGCGAAATCGTTGGCCCCGAACAAGATCAGCACCCAGTCAGGATTGGCATGAAGCACGTCCGGGACACGCCCAATGCCACTTTCTTCGTCTGCCAGCATTCCGGCGTCATCGCGCCCGGTCATGGTCGTGCCGCCAATCCCCAGATTCACTTCTTCCCAGCCGAGTGTCTGGCACAAAATCGTCGTGAACCGCTTTTCCGGTGTCGAGGCCCCTGTGCCTTCCACCGTGGAAGACCCAAAAAAAACTGCTTTTATCATACACCAGTTATGCCCGGCAGGGCAGGACTTCAACCGAGTGCTTCAATCATTTCCACCCGGTTGCCGAACGGGTCCCGAAACTCAAACCGCGCATAGCCGGGAAGGGGAATGCTTTCCAGAACGTCTACGCCTGCCTCCGTCAACTTGCCGCGCCAGGCGTTGAGGTCCGCGACTTCATAGGCCAGATGCCCTTTGGTCGCCCCTCGGTCCACGCCGTCTTCGCGCCCGACGTGGACGCTGAGGCTGCCGACCTGAAGCCAGAACACGGCCCGCTCCCGCAGCACCTCCGGCATAGGCGTCTCGGCCAGCCCCAGCACGCCGCAGTAGAACCGCCGTGCGGCGTCCTCCGCGTCCATCGGGATTGTGATCTGGGCATGATGCAGGCCAATGATTTTCAACAAGGCGCCTGCCTATCCCAGCAGAGGCCGCCCGGCAGCGCATGGGCGGCATATTTCAGATGAATCACGCGGCGGTGACGCGGCGATTGAGAGGCCGAGGACGCACGAAGCAGTAGAGGACGCATCATCAGGGCACCGCCTGCCGGAATGGGGCAGACGGCAGCGGGAAAGTTCTGCCGCGTCCGCTGAATCTCACCTGCCGACAGCCGCCCGCCCCGATGGGTTCCCGGCAGAACCTGCAAAGGGCTATTGTCCGTGTCACAGTCGCCCAGAGGCAGATGCACCGTCACCATCCTTTCTAGGATTGCCGCCGGTCTAGAATTGCCGCCGGGGGCTGCACAGGAATCACCAACCTCTTCACCAACGACTATCAGCGGCGCAAAAAGTGGGAGGCTCCGTGCTACAAGCTGGCCTGACGCTCGGCGGTCAGCAGGGTGTAGACCTCGGTATGGAGGCGGTAGAACTCGGGGGAGGTCCGAAGAGCGGCGTCACGCTCCGGGCCAAAGGGGACAATGATCTCCGCTTTCAGGCGTCCAGGCCGGGCGGTCATAACAAAAATGCGGTCACTGAGGAACACAGCCTCATCAATATCATGAGTGATAAACAGCGTTGTCGTCCGCTCCCGGCGGCGGATATCCAGCAGCAGCTCCTGCATTGTAATCCGGGTCTGGGCATCTAAAGCGCCGAACGGCTCGTCCATCAGCAGAATGCGGGGCGAGTTTGCCAGGGCGCGGGCAATCGCCACCCGCTGGCGCATGCCGCCGGATAGCTGCTTTGGGAAGTGGCTGGCGAACTCTGTCAGCCCGACAGCCTCCAGAAAATGGTCAGCCAGCCGCTCCCGCTCTGCCTTTTTGACTCCGCGCTGTTTCGGGCCGAACTCAACATTTCGGCGCACAGACAGCCACGGAAACAGCGTGTACCCCTGAAACACCATCCCGCGTTCGGCGCCCGCCTCAGTCACTTCCCGCCCATCCAGCAGCACAGACCCGCTTGTCGGCGCAATCAAGCCGCCGACAATATGCAGCAGTGTCGATTTTCCGCAGCCGGAAGGCCCCACAATAGAGACCAGCTCACTGATGCCGACCGAAAGCGAAGTCGGCTCCAGAACCGTGATGGGGCCGTTCTGGGCCGGATACTGCTTGCAAAGCTGGTCAATCTGCAAAATCGGAGGCGCCTCGGCCACTGTCTCGTTGATCATAGTTTGGTATGGCTTTGCTGCATAAATCGGGGTATTAGACCTCTTGCCTAAGTCCATTGGCTTGTGCCCCCCCAAATAAATTCTGGGGCTGCCGAGGGCGATTGTCCGCCTTCGCGGACATAGGAACCACGCACAGAGGCAGTCTTATGTCCGCGAAGGCGGACAATCGCCCTTCGCAGCCCCGGATTTCAATCCGGGCGGGTAGGGCTACGCACTTAGGCAAGAGGTCTAATAAACAAAAACGCTGGCAGTCATCCTTCGAGGCCATGTGCGAGGGGGTTCAGCCCCTTGAAGTCGTCATCGGGAGGAGGAAGACATATTTATGCAGCAGCGCCGTTGGGTTTATTGCTTCACCCATTCTGTAAGTAGGTCCGCCAGCCGCCAAAGTGCGTAATCTCGGCGGCGGAGCCAATGGCGAATGGCTCACACACAAAGCCGCTGACCGTGGAACCGTCCGCAAGCTCCACAGAGCCGATGCCGAGCGGGGCCGGAATGGCGGCGACAAAGCTGCCAAAGTGCGGCGTTGGCATCGCCCAGACTTCTACTTCTATGCCAGGGCCGTCAAAGCCGGGCGAGCGCACCAAACCGGGTTTGGGCGGCACGGTGTCTGCCAGCGCATACAGGCGGTAGCCGCGTGCTGTTTTTGTAGTCTCGACCAATCGTGCCCCGCGCTCAGTGAGCTGTTTATTGAGCGGCTGCCCGGTCAGATGCGCTCCGACAACCGCCACCCGCACGCACCCCGGCGGCGTCGAGGGCGGCGTCAAAGGCGCGGTCTGTTCGAGAGGAGTCGGCAGGCCGCCCAGTGTTTGTCCCGGCTGCCGGTGCAGACGGTCGGCGACGACCAGCAGGGCCGTGTTGGTTCCCGCCGGTCCCATCAGCGACACGCCAAACGGCAGGCCATTGGACCGAAACCCGGCGGGCAGAGCCACAGCGGCCATATCCAGCAGGTTGACAAAGTTCGTGTAATACCCCAGGTTTGTGTTCAGGCGCACCGGCTCCGCCTCGACCTCGGCATGGGTATAAGTCGTCCCCGTCGTCGGCAGCAGCAGCACATCCGCGCTGCTCCAGACGGCGCTCGTCTGATGCCGCAGCGCTTCCAGCCGATACTGCGCTAGATAGGTATCCACGGCGGTGAACTTTCCCGCGCCGCCGATGATGCGGCGGACGGTCGGGTCCATGTCGCCTGCGTGTGCCGCGAAGAAGTCTCCGAGAGCCGCCAGCCGCTCCGCCACCCAGGGACCGGCATACAAAAGGGCAGCGGCCTCCTGAAACGGCTGGAAGTCGAACTCTACGGCTTCGCCGCCTCCTGCTTCCAGCGCACCAATGGAGGCTTCGTACAGAGACTGCGCTTCGGCATCGCCGAAGAACTCCCACTGGTCCCGGCGCGGGACACCGAAGCGGAACGACCCGCCGAGCCAGGGCGCGGGGCTGTCTTCGGCAGCGGAGACACGCGCCGCCCGAAAGACTTGATGCGCGTCGGATGCCGTCAGGGCAAAGATCGAAACGCAGTCGAGAGACCGGCAGGCCGGAACAACGCCAGCGGTGCTGAGGAAGCCACGGGTTGGTTTCAGGCCAACTAAATTGTTGAAGGCCGCCGGCACCCGCCCCGACCCTGCCGTGTCCGTGCCGAGCGCAAACGAGACCAGACCACTCGCCACCGCGACGGCTGACCCGGCGCTTGAGCCACCGGAGACATAATCACGGTTAAAGACGCTGGAACACGCGCCGTAGGGTGAGCGTGTCCCAACAAGCCCGGTCGCAAACTGGTCCATGTTGGTTTTGCCGACCAGGATCGCCCCGGCCTCTTCCAGCCGCCGCACGACTTCCGCCGTCTTCTGGGCCGCGTAAGCATAGGCCGGACACGCCGCTGTTGTTTCCCGGCCTGCGACATCTATGTTATCTTTGACCGCGAACGGCACCCCGTACAGCGGCAGTCTGGCCCGGTCGCCCCCTGCGACTTCCGCCGCCCGCGCCAGAATTGTTTCGCGGGGCACCCACGAAATCCAGACCGGGTTTAGCGCCGTCTCTTCCAGACGGGAGCAGACCCGGCTCAGTACGGAGACCGGCGTTTCGCCAGCATCGTAAGCGGCCTGAAGTGAGGTGAGATCAAGACGCAATGGTTCCATAGATGGCTCCGAGTCGGCGTTATTGCATAAATCCAGGCTGAGACACAAAAAACGCCCGCGCCTTTATTTGAGGTCGTTGTTCGAGGGGCTGAACCCCCTCGCTGGGGGGCGAAGCGCCTGGAACCCGCTTGCGCGGGTGAAGAATAAGATAGACTCGAACGGGAGGCTGGTTTGCTTCCTCTTCTGCTCCTTACCCGCGCAAGCGGGTTCAAGGCGTCCGCGCCCCCCAGCGAGGGGGTTTAGCCCCTCGAACAACGACCTCCGAGTCTATTCAGCGTGATTCAGCATCTATTCAGCCCGTTCTCAAAACAATCAGTGTCTGCCCGTGCTGCACCAATGCGTCCGGCTTCGTCAAAATCGCTTCCACAGTGCCCGCCACGGACGCTGTCACCGACCATTCCACTTTCATCGCCGACAGCACCAGCAGGGTTTCTCCGGCACTGACGGGCTGCCCTGGCTCGACTAAAATCTTCCAGACGCTGGAAGCCATCGGCGAGAGGACTGCCTCGCAGCCTTCGGGAATGTCGGAGTGTGCCTGCGGCTCGAAATCGTCTTCTGCAACGTCCCCCAGTGCCTGCCCCGCAGCGGCCCAGCGGGCACGCTCGGCGGCGAACGCTTCCTGCTGGCGCGTCTGGCTTTGGCGTGTTTCGGGTTCTATCCCGGCCAGAAACGCCAGATGGTCCCGGTAGCGAAATTCGGTGGACTCGATCTGCAGGGGCGACTGGCCGTGCGGGAACGCTTCGCGCATCTCCAGCAGCGCGGCGGCGGTGACCGGATAAAAGCGGATCTGGTCAAACGGACGCAGCAGCCAAGGGGTTCCGGGCGCGAACTCTTTTGTGCTTTTGTAGGTGTTCCAGACCTGGGTTGTCCGCCCGAACAACTGGTAGCCACCCGGTCCTTCCATGCCGTAAATGCAGAGATACGCGCCGCCGATCCCCACCGCGTTCTGCGGCGTCCAGGTGCGGGCCGGGTTGTACTTGGTCGTTACCAGCCGATGCCGGGGATCAATCGGCGTTGCCACCGGCGCCCCTAAATAGACGTCCCCAAGACCCAGCACCAGATAACGGGCATCAAAAATAATTTTGTGAACATCATCCACCGAGCCGAGGCCGTTGATGCGGCGAATGAACTCAATGTTGTCGGGACACCACGGCGCATCGGGGCGGACCGACTGCATATATTTTTCGGCGGCCAGACGTGTCTGCGGATCGTCCCACGACAGTGGCAGGTGCAAGGTGCGCGAAGGAACGGTGATGTCCAAATCCTGGGGAATGGCCTGCTCCGCTGCTCGAAGCGCTTCCAGAAGAGCTTCGCGGGGCAGGCGGCGCGTGTTGTAATGCACCTGCAGGCTGCGGACGCCGGGGGTGATGTCCACGATGCCCGGCAGAGACAGCCCGCGAAGCTGCGCCTCCAGTGCATGGACACGCAGCCGAAGCGACAAATCCAGGACGTTCGGGCCGAACTCCACCAGCAGCGAGCGGTCGCCATCGGCACGGGTTACGACCGTCGGCGCGGTGTCAGTCGACGCACGGGAAACAAGAATCGCTGGCTCGGTCGGCAGGGGCGTGCTCTCGGGCAGTGTCAGGCTCTCAGGCAGAAGCGGCAGCGGGGAAGACAGCGAGGCGAGGGCGGCGTCGAGCTGCTGCGAAAGCGCTTCCGCTTCGGCAAAGGTCACAGCCTGAAAACGCACCGTGTCGCCGGGCCGAAGCTGGCCCATTTTCCACAGCTCGGCGTCGATGATGGTCGCGGGGCAGACAAAGCCGCCTAAACTGGGGCCGTCGGGACCCAGCAAAATCGGCATATCGCCGGTGAAGTCCACCGTGCCGACCGCATAGGCATTGTCATGGATATTGGACGGGTGCAGCCCGGCTTCCCCGCCATCCAGCCGCGCCCACTGAGGCTTGGGGCCAATCAGTCGCACCCCAGTCCGGTCCGACTGATGATGCACCTTCCAGTCCGTGCGGAGGAGCATTTCAATGTCACCGTCCTGAAAGAAGTCCGGTGCCCCGTGCGGGCCGTACATAACCCCGATGCGCCAGGCGTTCCCATAAGCGGGAATGAGAGAAGGCGGCAGGACTGTCTGGACCGTCTCCCTTGCTGCATCCGGCGCTCGCAGATGCACCACATCGCCGGTTCGCAGTGCCCGCCCGTCATGGCCCCCGAAGCCGCCGAGCATGAACGTGCTGCGGCTGCCTAAGTAATCGCCCGCTTCCAAACCACCGGCAACGGCTAAATAGGCCCGCAGGCCCGGCCCGTGGCCGATGCCGATCTTCAGCACGGCCCCGGCCTCAACGCCAGCCGCTGTCCAGAACGGCAAAGCGGCGCCATTGAGTGTTGCCTCCATCGGGGCACCGCACAGGGCAATCACGGCAGCGCAGCCGAAGCGCAGCTCCGGCCCGGAGACCGCAATCTCCAGACCTGCGGCGTCGTCGGCATTCCCCACGATTCTGTTGGCGAGGCGCAGTGCGAGGCTGTCCATCGGCCCCGACGGCGGCACGCCGATATTCCAGTAGCCGAGCCGCCCCGGATAATCCTGGACCGTGGTTTGCGTGCCGCCGGAAAGGACTTCGATGGCCGTGCGCTTGTAGGAAAAACGCGACAGAAACGAAGTCGTCACCGCGCCTGCGGCGATTTCCGGGGACGCACAGACCTGACGCAGATAATCCAGGTTGGTCTCGATCCCGGCAAGCTGCGTCTCCGCCAGGGCGCTTTGCAGGATCGCAAGCGCCTCGGGACGGCCCGCGCCCACGGCAATCATCTTGGCAACCATCGGGTCATAGTAAGGCGTAATTTCCGTGCCGGGTTCCACCCAGGTCTCGACCCGAATTTCGGGGAACCGAACATGAGTGAGACGCCCGATGCTCGGCTGAAACCCGCTGCCTGCATCTTCGGCATAGACCCGCACTTCCAGCGCATGGCCTTTGGATTGCGGCGACAGCGAAGAAAGAGGCGGCAGATCGCCCGATGCCTGCCGGACCATCCAGGCGACAAGATCAATGCCGTAGACTTCTTCCGTCACCCCGTGTTCCACCTGCAGGCGCGTGTTGACTTCTAAGAAGTAAAAGTCCTGCACCGCCTCGTCATAGACGAACTCGACCGTTCCCGCTGAGCGATAATTCACGGAGCGACCGATCTCAACGGCCACCCGGCACAGGCGGGCGCGGACCTCTGGCGTGATGCCGGGGGCCGGTGTTTCTTCAATGACTTTCTGATTGCGCCGCTGCACCGAGCAGTCGCGCTCCCCCAGCGCGATCACTTCCCCTTGCCCGTCGCCGAAAATCTGCACTTCCAGATGCCGCGCCTGCTCGATAAAGCGCTCCAGGAACGCCCCGGCATCGCCAAACGCGCTTTGCCCCTGCCGCACGACAATGGGCCACGCTTCCGCCAGCTCGCCGGAATTGCGGCACAGCCGAATGCCGATGCCGCCGCCGCCCGCCGTGCTTTTCAGCATCACCGGGTAGCCAATCGTTTCTGCCGCCTCCTGGGCCGCTTCCAGAGAGGACAGCAGGCCCGTTCCCGGCAGCAGCGGGACACCCAGGCGCTCCGCCCTCGACCGCGCCGAATGCTTGAGCGCAAACGCCCGCATCTGGTCCCCGGTCGGCCCGATAAAGACAATGCCCGCCGCGTCGCAGGCGTCCGCAAACTCCGCATTCTCGCTGAGAAAGCCGTAGCCCGGATGGATCGCCTCCGCACCGGTCTGTTTCGCGGCGGCTAAAATGGCGTCAATTGAGAGGTAACTTTGCGCGGCAGTGGCTGGCCCAATTCGCACCGCTTCCTCGGCCTGCGAAACGTGGAGGGAAAAACGGTCGGCATCGGAATACACCGCGACCGATTGGACGCCAAGTTCTTTCAGCGTCCGCAGCACCCGGCAGGCAATCGCACCCCGGTTGGCGACCAGCACTTTATGAAACATCGGAACCCCAGATCAAAACCTGAACCGGCGTCGGGTTGTAGGCATTGCACGGGTTGTTGAGCTGCGGGCAGTTGGAGATCAGCCCCAGCACATCCCGCTCCGCCCGCATCTCCACATATTTTCCGGCTTCCGAAATGCCGTCTTCAAAGGTCAGCCCGCCGTCCGGCGTCACCGGCACATTCATGAAGAAATTGATGTTGTTCGGGATGTCCCGCTTGGTCAGACCATATTCGGAGCGCAGCAGAGCCGTTAGAAAGCTCTGACGACAGGCGTGCATATAAGATTTATCCAGCGCGTAGCGCACTTGATTGCTCTCGGTCGAACACGCCCCGCCCAGCGTATCATGCCGCCCGCAGGTATCGGCGGTGATCGTCAGCAGGACATGGTTGGCGGCGGACATCAGCCGCGTTCCTGCTGTCAGGTAGATATTTTGCTGGGCACGGATCGTGTTTTGGAAATCGTACCGGTCGGCGTAGTCGTGGGCGTCGTAAAACAATGTGTCTACCGCCTGGTTGCCTTCCAGGTCGACGATCCGAAGTGTCTGGCCCTGCGTGAGAGGATGCAGCCAGGACTCGCCAGCCGGGATAATTTGGCTGTAAAGGGCGTCCGCCGGGTCGAGGGGGCTGGGGGTTGAAAGAAACATCACAGAAAGTACCGCTCCGTCAAAGTAAAGCCGCGCCCGTTTTCGGGACAGGACACGCGGCAGGGATCATCGGCAGTCGGGGGGGCGGCACGCCGCAGGGACAAATGCACCGGTTTTGGGGCATAAATCGAGATTGGTTCCAGCGGATGCGGGCAGGTGGAGAGGATGAGCAGGACATTCATTTCGGCCCGCAGCTCCACGACGCTGCCCGGCGGCGAGTGATTGGGCTGGTAGGCCATCGCCCCGTCTTCTCCGACACCCACTTTGCTGAAAAAGTTGACGTTCGGCGACAGGTCATGCGGCCCCAGACCATACTTTTCCAGCTCAATCAAGAAGCTGTCGCGGGCGTTTTTGTGGAAATCGTTGCGGCACTCCTGATACCCCGCCTCGCCATACTTAGCGCTGACAGCGGCGGCATCCAGGCAGCCGCAGAGGGCGTCATGCCAGCCGAGCGTGTCGTGGGTGACGGAGCACAGAACCCGACCCATATCCGAGTACAGCACGCAGTTCTGCGCGAGGCGAGCAAGATGCTGGGCTTTGAGTGTGTCGGGGATATTCAGGCGCTCGACGGGGCAGTCGGCATTATAGAAGATCGCCCCGGCATTCGCGCCGCCTTCGGTGTCGGTCAGCCGCAGGACCGTGCCACGCTTGAGAACGTGCGACCAGGCCGCACCGGGCATGAGTGTTTCTTCAAACAGTGTTTCTTCAAACAGTGTTTCTTCAGGCAAAAGGGGGGCAGATGAGACATCGTCCGGCATAGAAAAGCTCCTAATGAGTGCAAGGAAGCTCGCCGGTGAGCTGATTGCAGTATACAAGCAAAGTACGCTCTTGTCAACCCACCAGAATAAAACAGTTTCTGAAGTGACGGAAATCGGCAATTAGTCCGCGAAAATGACGAAAAACTAAATCTAGGCCGAAGGCTGAACTCCCCAGTCGTAGGCATATTTAATCATTTTTACAACTTGAAGTGATTCAATCCTCTGAATACCGGTAATTTTGCTCAATCGCTCATGCAGGAACGACAGAAGCTCGGCATTGTTTTGGAACCAGGCTTCCGTGACGACATCATAAGAGCCAAGCGTCACCCCGGCAAAGCGGATCTCCGGCATCGCCAGCAGGGCTTCCTGGATTTCCGTCAGGCGGCTGTGGTCAATTTGAAGGCCCAGAATAGCCACGACATCATAGCCGAGCGAGAATGGAGGTGCAACGGCGACAATCTTGATGACCTGATGCTGAAGCAGCCGGTCGACCCGGCGGCGCACGGTCGGCTCACTGCTGCCGACCTGTGCGGCGGCTTCGGCGTTTGTCAAGCGGGCATTTTCCTGAAGGACCGAGATAATTTTATGATCCAGCGCATCCAGCCGAAGGGGCGTTTCTTTTTCCGAGGTTTCCCGGCCTGTGACGTTTGACATACTTAATAAGCTTCTCCCATGACGGTTTTCGTCATTATAGCAGTCAATACTCTGTTTTGCGTCAGCGCCGATGAAAAATGCGTCTTGCGGCTTGACAGCCTGCCGGAAACCCTGTATACTGACACTGTCTCATCGTTGAGTCCCCCAGAGCATGGCGCTCTTTTCCAATCCGGCACGGCTTCCGCCGCAGCCCTCTGAAAAGGAGCGTTTCTATGCGTTTTACCCCTTGTCTTCTTGCCGCCTCGCTTTTGGCCGCCTTTGCACTCGCCGGATGCGGGCCGAAGCAGGCCGCCGCGCCCGGCGCGTCCGGTTCCCCCACTGCGGCAGCGAATGCTAGCGGCGAGGTGACTATCGGCTACTCGGACTGGCCAGGCTGGACCGCTTGGGCAATTGCCGACAAGCAAGGCTTTTTCAAGAAGCACAATGTCAATGTCAAGCTGGTCTGGTTCCCAAACTACACTGACTCCCTGAATGCCTTCGCGGCAAATCAAGTGGACGCCAATTGCCAGACATGGAGCGATACCATGGGGCCGCTGGCACAGGGTCAGGCGGCAAAGGTCGTCTTGATCAACGACAATTCTGCAGGCAATGATGCGGTTGTCGCCGGGCCGCAGTACCGCAGCATGCGCGACCTGAAGGGCAAAAAAGTCGCCACGGAGCTTGGCACGGTCGAGCAGTTCTTGCTGGACAAAGCCCTTGCCGCAAGCGGTATGACTGAGAAAGACATCCAGTATGTCAACATCAAAGTCCAGGACTGCCCTGCCGCGCTCCTCAGCAAGCAGGTGGACGCAGTCGCGGTCTGGGAGCCGAACAAGAGTCAGATTCTTGACAAGCTGCCCGGCTCCCATGTCATTTTCGACAGCAGCGCTTTGCCCGGCCAGATTCCCGATCTCCTGGTGTTCCAATCCAAAGTCGTTTCCACTCGCCCCCAGGATGTCCAGGGCATAGTGGATGCGTGGTATGATTCGATGGACTGGTGGCGCAAGAACCCGGACGCCGCCGTGCAGATCATGGCTGACACAGCGAAAGAGCCTGGCACGCCCGCCGAGCAGGTCGCGTTCTACCAAAAATTCATCAAAGGCACACGCATTTTCGATGCGTCTGAAGCACAAGCGGCGTTTACCCAGAGCGCCAAGCCCACCTCACTGTATACCAGCGGCCAATCGATCACCCAATTCTTGCTCGGCGAGAAGCAGATCCCGAAGATCCCTGATTATGCGTCGGCCATTGACCCGACTTTTATCAATGCCGCTGTTAAAAAGGGCCTGGGCAAGCAGCCGCCTTACGATTACACGCTCAAAGTGGATTAGGACAGTTCGGAGTGAGAGGCAAGCACCGCACATGGCAGTTACTTTGAAGAACCAGACAGAGGAACGGACCCGGCAAACAGTTCAGAGGCGGCGCTGGCCCGGCCTGTTTCGGCTCGGTGAAGACATTTCGCACGGCGCGTATCTCTTGCTTGCCGCCGCCTCGTTTCTGCTGCCCATTGCCGCCTGGTGCTTTCTCAGCTACACAGGCCGGGCCAATGCTCTGGTTCTGCCGACGCCGACCCACATGTTTCAGGCAGGGATCGAGATGTACCAGAGCGGTGATTTGCTGCCTGATATGAAGATCAGCATCACCCGCATCGGCATCGGGTTTCTGCTGTCCGCCGTGCTTGCCATTCCACTCGGCATTCTCATGGGCGCCTATAAATGCGCCGAGGCAGCCCATGAGCCGTTTGTGGGATTTGTCCGCTACGTTCCTGTCCCGGCGCTTATTCCATTGGTCATGGTGATTGCGGGGATCGACGAGCCAGCAAAGATTCTGCTGATTTTCCTGGGCACCTACTTCCAAATGGTGCTGGTGGTCGCCGATGTCACCCGGCAGGTGCCGAAAGACCTGCTGAACGCCGCCCGCACCCTCGGGGCAAGCCGGCTGCAGGTGCTGTTCCATGTACTGCTGCCAGCCACCCTGCCGGGACTGCTGGATACGTGCCGGACGATGATCGGCTGGGCCTGGACTTATCTGGTAATTGCCGAAGTTGTCGCCACTTCCTCCGGCCTCGGCTATGCAATCATGAAGGCCCAGCGGTTCTCCCGCGCCGACGAAATTTTTGTCGGCATTTTCATCCTCGGCTTCCTCGGCCTTGCCACCGATATGCTCTTCAAAATCCTCCAGCCGCGCCTGCTCCCCTGGGCAGACGTGCAGAAGAATTAAAAGATTGCTGAAAAGATTGCTGGTGATAGGAATGGCCGCTCGGGAATTATTCCTGAGCGGCCTTTCGCTGATCTGGCACTGAGCTGTAATCGGCAGAGGCTTCTACAGGGGGGGGCGTTCCTGGTATTCTCGGGTGACGTCCTGGCCCAGACCGGCGAAATCCTCAGTGACCTGCCGGGCACGGAGCAGGGCGGCGTCTACATTCGGCAGGATGTTCTGACGCCCGAACTGGTTCACGAATGCCGACTGCTCCAGCAGTTTCGCGGGCTGATCGCGTGCGCCGCACAGCAGCAGAGTTCGCCCTGATGCCCGCAGCCGCCCCGCCAACTCTTCCAGAGCGTGCAGACCCGTGGCGTCGAGAGCGGTCATGTTCCGCAGACGCAGGAGGACGACCTCGCCCAGATCGCCTAGGCTGGCAGTCTCCTCGCCGAGCTTGTCCGTCGTGCCAAACAAAAACGGACCGTGGATGCGAAGGATTGAGACGTAGGACGGCACCTGCTTGTCCTGAAGAATATGAGCGCGTCCATCCTCAATGTACTCGTCGGTCACCGTGGACACCGTGGTTGTCTGGGAGACGCGATAAATGTAAAGAAGCGCAGCCAGCACGATGCCGACTTCCACGGCCACGGTCAGATCGGCCAGCACGGTCAGCGCAAAAGTGACGCTCCACACCGCGATGTCCGCTTTCGAGAGGCGCAGGATCGTCCCGATTTCTTTCCACTCGCCCATGTTGTAGGCTACGACAAACAGCACCGCCGCCAGGGTCGCCAGCGGGATAAAGCGGGCCAGCGGCGCGGCGACCAGCAGGATCAGCAGCAGAACAAGGGCATGAACCATCCCTGCAATAGGCGTCACTGCGCCAGCACGGATGCTGGTCGCAGTGCGGGCGATGGCCCCCGTCGCAGGAATGCCGCCAAACAGCGGAGAGACAATGTTCGCAATCCCCTGCGCGACAAGCTCAAGGTTGGAGTTGTGCTTGTCGCCCGTCATGCCGTCCGCCACCACCGCCGACAGCAGGCTTTCCACCGCTGCCAGCAGAGCTACCGTCAGCGCGGAGGGCAGCAGGGGCAGAATCAGGTCGGCCCGAAAATGCGGGATCGCAAAGGGCGGCAGGCCCGAAGGGATGCCCCCGAACTTCGTGCCGATAGTGGCAATGTGCAAATGAAACAGGGCAGTCACGACGGTCCCCAGAAGCAGAGCCACGATGGAGCCAGGCACCTTCCTGGTAAAGCGGGGCAGCAGCAGGATCAAAGCCAGAGAAGCCAGGGCGACACCCAGCGTGGGCCAGTCCGCCGTGCCGATATGCGCCAGCAGGACTCCTAGGCGTCCCACAAAATCGCTCGGCACGGCGGGCGTCGTCAGCCCAAGAAAATCTTTGATCTGGGTCGAGGCGATCAGCAGGGCGATGCCGTTGGTAAAGCCGATGGTCACGGGGCGCGGAATAAACTTGACCGCCGTGCCGAGGCCCGTCATTCCCATGAGCACCAGCAGAACGCCCGCCATGAGGGTCACCATGAGCAGGCCAGACAGGCCAAACTTCAGCAGGATTCCCGCGACAATCACCACGAACGCGCCGGTCGGCCCGCCAATCTGGACGCGGGAGCCGCCGAGCGCAGAGATCAGGAAGCCCGCCACGACGGCGGTGTAAATACCGGCCTGCGGAGGGACGCCGCTGGCGATCCCAAAGGCCATTGCCAGCGGCAGTGCGACCAGTCCCACGGTCAGCCCTGCGATCAGGTCAGCCATGAACTTCTGAGCCGTGTAGCCCCGCAGACAGAGAAGGCTCTGGGGCATCCAGCGACTATAAGTCTTGCAGCTGCCATTGGTCAGGAAAACGCTCATTATTCTATCCCCTCCGTTTTCGTTACTTCCGTTCCGTCCTGGTCTGTCTCCTTGAGCAAGGCCATCGATTCTTCCAGATGCACCTGGAAATAGCGGCGCATGATGTCTAAGACCTCCAGGATGAGTGGGTCGCGGACAGAATAGAAGACCTGGCTGCCCTCCTTGCGCCGGGTGACGATGTGCCTGGCACGCAGGACGGCGAAATGCTGGGAGGCATTGGCGGGTTCGAGGCCCAGGCGCTCGATAATGACCGAGACGGGCAGCTCCTTGTCTCGGAGCAAGTCCAGGACGGCGATGCGCGTCGGATGAGCAAGGGCCTGGAAAATGGCAGCCTTAAACTGGCGGAGTGCGTTTGACATGATGAACTGATTTCGCTTCTCAATGGCGTGTCTGACACTCCAATCATACCCTAATTTTCGCAATTTCGCAATTTCGTAACTAATTCATAATAGCCAGTCGCAGGACGCGCTTCAGGCTCACGGCGATAAAAGGCCGCTCAGGATCACTTCCTGAGCGGCCATGTGCGGATCGGTATCGTCTTCATCCTCCTGGGTGTCATAGTGCAGGATTTATGCAACAACGCCCATCCTAACCGTTGATTTCCTTCATTGTCCTTTGCCGTGAAGAACCAATGGAGAAGGGCTTATTGACGCCGTGCGAGGAGAAGGCAGACATCGTCGCGGAAGTGCCCGTTTCCAAAAGCTCGCGCTCCCGCAAGGATAGCCTGCGCCGTCAGTTCTAGGGCAGCACGCGGATGGGCCTCTTTCAGGAGCTGCAAAACTCCATCACTGCCTAGAAATTCATTGCCCTGCCGCGCTTCGGTGATACCATCCGTCACCATCAGAAGGGTATCCCCATGCCCAACATGGAAAGTGACCGAGTCATATTTCTGCTCAGGGTCAATTCCCAGCAGCAAGCCCCCGGCGTTCAGCATCTGTACGGTTCCGTCCACACGCGCCAGGAGAGGTGGATCCATCCTTGCCGAGGCCACCTGGCCTTGCCCAGACGCAGCATCGAGGACGGCCAGAGTGAGGCAGATCGGCGCATCGTCGCCCTCGTCGTTCAATCCTTCCCGAAACAGGTGATGATTCTCACACAGATAGGAATTGAGCTGGTTCAGGACAAGCGCGGGCTGCTCATGCTCACGCAGGAAAGCACGCAGAGTGAACCGCAGCTCTGCCGTGAATGCGGCTGCGGTCAGGCCATGCCCCATCACATCGCCGACCACGACGGCAACATGCCCACTGTCATAGGCAAAGATGTCCCAGAAATCGCCGCCGACCAGGGCCTCGTCGGAAGCCTCTTCATGGAGTATCTTTAATTCTAAGCCGGAAAACGCATTTTCGGGAGGCATGAACAGCAGGGAGCGCTGCAGGGCGGTTGCAATCCGGTTGTCACGATAACTCGCAGCGGCAAGATCACCTTCCATTTGCTTTCGCACGGTGATGTCTCGGATATTGCACTGGATGACGTGGGCTTCACCTTTGGGATAGACGTTGCTGACAAACTCGCCCGCACGATGCTCGCCCTGGCGGGTTTCCAGCGGCAAATCCTCGTAGCGAATGTAGCCCTCTGTTTTCAGGGTGTGGAACGCCTGCTGACTGGTTTCTTTGTCTTTGATCAGTCCGATCTCCCAGAGTTCTTTTCCAAGCAGCTCCGCGTGAGAATAGCCGAGCAGCTCCGTCATGTACGGATTGGAGTCGGTGATTTTCCCCACATCGGCGTCCAGAATCAGGATCCCATCGCGGGCCGTCTCAAAGAGCCGTCGATACCGCTGCTCGGAATCCATCATCGCGGCTCCTGATTTCTTGCGCTCCGTGATGTCCTCCATCGCCAGAACAAGGAGCACCGTGCGGTTGCCAGGACGGTACAATTTACGGGCATTCAGGAGCATGGTTCTGTGCCCGATTTTAGGGAAATCATGGGTCACTTCATAGTCATCGAAGTGGCCTTTGGTGGGAACGATGTCTCGGAGTAGATCGAGAAGTGGAGGGATGTTCCACTGCCCATCCCCGAGTTCACTGACGGAACTGCCTTCTGTTTCTTCAGGCAGTGCTTGGAATGTTTTGTAGAAGGAACGGTTAGCCGACTTGACGCAGAGGTCCCTGTCCAGAATAAGCAGGGGGTCACGGATGGTGTCTCCGATGTTTTGAGCGTAGGTCTCAATTTCTTGCAACAACAGTTTTGCCCGCGCCATATTTTCCTGCCTTTAGGTGATCTTGTCATACATATTATTAGACGTTTCACATCTCGGGCGATCTGGGTAACTGTTATTACGTTCTTCCTCCAACGCCCTATACGAAGGCACAATTGCAGACGACGTATCTAACAGCAGAGCACCCTCAGCCACGAGAGCCACGAGAAACCTCGGCAGAAACCTTTGGCCTTGACCATGATGATCGCCCCACTCCCACCCGATGAGGAAGCCCGAATCGCCGCCCTGCGGCAGTACGACATCCTGGACACTTCCCCCGAGGACGCCTACGACGATATCGCCCGCCTGGCCGCCTTCATCTGCGGCACGCCTGTTGCCGCTATCACTTTTATTGATGTCCATCGTCAATGGCTGAAGTCTGCCATTGGTATGACACTGCAGGAAACCTCACGCGATGTCTCTTTCTGCGGCCACAACCTCTTTCAAAACAACGTGATGATTGTCCCCGACGCAACGCAAGACAGTCGGTTCCAGGACAATCCTCTGGTCACGGGGGATCCCAATATTCGCTTCTATGCAGGGATGCCGCTTGTCACCGAAGAAGGCTACGCCCTGGGATCACTTTGTGTGATTGACAGGGAGCCGAGGCATCTGACCCCCGCCCAGGAGACCGCTCTGAGGACGCTCGCCCAACAGGTCGTCAATCAACTCGAGCTGACGCGCCGGATTGCCGACCAGGAGTATCTGATGACCAAGCGGGAGCAGGCCGAGAAGACCCTCCAGGTTTCGGAACTCAGGTATCGGCGTCTCTTCGAAACAGCCCAGGACGGCATTCTCATCCTCGACACGGAGACTGCCAAGATTATCAATGCCAACCCATTCATGGCCGACATGCTGGGTTATTCCCAAAAGGAGTTTGTCGGCAAGGAACTTTGGGAGATCGGCCTCCTCAAAGATAAGTCCGCCAGCCAGGAGGCGTTTCGGCAGCTGCAGCAGAACGGCTATATCCGGTACGAGAGCTTGCCGCTGGAAACTCGCCAGGGCGAGCATCGTGCGGTCGAGTTTGTCAGCAACGTTTATCCCGAAGGCGAAGCCCACGTCATCCAGTGCAACATCCGAGACATCACCGTGCGAAAAGCCGCCGAAGATGCACTGGAAAAGGCGCTGGCGCTGGCCCAAGAACAGGCAGACCGCGACCCGCTCACGAACCTGGTCAACCATCGCGTTTTCCACAGCAGACTTGAAGTGGAAGCTGCGCGTGCTCAGCGCCAGAAGACGCCTTTTGCTGTCGTTATGCTGGACATAGACAATTTCAAGTTCTTCAACGACGTGTACGGCCATGCGGCAGGCGATCAAGTTCTTCGCGTCGTGGCGGATAAGCTGCGAACTATTTTTCGACCCTATGACACCCTGGCGCGTTTCGGCGGCGACGAGTTTGCTCTGATCCTGCCACACGTCGGCCACATGACTGTGCCGGAAGTAGAAGCGCGGCTTCGCACAGACCTGGGCAACTTATTCTACCGCACAGACGACGGAGAGGCGACCATACCCGTGTCAGTCTCCCTGGGCACGGCTCTGTTTCCCGAAGCCAGCACGGATCGGCACGCGGTCCTTCGGCAGGCGGATGAGCGTCTGCTCTGGTCTAAGACGGGTGGCCAAACGGAGGAAGCCGCACGGCTCATTCGGGTGGATGCAGGCACCCGCGTTGAGGGCTTTTCCATGCTGGACGCACTGGTGACGGCAGTGGACAACAAGGACCGCTATACCCGAAAGCACAGCGAGGATGTGATGGAGTATAGCCTGATGATCGTGCGGGAAATGGGCATAGAGGAGGGCGATCACCACACGCTGGCAGTTGCGGCCCTGCTCCATGACGTGGGCAAGATCGGGGTGCCTGACGCGATCCTCCGTAAGCCAGGCAAGCTGACCTACGAAGAGTTCGAGGCGATCAAGCAGCATCCACAGATGGGGGCAGTGATCGTGGGGGCAGTTTCAGGGCTGGAAGACACCCTGGACGCAGTGCGCCACCACCATGAGCGGTGGGACGGCGGCGGCTATCCCTTCGGCCTGCGTGGAGAGGAGATACCACTGATCGCCCGCCTGATGGCCGTCGCAGATGCGTATTCGGCCATGACGACAGACCGCCCTTACCGCAAGGGCATGGGCCGAGCAAAGGCACTGTCGATCCTGGCAGACGGGGCAGGAACGCAGTGGGACCCGAGCTGCGTGAGCGCGTTTCTGGCCGTCCAGGGGAGAGCCGACGGTGTCCCCCCCGCCCCGCTCTAACTGCCCCGACCGCATTCACCCTATTGAGACACGGCCTACGAATACTCGGAGGGTCCATTTTGCCGCCTGCGGCTCAGGGAGCTTCCACAGCCGGAGAAAGCTGCCATTCCAATGTGATCTTGATGCTGGCCTGCGCCGACGCTTTCACCAGATAGACATTGCCTTCTCCGGTGAATTGCAGCCCGAACTCGGCGGTTCCCTTGCTGGGCGCCAGAGACTGTTCTTTGAGCTGTTCAAACGCGCCAATCAGAACGCGGCAGTTTTGAACGATTTCGTTCTGAACCAGCTTCTCATAAGCTTTGTCCACAGCCCCGAGGACGTCCTCACGCGCCCCCAGCAGCCGCAGGTCGTCCTCGGCGGCCTCGACCAGAATTGTGCTTTCCCCAAGCTTCATTTCAACCAGTTTCGACATCGTTTTCTCCTATCGCCCGTCGTTCGCCAGAGCCGCCTGACTGGTCAAAAACACGCTGCGGCGGCTGGCGGCCTGCTCCGCCGTAATCTTCACCCCGGCGGGTGCGGCCCCTTCTTCGTCAAAGATCATCAGCACATTGCGCCCCGGCTTGAGCCAGCATTCAGGCAGGTACACGCCGTCCACAAGCTGCCCGCCGCCGGAATTGTCCCGCGAGACTTCCGGGTACCGGCCCAGGTTATGCCCGTTCAGCCAGACTGCCCCCCGCGTCAGGGTGGAGGTCTGCACGCGCAGAGCCGGGTGCGGGCCGTTCGGACCGGGCGGGTTCGCCGTGAACTCGGTCCGGTACCAGCCAGGGACGCCCGGCGCGGCTCCGGCGGCCAGCGGCTTCCAGTCGGCGGCGTTAGGAATGGGTTCGCCGCCCTGCATTCGCCAGCCGGTCAGCGCGACACCATCGGTGAGGCCGCCGGTCAGCGTCACCTTGCCCAGCCCCCCGCCCTGCGCGGTGTTCTGCACCAGCACAGCCAGCACGTTCGGCCCGTCTGTCCGCCAGGCGGCGTCCAGATCAACCGTGACATTGGCGTTGATGCCGATCCCGGAGGCAATCTGCGTGCCGTTGAGATACACTGTGCCGAGGTCATCCACACTCGCAAATGTCAGGCGGCGGTGCGGGCCGGGGACATCCGGCAGGGCGGCGCGGAACCACGCCGAGCCGAGCTTCCCGTGGAACACATCGTCGTAGGGGTGAGCCTCCTGCCAATCGGCCCCGGTGGTGTCCAGCGTCGGCGCGGCCTGCGTGTCGGCGTCGAACACCCCGCCGTCGTCGGCCTTCCAGCGGAAGGTCGGCAGGTCCTGAGACTGCCCCGACACCTGGGCCAGCGTGACCGGGCCGGTGACCCCTTTGGAGTCAATCGTATCCAGCGGCCCGTAGTACGTCACCAGCTTGTTGCGGCCATAATGGGCGGCAAAGAGGGCCAGCGTATGCGGGCCAGCGGACAGCGCCACGGTCAGACGGGCGCTCTGCGGGCGAGGCGTCAGATCGTCGCTGGTGGTGCGGTAGACCTCGCCGCTGCCGATGCGTTTGCCGTCGATGAAGGCCGTCACCCAGTCCGAATAATCGCTGATGTCGAGCTGATACTCTCCGGCGGTAGGCGCGATGAGCGTCGTTCGATACCACGCAAAGGCGCTGATGTCACCGTCGGCCCCCATCGGGCGCGGCTGCGCCGCCGCCAGCCATTTCGTATCCGTGAAGCCTGGCTGTGCCTGCGGCACGGTCAAATCCGCCTGCCAGACGCCGAGCGCGGGCGGTGTCGCCGAGGCGATTGGCTTGCCCGGCGTCAGCGTTTTGACCAGCGCAATCTGTGCGTTTGCCGTGAACAGAAAGCTTGGGCCGGAGGGCGGGCCGACAAGCCCGTTCTGCTCGGTTTGAAGGGCCAGACGGCCCCCGCGCAGCCCGGCCTCGCCGACATAATCCGGGCCGCAGATAATCTGTGTCTGCCCGCCCACCGGCACGAACCACGTCCGGTCGGCCAGCTCTGACCGCTCTGCAATCACGCGCACGGTCTGCCCCCGGACCTGAAACGAGAACACACGCGGGCCGCCTGCAGGAAAGGCAGTTTTCAGCGTGACGGTTCCCTTCGCGGCGGTCATCGCCCCGCCGTTGCCCGGAGCCAGCGTGACACCCGACGCCGGAACGCGAAACTGCAGCTCGCCCGGCTCGCCGGGAGCGCCGTAGATGACCAGCGTGGTGGTCCGCCCCTGCGTCGCCGTGCCCAGAATACGCGCCGCGCCCAGGGTCAGAGTGACCGAGGGCAGGAGGGGGTAGCCAGTGACGACCGGGACAATCTCGCCCGCTTCCATGCGGATTGGCCCGGCTGCCGGGGTCAGCGTCCCATCGGCGGCTTTAAGCTGCACCGTGCGGGGTCGGTAGCCAGAGTTGTCCAGAAAAAGGATGCTGCCCGTCTTGCCCGTCCGGCGGGTGAGGCGGACGTTCGCGCTTGTCGTCGTGAGCGTTCCGCCCCCTTCGGCGGCAGCCGAGTCCGCCAGCACCTTCGGGAACGCGGCGGCGAACAGGGCGGCCCGCTTCAGGGGGTAATAGTCTGAGCGCAAGTCCCCCGCCTGACCAATAGGCGAGCCGAAATCGTAGGACGCCGCCTGTTCGTTGTTGTTCCACGTCTCAAAGTCCGAGCCGCCCGCCATCGTGTAGTGCGTGTAGCCTGCGCCGCCGTAGGCGATGATTTTCCAGGTGGCCCGAACCACCTTACGCTGCTTTTCCGGGGAGACGCCGTACCAGCCGTACCACCCGGTCCAGAATTCGGTGCTGTACCACGGGGTCGTGCGCCCGGCGGTGTCGAGGGGGCCGTAGGCTGCCGGGTCGTCGCTGTGGTTCAGGCCGCTGAAAAAGTAGGGTACGACCACGCCCGCCTTCACGGCGACCTGCCGGTAACGCCGGTAGAACGCATCCGGGAGGTCTGTGCCGCTGCCGATGCCGCGTCCCAGTCTGTCGTGCGTATGCTCGTTGTCAAGCTGC
This sequence comes from uncultured Armatimonadales bacterium, assembly GCA_964251675.1. GTDB lineage: Bacteria > Armatimonadota > Armatimonadia > Armatimonadales > Capsulimonadaceae > JANXMY01. The sequence continues at coordinate 54,835 of CAXUKS010000004.1, forward strand.
ACCATGATCACCGGGCCGCCCTGCGTGATCTGGTTTTTCACAATAATCGAGAACACTTTGTTCCAGTACGGCGTGACGGCGGCATAGAACTGCGCGTTGTCGGTCAGAGGCCGCAGGCCGGGCTTGAAGCGCAGCCACACGGGCAGACCGCCGGTGTCCCATTCGGCATTGATGTAGGGGCCGGGGCGCACGATGGCGTACATTCCAAGCGAGTGGACAAGCCCCAGGAAGGCGCTGACATCTTTTTCGCCCGTAAAGTCGAACTGCCCTTCACGCGGCTCATGATAGTTCCAGTAGAGATACGTTTGGACGGTGTTGTAGCCCGCCCTCTTGATGCGGAGCAGCCGGTCCCGCCACAGGGCGCGGGGGATGCGGGGGTATTGCAGCTCTCCGGCGACAATGTAGGTGCGCTTGCCTTTGATAATAAACCCTTTGCCGTCGATATTGATCACCGGGCGGGCGGACGGCGCCGGGGGGAACATGGCATCATTGAAGCCGGGCCAGCCGGCGGCAGAGGCGGGCAGGGTCAGCGTCAGCAGAACTGTCACAAGCGCGGCGGCAGACAGAAGACGATAAAAATTGTTCATAATAGGTATTCCTATTATAGTAGCCTGCCCCGTCGGTGTCAATGCCGAATGCACTGCCTGTGTCCGGGTATACTTTGCTATTATGCCTGCCTACACCACGGAAGCCGTCGTCCTGCGCCGCCTGCAATACGGCGAAACCGACAACATCCTGACCCTGTATTCCCCGGAAATTGGCCGGTTCTCGGCCATCGCCAAAGGCGCCCGCAAAGCCATTTCGCGCCTGTCTGGGGCCACGGAGGTTTTGACCTGCACGCGCTTTGGGCTGGCAAGCGGCAAGACGCTGGAAATCGTGACGCAGGCGGAGGTGCGGGAATCGTTTTCGGCCCTGCGTCTGGACCTGCCCCGGCTGGCGCACGGGCTGTATCTGGCCGACCTGCTGGACCACTCGGTCGAGGACCACGCGCCAAACCCTATTCTGTACCAGATGCTTCTGGCGGGCCTGTCTCAGACCGCAGCTCTGACCCCGCCGGAGCTGGCCGCCCGCTGGTTTGAGGTGCAGCTTTTGCGCGATCTCGGCTACGCCCCGCAGATCACCCACTGCGCCGTGTGTCAGAGACCTGTGCCGGGCGAGTTCGCCCGCGACGAACTGTTTGCCCTGTCGGTGCATCTCGGCGGCGTGCTGTGCCCCCGGCACGCGCACCCGGAGGCCAATGCCGATCACAGCGGCCTCGGCACGGGGGCGCTGCGCCTGCTGCAAACGCTGGACAGTCTGGGGCCCGAAGGTGCTATCGCCCTGCCGGCGCTCCCTGCCGCCGGGCCAAAGAGTCTGGATCAGGTGCGCCTCGCCCTGCGCCGCTCCCTCCGCGCCCGTTTGGAGCGGGACTTGAAAAGTTTAGAGTTTCTGGACAGCCTACGGCAACTATAGCGTTGTTCAGGGCTTCACTGCATCAATCGATCTCTTGCCTAAGTGCATAGCCCTACCCGCCCGGATTGAAATCCGGGACTGCGAAGGGCGATTGTCCACCTGCGTGGACATAAGAGTGCTCCGGTGCGTGCTTGCTCTGTCCGCGAAGGCAGATACGCAGTAATGCCGTCTTCGGCATACAATCACAACACGTAGCCCCATCAATAAATTGAGGGGCTTCTATGCCGCTAAAGCGGCAAGGCCGCGTTGTCCCACAGCAGCTTTGATGTTGATGGCCGCATTGGTGCCTCGGTCAAGCACGAATCCACAAATCAGGCGAAGTCGGCCCTTTGCCCGCCCCGCCGGAGCCGGAAACGGCGGGCGGAGCCGGAAACGGCGGGCGGAGTCGTGCCAGCGGGGCAGGGGTGCGATTTATCGCGCCTTGCAGGACTCTGCGGCTTCACCCGCCGGGGACGATTACGAGCTTGACTTTTGCGCTCTTGCAGAAAGCCGTGAACTGTTTCATATCTTCAGGGGAGGACAGCAGCGGTTCACTGCCAAGCCGCGCATCGGAGGGTGCCCAGGTTAGCGTAGAGCCGGGCGGGTAGTTGGAAATGCTGTGTTCCAGCGCGGCCACAGTTTTGTAGCCGACCGCGCCGTTGGTCACAAAGATGAACTCGCGGGGCGTCGCGCCGTCCGCCATCCAGACCAGCGACATCTGGTATGCCTGGGCGGGCAGGTCTTTCGGGACTGCTGAGGCTTTTCGGGCGGGTGGGGCCTGAGGGGCGGCATCCGCCTGGAACACACCGCTTGTCAGAGCGAGGCTCACTCCAAGACCCACCATAAGGCTCATTCGAGAAACAAATGTTTTCATGTTATCCTCCATTTTCAACCTAATGCCGACTTAGACCTGCCTAACACCGGAGGGCTTCAATCCTGCCGTAGTCTTGATAGGTGGCTTGACACCGATGCATCGTTTCTGGTATAGTGGGGCGACTACAACCAATTTTAGAACACACACAAAGAACACCAGGGAGGACTGGGGCTATATGGCTCTGCTCAAAGAACAGAAAGAAGTCGTCATTGACGGCAACAAAACTCACGACGTAGACACCGGCTCGCCGGAAGTGCAGATTGCACTGCTCAATGCGTCTATCAAGAATTTGACCGAACATCTTAAAATCCATATCCATGACAACCACACCCGGCGTGGACTCATGGTGCAGATCGGCAAGCAGCGACGCCTGCTCAACTACCTCGCCGCCAAAGACATCAGCCGCTACCGCACTCTGGTCGGCAAACTGGGCATCCGCGCCAAGCATTAATTCTTTCAAGCATTAACCGCTTTGGCGTCCGGTCCCCTCAATGGCTGCGACTGCCTCCCGGCGACTTCCAAAGCGCGGGAGGCTTTTCGTTTTAAAGAGAAAACCCCTACACATGGAACATTTTGTCGAAGCCGAGTGGTGCGGCGCAACTCTGCGCCTGTCCACCGGCAAGCTCGCCAAGCAGGCCAACGGCGCAATTCTGCTTCAGAACGGCGACACCATCATTCTTGCCACCGCCACGATGGCAAAAGAGCCGAAGGCCCATTTAGACTTTTTCCCGCTGACCTGCGACTATGAAGAGCGCAAATACGCAGTCGGCAAAATCCCCGGTGGCTTTGTCAAGCGCGGCGGACGGCCCGGCGAAAAAGCCACACTGACCTGCCGCCTCATTGACCGCCCCCTGCGCCCGCTGTTTCCCTACGGAATGCGGAACGAGACGCAGATTATCGCTATGCCGCTGTCCTATCAGCCCGAGTTTTCGCCTGATGTGCTGGCCGTCACCGCCGCCTCGGCGGCGCTCATGGTCTCCGACATTCCCTTTAACGGTCCCATTGGCTGCGTCCGCGTTGGTTTGGACGCCGACGGCGGGTTTATCCTGAACCCGACGTTCCCCGAGCAGCAGGAAAGTCCGCTGGACCTCATCGTCGCCGCCTCGGATGACGCCATTGCGATGGTGGAAGCGGGCGCGTCGGAAGTCTCCGAAGCCAAAATGCTGGAAGCGATGGACTTTGCCCACGAAGCCTGCCGCAAGCTCTGCGATATGCAGCGGGAGCTGGCCGCCAAAGTTGGCAAGGCAAAAGCCGACGTGCCCCTGCACCATGTTCATGCGGAGATTCTCGCCACCATTCAGGAGCGGTTCAACGCTACCCTGCGGGCTGGCTTGCAGGACCCGGACAAGTCCAGCCGCGAGGCCGGTTTGACGCTCTTAATCAATCAGGTGGTCGAAGCCCTGAAAGATGAGTACCCGGACAACATCCCCGACATCAAAGAAGCCGCCGACAAAGCCGTCAAAGACCAGCTCCGCGACCTTATTCTGACCGAAGGCAAGCGGCCTGACGGACGCGGCACGACTGATATTCGCCAGATCGACTGCGAAGTGGGCCTGCTCCCCCGCGTTCATGGCACGGGCCTGTTCACACGCGGCCAGACGCAGGTGATGACCACGCTGGTGCTCGGCTCCGGCGAAGACGCGCAGATGGTGGACACGCTGGAAGAAGACGGCGAAAAGCATTATATGCATTTCTACAACTTCCCGCCCTACTCCGTCGGTGAGGCCCGCCCCCTGCGCGGACCGGGCCGCCGCGAAATCGGCCACGGCGCACTCGCCGAGCGGGCGCTCCGGGCAGTCATCCCCTCCCGTGAGTCGTTCCCCTACACCATGCTTCTGACCTCGGAAGTTCTGGAGTCTAACGGCTCCACGTCCATGGGGTCCACCTGCGGCTCGACGCTGGCGCTGATGGACGCGGGCGTTCCTATCAAGGCTCCTGTGGCGGGTATCGCCATGGGCCTGATTGAAGGCCCCGAAGGCAGCGGCGAAGACGGCGTAGGCCGCAAGTATGCCGTCCTGACCGACATTCAGGGCATGGAAGACTTCTCGGGCGACATGGACTTCAAGGTCGCCGGAACTGCCGAAGGCATCACGGCTTTGCAGCTTGACACCAAAATCGGCGGCGTCCCCCGCGCCGTCTTTGTGCAGGCGTTCCAGCAGGCCCTCGACGCCCGCCTGTTCATCCTGGGCAAGATCACCGAAGCCATCGCGGCCCCGCGTGAGACCCTGTCCGAGTATGCCCCGCGCATCATCACCCTGCACATCGAGCCGGAACAGATCGGTCTGGTCATTGGACCGGGCGGCAAGACGATCAAGAAGATCACCGCTGACACCGGCGCGAAGATCGACATCGAGCAGGACGGCACGGTGTATATCGCCGCTGTGGACGGCGCGGCAGGCGAAGCGGCCAAAAAGGCGGTGGAAGACCTCACCCGCACCCTCTCGCCCGGCGACGAGTTTGAGGGCACGGTCGTTCGCTTCCTGCAATTCGGGGCGTTCGTGGAAATCCTGCCCGGCAAGGACGGCCTCGTTCATGTCTCGCAGCTCACCGATTCAGACGAGCGCATCGGCAAGCCCGAGGACGTGCTGTCTCTGGGCGACAAGCTCCGGGTGCGCGTCACCGAAATCGACCCGCAGGGCCGTGTCAACCTGACCGCCCGTGGTCTGGATCAGCCCTTCGACCCGGCAAACCCCGAGCCGGGCCGTCCCCCGCGCCCCGGCGGCGGCGGCGGTGATCGCGGCGGCGACCGTGGCCCACGCGGCGGCGGTGGTGGTGGTGATCGCGGCCCACGCGGCGGCGGCGGTGACCGTGGCCCGCGCCCCGGCGGCGGTGACCGTGGTGGCAATGGCGGCGGCGGCGTCACTGAGCGCACCGAGCGCCCGGTCAGCTTCGAGGCTCCCAAGCCCGAAGCCACCGGCGACGTGGCCCCGGCTGCCGCCCCGCTGACCCAGCCCGACGACGAAGCCCCCCGCGCCCGCTTCCGCCCCCGGCGGTGAGCCGCCCGAGACAAGGACAACAAAAAGGCCGCCGCAGAAATGCGGCGGCTTTTTTTATTCGGTGGAAGAGCCACATTCTTTGTCTTTAATCTTCGCCCGCGAAGGCGGGGGCTTGCTCTTTTAAAGCATGGGGGTTCAGCCCCGTGACTCTTCCTGTTACGCAAAGGCAGGAAAAACAACGGGCGGCGCAGAATAATTCTCCGCCGCCCGTTGTTTGCTGGCAGCCATAAGGGGGAATGCCGTGGAAGTGACGTTTGTGCTAACGCCGGAAGACCTATGGATTTTCAATCAGTTTGTCATTCGCCGGACGGCCTCGTTTAAGCTGCGAGTGGGAGCACGGTTTGCCTTTGTCCCCCTATGTCTGATCCTGTTCAGCGCCCTGTCTGGCTACGCAGCCTGGCAATGTATTCTGTTCGGACTGGCTGCCGCTGTCATCTGGGTTCCGTTCTGCCTGTGGAGTTCCCGCTGGGAGACCACTCGCATTGGCCGCAAACGACGGGCCGTTCTGGAAAAGCAAACGGTGAGTATCAGCGCAAAGGGAATGCGGCAGGTGAACATTCAATCTGATTCGCTGATCTGGTGGACCGCGATTCTGGAAGTGAGCGAAAGCGCCACGCAAATCATGTTTTTCAGCGACAAACACTACGCCTTTCTTGTGCCCAAACGGGCCTTTACGTCTCTGGCCGAAGCCGAGGCGTTTTTAGACAAAGCGCGGCGTTACCGGGATGCGTCTCTCAACGGACAAATGCTCCCCGATGACGCGCCTGCCGAAGACAGCGGCGTCTGGCCCCCGCCGCCGCGCCCGGCGGCGGCTAATTAAAGAACCCCAACCTTACGAAAGGTATAGCAATACTTGATGACTGCACCTACCCTAGACACTTCTTTCTCCGAAGACACTTCTTCCCCCGACTATCTCAGCCGCGCCCAATGGACGCTGGAGCGCCCGCACGTTCTGGTGGTCTGCTGCTCCGATGGGCGGCTTCAGGTGGCGATTGACGAGTTCCTGCACGGGCATCTGGGCATCGGCAACTACGACCGTGTGTATGCGCCGGGCGGGCCGGGGGCGCTGACACCGGGCGGGCCGGAGTTTACGCAGGCGTCCCAGTACAGGGATGATCTGGCGTTTCTGGTGCGTGTGCATCAGGTGGAAGAACTGCTGTTGATCTTCCACGGCAGCGGGCCGGACGGGCCGGACGGCTCAACGTGTGCTTATTACGGGCGCATCTTGCCGGACGCCAGCCGGAAAGACATTCAGGCCCGGCAGGCAAAAGACCTCGCCGCCGTGCAGGATTTTTTGACCGAGCAAAAGCTGGATGTCAATGTCCGGGCTTTCCGCGCCGAGGTGCAGGCCGACCGGCGTGTGCAGATGGTCCCGCTGGAGCTGAAATAGGATGCTCCCATTCGCCCGGTCTGGGCATAAGCCAAACAGCATCAGTTAATAGGTGATGCTGCCCTTTTCCCCATTCGCATCACGCCCTGTGATGCCGCGCCGGGTGATCGTTCCGTACTGGCCGTCGGCCTGGTGGCCCCGGATCGTCCCGCGTGTAATGGCGGCGCGGTTTCCCTTGCCGCGTGTGTAGCTCCTGGCAGCGTGGGGCCGTCGGCGAACAGCTGCCGGGGGACGACTCACGCGCCGTTGGGAGCGGCGGGCGGCCTGAGAGGAAGGGGTGCGGATGACGTTCCCCGCGCCGTCTTTGAGGACTGTGCCACCGCTGCCGGTGATGATGGTGTTTCCCGCGCCGTCGGACAGCACCGGCCTCTGCGCCTGCACCGCACCTGCCGCTGCCAAGCTGATTCCTAAAGCTGCTGCGCCCAGGGCAATGGTTCGGATAATCTGCATAGTATGCTCCCTTCTTGCTGATACTTTGTTCCCAGTGCAGGGAGCGGCCAAACCGGCGGCAGGAAAACAGGCAGGCGGCGCAGAACTATCCTCCGCCGCCTGTTGGTGCGTTTTGAGAGTGATGCGCGGCCAGAGAGCGGGGCGATGTGAATACTGCTGAAGATATTCTAGGCGCTGCGCTGCTGGACGCGCTGGATGCGTTCGATGAGCAAACTCTGCCACTGGGGCTGTATGCCTGCGACGAGTTTCAGATGAAAGACAAGCCCTTTCACCGGCTGCATCAGGAGTGGCATCTGTGCCTTGCTCCCTGTCTGAAGGCTTTGGGCTGCCACATCAGGTACATCAATCTTCGAGACGGGCAAGTGAGTTTTACCCTGCCTGACGGCACACGCGCCGAGATGCATCTGGTCCGCACGTCGAAAATCAAAGTACGTAAGTTCGGCTCGGCCTACCGGGTAGACAGCCACCAAAAATACCACGAACGCTGGCAGGCTTTGCGATTGGACCGGGAACTGAGCAGCCTGTGGAAGCCGTCTGCACTGGCGGAAGAGCGGATTTGCCTGCGCCTGTTTTTGCTGATTGGCTTTGCGGCGGAAGCGGAGCCGTTTGGCAAAGAACTGGGGGCACTGGAAACACAGCTTCTGTGGGACGCCCACGGGGCCGGGTATCAGACACGGGTGTGGGCGGACCGTGAGGAACGACGCTTCTGTGTCCGTCTTAGTCTTTGGAGCCGGGCCAATCCGCAGGAACCCGGCGCGGCGGGGGAGCATTAAAGGTATACTAAAGACGGCAAAATTTCAGAACGAGGATACAAAGTTTAATATGATACAACGTGAAGTGCTTCCTAACGGCGTGCGGATTGTCACCGAAAACATCACCTATGTGCAGTCGGTGGCGCTGGGCATCTGGGTGGGAGTCGGAGCGCGGGATGAGGGCGACGACGTGCGCGGCATCTCCCATGTCATCGAGCATATGCTGTTTAAAGGGACGCCGACGCGGACGGCCCAGCAGATTGCCGACCAGATTGATTCGGTAGGCGGCGACATCAACGCCTTTACATCCAAAGAAAATACTTGCTACTACGTGCGGATGCTGTCCGAGCACGTCCCGCTGGCCGTGGACATTCTCAGCGACCTCTTTTTGAACTCCCTGATTGACCCGGAAGAGCTGGCACGGGAACAGAATGTCATCCTCGAAGAAATCAAGCGGCGTAACGATGAACCCGATGACCTCGTGCATGACCTGTTCACCGAAACGCTCTGGCCAGGGCACGTTCTGGGTAAAAGCGTGATTGGCTCGCCGGAAACCGTCGCCGCGATGAAGTCCGACACGCTGAAGGGCTACATGGCGAAGCGGTATACGCCGGACAGCATTGTGATTTCGGCGGCGGGCAACCTGAACCATGCCGAGATCGTGGAGATGGTACGTGAGCGGTTCGGACATCTGACCGGTACGCGGGGTGACTGGCGGCTGCCGGATGCCGTCCCGGCGTTCGCACCGGGCACGGCCTATATTGAAAAGGCCATTGAGCAGGTCAACTTAGTCATGGGCACGCAGGGATACGCGCAGCTGGACGACGACAAGTACAAGCTGTCCATTTTGGATAACGTGCTGGGCGGTTCCATGAGCAGCCGATTGTTTCAGGAAGTGCGCGAAAAGCGCGGCCTGGCCTATTCCATCGGTTCCTATTCCCAGTCCTTCCGTGAAGGCGGCTACTTCGCCGTCTATTCTGGCAGCGGCCCGGCGACGGCGGGGCAGGTCATTGATCTGGTCCGAGCCGAGTTTACTAACGTCCGCAAAAACAACATCACGGCGGCGGAATTAGATCGGGCGAAAAATCAGTTCCGGGGCGGGGTGGTGATGAGCCAGGAAAGCATGAACTCGCGTATGACCCGCATGGGTCGCAACGAGCTGACCTATGACCGCGTGATCCCCATTGAGGAAACCATGGCAAAGATCAATGCCGTCACGCTGGACGACATCGCCGGTGTCGCCGAGCATTTGTTCGGGCGCAATGAGTACGCCATGGCGACGGTCGGCCCGAAGCCTGGAGCCGACACCGAATGAGCGACACTCAGACGGGGCACGGGATCACGGTAGCCGTCGCCGGGGCAAACGGACGCATGGGGCAGGAGGTGGTCCGCACCGTCCTGGCCGCGCCCGATCTGGTGCTGGCCGGGCAGATCACACGGGGCGACAGCTTCGAGGCCGCGCTGGCGTTGGCAAACCCGCTGGCGCTGGTGGATTTCACGGTTCCCGAGTCCGCGATGCCCAATATCCGGGCGGCCCTGACTGCCCATGTCGTCCCGATTGTCGGCACGACTGGCCTGTCCCCCGCCGATGTCGCCGAAGTCCGTGCCCTGTGCCGCGAGCATCAAACGGGGGCACTGATTGCCCCGAACTTCGCTCTCGGAGCCATCTTGATGATGCGCTTCGCGCAGGAAGCCGCCAGGTACCTGCCGGACGCCGAAATCATTGAGATGCACCACGAGCGTAAGCTGGATGCGCCTTCCGGCACGGCGGCCAAGACCGCCGAAATGATTGCGGAGGGCCGCGCCGAGGCCGTTCCAATGGCCCTGCCCGAGGGCGCTTTCGAGAAGCTTCCCGGCGCACGCGGCGCGAAGGGAGCAGGGGACGTGCCTATTCACTCGGTCCGCCTGCCCGGCTTTGTCGCCTCGCAGATGGTCATTTTCGGTGGCCTCGGCCAGACGCTCACCCTGCGCCATGACTCCCTCGACCGCACCTCGTTCATGCCCGGTGTCCTGCTGGCCCTGCGCCATGCCCCTGCCCTCGCCGCCAGCGGCGGCGAGCTGGTGTACGGGCTAGAGCATTTGCTGTAGCTCAGGGGCTGAGAAAGAAACGGCCCACCGACTTTTATGGTCGGTGGGCCTGTCTTACTTTATTGCCACTGGAAGTGCTGTTTTTGCAAGCGTGTCCAGCTTCCAAGCATCGTGGGTTTGATTGTGGTTGGCAACCCGCTCTACTGCTCCAAACTTCTTCCCGGCGACAAGTGCAGTTGCCCCCGAAGCAAGTACTGTCTGCACCAGTGAGTTCAGGCTAACACCTTGTTCTTCAGCTAATTCAACGAGTTGTGCATGAAGCACCTTAGCAACCCGCACGTTAAACTTGCCGCTGAAGTCATCCCAATCTTTTTCTGTCGGGGCTTCCGGCAGGGTCTGCTCAGTTTTGCTCATCATTTGCAGGAATGTAGGCACAGCAAGGTGCAAATCCGCAATGGCTTCCTGGGCTGTCGTACCATAGCCGACTACGCTGCGAGCCAACGGCGGGAATACTGCCTGAAAACCGCCTCCGTCTTCCTTCATAAGCGGCGAAACTTGAATGGAATAAGAGGCAACCATTGCCTGGTTATGATTTGTGTTTACTTTGTCAGTTATCATCGTCTTGCTCTCTCTGCTGAGCGGCTTGAAGCAGTCTGGCCGCTTTTTTGATGTCCTGAATAGCTTTAGGATGAACCTCGCCCTGATTTCCAAAGGCGTGGCAGTTGATAGTAAATGAGCCAAAAGGAAACTGGGCACTTCCAACCAGGCTTTTGTGAAATGCTTGGTAGTGTCCCTGGCTGTTCTCTTCTGCCTCTATGCCTAGATACAGCAAAACTTTGTTGGCATCAGCCCATTTGATACTGCTGGGTGTTTTCTGAAACCAACTCCGCAACAGTTTTTCGGCGTCATCCATTTGTTTTCCTATAGTACCACATATAGTGGCATATTACACGTGATATAAGAGAATTATTTTCCCGCGTTCATCTCCCGCTTCATCGCTCGTGCCCGCCAGCGCAGGCGCAGGGGCATGAGCAGGGACTCCCAGACGACGCCTTTGGAAAGCTTGGACTGGCCTGCCCGGCGCTCCATGAAGATAATCGGCACTTCTTCAATCCGAAAACCGCCAAGCTTGGCCCGGAACGTCATCTCCACCTGAAACGAATAGCCGTTGGACTGCACGCCGCCCAGATGGATCGCCTCTAAAACGCGGCGATGATACAGCCGGTAGCCGCTCGTGCAGTCGTTGACCGACAGGCCCAGGACGGTGCGGACATACCAGTTGGCCCCCCACGACAGCAAAATGCGCCGCAGAGGCCAGTTGATGACCGAGATGCCGTTCAAATAGCGGGAGCCGATCACGACATCAGCCTCCCGCGCCTTTTCCGCGATACTGCCCAGGTACAGCGGGTCGTGCGACAGGTCAGCGTCCATCTCTACCACAGCATCATAGCCGCGCTCCAGCGCCCAGGCAAAGCCCGCAAGGTAGGCGCGGCCCAGACCCTCCTTGCCTGCCCGGTGCAGGACATGGACGCGGGCCTCAGCCTCGGGGGCGGCGGCGAGGGCGTCCGCCAGTGCCCCCGTGCCGTCAGGAGAGTTGTCATCCACAATCAGCAGATCGGCGCGGACCGGCTGCCGCAGAACGTCCTGCGTGATAATCGCCACATTGTCCGCTTCGTTGTATGTGGGGATGACGACCAGCAGGTGGAGCGCGTTTTGGCCGGTTTTCGGGTATTCTATCTCAGATAGGTTTGAGGATTGTTCTGACGGCATAGGGCTGTTTGAATTATCTCTTTCTTCGCGCTAATTTCCGTATTAACGATGTCGTTTGGCCGCAAAATTGCAAACCGGATCGTGCTGGCTTACCTGGTTCCGCTGGCCTTTACGCTCGGGGTCGGCATTCTGTTCATCCACTCGCAGGGGGACCAGATCCGTCTGCGTGACTACGCCCTCGGCATGGTGCTGGTGCTGATCCCTGCCGCCATCATCGGGCGGCTTCTGACCGCGCCGATTACGCTGCATCTGGAACAGCTTCGCCGGGGCGCGGAGCGCATTGAGCGCGGCGACTACGCGGCGCGGGTCGTGCCGACCGACGAAGACGAGTTTGCGGAGCTGGCCCGTGCATTCAACCACATGGTCGATGTCATCGCCCAGCGCGAAGGCGTCCTGCGGCGGCAGAACGACACGCTGGCCGCCCTGAACCACCGTTTTGAGGCGGTTCTGAACGCCGCCAATGACGGCATCGCCATGCTGGACCGCGACGGGTGCTTTGTGCTGGTCAACCGCCGCTTTGGCGAGCTGCTGGGCACGCGCTCCGAGGGCCTCCTGCGGCACACGCTGGAAGAAGCCCGGCCCCTGCTGATTGACACGCTCTCGCACCGCCTGACCGCGCTGGCCTCGGAACATGAACGGGGCATCGCCGAAGAGATTATTGCGCTGGACGAAGGCGGCCCGGACCGGCGCTTTTTGCAGTTTTACACCGCCCCGGTGCTGGGCGAAGACGGACGCGAGACCATTGGCCGCATCGTGGCCCTGCGCGACATCACCCGTGAGCGCGAGCTGGACAAGATGAAGACGGACTTTATTTCCGTCGTCTCGCACGAGCTGCGAACGCCGCTGACGAGCATCAAAGGTTACACCGACCTGCTGCTGTCCGGCGCGACAGGGGAGGTCAATGAGCTTCAGTCCGAGTTTCTGGGCATTATCCAGAGCAGCACCACGCGGCTGTCCAACCTTATCAACGACATTTTGGACATCTCGCGCATCGAGTCCGGGACCATTGATATCAAGCATGAGCCGATTGACTACCGGGCTATTGTCACCGACACGCTGCGGCTGATGAAGGCTGCCGCCGATGCCAAGCACGTCTCGATGGACGCTTCCCTGCCTGAGTCCATCCCGCCGGTGCGCGGCGATTCGGACAAAGTGACGCAGGTGCTGACCAATCTGGTCAACAATGCGATCAAGTATACCCCCGAAGGGGGCTGGATTAAAATCAGTCTGGAAGTGGCGGGCGATGCCAGCGTCACCACCTGCGTCGCCGACAGCGGGATCGGCATCACGCCGGAAGACCAGAAAAAGCTGTTTCAGCGGTTCTTCCGGGCCGACAATTCCAGCACCCGCGAGGCAGGCGGAACCGGTCTCGGGCTGGTCATCGCCAAAACAATTATTGAGCTTCTGGGCGGCGCCATCTGGGTAGAAAGCGAGCCGGGCCGAGGCAGCCGCTTTTACTTCACCCTGCCGCTGTTTCTGGAGTCGGCGGGGACCCTGGCCCCTCCGCCGGTCGCTCTGCCGGAGCGCGGCATCGGTTTGATACTGATTGCCGACGACGATGCTTACGTGCGAAGCTTGATTCGCCATGCCCTGCACCGGCGCGGCTACGGGACACTGGAAGCGGGCGGGGCTGCCGAAGCGCAGCAAAAAACGCGGCTGCATAAGCCTGATGCCGTGGTCATCAACATGATGATGCCCCACATGGATGCCCTGAGAGCGCTGCGCGGCCTGCAAACAGATCGGGCTACCCGCGATGTGCCTGCCGTGGTCGTCTCTGTACAGGGTGACCCCTCGCGGGGCGACCTGGCGCTCGGCGCGTTCTCGTTCTTGCGAAAACCGGTGTCCGGGAGCGATATTCAAAAGGCGCTGACCGCGTGTGACGCCGGGGCAGCCGCGCTGGCCGTTTGCGTGCCCGGCTCGGAAACACGCGCCTGCTTCGAGGCTGCCGCGCTGGCCGGGGGCGGCGCGACTTTGCATCTTGCGGAAACAGCCGCTGAAGCCGTGGGCTATGCCATCACCGCCGCGCCTGCGTTGATTTTTATTGACGAAAGCCTGCCCGGTGGCGAGCTGTCCGCTCTGCTGCACGCTCTCAAAGGGGAAGATGAGGCCGCACGTATTCCCATTGTGCTGCTGACCGAGGATTTGGCGCAGGACGGCCTGCACTTTCCGGCGGGCGTCGACAGCGCCGACAACATGGCGCTGCTGGATTCTTTGTGCGAGCAGCTTGCCCGCATGATTGCTGCCCCTGCCCCGGAGCAGGCAGCACTGACGGATTAGGAACCACTGCTGGAGAAGGATTATGTCTGAATACACCATTGCCGTTGTCGGCGCGGGAGCCGTCGGCGAGGAGCTGCTGCGCGTTCTGGCCGAGCACCATTTCCCCGCCCGCGAAGTGCGCGTGCTGGCCCGCACCGCCCGGACGCTGACCGTGGCCGGGCGCGAGTACGCCGTGCAGCCGACGACCCCGGAAGCGTTTGACGGCGTGGACATTGCCCTGTTTGCCGGAACCGAGGGCGACAAGGGCGCGGCGGTGACGTTCGGCCCCGAAGCGGTAAAGCGCGGCGCGGTCGTCATTGACAACGGCGGGGACTTTCGGATGCGCCCGGATGTGCCGCTGGTTGTGCCCGAAGTCAACGCCGCTGCGCTGAAAGCGCATGAGGGGCTGGTCGCCAATCCTAACTGCTCGACGGCGCAGTTAGTTCTGGCCCTGAAACCACTGCATGATGCCGCGAAGATCACTCGCGTGTTTATTTCGACCTATCAGGCCGTGTCCGGCGCGGGCGCGAAAGCCGTGGACGAGCTGAACGCGCAAAATGCGGCACTGGCGGCGGGGACGGCGATCACCGCGCCCGGCCCGGCATTTCCGGTGCAGATTGCCGCCAACGTCATTCCGCAGATTGGCGGGTTTGACGCTCTGGGGTATACCTCGGAAGAGATGAAGCTGGTGCATGAGACGCGCAAGATCATGGGCGAGCCGTCGCTGCGGGTCACGCCCATTGTCTGCGCCCGCGTCCCTGTGGCAATCGGCCACTCCGAAGCCGTGTATGTCGAAACCGAGCGGCCCCTGACGCCCGCCGAGGCCACGGCCCTCTGGAACGACGCGCCGGGGCTGGCTGTTCTGGACGAAGAGGGCGGCACTGACCCGTACCGCGCCTACCCGACCCCTCTGTTTGCGGCAGGCAAAGACACGACGTTCGTGGGCCGCATCCGGCAGGATTTGGACAATCCGCATGGCCTGAACTTCTGGATTGTCAGCGACAATCTCCGCAAAGGCGCGGCTACCAACGCCGTGCAGATCGCCGAGAGCCTGGTGGCTCAACATCTTTTAAGGCAGTAGATTAGATATGGAACCTCCCCTGTTTGGCCGTGTGCTGACGGCCATGATTACCTGTTTTGACACCAATGGCGGCGTGGACTACGCCGAAACGGCCCGCATGGCCCGCTGGCTGGCCGGTCACGGCTCCGACGGCCTGGCGGTCGCGGGGACCACTGGCGAAAGCGCGACGCTGTCGCAGGACGAAAAGCTGAAGCTGTTTCGCTGCGTCCGCGAAGCTGTCGGCCCCGGCATTAAGATACTCGCCGGAACCGGCAGCTACGACACCGCCGCCGCCGTGGCGCTGTCCCGCGAGGCCGAAGACACCGGCGTGGACGGCCTCCTGGTAGTGACGCCCTACTACAACAAGCCCTCGCAGGAGGGCCTGTATCAGCACTACAAAGCCGTGGCCCACTCCACACGCCTGCCCGTGGTGCTGTACAACGTGCCGAGCCGCACGCAGGTCAATTTAGAGGCCGAAACCGTCATTCGCCTGTCGCAAATCGAGAACATCGTCGCCGTCAAAGAAGCCAGCGGCCTGCTGGCGCAGGTCGGCGAGATCGTCCTCGGCACGCCCGCCAACTTTTTAGTCTACGGCGGTGCGGACGAAGTCAACCTGCCTATTCTGGCCCTCGGCGGCGCCGGCAGCATCAGCGTCATCTCGCACGTCGTCGGCCCCGATCTGCAGAAGATGCATCAGGCGTTTTTTGCGGGCGACATGGAAACAGCCCGCGCCATTCATTTGAAGACGCTGGCCGTGACCAAAGCCATGTTCTGCGCCCCGTCGCCGACACCGACCAAAACGGCCCTCTCGCTCATGGGCGTCCTGCCGACGCCCGCCGTCCGCCTGCCACTGATTGACGCCACCGACACCGAGCGCAGCCGCATTCAGGCCACCTTGAAAGACTACGGGGTGCTTTAGGAACCTACCTTCCCTGCCACGCTCCTAATCCTTCCTTTAGGAAGGCCCCTGTGACGCAGGAACAAGGTGGTAGGTCTCCGGGGCCAATCTTGCACCGTCCGCGAAACATACTGCAAAACGTATCACGAAACCGAATTATGACAACAACCACCACCAAGCCTGTCCCCGCCAAAGGGGCACCGGCCACCAAACGCACACAGCCCGCACCTACCAAGCCCGCACCCGCGAAGCCCGCCGCCGGCAAGGCCAAAACCCTGCAGATTATTCCGCTCGGCGGCCTCGGCGAAATCGGCAAAAACATGACCGCCATTCGCAGCGGCGACGAAATCCTCGTCATTGACTGCGGCCTCGCCTTTCCCGGCGCGGACCAGCTTGGCGTCGATCTCGTCATCCCTGACATTTCTTATCTCCTAGAGAACAAAGAGATGGTCAAAGGGATTATTCTCACCCACGGCCACGAGGACCATATCGGTTCGCTTGGCTTTGTCCTAAAGCAGCTCAATGTCCCCGTCTACGGCACGCGGCTCACCATCGGCTTCACGAAAGGCAAGCTGAGTGAGCACAAAGTCCTGGACCGGGCCAAGCTGAATACATTCACCGCCACCGACCGCTTCCAGGTCGGCACACAGTTCGATGTGGAGCCGTTCCGCGTCTCGCACTCCATCCCCGACGCCGTCGGCTTTGCCGTGCATACCCCGGCGGGAACGCTGGTGCATACCGGCGACTTCAAGTTTGACCAGACCCCCGTAGACGGTCAGCTTGCCGACATTGCGCGTATCACGCGCATCGGCCAGGAAGGCGTTCTTGTCTTATTGTCCGACTCCACCAATGTGGAGCGCTCCGGCTTCGTGCAGTCTGAGCGGATTGTCGGCGACTCGTTTGACAAGATTTTTCGCGATGCCCAGCGGCGCATCATCATGGCCTGCTTCGCGTCCAATGTCCACCGCGTCCAGCAGGCCGTGGATATGTCCGTCAAATATGGCCGCAAGGTCGCCCTGATGGGCCGCTCGATGGAGCGCAACATGGAGATGGCCCAGCAGATGGGGTATCTCAACATCCCTGAAGGCACGCGCATTCGTGCGGATGAAATCGAAGACTACTTCCCGCAGCAGGTGACGGTCATCACGACCGGTTCCCAGGGCGAGCCGATGGCGGCGCTGTCCCGCATCGCTGTGGATGACCACCGCAAGCTCAAGATCGTTCCCGGCGACTCGGTGATTGTCTCCGCGTCGGCCATCCCCGGCAACGAGGACTCGGTCTACCGCACCATCAACCACCTGTTCCGGCGCGGCGCGGAAGTGTTCTACGACGGCGTTTCCGTCGTTCACGTCTCCGGCCACGGTTACTCGGAAGAGCTGAAGCTGATGCTCAATCTGGTCGAGCCGCAGTACGTCATGCCCGTCCACGGCGAGTACCGGATGCTGCATCGCTACGCCAAAATGGCCGAAGACATGGGCTGGCCCGCCGAAGACATCATCCATGCCGAAATCGGCGACATCGTGGAAGTCGGCGAAGACGTGGCGGGCGTTGTGGGTCGCGTCGAGAAAAGCGGCGCAGTTCTGATTGACGGAACCGGCATCACCGATGTCTCCGAAGTCGTCCTGCGCGACCGCCAGCATCTCGGCCAGGACGGCTTCTTAGTCCTCGTCGTCGGCCTCTCGCAAGAAACCGGCGAGATCATCAGCGGCCCCGAAGTCATCTCACGCGGCTTCGTCTACATGGACGAATCCGAAGAGCTGGTCGAGCAGATCAAGCAGGTCATCATCGAGAAGATCAAGAACCTGCCGAACGAAGACAACGACTGGATGGTGGTTCAGCAGGACCTGCGCGACGCCGTCGGCAAGTTCCTGTACAAAAAGACCACCCGCCGCCCCATCATCCTGCCCATCCTGCTGGATTTGTGAAGAGCGTGTGAAGCCGAGGTGTTTTCAACCCCTCGGCTTTACTGACCCGCCCTGAAGGAAAATTGCTATGATTGCTGAACCAAAACTGCATGATACAATAGAGCGTGGTCAAGTTCTTTTTGACACGCAAATCGCAGAGCGTGTGCGTGGCGAGGATTCAAACGACTTCCTCGCCATTGATACCCTCTCCGGGGACTATGAAATTGCGCCTGATGACCTCTCCCCAAGTCTACGCCTGCGAAAGCGTCATCCCGACGCCGTCATTTATGTCCGTCGTGTTGGAGATGAGGCGGCTTACACTGTTGGCGGGGGCTTTCAGGAGTAGTTAATGGAACAAATTGTTGATCCCATATTTGGCACATTAGTATTCGCGCCTCATTATCATGATGTTTCTGTTGGTTACTGGAAAAAGCAGGACTACCTCGAACTTATGGGCGGTTTGATCCCCTTGAATATCAAGGCAGGTACAAATGGCCCGACGGAGGATCAGCGGCAGGCTTACCTAGCCTTAAAGCGGGTCGACGCTAGCTTACGGTCTAGACTCCAAGAAGCCACGCTTCAGTTCTACCAAACCCAGCGCGAGATTTATGCTGACGGTTACGCTGCTATTTGCGACAATGATGCTGAGGTTGAAGAATTCGTTCCCATATTGGCAAAGCCGGAAGACGTTTGGGGCATACTCATACCTAATAGCTGGACCATCTTGGGGACCGAGAGTGCTGACTATCTGTTCGAAACCCTGAGCATCAGATGTGATACGATGCTTTCCTGGCATGGCTGCTGGGACATAGAACATGGGTTTGATATGATTTTCCAGGGCGACAAGTTTCTGGGCTTTCAGAGCCTTGAATGTTTTTATGGGCTGCATAATTTGCAAGCGGTTGCAGGCGATACTGGAAACTAATTTATGGCGCAAAGCGAAACAGATACCGAGCTGGAGACGCTGATCCGGGCGCGTTACCCGATCATCTACATTGTCTCCTGGGAAGAAAAGCGTGTGGAGGATGCTCTGCGGGTCATCACCAAAGCACGCGGCAAAAAGATGTACCAGTGGACCGTGACGCAGGGCATGGTGCAGAATGCGCTGTCCCGCGACGATGCCACCCGCGAGCCTTTGGCCGCGCTGGATTTTGTGCTGGAGTCCCGCGATCAGGCCGTCTTTGTCCTCAAAGACTTCCATGCGTTCCTCAACGACACCGCGATTGTCCGCCGCCTGCGCGATTTGGTCTATGCGCTGAAAACGTCCTACAAGACGCTAATTCTCGTGTCCCCGGTGCTGAAGCTGCCGCCGGAACTCGAAAAAGAAATCACGGTGGTGGACTATGCCCTGCCGTCGCTGGGTGATCTGGGCACGCTGCTGGACAGCATTATTGAGTCCGTCCGCGCCAACCCGCAGGTCAAGACCGAGATGACCACCGAGGAGCGCGAGCAGGTCTTGCAGGCTGCCCTGGGGCTGACGGCCACCGAAGCGGAGAACGTCTTTGCTAAGTCGCTCGTTGAAAAGCGCCGCTTCGACACTGACGTGATTTTGTCTGAAAAAGAGCAGATCATTCGCAAGTCGGCGATTTTGGAATACTACCGCACCTCCGAAGCCTTCGCCGATGTCGGCGGCCTGAACCTGCTCAAAGATTGGATGGACAAGCGCACCGTCGCCTTCACCGAAAAGGCCCGCGAATACGGCCTGCCCGCCCCCAAAGGCATCTTAATTCTAGGTGTCCAGGGGTGCGGCAAGTCCCTGGCGAGCAAAGCCATCGCCTCGCTGTGGAAGCTGCCGTTGCTGAGAATGGATGTAGGGAAGATTTTTGGCGGCTTGGTGGGGCAGTCGGAAGAGAATATCCGCAAGGCCATCCGGGTCGCCGAAAGCACGGCGCCGAACATTGTGTGGATTGATGAATTAGAGAAGGGCTTTTCGGGGACGCAGTCGTCGGGCATCAGCGACGGCGGCACGACGGCCCGTGTCTTTGGGACGTTTCTGGCCTGGCTTCAGGACAAAACCGCGCCGTGCTTTGTGGTGGCGACGGCGAATGACGTGTCCGCGCTGCCCCCGGAACTTCTGCGAAAAGGCCGCTTTGACGAGATTTTCTTTGTGGACCTGCCTGGTAGAGAGGAACGGGAGGAGATTTTCACGATCCATCTGAAAAAGCGCCGCCGGGACCCGGCTCTCTTTGACCTGCCTGCGCTGTCGGAGGCGACCGAAGGCTACTCGGGCGCGGAAATCGAGCAGGCGGTCATTGCCGCGATGTATGATGCCTTTAGTGAGGAGCGGGACATTACCACGGCGGACGTTATGAAGGCGGCGGAGCAGTCCGTGCCGCTGTCGCAGACCATGAAAGAGAAAATCGACATTCTGCGGCTCTGGGCCGAAACCCGCGCCCGTCCCGCGTCGTCCGCCGAGCCGGTGGATACACAGGAGGCAGGCTTGCAGGAAGACGATGACCGCATTGTCCCAGTGGAAGTGGCCTGATGCCTGCGCTGACGGAGCTAGTCGAAGCGTTTCTGGAAAACAGGTCGTCCGAGCGCGGCCTGTCCGCCAACACGCTGATTGCCTACCGGCAGGACTTGACGCAGCTTCTCGCATTTCTGGCGGAGCGGGACATCACAGCCGCGAAAGCCGTCACACCGGGGCAGTTGTACGACTTTCTGGCGAGCCTGCGGCAGTCCGGCCTGCGCCCGGCATCCGTGGTCCGCAAAAGTATCACTCTGCGCGTATGGACCGAGTTCCTGTGCCGCGACGGCTATTTGACCGATGACCCGATGGCGCGGGTTGACCCGGTCAAGGGTCCCGGCCTGCGTCTGCCCGCGACCCTGTCCCTGCCAGAGATCGAGCGCCTGCTCTGTGTCCCCGACGCGGCCACCCCGGCGGGCCTGCGGGACCGGGCGATGCTGGAAACCATGTACGGCTGCGGCCTGCGCGTCTCGGAGCTGGTGGCATTGAAGTCCAGTGACATCGACCTGCGGGCCGGTCTGGTGCGCCCCTTTGGCAAAGGCGCGAAAGAGCGGCAGGTCCCGCTCGGCGACGGCGTGCGCGAGTCTCTGGCGGCATACCAATCGGCGGGACGGCCCCAAATCATGACGAAGAAGCCGCCGACGCCGTATGTGTTTGTCACCAATCGCGGCGGCCCCATGACACGGCAGTATTTCCTGCTGCTGGTCAAAGCCTATGCCCGGCAGGCAGGCATCGCCCGGACGATCTCCCCGCACACTCTGCGTCATTCGTTTGCCTCGCATCTGCTCTCTGGCGGTGCGGACCTGCGGGCCATTCAGGAAATGCTGGGCCATGTCAGCGTGACAACCACGCAGCGGTATACGCAGGTAGACGTTTCCCGCCTGCGCGAAGTCTACGACCGCACGCACCCGAGAGCCTGACTGTGAGCCTACTATGACTATCCTCCCGTGGCTCTGCCTGTTCGCGGCCGCGCTTGGCCTGACGCTGTTCTGGCTGGTGACACAGCGCATCGTTGAACGCTTTCTGCGGGCGTCGCAGACGCCGCAATCGCCCTATGCCGCCGTTGACCGCTGGGAGTTTTTCGCTCTGCCCAGCACCGAGGGCTTTCTGGCGCACTATTTCCGGGTACGTGTTCGCAGTGAAGCGGCGTTTCTGGCGCTGATCAAGTCCGGCCTGGCCGGGCGGGCGCTGCCGGGGGCGCGGGTCTGGCTCTGGCTGCACGCGGCGTACCTGCCGCTGTTCTTGCTGCTGCTGACGATTTTGCTTTTGTGGACGCCGCACACGCCGCAACGGCAGCTTTCCCCGGCGAGGGCGCAAGGGGGCCACCCCCTGCGCTCCAATTGAGAAAGAACGCTATGAACCGAGTGATACTTATTGTCATGGACGGCTGCGGGGTGGGGGCCATGCCCGATGCCGCCGCCTACGGTCCCGAAGATGCGCAAAGTGCCACCCTGCCGCACGTTGCGGAAGCCGTCGGTGGGCTAAACTTGCCGACGCTGGCCCCTCTGGGGCTGGGCAATGTCGCGGCCATTCAAGGCGTGCCGCCCCAAAACGGCGCGGGCGGGTGGGGGAGGCTGGCGGAAGCGTCTTCGGGCAAAGACAGCGTCACCGGGCACTGGGAGATGATGGGGATTGTCACCGAGACGCCATTCCCGACCTATCCGCAGGGCTTTCCGCCGGGCTTGATTGCGGCGTTTGAGGCGAAAATTGGCCGCGAAGTGCTGGGAAATGTCGCGTCGTCAGGCACGGACATTCTGAGCCGCCTCGGAGCCGAGCATCTGGCAACAGGGTGGCCTATCGTCTACACGTCGGCGGACAGCGTGTTTCAGGTCGCCGCGCATGAAGCGATTGTGCCGCCCTCCCAGCTTTATGAGTGGTGCGCCGTCGCCCGCGCTCAACTGACCGCACCGAACAATGTGCAGCGCGTCATCGCCCGCCCCTTTGTCGGCAGCCCCGGCGCCTGGACGCGCACCGAGCACCGGCGCGACTTCCCCCTGCCGCCACCGACGCCGAACCTGCTGACCGTTTTGCAGAGCGCGGGCCGAACGACGCACGCGATTGGCGTGGTCGCGGACTTGTTCCCGCGTGATTTGTTTGCACAGGCCAATCGGACGCAGTCCAACCCCGCCCACCTTGCCACCATTCGGGACGCCGTGCAGAACGGACAGGATGACTTGGTTTTCGCCAACTGCGAAGACTTTGATATGCTCTACGGCCACCGCAATGACCCCGCCGGATTTGCCCGCTGTCTGGAAGCGTTCGACGCCGGGCTGGCTCCCATTATCAACGCCCTGCGTCCCCATGATCTGCTGTTCATTACTGCCGACCACGGCAACGACCCGACGACCGCCTCCACAGACCACTCCCGCGAGTATGTGCCCCTGCTGACCCTAGGCGGCGGGATTGCTGGGGATTTGGGAACGCGGGCGACGTTCGCCGACATTGCGGCGATGGCGGCGCACTGGCTGGGCGTAGAATGGGACGCAGCGGGGACGGTGGCAAAACAGGAAAAGACCCCCTAGCCCCCAATAATGGGGGAACCGGATAATTAGGAGATGGAGGGCGCGACAACTCGCGCCCCTACTCTGGTTCCCCCATTATTGGGGGCTAGGGGGTCCTAATCCGGTGCAACTGTCTCTTTTACGCCCGGCTGCTGCACGGTGCCTTTGCGCTCCAGCTTGCCCCAGCCAACCAGCGAGCCGCGCACGGCGAATATCAGCGACTTGACGATGACGTAGTACATGAGCTGACGATACACGAACCGCTGCAGGAGAAGCCAGAACAGCAGCTTCTTGTGTTCGCGGTCCAGCCGGAACGCGACATACGCTCCCGCCAGCTCCACCAGCGAAAACAGTGCCCAGTAGCTAATCAGCATCGCCGAGTTTTGATGGCTCGTGTTCGGGGCGATCCAATGGCTGTACACCAGAGACCACACAATAGTCAAATCTACCATCGGCGCAATCGCCTGGAAGCCGATCTGATAGACCCACAGCGAAGGCAGGGCCACCGTGCCGAACGCCCCGTAGCGCGGATTGCCGAAGACGCTTCGGTGCTTCCACAAACACTGCAGTGTGCCGAACGCCCAGCGGAACCGCTGCTTGGCAAGGTCTCTGAGCGTGTCCGGGGCCTCCGTGTAGGCCAGCGCCGTGTTGTCGGTGACGATGCGGTAGCCCAGTCGCCGGATTTTAAACGTCAGGTCCGTGTCCTCGGCCAGCGTTTGCGATGAATACAGCCCGGCCAGCACCACGGCGTCTTTGCGCCACGCGCCGACAGCCCCCGGCACGACGGTGATGCAGTTCAGCAGGTCAAACGCCCGGCGGTCAAAGTTCTGGCTCGTGATATATTCCACCGCCTGCCAGATGGTCAGCGGGTTGTGGCGGTTGCCCACTTTGACGTTGCCCGAAACCGCGCCGATGACCGGGTCCGCGAAGTGCCGTACCAGCCGGGGCACGGTCTCCGGGTCAAACACCGTGTCGGCATCCAGGGCCACAATGATCTCGCCCCGGCACTGCTGGATGCCCAGGTTGAGCGCCGAGGCTTTGCCGCCGTTGGCCTTTTCAAGCACCGACACACGCGGATTGCCGCCGTAAGCGGCCCGGACGATGTCCGCCGTGCCGTCTTTGGAGCCGTCGTCTACCACCAGAATATCCAGGTCGGGATAGTCGGCGGCCAGCAGCGTGTCAATCGTCTTGGTGATGACTTTGGCCTCGTTATAGGCCGCGATAATGACGCTGACCGGCGGGGCGTAAGTGTTATCAAAGACCCGCTCCCCCTCGCGCCTGGCCTGTATCGTCGCCAGCGTTCCCATGAACACTATCCGCAGGATACCCAGCGCAATCGCCAGCAGGAACAGGAATGTAAACGCCGTGCCGAGCCAGTAGGACATATTGAACACGGCCCGGTCCAGCATCACACCCCACGCCTGCCTGCCCGTCACCGCCGGAAACAGCACGGATTTGGGCTTGCCGACCAGATCGGACACTGGCACAAACGAGTATCCCTGCGCTTTCAGTGCCGCGATAATGCGCGGCAGAGCTTTAACCGTCTCTTCGCGGGTGTCCCCGCCTGCGTCGTGCAGCAGGACGGCGTTGCCGTCGCTGGCGTGTGCCAAGACGCGCTTGACAATCTCATCGGCTTTGATGCCCGGCGTCCAGTCGTCCGGGTCAATCTGGCAGCCGATAAATAAGTAGCCTAGCTCATCGCCTTGATAGACCGGGTCGAAGTCCGCCTCTGTGGAAGGCTCCGAGTCGGCCCGGTTCGGCGAGCGCCAGAGGGTCGTCTCGTGACCGGTGACGGCCTCAATCACCCGCTGCGTTGCATCAAGCTGCAGGCGCGTTTGCAGAGAGGAAATACGGTCAATCTCCGGGTGCGTGTACGAGTGGTTGCCGATTTCCATGCCGTCGTTCCACTCCCGCGAGAGCAATCCGGGGTGCGCTTCGGCGTTCTGTCCCACTACAAAGAACGTCGCTTTAATCGGCGAGCCATCGTTGTTTTTGGTGTGGTCTAAAATATCTAAAATCTGCGGCGTCCACTGTGGGTCCGGGCCATCGTCAAAGGTCAGCGCGATCTTTTTGGCGGTGTTCTCGCCCGTGGTCTGGTCCACCAGTCCCGTTCGCCGAATGACCCACTGCGAGGGGTACGTGTCAAATCGCTCGCCCACCACCAGTCCCGTCTTCGGAGCCACGGTCAGGGAGCGGCTGCCGTCAGTGGGGCGCTGGACAACGTCCAGCACGTCCCCCTCGCCGATAAACGTCGTCTCAAACTCTTTACCGTAAGTCACTTTGCTGAGACTCTGCGGATCGAATGATTTCAGAGTCCCGGCGCTGTCTTTGCCGAAGAACTGCCAGGTGCTGGGGTCTTCCTGCCCCAGCTCCCACAAAGCCGCGCCGCGCAGGTGGTCATCCCGTGTGCTCCGCATCTGGTTCCAGGTCGTCGTCGCGTCCTGAAGCCAGACGGTGTGGCTGACTTCGCTGCTGCCTGCGCCTGCCCCTTCGTCGCTGTACGTGAAGTAGGGCGACAAACTCTGCGGGTCAATATGAATGACCCCGTCCTCCCCGAAGCGGTTCTGCTGGGCGATCTGCGCGGCCTGCTGGAACGAGACCCCCGTCGGGTTCGTCGTGCCGTCCACCCAATCATAGCCGTAGGACCCGATCCCCAGCACGACTTTGTCGGCGGGGACCTTGTTGAGAACCCCTGCCAGCTCCGAGAGGAACCATCTCTGGCCGGAAATCGGCCCGGCAGCCGTCCCGTCCGCGTGCTGGTCATAGAGCATCGGCATCAGAAAATCGTTCTGCTGGGCCAGCGCGGCCAGTTGGTATGCCCCGCTGTCAGTCTGTACGTCCTGCGTGACCTGCAAACCAAGCGGGTGGAACGCTGTATAAAGCTGGGTCATAAACGCCATCAGCCCGGCGGCGTCATCCTCGCGGTCGGTCTCAAAGTCGATATTGACGCCCTGATAACCATTGTTCTGCACATACTGGGTGAGCTGAGACACGACGGCGGCGCGTTTGGCTGGGCTAGTCAGCAGCGCGTGCAGCCAGTCGGGCCGAAACTTCTGGCCGCCTTCGCGCTCCGGAGAATTATCAAAGTTCTGGATCAGCGGCAGGATGGCGACGCCGTGGGCGCGGGCTGCGTCGCGGGCGACTTCATCGTTGCTGGCCGCGACGGTGTCCGTGGCTTTGACAAACTGCCCGATGTCTTTGATGCCGCCGCCGTTTGGCCCCAGCAGCAGCCAGACCGGCATCAGATGGGTGATTTGCCCGATATGCTGCGTCAGCGAGTCGAGCGCGGGCTTGTCGTCGCCCTCAAAGAAGGCAGCGCGGACGAGCGGGGCACTCGGCCCGGCGGGCAGGGGGGCGGGGGCGGCCTTCGGCGTCTTCTCGGCGGCAATCGCCGCATTCAGCTTGCGCTTGGCCTCCTGCACCGACCGATTGCGTCCCAGCACAAACCGAAGCCGCGCCCGGACGGCGGCGGGGACGGCTCCCTGCCCATGCGCGTTCGGCAGCATTTTGGGATGCTCCGGCAGCAGGGACGGGGCCAGGCCGAGCCGGGCGGCCAGCGAAATATCCGGCAGCTTGGGGCTGAGGAAAATCTGGATGGCAAAGAGCAGGCTGGTGATCAGGCCGATAACTCCAGCCACAATCAGAAAATAAGAGACGACACTCCAGCGGCGGCGCGATTCGTCAAAAAAGATCGGTCGTTGTCCTTGCTCACTCACAGGCTGTGCCTTGCTCCTTCGGGCGGCTTCGCTGCCGCCGCTCTCTGAAAACGAATCGGCTGAAATCTACGACACTGGGAGCGAGTTTTGAGAGGAAATAGTTCCACTGTTTGTGAAAAAGGGTGCAAATAGAAGGCAAAGACGTTGACTTGACCCCTTCCGATGTGTTATACTCACTCCCGGAAAACCTCGGTGCCGAACAGGCAGAGGCAGCCTGGTTTGGTTGACGCTTTTTGAGCAAAAATTGCCCGCGCTGAAGGGGGCTGGAATGGCCGAACACACGCTGCCGGAAGAGAACGAGGAGCCAACAGTCATCCTGCCGCCCTCGGTCTCGCTTCCGCCGCCGCCCGAAATCTCCTTCACCCGCCCGGCGCTCGGACAGGAGCGGCCCGCACCGCGTCCGGCCTTTTCTTCGGCGCCGACTTCCTCCGGGCAGACCCCGCTGTCGCAGGGCGTTCAGGGTTATGGTCTGGCAATCACGGCAGCGATTACGCTGGCAATCACGCTGCTGGCGTTTGTGGCGCTCGGACAATGGCTGGATCGTCGCTTCGGACACGGCGGCCTTCCGTGGTTCACGATTGTCGGTCTGTTCATTGGCATTGCCGCCGGACTGTATAATATGGTGCGCCTGCTGAACTCCGCTGGACGAAAAAAGTAACACGCCTATGCCCACTGCCCTGACGCCCCCAGAGCCTGCTGATACTCTTGCACCGCAAGCGCCGGGCCTGCCGCCGTTTTTGAGCTTGCTGCCCAGGGCGCTCCTGGTCAACGCCGTCGTCGCACTGGTCTTCCTCGTGCTGAAGCTGCCCTGGCTGGCTCTGGGCATCGGCGTGGGCGCTCTGGTGGGCGTGGCGATTTTCTGGTCTCTGCATCTGATCAGCACCGTGCTGGTGTCTGAGTTTCTGGCAGCCGAGTCCGCCCGCAAAGAGGCCCGGCAGTTTGGCCCAAAGCCGCAGGCTGCCGTCCGCCGCGCCGCTCTGTGGCGGCTGGCTGGGATGCTGGCCCTAAAATACGTCGGGCTGGCGGTGACGCTGGCAGTGGCCTATCATTTTGTGAAGGGGCATCTGATCCCGTTTTTCCTGGCCTTCACCGGCGCATTTGCACTGACGCAAATTTCTATCGTGTCCGCCGCCGCCCGCGCTTCTCGTGTGCGAAAATAAAACTTTAAACATCATGCCAACTGAACCGCTTGAAAAACCTTCGCTGGAAACGTGTGTCATCTGGGGCATCGTCGCCGCCCTGCTGATCCTCATTCCAGGCATCTTAGCGACTCGCAATGCCAAAATGGTTCCCGGAAAGCTGCAAAACTTTTTTGAATTTGCACTGGACGGCCTGCGGAAGCTGTATATGGGCCTGCTGGGGCCGGGCGGCGAGCGGCATCTGCCGGTCGTGCTGACCCTGTTCTTCTACATTCTGGTCTGCAACCTTCTGTCCGTCACTCCGTTCCGCGCCCCGACTTCCAATCTCAGCACCAATCTGGGGCTGGCGCTCTTTGTGTTTGTCTATGTCAACTACTGGAGCATCAAAACGAAGGGTCTAGGCGGCTACTTACTGCATCTGACCGGCCCGGAGGCCCTGCCCCTAGTGTTCCGTCTGGTTCTGCCGCTGTTCCTGCTGATTGAAGTGGTCTCGCTGTTTGCCCAGCCCCTGTCGCTTGCCATGCGGCTGTACGGTAACATCTACGGCGAAGACTATATTTCCTATGTCGTCTCCTATGTCGTGCGCCAGTCGTACATCCCGGCGCAGGTGCTGGTCTACTTCCTGATTTTGTTCACCGGCATCCTGCAGGCGTTCATCTTCACGCTGCTGTCGTCGGCCTACATCGGCATTGCCACACAGAGCCACAGCGACCATGCTGACCATGTCGACCACGGCCAGGATGACCACGGGCATCCGTCGGCCACCAAGACTGTCGACGGGGGCGCTTACGTCCCAACGCTGTAATCTGCTAAATCGAACTCACTGTTTACGTTTCTTACTTATCTTCAAGGAGACCTCACACACAATGGCCGCCATTTACTTCGGACTTCTCGCGCTCGGCGCGGGCCTCGCACTTCCCCTCGCCGCCGTGGGCGCGGGCATCGGACAGGGCCTTGCCTCATTCGCCGCCTTGCAGGGCATCGCCCGGCAGCCCGCCGCGCAGTCGCAGATCCAGACGACCATGTTCATCTGTCTGGGCATCATCGAGGCGCTGGCAATCTACGCCTTCGTCATCTTCTTTATCCTGTTCTCCAAGTTCCCGACGCCTGAGCAGGTCACTCAGCTTCTTGCCAAATAGGCGACATACCAAACTATGGATGCGATTACACACGCACTTGGGATTGACCTTAACATTGTCATCCTGCAATTTCTTGGCTTCATCGTTCTGCTGTTTTTGCTGAACCAGTTTGTCTTCAAGAAGGTCTATGGCATTCTCGATGCTCGTCAGCAGGACATCAAAAGTGTCTACGATCAGCTTGACGACGACCGAAAAGCCATGGAAACCACTCGCCGCGACTATGAGCAGCGGCTGGCGGGCATTGAAGCCGAAGCCCGCGAGAAAATCCAGGCTGCCGTCAAGGAAGCCCAGACGCTTCGGGATAATCTGGTCGCCGATGCCCACAAACAGGCGGAAACGCTTGTCGAGCAGGGCCGCAGCGAAAGCGAGCGGGAGCGGCAGAAGGCATTTCTAGAAATGCGTCATCAGATTGTCGCCCTGGCCGTCTCTGCGGCAGGCAAAGTCGTCGGCGAAAGCATGGACGGCCCACGGCAGAACAAGCTGGTGGATGACTTCATTAGCAGTGTCGGCTCCGGCAATGTCATGGAAGCCGGGCGCGGCGTTTCCGGCAACGCGATTGGAAACAATGCAATCGGGAACGGGGCCAGCGCATGAAAGATGTTCGCGTTGCCAAACGCTACGCCGGGGCACTGTTTGCCGTGGCCGAGCGCGACGGCATCTTAGACGCCGTCACGGCGGATTTGGCGCTCATCAGCCGCTTCATCGCCGAAATCCTATACCTGCGGGCCGCGCTCCTGCAGCCGTTCACTTCGGATGCGACCAAGTTCAAAATCGCCGATGATGCGTTTGGCGACCGGGTGACGGCTTCCTCGCTGTCGTTTGTCAAGCTGCTGATCAAAAAGCGGCGCGAAGAACTCATCGAAGAGTGCATCCGCGAGTTTCGTGCCCTGCTGGCCGTACACAACAACACCGTGGATGCCGAAGCGACGACGGCGACACCAATGACGCATGAGCAGAAAATGGCCCTGACCGAGAGCCTGCACACGCTGACGGGCAAAACCGTAAACCTGACCACCGCTCTGGACCCCGCCCTTGTCGGCGGCGTCGTGGTACGCATGGGCGACACGGTCATCGACGGCAGTGTGCGCGGCAAGCTGGAGCGATTGGAACGACAGCTCATGGGCACGAATGCCCTGGGAGGAACCCTTTAAATTGGCAATCAAGCCGGAAGAAATCACATCCATCCTCGAGCGCGAGCTGGAAGCCTATAAATCCGACGTCGAAGAAGTCGGCGTCGGAACCGTCCTGCAAATCGGGGACGGCATCGCCCGCATCTATGGCCTGAAAGACTGCATGGTCGGCGAGCTTTTGGAGTTCCCCGGCGGTGTGCAGGGCATGGCGCTGAACCTGGAAGAAGACAATGTCGGCGCGGTTCTCCTGGGCCGTGAGGCAGGCATCCGCGAAGGCGACACCGTCAAGCGCACCGGCAACATCGTCCAGATTCCCGTCGGCGAGGGCCTTGTTGGCCGCATCGTCAACGCGCTGGGCCAGCCGATTGACGACAAAGGCCCCATCGTCTCCTCGGAGTTTCGCCTGCTCGAAACCCGCGCCCCCGGCGTGGTCGAGCGTCAGCCCGTCAAAGAGCCGCTGCAAACCGGCATCAAGGCCGTCGACTCGATGATTCCCATCGGGCGCGGTCAGCGCGAGCTGATTATCGGCGACCGGGGCACGGGCAAAACTGCCGTCGCCATCGACGCCATTCTGAACCAGAAAGACACCGACGTCTACTGTATCTATGTCGCCATCGGCCAGAAGTCTTCCACCGTCGCCAACATCGTGCGGTCATTGGAGCAGAATGGCGCGATGGAATACACCACCGTCGTGGCTGCCACTGCCGATGACCCCGCCTCGCAGCAGTATATCTCCCCGTACACCGGCGCGTGTATCGGCGAATGGTTCCGGGACAACGGCAAGCACGCCCTGATTGTCTACGATGACCTGTCCAAACAGGCCGTCGCCTATCGTCAGGTATCTCTGCTCCTGCGCCGCCCGCCAGGCCGCGAAGCCTACCCCGGCGACGTGTTTTACCTGCACTCCCGGCTTTTGGAGCGATCTGCCAAGCTGTCCAAAGAACTCGGCGGCGGCTCGCTGACGGCTCTGCCGATCATTGAGACCCAGGCAGGCGACGTGTCTGCGTATATCCCGACCAACGTGATTTCTATCACTGACGGCCAGATATTCCTCGAATCCGACTTGTTCAACTCCGGCGTCCGCCCGGCCATCAACGTCGGTATCTCCGTCTCCCGCGTCGGCGGCAACGCCCAGACCAAGGCGATGAAGAACAAGAACGTCGGCGGCCAGCTTAAATTGCAGCTTGCCCAGTTCCGTGAAGTCCAGGCGTTCTCTCAGTTCGCTTCGGACCTCGACAAAGCCACCCAGGCCCAGCTTGCCCGTGGCCTGCGCCTCGTGGAAGTCCTGAAACAGCCGCAGTACCAGCCCCTCCCGCTGGAAAAGCAGGTCCCGATCATCTACGCCGCCAACACCGGCGCGTTAGACGATGTGCCTGTGGAAGCCGTCCGCCGCTTCGAAGCCGAGTTCATTGCCTTCCTCGCCGACAAGTACCCGGAAGTCCCGGAAACCATCGCCCGCGACAAGACTTTGGACGACACCACCATCGACGCCCTGAAAAAAGCCATCGCCGACTTCAAGGGCCAGTTCAAGGCATAACACCCAAACTCAACAGCCCCCGCCATTTCTGGCGGGGGCTGTTTTGCTGCCGGGCGGCTGCGTCTTGCATAAAGTGGAGTTTTGTGCCATAATGAAACCAAATTGCCCTGGTTCCGAATAGTCACCTCCCCGTAAAAACGGGGCGTCCGCTGGTTTCACTGGAAACGAGCTTCGAACGGCGTGTGCGTGAGACACTAATTTCTCTAGGAACCGGGGACACTGTTAATTACGGCCACTGAAGCACTGAGTATTCTCGGTGCTTTATTATGTTTCGGTATTCCCCTGCCTCTGCTCCGCTGCTGAAGGAGCGATAGACTGCGCCGCTCACCATATCCGCCACTTGAATGAGATTGCTTGATTTTGAGTCTTGAGTGCCGATTTTCTTGATCCGCTCTACCGCCTGCCCCTCGTCATTCACTTTACGTTTGATATAAGACGCCAATTCTTTCTTGACTGCCTTTCCGCCGCTCTCATCAAACTTTACATTTGCTTCCGACAGCAGCGGCTTGACTGCGTCAAATGCCACCCCGCACACGACTTTGTAGAAGGCACTCCCGCTTCTATACTCTGCGCTTGACACTTTCCTCTTGTCCACCACCAGGCTGAAAAACTGAAACTCGTAGCCTTTGATCGCGTTGAGAAACGCCCGACGCACATGAACATTGTTTCGGAAGAAGTGAAACTCATAGCTGCCCGGCACTCTCAGCTCCGTTCGGAGAAAATCAATTCGCAGACGCAGCTTTTCGGCTTCGGCGTCGTTCTCAAAGATAACCAGAGTGACTGCGAAATAGGTGCTGGAACCCTCGGCAAGTTTAAGGCCAGCGTCCCCCGACTCATCCACAAAAACAAGCATGGACTTATTGTACCTGCCAGGCGTTCCTAGCTGACTGCTACCCCGAAGTCTTGGAAACTAATGCCTGTGAAAAGACGCTGGATGACACCACCATCGACGCCCTGAAAAAAGCCATCGCCGACTTCAAGGGCCAGTTCAAGGCATAACCCACCAATCCAAAAGCCCTCGCCGTCATGGCGGGGGCTTTTTCATGCCTGCCTTGACTTTTCTGACGCCGATTGCTACACTATTGCTAAATAGAAAGCTGAGCGAGGATATTATGACTTCAACAATAACTCGTGAAGAGTTTGATGCAAGACTGCCGCAGTCAACAGAACAGATACGCCAGAAACGTTTGGCTCTGGAAGAGCAGGCGGCAGAGTTGGAAGAGTTGATTGGTCGCTACTCCTCTGTTTTGGAACGCCTTGAAGCAGAGCAGAGCGAGAAACAGGAGGCAGACCCAGTTTCGGGAAGACGGGAGGGTTTGCGATTACTTTTGAACGAACCCGCCGAACGCACTTCTGCGGTTGCGGCCTCACTGTGATCCGGGCGCAGACAAAACGTATCGTGCGGTCTGTTTATGCCTTTCGCCGCGGGTATTGCAGTGTCTCGGAGGCGCAAGTGGGATATGAACTGACGTTTGACCATTTCCGGCCTCAGTCGCAGGCTGGCACGGACGAGGCCGCTAACTTAGTGACGACTTTGGGGCAAATCTACATAGACCGCCTTCAGTTGAACCGTTCGGCCCTTATTCAAAACCGCTTGGAGCGGCATATACTCTCACGAATTGAGAGCCACATGACAGAGATAACGAACATACTGCGCGAGATTGCCTCAAAAATGGAAAACGAGAAAGATCAACAGCAATGAACATCACTTTGGAGGTTTCGCCGGAACTGGAAGGGCGGTTGCAGCAGGCGGCACAGACGCAGGGAACGGATGTGACCACTTACCTGCTGGATAGTGCCCGTCTGCGACTGCGGCCTGATGTTCTCCCGCAGGCGGAGGCGTCGCTGCTGCAAATGATTAATGCACCTCTTGCCCCAGAAGCCCGTACTAAGCGCGATGCGCTTCTGAAAGAACAAGAGCAACGGGAGTTGACTGACGCGGAGCAGGAGTCGTTGTTTGAGTTAATTGATAGCGTTGAGATAGCGAATGCAAAGCGCTGGCAGGCAATCGCGGCGCTCGCCCGCCTGCGTGGGCAGTCTCTGGCGCAAATTGCCCGTGACTTGGAAATTATTCTCGTTTAAGTTATGTCGCAAACTTATGTGCCGAAAGCATTAGTTCGAGCCGTAACGGAGCGGGCGGCAGGGCAGTGTGAGTATTGCCGCTGCCTTACAAGCTTTTCTTCCGACTCGTTTGCGGTTGAGCATATTATTCCTGAAGCGCGGGGCGGTGAGACTGAGCAGGCAAACCTGGCATTGTCCTGTCTCGGCTGTAACAGCATCAAAGGAGCTTCTATCACAGGGCGTGACCCGGTGACTGAGCATGACGTTCCGTTATTTCATCCCCGTGAGCATCGATGGACCGCGCATTTTGCCTGGACACCCGATACCACAGAAGTTATAGGCCTGACCGCAACGGGGCGGGCTACAGTGGTGCGCCTGCGTTTCAACCGTTTTGGACTTGTCAACCTGCGGGCGGCATTGCGTGATTTTGGAGTTCATCCACCTAATGACAAGGTATAACAACCTAAACTAAAGACACTCGCCATTTTGGTGGGTTTTTTTGTGCCCATCTTGATTTTTTATCGCTGACTGGCTATACTGGGCTTATGACTGCCTACCAGGTTTACGAACAATATGTTAAGCCCCTTTCCGTGGCTGAGAAGCTGATATTGGTCCGGCTGATTATTGACGAAGTTGTTCCACTCAATCAACCAGAAACACGCGCTGTCAATGAGCTGATGGCCGTGCCGATAGACCCTATGTTTGCCGACTATATGCCGGATGAGAAGAAAGACTGATTGATGACTGATCCGCGATTAACCAAATGGGCCGAAACGCTGGCGCATTACAGCTTGTATCTGAAACCGGGCGAGCAGGTGCTGATCCGCACGGATGAAGCGGCGATCCCGCTGGCCCGCGAAGTGTACCGGGCGGCG
The DNA here is from genome assembly GCA_964251675.1 of uncultured Armatimonadales bacterium. Lineage (GTDB taxonomy): Bacteria > Armatimonadota > Armatimonadia > Armatimonadales > Capsulimonadaceae > JANXMY01. The sequence goes on from CAXUKS010000004.1 coordinate 89,209, forward strand.
CTCGGGGCAGGGGCGCATCCGCACGTTCAGGTCAACGTGGAGGGGCTGGATGAGATTTTCCTGAACACGGCGTCCGGGGAGCAGCTCGACTTTGTTTCGCCCATCCGCACGTTTGAGTATGAGCAGATTGACGCGCTCTGCTCGCTGATGGCTCCCACCAACACGTCTGCCCTGGCGGGGGTGGATACGGGCAAGCAGGCGCGGGCGCAGCGGGCGAACAGTAGTGTTCGCCGGTCGCTGTTTGCCCGGACGGGGGAGGGGAAAGCGAAGTGGACGCTGACGCTCTACCCGACGGCGGGGGCGGCGCAGAATGCGAAGATGTCGCTGGCGGACTATGAAGAGTTTCTGTTTCGGGCCATGCTGCTGGACCAGGATGACCCCGCCGCCGCATGGCAACAGTTTTCGCGGGAGCAGCAGCGGTATGTGGACTATCTAGACAACGTTGAGACGCTGCGCTTTGTGGCGCGGGATACGGACTTGACCATGCGCGTGGGCGGGCGCAAATGGGTCAACTCGGATGGGCACAAAAACTTTCCGTCCGGCGAGGTCTTCACCGGGCCGCTGGAAGACAGCGTCAACGGCACGGTGCGGTACACGTTCCCGACGGCCCATCTGGGGCATGAAGTCGATGATGTGCGGCTGACGTTCGAAAACGGCAAAGTTGTTCACGCCGACGCGGCGCGGGGGCTGGAGTTTCTCAATACCCTGCTGGACAGCGATGCCGGGGCCAAGACGCTCGGCGAAGTGGCGATAGGCAATAATTACGGGGTGCAGCAGTTTACCCGAAACACGCTGTATGATGAAAAGATCGGCGGTACGTTCCACCTGGCGCTAGGCAATGCCTACCCGGAAACCGGGGCCAGCAATGTCTCGGCGGTGCATTGGGACATGGTCTGCGATCTGCGCCCCGCCGCTGGCGGCGGGGCGATTTATGCCGACGGTCTGCTTATTCACGAGAACGGGCAGTGGACAATTTAGCTGCCTAAAGCCGGATGCCTTTGGCGGCGGTCTGCTTGCGAAGGGCGGCGGTGACGGCGGTGTCAAACGCGGGCGGCTTGCCACTGCTCTTCTTTTTGGCGGCTGCGGCCAGAAACGTATCTCGCTGGCGGGACAGGGTCAGGATTTTTGCCCGCATTGCCTTCCGCTCAGCCAGGCGGCGGGCAATTTCTTTTTCGCGGGCTTCCGGGGTCATTTTCTGCATCGCAACCGGCAGGTCGGCGGGCTTAACATCTTTGAGCTTCACGGAGCCGTTTTCCAGAGACTGCATCAAGTCCCCGGCGTAAGCCTCACTGTTCAGGGCCTTGTTGAGCGCCCGGTCGGCGGCGGCGGGCGCGGGAGCGCCTGCCGTGACGGCTGACTCGGCGGTGGCCTGACGCCGGGCGTTGGTGGCCTGATATGCCGCCGCGCCGCCCCCAAACCCTCCGCCGCCGTAGGCTGTGTACGTCTGCCCCAGGGAGCTTCCCAATGCCGCCAGCGGCGCATCGTAGGGGGTGGGCGTTACCTGAACGCCACCGCTTTCCTCAATCGCAAAAAATGCCCCTTCGGCGTGCCTGGCGATCTTCTGCCAGGCAATCCGTGTGTCCTCGGCGCTGCCGCATTCAATCGCATTGATCACAATTCCCCGCTTCGCGGCCTGTGCCGCCGTGGTCAGCGTGTCTGGCTCCTGCGCGTAATCGTCGTGCGGAGGCGCGTCGCCGACCAGAAACAGCACCTGTGCAGTCTGCGATCTGCGGGCAGACCAGCCGCCTTTGCGAACGCCGTCGGCGAGCGCCTGCCGAACATCTTCGGGGCCATCCCCGCCGCCCTCTGCCTTGTAGGTCATCAGCGTTGTATAAATCTTATCCAGATCGCTTGTCAGCGGCGTCACGCGGGTCACATAGTCGTCGCCGTGGTCCCGGTAAGCCACCAGACCGACACGCACGCGGGGCGGGTGCGCCGATTGCTGCACGCTGTTGACGATGCTCCAAATCTTCTGTTTGGCCCCGTCCAGCAGACCGCCCATTGAGCCAGTAGTATCCAGCACAAACACCATTTCCAGCGTGGGCGTGTTCGCCGTTGGGAGCGGCGTCGCAGCCCGTGCCATGTGGGGAGCTGTTAGAAGTAAAGAAATGGGCAGAAGCGCGTGTCGCAGTGAAAGTTTTGCCATCGGAGTTCTCCTTTAACGGCTTAGAGCGAGGCTGTGCTGATTGGCTTCAAGTCTCTGCGGGGTGCGTTTGCTGGGGAAACGCGCCGGGTAGACTGCTTGTGTTAGTTCCTCCGGGGCCGTCGCATGGGGCCAGCGCGAGGATCGCACCCTGAGAGTGACCACGCGAGAAAAGAAGCAAGACGATGGCAGACTTAGTAACCGGAATGTTTCAGGACCGCGCTTCCGCCGAGCGGGCCGTGCATGACCTTCAGCAAATGGGCTATGCCCAGAACGACATCAGCGTGATGATGCACGACCAGACACAGATGCGTGATTTCACCGCCGACACCGGCACGAGAGCCGCTGAAGGTGCGGGGGTGGGGGCCGGGATTGGCGGCACGCTCGGCGCGATTGTCGCGGCGCTGACCGCCACGGGCAGTGTGGCCGCTGTGGCCGCGACCGGGGGATTGGCCGCACCGCTGGTCGCTGGGCCGCTGGCGGCGGCTCTGGCGGGTGCAGGCGCAGGTGGTCTGGGAGGCGGCCTGATCGGCGGTTTGATTGGTGCGGGCATCCCGGAAGGTCGGGCACGGCAGTATGAAACGGAACTGAACGCAGGCGGCATCCTGGTCGGCGTAACGGCGCGGGGTAATGACAGCAGCGAGCTGGAGCGCGTCCTGCGCTCCGAAGGGGCTGCCGACGTGCAGAGCCGCTAGGCGCAAATCAAAAGGGCCTGGCGCTGACAGCGCCGGGCCTCTTTTTTAGGTCACAACCGGGGGTCTACCGGCTCGCTTTCCAAAGCCAGCACGGCAAACGCGCACTCATGCACCCGGCGCAGCGGCTCGTGGCGCACAAATCGCTCCAGTCCCTCCAGCCCCAGGGCGAACTCGCGCAGAGCCAGCGACCGCTTGCCGGACAGTCCCCGCGCCCGCAGGCGCTTTAAGTTTTCGGGAGCATCGTATTCCGGGCCGTAGATGATGCGTAGATATTCACGCCCCCGGCACTTCACGGCAGGCTGCATAATGCCACGCGGGCCTTTGGCAGCAAAATCACCAGGCTTGACCACCATGCCCTCACCGCCCCGGCCTGTCAGCTCTTCCCACCAGGCGATGCCCTCAGCAACGCTTGATTCGTCGGTGACATCAATCGTTTTATGCGGGGTCGCCAGCAGCAGGCCGGTGGGGTCGGCGGCGCACAGACGAGCCAGCGTTTCCATGTGCCAGGTGTGGGGCTTGTCCGAATGCACCCGGCCCTCGGAGGCCAGCAGGTGAAACGGAGCCAGCTTCAAATCGGCCAGCGACCCCACCGGCCAGCAGTAGCGGCGGTAGGCCGCTACGAACTTCTCTGCCGCCGCCGACCGGGCGCGGTAGCTGTCCAAAAGCGGGCCGATGCCTTCGGTGTGCCCGGCGGCGGCTTCGAGGGCGGCGACAGCGGCGGGCAGGGCGGAAGTCGCGGCGGCTCCAACGGCAGCGTATTGCTGTTTCAATAGCTCCTGCGCTTTGGCCGACCACGGCATCAGCTCGCAGTCCAGACAGACCCAATCGGTCGCCAGCTCTTCCCATAGATGGCTGCTGTCCATAGCCGCCCGGATCGTTTGCAGGAAATCGGCTTCTAACGCGCTGTCCTCAAAGAAGCGCCGCCCGGTACGGGTGACACAAATGCCCGTGCCGCCATCAGTGACGCCGAACCGGGCGCGGGCGGCCTCGGCGGTGCGGCAGACGATGACCACGGCCCGCGACCCCATGTGCTTCTCTTCGCAGATGACCGTTGAAATCGCCTGAGCGCGGTAGTAGGCGAACGCTTCGGCGGGGTGTTCCAGCAGGCCCGGCTCATGGGTCGTCTCCGACGGCGACATCGTGGGAGGCAAATAAATCAGCCAGCGCGGGTCGGCTGCAAAGCGGCTCATCACTTCGAGGGCTGCGATGCCGTTTTCCTCCCGGATAGTGACACGCCCGTGCAGGCGCGTTTCCACGAGCCGCTTGCCCAGGACGTCCGCGATGTCCAGCACGTCATCGTGCTGCTGCTGGGCCGTCTGCGTCTCTGCCTGCTGCTCGGTGGGCAGGAACGGGCGGGCGGGTTCGGCATACGTCGCATGGGCCGCAACTGAGACAATCTCCCGTTCAGGCCAGCGCAGGGCCGTGAGGCTGCCGCCGAAGACGCAGCCGGTGTCCAGATTGATCGTGCCGTTCAGCCATTCCGGCCTCGGGATCGGCGTGTGCCCATAAACCACTGTGGCCCGGCCCCGATATTCCGAGGCCCAGGGGTAGCGGATGGGCAGGCCAAACTCGTCCGTCTCACCGGTGGTTTCGCCGTACAGTGCGAACTCACGCACCCGGCCCGACCCGCGCCCCTGCATCTCCGCTTTCAGGCCCGCGTGGGCGACGACTAGCGAACCGCCCTCAAACACATAATGGCTGACCAGACCGTCCAGAAAGCCGCGCACTTCTGTCAGAAACTCCGGCGGCTCCGCGTCAAGCTGCGCCAGCGTCTCGGCCAGCCCGTGCGTGATTTGAACGTCTTTGCCGCGCAGCTTGCGAAGCAGCTTCACATCATGGTTGCCGGGCACGCACCAGGCGGTCCCTGCCGCCGTCATGCCCATGACCAACTTCAGCACGTCCGGCGACTTCGGACCCCGGTCCACCAGATCGCCCAGAAAGATGGCTCGGCGGCCTTCCGGCGGCGTGACCCTGTGCCCCTCCACGGCGTAGCCCAGCTTGCCCAACAGTTCCGTCAGCTCGTCAAAGCAGCCATGAATGTCGCCAATGATGTCAAACGGCCCGGTTTCGCCCCGCTTGTCGTTGTACAGCGGCTCGCGGGTGACCGTCGCCGCCGCGACTTCTTCGGGTGAGCGCATCACAAACGCATACCGGAAGCCCTCGCGCTCCAGCCCGCGCAGGCTTTGACGCAGGCTTTTGATATGGTTTCGGACGACGTGCGGCCCAAACGCCCGATCCGCCCGGCTTTGGTTGCGCTCCTGACAGACCCCTTCGGGCAGGTCCAGCACAATGGCGACCGGCAGGCAATGATATTCGCGGGCCAGCGCCAGGAGCGGCTTCCGCGCTTCAGGCTGTACGTTGGTGGCGTCGATCACGGTCAGCCGCCCGGCGGCCAGGCGCTTGGCGGCGATATAATGCAGTACGTCAAACGCCTCTTTAGTCGCCGATTGGTCGTTTTCGTCATCGGAGACCAGCCCCCGGCAGAAGTCCGACGACAGCGTTTCAGTGGGTTTGAAATGCGCCCGCGCAAACGAGGACTTGCCGGAGCCGGATGCGCCAATCAGCACGACCAGCGACAGGTCAGGGAGAGTAATTTTCATAGTGCTTTAAGCGTGCAAGCTCACGAGATCAAGGCCAAAAGAGGAGCCAGAGAAAGCCACGGGTTGAAACCCGAGGCTCAAAAGTGCCCAGTGTCCAGCGGACACAAGAAGAAGGAAATAGAAAAGACCCGCCATCGTTGTTCGGTCTTACGTGCCCGGCCCTGCACTGGCAGACCTGGAAGGCGGTGGGCTTTTTCCAGCCTCGGGTTTTTAACCCGTGGCTTTTGGCTTACTCCTCCGCTACGGCTTCCTGTGCGTTTGTGTCCATCCAAATCAAGGCGTTGACGTAGCCGCCGCCAAAGTTGATAGAAGTGATGTCTTTCAGCTTGAACTTCTCCGTGTCAATCCATTTGGCGTTAGAACTGAATTTTTTCATCCACAAATTGCGTTTGCTCAGTCCCTCAGCGACGCCAATAAAGCATATCCCCGGTTCCATCCGCTCACACTCGATGACAAACATCGCGTAGTCTTTGGATACACCATGCAGCAGAGAGTGCAAGTTGGTCAAATCAACCTCGGGCTGCGTTCGCGGAAATACCTCACGCCGCTGAAAATACTCGCTTACGAAACTGTCAACTGTTTTGAAGCCGGTAATGTCTGCAAGCCGCACTGCTTGATAGCCATCAAAAACAAGGGGGTCGCCTTCAATCACTTCGAGCAGAACCCATTTGTCACTCAGTCCGACAACGTAGCCTTCCAGGGGATATTTGTCTATGGGCTGCCGCCACAGTTTGACAATCTGATTTTCAGCCATTGCTGACTCAAGGGCGTTGTAATGCTTTTGTGTGCGCTTCTTCATTGTGTTCCTCAGTCCCACGCGCTTCCCAGTGCGGTCAGCCGATCTTCATATTCAATCCGCGCCGCCCAGTCTTTCGGCCAGACGCTCATGCCGTGACAGGCTCCGGCGAAGGCTCCGGTGAGGCAGGCGATGGAGTCCGAGTCGCCGGAGGACACGGCGGCGCGGTGGAGGGCGTCGAGCGGAGCGTCGGGAAACAGCAGAAAGCAGAGCAGGCCAGTGGCAAAGGCTTCTTCAGCGATCCAGCCTGCGCCAGTAACGCGGCAGGGGTCTTCGGCGCGGTTTTCGGCGCGGAGGGCCAAATCAAGCGCGTCCAGACTGCCCAGGCACTCGTCCCAGCCTTGTGTGATAAATTGCGCGGGCGACTCAACACCAGGCCGCTGCCAGAGCGTGCCCAGCCAGTCTTCGTGGTAGACGCGCCGCTGAGAATGGGCGTATTCGCGCAGGGTTTGCGGCAGGTCGCCTGGCCCGACACCGGCAGTCAAAAATGCAATCGCTGCCGCTGTGAGGTCGGACGCGGCCAGCGCCGTGGGGTGTCCGTGGGTCAGCGCGGCCTGAAACTGGGCCAGGGCGGCCCGCACCTCGGCAGTAAGGCCGGGGAGGACGCCGATGGGCTGAACACGCATATTGGCCCCGCAGCCTTTGGAGTTTGCCACGGTGGCCTCGGTCCAGGGTAGACCCTGCTTCAAGCGGGCGCAGGCGGTCAGGCACGTCATGCCCGGCGCACGGGTGTTGTCCGGGCTGTCGGCCCAGCGGACAAATGCAGCCCTGAGCGGCCCTTCGAGTGTGGCGGCGGTGTACGGGCGGGGGGCTTGCAGCAGCGCCTCGCCGACAGCCAGCATCATCTGCGTGTCGTCGGTCACGCGGACGGGAGCGCCGACAAGGTTATGTGGGCCGTCCGGGGGCCACTTGGCGAGGATTTGGGCGACGGACAGAAACTCGGTTTCCGCGCCGAGCGCGTCCCCGAAGGCGGTTCCAAACAGGCAGCCGGAGGCTTGGTTTTTCATGGGTGCTGTTCCGTCAAAGGAGAGGAAAGGAGGGCGCGGCAAGCAGCGCTCCTACGCCCGCTCGAAAATCGCCATCTGGCTCGGTGCGCCGACTTCGGCGTCTTCAGGGCCGAGGGGCAGGAAGTTTGCCGTGTAACCGAAGCGGGAGCAGATGCCATCAGCCCAGGATTGGAACTCGGCGCGGGTCCACTCGAAGCGGTGGTCTTTGTGGCGAAACTGCCCGGCGGGCAGGGTCTCGAACTTCGGGTTGTACTCGGCGTTCGGTGTTGTCACCGCCACGATCTGCGGGCGAGCGAACTCAAACAGCGCCCGGCCAAAGGCGGCGAGGCGGGCGGCGTCAAGGTGCTCAATGACTTCCACCACGGCGGCGGCATCGTAGCCGGATAGGCGGGCGTCGCGGTAAATCAGCGAGCCTTGCATGAGCGTAATCCGCTCGCGCTGCTTGGGCGGCATTCGGTCCAGATGCAGGCGCTCCTGCGCGATTTCCAGCGAGCGGTACGAGACGTCCATGCCCAGAATATCGGTGAACTGGCTGTCTTTGAGAAGCATCGCCAGCAGCTTTCCTTCGCCGCAGCCGAGGTCCAGAATGCGCTTTGCCCCGCTTTCTTTCAGGGCCGACAGCACGGCGCTGAGGCGCTGGTCATGCAGGCTCAATTTGCGCTCGACGCGCTCTTTTTCTATTTTTTCTTCTTCGCGGTCGTGCAAGGCCCCCAGATCGTCCACGCCGGGCGCCTCGGCTTCGGTGAGCTGTTCCAGGGCGTCGCGCACTAAAGAGCGGCGGCCCTTCAGGTAACGCTGGACAATAACCTCTTTTTCAGGGTGGTTTGCCAGCCAGCCTTCGCCTTTGGCGATCAGCTTTTCCACTTCCTCATCCCCGATGGCGTAGTGCTTGCCGGCATCCAGGGTGGGGATGAGCACGTACAGATGGGACAGCAGATCGGACAAACGCACCGTGGCGGTCAGCGTCACCGAAAAATAGGCGCTCTGGCCCCAGTCGGGAAAGGTCGAGTCCAGCGCGTGGGGGACCGCGCCGACGGCGTAGCCGAGCGGCTCAAACAGGCGGCGCAGAAACTGCTCGCCGCCCCGGCTGGGAACCACTTCCAGCGTGGCGGTCAGCGGCAGGGGCGTTTCCACCAGTTCAGGCCGGTCTTTGCAGCGTCCGCCCAGCGCGGAGCCAAAAACCTGCGCGAGGGCGACGCTCAGGTACGACGACGCGACATAGGGGCGGTCATTGACATACTGCGCCAGTGTTCGTCCTGTGCCGCGTCTTCTGCCCCGGACGAGGGCCACGGGGTCGACGTCGAGCAGCAGGGCCGCCGTGCAGCGGCCCTCCGAGGCTTCGGGGTAGAAGACGTGTGCCTGCCCGAACGACAGCGTAAACGACTGGGCACGGGCGGGGTTTTTGTGCAGCAGGTAGCCGAGATCGGTGGCCGGGGCATGATCGGTCGTGAGTGTGAGGAGCATGGGGTCTGCCTAGGGGCCGGAGACCATCATCCGCTTAAGCTGCGTCAGGGCGCGGTTTTGCAGGCGGGAAACGTGCATCTGCGAAATGTTGAGCTGCTTGGCGACTTCGGCCTGCGACATATCCTTGAAGAAGCGGTGGATAATGATCGCCCGCTCACGCGGCTCCAGCGACTCCAGCGCGTGGTCCAGATCGCCGTAGGCGTCCAGATTGAGCAGGGACGCGTCTTCGGCCCCGACAAACTCCGCCAGCGACAGGGGGGAGCTGTCCGAGTCGTGCATCATCTTGCTGTCCAGCGAAACCGTGTCGTAGGCATTGCCCAGCTCAATGGCTTCCAGGGTTTCTTCTTCGGTCGCGCCGATGCGCTGCGCGACTTCCTGAATGGTTGGCGGGCGGCCCAGCTTGCTGCTGAGGGCTTCCTGTGCTTTCGAGGCGGTCTGGTTCAGCTCCTGCAGGCGGCGGGGGACTTTCAGGCTCCAGGCTTTATCACGGAAGTAACGGCGGATTTCGCCGACAATCGTGGGGGTCGCATAGGTGGAGAACTTGGTTCCCCGGCCCGAATCAAAGCGGTCAATGGCGTTAATCAGGCCAATCGTGCCGACTTGAATGAGGTCTTCCAGCGGCTCGCCGCGATTGACGAACTTGCCTGCCAGGTAACGCACGAGATTCTGGTGCATGGCGACAAGGCGGTCACGCATTTGCGTGTCCCGCGTGCGGGCATAGCGGGCAAACAGGGCTTCGGCATCATCCTGCGACCAGTCCTGCGTCTTCTTGGGTGTCATGGTGGTCATTTCATATTAATCCGGCGCATATTTGGTCAGCACGACCCGTGTCCCATCGGCAGAGGTATCAATCACCACTTCGTCCACCAGAATCTCCATCAGCAGCGCCCCCAGCCCTTCCTGATCCACACCGGCTTCTTCCAGCAGGCGGGCCTCCTCGGTCGGGGCAGCGACATCTTTGGCAGCCACAGTGTCCATGATTTCAATCTTCAAGGATTGCGGGGTAATAGTGCTGACAATGCGAATCGTGGCGGCACGGCTGCCCACCCGCTCGCTGCCTGCGCGTTCAATGGCATGGGTACAGGCTTCGCCGACGGCGAGGCGCACATCTTCCACTTCGTCGTAGGAGAACGGCATCCGGCTGGCGATCCCCAGCACAGCGAGACGGGCGACGCCGACATATTCGGCGCGGCAGGGAATGAGCAGCTCCACGGTTTCCGTCTGTGCCATTTTCGTCACAATCTCGGCGGCTGGCATATCGGTCACGAGGGCACCCCTTCTTTGGCGAGGGCTTCGGCCTCGGTGGCATAGATGTCGAAGATTTTGTTCAGGCCGGTGATCTCAAAAATGCGCTGAATTCGCATTCCGGGACCGACCAGTGCCATGTTTCCGCCCGCTTCGCGCAGGCGTTTCAAGCCGCCAATAAGCACGCCCAGGCCGGTGCTGTCCAAGTATTCCACTTTGGACAGATCAATGACAATGTGCTTCGTGCCCTGCTCGGCGAGAGCGACTAAATCCTGTTTGAGCTGCGGAGAAGTGTAAACATCTACTTCCCCTTCGATTTCTAAAATGCAGGTCGTCTCGCTCAGGGCGCGGCTGGTCATAGAGAGGTTCAAGTTACGGTCTCCTTCATTTCTTTCTTGCTGCCGCCTAAAGCCGGCGCTGAATTGTCGCGCCGCCCAGCACACAGTCCCCGGATGTGTCATACATCACGACGGACTGGCCGGGAGTGACGGCCCGCTGGGGCGTGTCGAACTGCACGACAATTTCCCCATCCTTCGGCCCGTTTTGTACCGTGGCGGGCACAGCATTCATATTGTAACGTATTTTCACCAGCACAGGCCGTGATTCCTGCACGCCCGCGATGCCCACCCAATTTATATCGTCAGCGACCAGCCCCGGCGCCAGTAAATCGCTGTTATCGCCGACCGTGACCGTGTTTGTGTCGGCATCAATCCCGATGACGTACAGCGGAATGGGCGAGCCGATATTGACCCGCTTGCGCTGGCCGATGGTGTAAAACGCGATGCCGTCATGCGTCCCGCGCCGCCGCCCGCTGGTGTCCACGATGTCGCCCGCCTGCACCGTCTCTGGCGCGGTCTGGGCCAGAAAGTCGGTGTACGAGCCGCCCTGCACGAAGCAGATTTCCTGCGAGTCGGGCTTGTTATGCACCGCCAGGCCCAGCTCTTCGGCAATCGCCCGCACTTCGGTTTTGTTGGGAACAATTCCAAGCGGCATCAGCGTGTGTGCCAGCTCATCCTGCGTAAAGTGATACAGGGCATAGGTCTGGTCCTTGTCGTCGTCGAGGGCGCGGCGCAGGGTCCAGCGCCGGGCGTCCTCGTCAAACTCGGTGCGGGCATAATGTCCCGTCGCCAGATACTCGGCCCCCAGCCCCCGTGCTTTCGCCATCAGTGCATCAAACTTGACATAGCGGTTGCAATTGACGCACGGGTTGGGCGTTCGGCCCCGCTTGTATTCGTCCACGAAGTTGCCGATGACTTTGTCGGCAAAGAACTCCCGGAAGTTCAAAACGTAGTGAGGGATGCCGAGCTTCGCGGCGACGCGGCGGGCATCCTCCACGGCTCCCAGCGAGCAGCAGCCCGCGCCTTTGGTTTCGGTGGTGCTTTCCTGCCAGATTTGCATGGTGACGCCGAGCACGTCGTAGCCCTGCCGCAGCAAAAGCCCGGCGGCCACCGACGAGTCCACGCCGCCACTCATGGCGACCACAACAGTAGGCTTGGTATTGGACATAATTAGTCTCTAATCGTAAAAAACGTGCGCGGAAAGGAGACCTACCTTCCTTGCTTCGCAGGGTCCTCCCTCAAGGGAGGATTAAGAGCGTGACGAAGGGCTTGCATACTTTGTCCGTATCCTTCCTTTAGGAAGGACCCTGCGAAGCAAGGAAGGTACGTTACTCGCTCGCCAGCCGGGCCAGCGAACGCGCATAGATTTTGGTGGCCCGGATTAAATCATCCACCGCCCAGCATTCGTCTTTCTCATGCGCCCCGCCGTCGCCGGGGGCGCGGTTACCGAAGTCAGGGCCGAACGCGATGCCTTTGGTTATGGCACGGGCATACGTCCCGCCACCCATGGTCAGAGGCGGCGTCGTGTCGCCGGTTTCGGCCCGGTAGACCTCCAGCAGCGTGGCGACTAGCGGGTCTTCGCGGGGGATATATAGCGGCGGCTGATCGGTCAGCTCGGCCAGCCTCCATCCCTTGCCGTCAATCCCTGTTTCTAAACGCTGCCGCAGGTCGTCTGAGTTCCAGGTCACAGGGTAGCGGACGTTGAACGTCAGCGTGATCTGACCGTCTGCCAGAGATGCCACGCCGAGATTGCAGGTCAGCGGCCCGGCGATGTCGTCCTGCCCGGCAATCCCCAGAGCGCCGCCGGTGGTGTCCTCGGCCCACGTTTGCATCTGCTGAATAATCTGAACCTGGTCTTCCTGATGATCTAAAAGCAAAAGCGCATCACACAGCACGGCCACGGCGTTGACGCCCTTTTCCGGGGTGCTGCCGTGTGCGGAAACCCCGTGTGCCGTGACATATATCTCGCCGTCTGCCGTCGTCTCGGTGCTGATGCCGACGACCGCGTTCAGCCGCGCCGCCGAAGCCGCCGGGTTTGCCAGCCTCAGCACAGCATGGGCCATATCAGGAACCATGTTGGGCCGCTGTCCACCGGACAGCGACACCAGATGAATACGCTCACCCTCGGATGGGGCCGGGCGGGTCAAAATGGCGTTAGCGATGCCCTTTTCGGCATAGACCAGCGGGAACATGGCATCGGGCGTGAAGCCGGTTTCGGGCATCTCTTCGTGGGCGAAGTAGTGCTTGACGCAGTGGAAGCCGCTTTCCTCGTTGGCCCCCAGAATGACTCGAATGCGCTTAGTCAGCGGTACGCCGCAGGCTTTGACGGCGAGCAAAGCCCACAGCCCGGCCATCGCCGGGCCTTTGTCGTCAGTCGCGCCCCGCGCATAGAGCTTGCCGTTGTGTATCTCCGCGCCAAAGGGCGGATGCGACCAGCCTTCTCCGGCGGGGACGACATCCACATGGGCCAGCACGCCCACAATCGGCGCATCGGTGGGGACACCCGGCGCGGTCCATTCGGCATGAGCGGCATAGCCGTCCAGCTGCTTTGTGCTCAGCCCGTGTTCGGCAGCCACTTCGAGCGCGTAGTCCAGTGCCTGCCGCGTTTCGGCCCCGAACGGAGCGCCGGATGCGGGGTCGCCTTCCACGCTTGGGATCCGCAGAAGAGCCTGCGTGGTTTCAACAATCGAGGTGCGATTCTGATCAATCCATTCGGAGACCTGCGTGTCTATGCTGCTGAAGTTATCCAAAATTACTGGCTTTCTCTCGCGTCCGGCGGGCGAACTAAAGATACGAACAAATATACGGTTTAATTATCCACAAAAGGCGGCCCGGCGTCAACCGGACCCCTCCCGCTCCCTCCCCTGTTAGGGGAGGGAGCGAGGAACGAGCGGGAGGGGTCCTACCGAAACGTGACCGCGACTGCTTCGGGCGGGCGCAGGAGGCGCACCGGGAGCGAAGAGCCGTCCATTCCCCGGCTCACAATCAGCACCCGTCCCTCGATTTGTTTGCGGCCTGCCCAGGTGACCATGCTGCCCGGCGGCAGGTGCGGATGCAGCCAGCGATGCAGGGGACGGGAAACCCAGTCCAGCAGCATGATTTGGCCGCCGTGCGTGTGCCCGGCCAGCACGGCCAGCGGACGGCGTCCCGGCAGGTACACGGCATCCGGGTTGTGCGACAGCACCAGGCGCGGCAGGTCCGGCTCTACGCCGTTAAAGCGGCTGTACCAGTCCAGCGTTTTCGCGGCGGCTTTGTAGTCTGCCGGAGCCTTGTAGTCTTCGGGGGCGTAGTAGGCAGAGGCTTCCTGCAAATCGTCCAGGCCGACGACCAGCAGCCCTTGCCCACCTGCCGTAACCACGGCTGACTCGTTGTGCAGGATATGGACGCCATGCGCTTCTAAAAATGCCCGCACCGGGCCGAAGTCGCCGCCGAAAGTGGTGTAGTCGTGGTTGCCGGGCACGGCCAGCAGAGGTACCCCCCATTCCCACAGGCCGCGCAGCATCGGCGACAGCCGCAGCAGGTAGCGCGGGTCGGTGTCGATAAAATCCCCGCCGAGCAGGACGGCATCGAACGGCTTTTTTTGATGCCGCGCCGTCAGCCGCCGCATCTTCGCCGCCAGAGACCGGGGCCGGGTCCACCGTCCCAGATGCCAGTCGGTCAGCAGCAGCACCCGGACCGGGTGGGTGAGGGGGCCGTCGGGGTCTTGGACGACGTGTTCCGAGACGTGCAGACGCCCCGGCTCGCCCCACCACATATAGGCCAGCAGGGGAGGCAGGGAGGCCAGCAGCAGCCCAGCAAGTTTTGGCGAAAAGCGTGGCATTTAACGACCTTAATGGTCCGGCGGCTCGTTTGGGTTGCCGTATTCCAACTCGGTCGTGGTCTGGAACGCGCCGGTCTTGATGTGCCGCCGGAACGGCTCGCCGAGGTTCATGCCTTCAGCAGTCACATCAAAGACAAACTCCTGCATTGTGGTGAGACGCTGCCCGCCCAGTGTCAGGGGCCGCAGAGCGACATACACAGGCGCCCACGGGCAGCAGAAAAAATGGCCGAGCCGTTCGCCGCGCTTTGTGGTCGCATAGTCAATGTCGCCGCGCTCATGTGCCCGGTCGATCTGATGCTGGATGGCGAGTGTCTGGTCCGGGTCCGGGTCCAGCCGCCACAGGTCGTCAATGGCGCGGCGGGCTTTGCGATCACTCTGAAAATGGTCGCGGCGGGCCGGGTCGGTCAGGCACCACGGGTCAAAGCCAATCCCCTCCGGCAAGGGGTCTTCTTTGGGGAGGGCCGGCAAAGGCCGCGCTTTGAGAACAGGAGACTCAGCAGGCGGCTCGGCCAGCGTTGGCATGGCAATCATCTGGCCCAAACGGTAAAACCCTTCTATCGCTTCTTTGATAAATGGCTCCACCCGCTCATGGACTTCCTGCGTGGGATGGCTGCCGTGCAGGTCCTCGGCGTAGCGGGCTTTGGAGATAGCAGCAGCCAGCACCTGCCGCATATAGTGCGCCTGCGCCTGCTGCTTGGAGTCGCTGAGATGTTCGGCGTCCGGTAAAAACAGCAGAGCGGCCTGAGCATGCTCGCGTACCGAGCGCATCGCCTGAAGCATTCCGTGCAGATGGGTGTTCGGGCACGGCTCCACATCGCTCCAGGGCGGCATGGGGGCGGGCACGGCCACATCCAGCTTGTAATTGGGGTTAGAATACGCCTGCTGGGCGCGGCTGACCCAGCCTTCCACCTGCGCGTAGAACTCTAAAATCTGGTCGGCGGTGATGGGCGGGACGTAGCCGACGGTCGCCGGGTCGCTGTCGTAATCGGCCTGCAAAAACGTATCGCCGAGGTGCTGCAAGACAAACGCATTCCAGGCGCACAGCATCTCCGCCTGCGTGGCTGGCGGAACCGTCCACGGGGTCAGCCCTTCGGCCCGGCCTTCCAGCCGCTGCTGCTCCACCTGGTCCAGCAGGTCGTAGACGGTCCCGCCAGCGCGGCGGTAAGCTTCCAGAGTGTCGGCGGGAACTTCGCCGCTCAGGCGGCAAAGCAGTCTGCCCCAGGCAGAGGGCTGTGTCATAGCGTGTTCCTTTTCCGTTCTTCCATCCGTGCTTTGATTGCCGCTTCCGCGCCGTTTTCCGTCGGCTCGTAATAGACCTGCGTTTGTGCGCCTTCGGGCAGATACGCCTGCGCCACATAGTTGCCGGGGTAGTCGTGGGGGTTGAGATAGGGCACGTCGCCCTGAGCGGAGCGGCCTGTGCCGCTGCGGGAGTCGCGCATGGGCTTGGGAACCGGGCGGACACGCTCGGCTTCCACATCGGCGAGGGCACGGTGGATGGCATTGTAGGAGGCTTTGGATTTGGGCGCGGCGGCCAGATATGTGACCGCCTGCGCCAGATTAAGCCGCGCTTCAGGCAGACCCACATACTCCACGGCGCGTGCGGCGGCGTTGGCGATGACCAGGCCCATCGGGTCGGCATTGCCGACGTCCTCGGAGGCCAGAACCACCAAGCGGCGGGCGATAAAGCGGGCATCTTCCCCGGCGGCCAGCATGCGGGCCAGATAATACAGGCCCGCGTCCGGGTCGCTGCCCCGTATGCTTTTGATAAATGCTGAGATCGTGTCGTAATGCGTGTCGCCGGTTTTGTCGTAGGTCAGCGCCCGCTGCTGCAAGGCTTCTTCGGCAATAGCGCGGGTGACACGCCGGACGGCATCCGCTTTGCGGGACTCGGGCCGGGTCGTCGTCGCGGCAAGCTCCAAAGCGTTCAGCGCCGTCCGGGCATCGCCGTTGCTCTTATCAATGAGATGCGCCCGCGCCTCGGGTTCTAAAACAACGCTGAGATTGCCCAGCCCGCGCTCCGTGTCCAGCACGGCCCGGTCCAGCAAATCGCCTAATTGTTCATCAGAGAGCGACTCAAACGTAAACACGCGCGCGCGGGACAGCAGGGGAGCGTTGACCTCAAAGTACGGGTTTTCCGTGGTCGCGCCGATTAAGACGACGGTTCCATTTTCAACGTGCGGCAGGAGAGCGTCCTGCTGCGTCTTGTTGAAGCGGTGGATTTCGTCAATAAACAGCACGGTCTTTTTGCCGTACATCCGCCGCCGCATGGACGCCGCCTCGATGGCTTTTCGCAGATCGGGAATGCCTTGCGTGACCGCCGAAAACGGCTCGAAATGGGACTGTGTGCGTCCGGCAATGATCCCCGCCAGCGTGCTTTTGCCGACGCCGGGCGGGCCAAAAAAGATCACCGAGGTCAGGGCATCCTCTTCAATCGCCCGCCGCAGCAGGCTTTCCGGGCCGAGAATCCGCGCCTGCCCGACAAACTCTTCCAGAGTGGTGGGCCGCATCCGCGCCGCCAGCGGCGTGTTAGGCAGAGCGGCGGGGGAAGTGGGGGTGTCGTCGAACAAATCCATGCGCTATTGTAGCACATGGATTTGCTGCACAGACTTTATCGTCGGTAGATCAGCGCATCTTTGCAGGAGCGGCGGATCTTCAACACTCGCAAATCGCTGCCATCAACGACAAAGATATGCATCTGGCCGGAGAATTTAATTTGGGGAACAATCTGGCGCAAAATGTCCTGGTTTTTGGAAGCAGTGATGAAGCCCGGCACAATCCAGAGAACATAAAAAGGGTGTTCCGGCAAATGCTTCACTTTTTTTCGCACCACATAAGCGGCTTTGACATCGCGGAGTTGTCGAAGCTGGGCCGCAAGTTCCTCCGTCACGGCTGATGAAAGGCCATGTGGTTCAAATTGAGCGGAGGATCCCACTTCTTCCCGTTCAGCATGCGCTCGCCGCAGGAGGGCGCGGCGCTCTTCGGCACGGCGCTGGAACTCGGCGACTTGCTTGTGGCGACCCTGCCGCTGACAGAACTCCGCCGCCGCCGCACAGGCTTCCAGAGTGATGTCGGGATCAGCCGTCATCGCCGTTTCCAGATGACTGAGGCCGTCCGGGTTGTCCTGCTGAAGCAAAATCTTTCCGAGTGCGAATTGTGCGCCGCAATGAGCCGGGTCTTCGGCAATGATCTTCTGAAACAAAGCTCCCGCGTCTTCGGCTTTGCCGCACGATAAAGTCAGACAGGCCTGCCGCCAGGCTTCGTCCGGCGTGAGTGATCCGTTCTGCGCTTTTTCGTTCAGTCCGCTCAAATAAATGCGGCCTTCCTGAATCTGCCGGTGCTGTTTTTCCCAGCCCGGAGTAGTTTGTTTTACCCATTCCTGCTCCAGCTGTGCCTGAAAAACACCGGCGTTCGGGCCAAAGCAGTGCGTGGCGGCTGACTCCGTGCCGAACAGGGTCACGGCTTCTTGGAAGGCTTCCTCTAAGTTGGCCGTATATCCCAGCGCCTGCAAACGGTTTGATAACGAAGGATGGGTGTCCTGCGTCCCGGTTTCTGTGCCGATTTCCTGGTGGAAATAGGTCTGTGCGTCCTCCGGCGCAAACTGCGTTTGGAACGCCTGTGTCAGCGCCTTAAACACCAGCGGTGGCTGCGGCTTCTGCTCGACCTGTTTGTAGATTTCTGGCCAGAATTGCTCCTGCAAAAAACGCCCGTGCAGCGCGAGTGTGACCAGTGCCTGCGAGGCGGCAGGAGCACCAGCGACCTCGGCGGCGCAGCGGTCCGCCTCATATTCATTTCCACGCGCCAGCACAAAAGAATACGCGCTGAAGCACGGGGCATACCAGTCAAAGAACCGGCGAAGCCACGCCGCAGTGCGCCGCTGCTTGCTTTTGTGCATTTCTTCCAGTACCTGAATCCAGGTCTGCCGGACGCGGTAAATCCAGCCTCCGAAGCGGCCATGATTTCCCGACAGATGCCCGGCTTCGTGCGCGACCACTGCCCGGAACTGCTGCGGCGTCAGCGCCTGCATCAGAGGCAGACCCAGCAGCAGATAGTTCCGCTGCCAGCCAAACAATCCCAGGCGCGGTACCTGCACTACCGCCGCGTTGAAATCCTCTGTCAGCAGCACTTCATGGAACGCCGGAGCTTTCAGGGCCGCCCGGACCTCATCCAGCATCGCAAACAGCGTCGGCGAAGTCTCTCGGTTGAGCCGCACACCCTGGGGTTTTGGA
Source organism: uncultured Armatimonadales bacterium (assembly GCA_964251675.1). Taxonomy (GTDB): domain Bacteria; phylum Armatimonadota; class Armatimonadia; order Armatimonadales; family Capsulimonadaceae; genus JANXMY01. The sequence goes on from CAXUKS010000004.1 coordinate 107,543, forward strand.
AAGGACACGCTGAGAGCTTGAAGGATGGCTGCCGCCGCCACCGCTGGCGCAATTGCCACCTTCAGCAGCATCAGATTGCCTTTACTGAAGAAAACAGTCACACCGATCAGTGCCAGCACTGCGATTAAACAGCCCAGCGCGAAAAACAAAAAGGCGTATCCCAGGCAGGCCAGCAGCGCCACGCGCAGCGCATAGCGTTTGGGGGAATCCTGCGCTTCTGTTTCCAGACGGTGGACAAGGGCATCAAACTTTTTGGAAGTCATGCACTGATTATAGGAGGCTGATCTGCTTTTCTTGAGGTGTGTGGGGGTACACTCGTTCTATGGCACAGTCTACTTTATTTGACAGTTTGGAGCCGCCAATGGCTTCCCCGCCGCCGCTGCCGCCGTCCTGGCTGGCGGCTCTGGAAGGCGAATTCGAAAAGCCCTACTGGGCGAAATTGCAGCAGTTCGTGGCCGAGGAGCGGGCGGCACAGACGGTCTACCCGCCTGCCGAAGATGTCTATTCAGCGTTCTCGCTGGCCCCTTACGATGGCATTCGTGTGTTTTTGCTGGGTCAGGACCCGTACCACGGGCCGGGGCAGGCGCACGGGCTGTGCTTTTCGGTGCGGCCCGGCAACGCCGTCCCGCCGTCGCTGGTCAATCTATACAAAGAGCTGAAGACGGATTTAGGCTGCCGCGTGCCGAACAACGGGTATTTGGTTCCGTGGGCAGCGCAGGGGGTGCTGATGCTCAATGCCGTGCTGACGGTGCGTGCCCATGAGGCTAATTCGCACAAGGGGAAGGGGTGGGAGACGTTCACCGACAGCGTACTGCGCCATGTCAGCGCCCGCCCGGACCCGGTGGTGTTCGTTCTGTGGGGGGGCTACGCGCAGAAGAAGCTGCCGCTGATCGACACGTCGCGCCATGTCGTCATCCAGTCCGCGCACCCCTCGCCGCTGTCTGCCCGAAACGGCTTTTTTGGAAGCCGCCCGTTTTCGCAGATCAACGCGGCGTTGAAGACAATGGGCCACGCGGAGATTGACTGGCAAATCCCGGATCTTTAAGAGACCTCCCCCAGCCCCTCCTCCAGAGGGGAGGCCAGATAATTGGGAATGGCCGTTTCCTCACTCCTTACCCCCCTCTGGAGGAGGGGCTGGGGGAGGTCGCCTATTCCGCCCAGCGAACTTTCTCCGACAGCGGGCGGCGCTCCCCGGCGGGCCACTCCACCGCCGGGTAGCCCAGCACGAAAAAGCCCAGCAGAGAGCCGCGTGGCGACAGGCCCGCAAAGCCAGCGACGTGCGGACTTCGAAATACCCCTTTGGACAGCCACATCCCGGCCAAACCCTGCGCGGTGGCCACCAGATGCAGGTTCTGCACGGCACACGCCACGGCCATTGTTTCCTCTTCCACCATCATCTTCAGGCTGCCATCCGGGCGCAGAGCGGGTTCCATCCCCAGCGAAATCCAGACCGGGGACGCAAAGGCGCGTTCCTGCTGCGCGGCATACGTTTCGGCCCGAAACTCGCCCTCCGGGGTCTCCTGCTTGTAGGCATCGGCGAATGCCTGCCCCAGAGCGTGGCGGCTCTCGCCGGTATAGACCACAAACCGCCAGGGTTCCGTCTCGCCGTGGGAGGGCGCCCAGTCCGCCGCCTCCAGCGCCCGCCGGATCAGGGCTGGGTTCACGGAATCGGGCTTGAGGCGGGCGACGCCCAGAGAGCGGCGGTGGGCAATGGCGGCGCACAGGGCGTCAATGGTATCTTCCGAGAATGGTGCGGGGCGCATCTCTTCTGACAAGGTGGGGTTCGCTTTCTTCTATGGAGATTTTCTTCTATGGTGTGCTTTTTCGCTCAGGTCTGTCAAGCCTGCTAAAAAACTTTTTCATGGCCCCTTGTACTCGCGCTTCAGCCTTGACAAACGGCTCGGCGTATGATACTCTTAGAGGGCGACGCTTGCCCCGGCCCAGACCAGGCCGCAGGCAAGGCACAAGATAAATTCGAGAAAGAAGCAAAGGAGCAGCCTGTGTACTGCACCGATTGTGGCACGGCCAACACCGTGGACAGCAAGTACTGCAAAGAATGCGGCGAGAAAATTAACGACGGCTACCGGACGATGATGCTGTCGGTCTCGGACCTGCCTGCGGGCATCAGCGAGGAAACCACCGATGCTCTGACCCGGCTGCTGGATATGGCCTTCTGGCACAATGAGGCGGGCAATGTCGCCGCCGCGATCACGGCCAGTGAGGCCGCGCTGGCCCTGAACCCCAACAGCACCACGGCACATTCGCTTCTCGGCACGCTTTACGAAAAGCAGCGCGACGACGCCCGCGCCATTGAGCATTTCGAGGCTGTCCTGGCCCTGAACCCAGACAGCGCCGCTGACCGGACCAAGCTGGAACAGCTTCGGCGCGGGGTCCATGTGAAAGCCGTCGCGCCGCCGCTGGCCCAGCAGTGGGTTCCGCCTGTGCTCCGCACCGTCGGCCCTCGCCTGCAAAAAGTGTGGATGGGCCGCACCGACCGTCCTGTCAGTGCTTCGCCGTCCACTCCTTCCATTCAGCGTCAGCCGCTGGTCGCAGCGGGTGTGGCGACTGCCGTGATTTTGATTGGCGGCCTCTTTGTTGTTCGCCCGTGGGCACGCGCTGATGCTTCCTCCCCTTCCCGCAGGATGGCTGCCGCCGCGCCGCCGTCGGTGGCCCTCAGTCAGTCCGCGTTTGCCGCGCCGCCGTCTAACCCTCTGCCTGCGCCGGTGATTATGCGCCCGCCCGTCAGTCCAATGACTTACGCTCGTCCGGCGGCCCCGGTGGTGACGATGGCGGACCCGTATGCGGGCGGCCCCGCCTCGCGTGTGGCTACCGCCGCCCCGGCCTACGATCTGCCGCCGGTTCCGGCGCGTTCCTCGAAGCGCAGAGCCGAGGCACTGCCGCGTCTGCGTCTGGCTGCGCTGCCCCCAATTAGCTCGGAAGGGCTGGCTCCCGCGCCGGTGACGGTCCCGGCGGGCCTTCTGCCCGCGCCGACGGCAATAGTGGCAAACGCGGCCCCCGTGCCGCAGCATACGGTGGTGGTCAATGGCCTCGGAGGTGGGACACCGCCCGTGGGGGCAGCATGGTCCGCGCCTTCCTCGCATATCCGTATCTCGGTGCGCTCTGCGCCAGACACAAATGTGGCTGTCACACCAGCGGTGTCTGAGGCGTCGGCCAATATCGGCGGCGGCGGTGGCGACCGGGCGAGCAGCTACCAGCAGCGGGCACTGTCCTTGCAGCAGTCTGCCGACTACAAGGGGGCGCGGCAGGCGTATGGCCGCGCCATTCGGGCGTATCAGGCGCAGATTGCCGCCGGGCAGGATGTGGAAGCGGCGCAGCGTGGCCTGGCGGCCTGCCAGACAGGACTTGAGATTTGTCAGCAAAGTCAGTAACCGCGTGTCTGGGCCTTGCCGCGCTGGCGCTTCTGGCGCGGCCTTTGCATGCCAAAGCCCCCCTGCCAACAGTGCTGCTGTACCCGGCGTCGCCCGCCGACGTGTCGGCGGTGGTTGACCTGCGGACGCGCCTGCGCCTTGATGGTCAGGTGCAGGTGCTGACCTATGACCCGGAGTCCGCCGCCGTGCGCCGTGCGGCAGAAGAAAGCGCACACCCGGAGTGGGTAGTCGGGACGCTGACCAATGACGGGGCGCGGTATTCGCTCGCCCGCGCCCTCGGGGCGGCGTTTTATATCGTGGTCGGCCCCGGTCGTCAGCCGGACAGCACGCACTTGGAGCTGGTAGACACGACCCCTGCCGCGCTGTCCTTTGACTGGTACGGCACCAACCGTCAGTACGGGGCGCGGGCGCTGGAATCGCAGATTCAGGCTGCGCTGGCGCATCCGGCGGCGGGCGCGATAGAAAGTATTGCCGCCGCCCCGGTCACGCCGACGCCCATCCCGGCGGCCCCGCCTGTAATTGCTCTCCCTACACCCATAGCGCCGCCCGTGCAGACTGCAACGGTTCCGCCGCCTGTGGCTGCCCCGCCAGTTCCCGCCGTAGCCGCGCCGCCGGTGCAAATCGCCGCCGTGCCGGAGCCTGTGCCTGCCGCGCCTTTGACTGCCGCGCCTTTGCCGCTGCTGCCTTCGGGACGGCCTGCGACAGCGTCCCCGGCTGGGCTTCCCAAAACGATCATCACGCCGGAGCGTGTGGTGGCGCGGGCTTTGCCAGCCCCGGCGCTGACTGTGCCTCTGCCGAAGCCGACGGCGGCTCGCTCCCTCCCCGCGCCGGTGGCTGCCCTGCCGGCTTTGCCGCTGACGCTGCCGGAACAGGTCATGCCCCGGCCTGTGCTTGCTCCCGCCAGGCCGCCGACACAGATGGCCCGCGTCTTCCCGCCCGCCCTGCCGACCCCGAAGATCGCCCCGGCGATTGAGCCGCCCGCCGGACCGATTCCCGACGACACTCTGCCTGTGGTCGCTGTCCCTGTCCCGGTTCTGAAAGCGCCTTCGGCCAAAGCGCCGGACCTTGCCCCCGTTCTGCCGCTGCTGGCGCAGGGCGACTCGGCGATGGACGGCGGCGATTTGGTGAGCGCCATCTCGTTCTACCGGCAGGCTGTCAACGGTGTGCCTCTCAGCGTTGTGCCCCGGCTGAAGCTCGCGCAGGCGTATCAGAAGAGCGGCCTGAATGACAAGGCGCTGGACGAAGCCAAACGCGCCGTGGAAATCTCCCCCGAGGATGACTCCCTGCAAAAGTTCCTGGCGCAGATGGATCAGGACAGCGGCAACTCCGACGGCTCCCTGGCCCGCGCCCGCGCCCTTGTGGACCGAGACCCCGCCAATGCCGGGGCGCACAGCGACCTCGCCGAAGCCCTCTGGAACAGCGGCGACCTGCGCGGAGCCGAAACCGAGTATCAAAGCGCCAAAAAGCTGTCTCCTGCCGCAGACCATCTGGCAGACGCCCATCTGGCCCAGCTTTATGCCGCACAGGGCCGCTATGATGACAGCCTCGATGCCCTCAAAGCGGCAGGCGGGGAAGGCTATCCGCTGGCACTAAAAATCGTCCGCAGCCGCTCCGAGACCCTGAGCAGCACGATTGACGCCTCGCGCAGCGCCTTTGCCAAAGGCAGCATCACCCGCGAGCAGTTCTATGACGCTGCCAAAAAGACCAGCGCCGATACGCAGGCGCTGGCCGATTTTGTGTCTCAGCTCAAGCCCCTGCCTGCCTACAAGCTTTCACATCTGCACCGCGTCCTGTCCGCGAACCTCTTGGCACAGGAAGCCGCCACCCTGGTCAGCATGATTGAAACGGGCAGCGAGGCCACGGCGGCCACTGTGTCCGATCTGGACAAATCCGCCATGACCGAGATGCTGACCGCCCGCGCTGCCGAGGAAAAGCTCGGCCTCTGGGCACGCCCCGTACAGGATGGAAAGCGGTAGCCCTATGCGTTTCTGGAGCCGCCCCGTCTGGAACCTGCCTGCCGCCGATCCGGGCCGCGCCCCGCTTCCCGAAGTCGGCGAAACCGTCCGGCTTCATGCTGCCGACGAGTCACAGGTGGGCGTCTACCATGCCCGCGTTCGCGCCCTCGGGCCGCGCCGCATTCTGCTGGAAAGCCTGGAAACCGCACCGTTCCCCGACGACGACACGGCCCTGCCGCCGCATACCCCGCTGACGCTGTCGTTCCTGCGCGACGATGCCCTGTATCAGTGCGATCTGCGCGTGGTCGGCCCGCCGGGACGAATGGGCGTGCTGGCCGTGTCCCGCCCGCGTATCGTGACACGACTGCAGCGGCGTCAGTTCTACCGCCTGCCGCTGCAGTCGCCCACCACCTTCCGGGTGCGCGGCGAGGAAAGCTTTACCGTCCCTGTCCCCGCCCGCCTCGTCAACCTCTCCGGCGGCGGCGCTCTGCTGTCGGCCACCAAGCCCGTTCCCAGTGGCCTGCGCGTCCGCGTCCGCGTTCCAACCGGCACCGACGGGGAGATGATTGACATTGATTCTGAGTGTCTGGACTGCCGCGTGGCCTCACAGGGGCTGTCCCGGGTGTATCTCATCCGCCTGCGCTTTTTCGGCCCCCCGCTCCTGTCCGACGAAGAGCGCGACGACATCGTCGCCTACATCTTCGAGCAGCAGCGGATGCTTCTCAAGACCCGCAAGCTGCTTCGATAATCCCCCACGCCCAAACAAAAAAAAGCCCGCTGCCGGGTCGCGTGAGCGGTTCGGCGGCGGGCATCCGCCACAACGGGCGGATCATGAAAAGGAGGACATGCGCGTCTTTACTTACGCGGGCGGTCTGCGAAAAGTTCCGGGGTTCAATTACGGGGAAATTGTAACCACGCATTAATGCCTCTGCGTGCCTGTCCGTTGACTTGTGCTTTCCTAAAAGCCACAATGAAAGTATGGAATTTTCTTCGACGCCAAAAGCCGCCTCGGGCCGGGCGTCGGGTGCGGGCCGGATGCCCCTGACAGTGTTTCTGCTTCTCGTCGGGATCAACCTTCTGTGGGCCGGGTCATCGCTGGCCGCCAAAATCGCTCTGGAAAGCATTCCCCCGATGACGCTGGCCTTTGCGCGGTTTGCGCTGGCCGCACTCTTGATGTACGGCGTCGCTCGCTGGCGCGGCGTGGACCTGCGTGTGGCCCGGCGCGACTGGGGAATGTTCTGGGCGATGGGCATTCTGGGGCTGGCGCTGACCTACCTGCTGGCCTATCAGGGCATTCAGCGCACGACGGCCTCCGATTCCGCGCTCATTCATGCCACCGAGCCGGTGTTTCTGAGCGTCCTCGCGTACTTCTTTCTCCGGGAGCGAATGTTTGCCGTCAAAGTGCTGGGCATCGCGGCGGGCCTAGCCGGAACCTATCTCATCGTCGCCAACGGCTGGCGTCTGCCCGCACTGACGGGAGCCGTGGCCGGGGATTTGCTGATCACGCTGGGGCTGACGTTTGAAGCCGGGTCGAGCATCGTCGGCAAAAATCTGGTGGTCCGTTATCCGCCCATCTCGGTGATGACCTATCAGATGCTCAGCGGGGCGATTGCGCTGGCTCCGTTTGCGATGTGGGAGCTGGCCCAGCCCGGCCATACCCTGCATCCGACGGCGGCGGCCCTGTGGAGCCTGCTGTACCTCGTCGTCCCCTGCACCGTGTTTGCCTACACCGTCTGGTTCACCATCCTGGAAACACGCGGGGCTGGCGAGATGTCCGTTTTTTTGTTTGTGCAGCCTGTGTGCGGAGCCTTCCTCGGCGCGTGGCTGCTGCATGAGTCGGTGACTGCCTGGACCATCGCGGGCGCGGTGCTGGTGCTGTCCGGGGTCGCGCTGATCAATCGCCGCCCGCCGCTTCCCAAAGCTCCGCCGCCCAACTCCCCGGCGGCGTGAAGCTCGGCACTGGCGTTGTTCAAGCCAGTGACAGTGTTCAGCTTGTTAAATGGCGTTCAGCCGTTGAACTGGCCCATCGCCCGCTCAATGCCGTCTGAAATCCACGTTTCCAGTGCCCCAACTGCCCGTGCCGTGGCGTCTTCTACGTCCCGCTCTTCGGCGCGGGTGAAGCGGCCCAAGACGAAATCAACCTGCACGGACGGGTCACGCGGAGCGCCGACGCCGAAGCGCAGGCGGGGGAAGCTCTGGCTGTGCAGGTGGGCAATCAGCGACTTGAGGCCGTTGTGCCCCCCCGCCGAGCCGTCTGCCCGGAGGCGCAGCTTGCCGACCGGCAGGGCGATGTCGTCGGTGACGACCAGAATGTCCGTGAGCGCCAGCGGCTTTTGATGCAGGAACGCCTGCACAGCCTGCCCCGACAGGTTCATAAACGTCTGCGGCTTCATCAGAAACACCCGCGTCTCGCCCACGCGCCCGTCTCCGATCAGCGCCTGCTTGTCTTTTTTGGTGACCGCGATGCCGTGCAGGCGGGCAAAAGCGTCGATGACCTCAAACCCGACATTATGCCGGGTACGGTCGTAGTCCTTGCCGGGGTTGCCGAGGCCGATAATCAGTTTTGTGGGCACGTCCATAGTGTTTTCATTAGTATTGGGGAGTAATCACAACAGCCGCAGGGTCAGCAACGTCACTTCCGGCGGGCAGCAGAAGCGCACCTGCGGTCCCATCATGCCCACGCCGCGTGTGGTGTAAACCGGGTGTGTTGGTGTATGCTGCAGGCCCTCCGGGTACTTGCGCCCAAACTGGGGGCAGACCAGCGGCGGCAGGCCGGGGAGACGCACCTGCCCGGCGTGGGAATGGCCGGACACCTGAAAGATGAAGCCTGCTGGGGCCTCGTCGGCGTAGTCCGGCTCATGCACCAGCAGCAGGCGGGTCGTGCCGGATGGTACGCCTTTCAGTGCCTTGTCCATATCATGGGTGTTGAGGCTGCGCGACCCCAGCCCGACCAGCCAGATGCCTTCCGCGCCCGGCAGGGGGGCAGACTGGTTCATCAGCACCTGGAACCCGGCGGCATGGAGCGGGGCAGACACGGTCCCGTACATTGTCCGGGTCTGGTCATGGTTGCCCATCACGGCGAAGACGCCGCGTGGAACGTCCTTCAGGGGAGCAAGTGCTTCGGCACAGGCGGCGGCCTGCCGCGCAAAGTCCGTCTCGCCGAGCGTGTCCGGGTTATAGCTGATGTAGTCGCCGGTCAGGAAGACGACATCCGGTTTCTGGGCCAGGAGCATCTTTGCCGCACGGGCGGTGCGGGCGGCGGCGCGGTCGGTGTCGCAGTGGAAGTCGCTCAGATGCCCGACCCGCAGGCCATCGGCATGTGCGGGCCAGTCCGGCAAAACCACGTCTCGCCTGGTCAGCACCAGATGCTCCGCCTCGATTTCGTGGGCATAGGTGGGTGTGGCGACTGCCGCGACCGCACCGACAGCGAGTGTCTTTAAAAATCGCCGCCGCCCGACTGACATCTTCGCTTTGCTCACTCAAACATCTCCCGCCGCCGGGCCAGCGCGAACAAAAAACACAGGCTCATAATTATCCCCGCGCACCAGTAGGGGGCGGTCTGTCCGACATTCTTATACAGATACCCCGCCGTCGCCGGACCCGTCGCCCGCGCCAGGCTGTCAAACGACGCCGACAGCCCCAGCGCCGCCCCCTGCGCGGTGGCCCGGCGCGAGATCAGCGCCCGCAGGGCCGGGCTGTTCAGGCCACTGCCAATCGCAATCGGTAGCATGGGGCCGATGAGCAACACGGACAGCAGGGGGGCAAACGGAAACAGCAGAAAGCCCAGTGCCATCAGGCCAATGCCGGTGACTACCAGATTAGCCTCCCCGAAGCGTTTGACCAGGGGCCGGATCAAGCCGCCCTGAACCACGACAATCAGCACGCCGATATAGGCAAACACGCCCCCCGCGACCGCCTGCGCCGTTTTGGGATTGGTATAGCCGAAATGCTGGCTGAGATAGGTCGTAAACGTCCCCTCCAGATTGCCGAAGGCGAATGTGACGGCGAACGTCAGCAGGTACAAAAAGCCGACCGGGCCGGTCACCGCCTGCATCATCAGGGCAAACCGGCTGCCGGTGGGTGTCGCTGGCGCGGCTGCCTCCTCCACCCGCGCTGGCTCCGGCAGTTTCAGAGCAATATACACTAAATTGACCAGCGCAACCGCTGCCGACACATACAGCGGCACTGCCAGCCCGAACTGCCCCAGCAGGCCGCCGAGCGCCGGACCGAGGATGAAGCCGACGCCGAACGCCGCGCCCAGATACCCCAGCCCCATCGCCCGCAGATGCGGCGGCGTGATGTCGGCGGCATACGCCTGTGCCACGGACAGCGAGGCCGACGAAAAGATGCCTGCCAGGATGCGTGCCGCGAACTGCCCGGTGATGGAGTGTGCCGACAGCCCGAACAGCGTATAGAACACGGCGTCGCCGAGGAGCGAGCCGATCAAAATTCGCTTGCGGCCCACACGGTCCGAAAGCGCCCCCCAGAACGGCGCGAACAAAAACTGCATGAAGGCATAGGAGGCCGTCAGCCACCCGCTGTATTCGCCGATGCGCGGGTCCTGTACGCTCGACAGGTGCAGCCCCTGCCGCACATATTCGGGAACCAGCGGAATAATAATGCTGAAGCCCAGCACGTCAATCATCACCGCCAGAGACAGCAGGGCCAGGTTGACGTGCATCCGGCGGTCTTCGGGGCTTAGCTCCGATCTGCTTTTTTTTTCGGGCATAAAAAACTTGCTCTCCGTGTTGTCAGTATACCTAAAAACTATGTTAAAATTAGGAATGACCACGGAGGAACACAGGCAGGCAGGCGTGAACAGAGACTTGCTTCTTCGCCGTATTCCTCTTTTGCGAGAAGGAAATTACTTTAATGACTGACACTGACACGCCGGAGCCACCGGCCCCCGCCGCGCCGCGCCCCTCCTGGGAGACCGCCCCTCGCCCGGCCCCGCGTCCCGTCCCGCCTGCGCCGCTGCCGCGTGCGCCGCTGGCCGCTGCCGCACCGCGCCTTGCCGCGCCGCCGCTTCAAGCAGTGGCTCCGGCTCCCGAGGCGGGTGTGCGCTACGACCTGGCTGGAAACCCCATCGCCGACTCCGGCCCGCGCCCGTCAGCCTATGCCCCGCCTCCGTCCTACGGTCAGGCGGCTGGCCTGGCGTCTTCCGCCGTCTGGCCGCCCGCGCCGACCGGGGAGGCGATGACCTACCGCAACAACTCCGGGGAGCAGAGCGACGTGCCGCCGGAGATTGCCGGAAAACGCTGGCACTGGGGGGCGTTCTTTTTCCCTATTTTGTGGCTGCGGCGGCACAACATGACCGCGCAGGCGGGCCTCATCAGCGGGGCGCTGATTGTCCCGCGTGTGCTGCATTCCTACGCCCCGGCCCCGTTCGGCGGCCTGCTGGTGGCCGCCGGGCTGCTGGCCTACTGGGCGGTGCGTCTCTATTTCGGCTGGAGCGGACACAAGTTCGCCTGGCGCAACCGCCATTTCCCGGAGGGCGTCTCGCAGTACTTCAAGGTGCAGCAGGCGTGGATGCTCTGGGGCTTCGGCGTCTTTGCGCTGGACATCGCCCTGCAAATCTTCGTCCTCGGGGCGATTCTGACCGGTGCAGGCCCGGCGCATTCTGCCGCCCCGTAGCCGCCGCCCGGTTGGGGTGAGGAACAGAAAACGATGCCAAATTACCTGTCCGGCGAAACGGACACAGATGACGCCGAGCCGGAAGAGGCCGAGGGCGACGTGCGCTATGACCTCGCCGGGAACCCGCTGCCGCGTGCTGCCCGGCCTGCCGCCGCGCCGCCGATTGGTCTGAACGAGCCGCCGCCCATGCGGCCCGTGTCGGCCCCGCCCGCCCGGCCTTCCGGCGAGCCGCCGCCGCCCCGGCCCGATTTCGGAGCGCCTGCCGTCTGGACGCCCCCACCGGGCTACATCTCGCCGCCGGGATTCAATTCAGCGCCGCCGCCCAAAGCGCAGGTCGCCGCCGTGTCCGGGACCTCTCTCTACGCCGTGCTGGGCGTGGTGGTGGTCGGCATTGTCGCGCTGACATTCGCTCTGCACAACCTCAAGCCGAAGCTGGTTCCCGCGCCTGCCGCCTACAAGCCGTACACCGCGTTAGACGGCTCGTTTGTCTGCGACCGGCCTGTCGGCTGGAAGACCAAAGAAGCCGGAATGCCGGGCGGCTCGCGGGCGATGGTGTCCTTTTCGTCTGATAAAGTGATCGTCGAAGTGGAATCGGATACCTCCAAGCTGATGACGGCCAGCGCCAGCGACACCAATCCCCTTGCTTCCACGCCCCTCGCTAAAGCCCTGCCTCTGGTGCAGCAGATGCATGACCAAGACCTGCAGGAGTGGGTGGACGCCCTGCCGAACTTCAAGGAGAAGGCCGCTGAGCCGTATCGGTCCAGGTTCGGCGACGCCCGCGTTTCTGAGTGGACCGCCTCCAAAGGCAACATCAAGCTGCACGGCTACCGAGTCACGATGGCGGGGACGGACCGTGCGGTGAGCGTGTTCTGCCTGACCCCGGAGCGCAACTGGAAGACTTTGGAGCCAGCCTTCCAGCGCATCATCACCAGCGTCGGTCCGGGGAGTGGCTAAAAAAAAGCCTGTCTGTGTGCGCTGACCGCAAGTGCGAGGGGTTAAAACCCCTCGCTGGAAGGCGCTTCGCGCCGGGCTGCCAGAGAGCAAGCCCACGCAGGCCCTCGTCTTGACTCTTTGGCTTCTCTTAATCTTTGGCTTCCCGGCGTCCTCGCCTTTGAGCGAAGGGTTTTAACCCCTCGCATTTAACCTCTCGCACTTGCTTACGCTGTGGTCAACCTTATGTTTATTCCATTCGTCCTGCCCTACCGGGCTAAAAATCCGCCGGAGAAGTTTCCCTGGGTCACGGTGGCGCTGATTGCCATAAACGTGCTGGTGTTTGCCTGCACGGTCAACGGGCATCTGGAAGTGCGCGACTCGGTGGTGGACCGGTTCGCCGTCTCGCATGACAACCTCAGCTTGTGGACGGTGTTCACGGCCATGTTCCTGCATGAGAACGTGCTGCATATTGCCGAGAATATGCTGTTTTTATGGATATTCGGGGCGGCGACCGAAGGCCGTCTGGGGCCGCTGCGGTTTCTGGCGGTCTACTTGTTTGCGGGCATTATCGGCACGCTGCTGTCGGACTTTGTGACGGGGCTGATTAACCCGGACACGTCTAATCTGGGGGCGTCCGGGGCGATTATGGGACTGGCGGGTTCCTACCTGTATCTGTTCCCGTTCGCGCCCATTCGGCTGCTGTGGTTCTGGTGGATCATGCTGCTGCCGCGTGGAGGCATCACCGAGTGGCGGGCGATGTGGGTGATCTTGTACTTTTTCAGTTTGGACGTCATCAACGGCCTCTTTTCCGGCGGCGCCGATGGGGTGGGGCACTTCGCGCATATCGGCGGGGCGGTGGCGGGCTTTTTCGCGGTCATGCTGCTGCGGCTGCCGCGTGACTCCGAGGACGTGTCGGACGTGCAGGCGACGCTGTCCGATATGCGGGATGTGACCCTGCTGCCGCTGGGTGACTTGGAGGCGCTGATGCAGCGGCCCACTACGGATGTCAAGCTGATCATGGCCTATTGCCGTCAGGCACTGGTGGCTCCATTCGGCGCGAGTGAGGCCAAATGCCTCTGGGGGCTGTACCAATACGGCAACCTGCTGATGGAGCAGGCCCCGCCCACGCAGATATTGGGGCTGATTCTGCCGCTGTCTCTGCCGACGGCCCGGCAAATCCCGCCGACATTTTTCCTGCGGCTCGGCACGCGGCTGGAGCGGCTGGGAAACCCGGACGGCGCGGTACGCCTGTATCAGCGGCTGTGCGAAGTGGTCCCGACCGGTCCCGATGCGGCGGCGGCCTACCTGCGGGTCGGGCGGCTGATGGAGCAGGCCTATCAGGACCTGCCGCAGGCACGGTTCTGTTATGAGCAGGTGGTCCGCCTCAGCCCGCCCGGCGCACTGCGCCCCGAGGCCGAGGCCGCCCTGCGCCGCCTGCCTGCACCCGTTGACAAAGCCAATTCACGCCCGGTATAATAGAGCCGAGCGCGAGGGGCTGTAGCTCAGTTGGATAGAGCGAGGGACTCCTAAGCCTTAGGCCGCTGGTTCGAGTCCAGTCAGCCCCATCTTAAACGACTTGATACGGAGAGGTCGCATAGTTGGTCTAGTGCGTCCGCCTCGAAAGCGGATGTGGCGGTAACGTCACCGTGGGTTCGAATCCCACCCTCTCCGCCATGCCCTGACCAGGATAAACGCCTCGCGCACTCAGCCCCCACTGACTGCACGGGGCGTTTTTGCTGCCCCCTCACTCTTGGAGGACACGACGCCGCTTTCTTCCGACCCAAACGCCCGCCTTGCCCGCGCCGCCCTGTCTCTGGAAGGCTTGTCTATCGGCGATGCCTCTGGGAGAGCATTCTCCCCGCTTTGCTCGCCGCCCTCGAGCCGCTCGTGCTCTGGCCCTTTCAGGAGACGAGCGAGATATGACTGGCTGTAGGTATAATGTTCGCAGTTCGCAAACTCCGAACATAATATGATGAACTTGAAGCCGTAAGGTACTCAAATTATATTTGAGTTAGTGACACTATAGAGGCAAAACTGGCAAGTATGACCGCAGAAGATATATTCCGACGATATGCAGAGCCGCTTACTATCCCAATTGCGGGAGATTTGGAAGCGGCTTTGCTGTCTGTAGCAGAGGTCTTGCCACTAGAATTATCTTTGCTCGATAAGAAAGTGCGGGAAGTTTCACAGTACTCCAGTCTCTATCAGTCCTGGCCTCAGATCGGCGCGAGTGAATTGGAGCAGATACTCAACTCGCCTACATCCTCTGTTTATCTGATTGGTTTGATTAGCTTTCATCGAAGTGGCTACATCCGTGAACTGGCAGTGTCAAGGCTGGCTGAAAATACCAGCGGTGCATCTCTCTCTTTCTTACTGCTTCGGCTGAATGATTGGGTTTCTCCTGTCTATCAAGCCGCTTCAACGGCGGTGCAGGCGCGGATCACGCCTCAGTATGTGGACGCGCTTGTCCGTAACATCAGCCTTATCTTCAGTTTGAGCAATCAGACGCGCCAGCGGCACGAGGCGCTGCTTTCTGCAATCACAACTCTGCTGAAGCGGCCCGAATGTGATGCCGCGCTGCAGCGTGGCCTGGCTGCAAAGGAGAAGGAGGATCGTCGCTTGTGCTTTCGCTTGCTGAGAGAAGCCAACGACGCCCGCCTGCCAGATAGTCTTCCACGAATGCTGGCCGACGCTGACCCGGTAATCCGTCAGGCGGCGGCTCGCTGCACGCGCACCGCGCTGTCTGAGAGTGCGCTCCGTGCAGTGCTGCCACTGATGAAGCAGGATGCTTCTTTCTCGGTGCGCCGTGAGGTGCTTTACATTTATCTGGAACGCCTGCCGGGGCTTGCCTCTTTGCAGCTCAGGGAAGCTCTGCTTGACACCCAAGCCACCCTGCGCGGGATCGCCCGTTACTATTTGCAGCAAACCAATGACTTTGATGTTCCTGCCTTTTACCGCCAAACACTGGCTACCTCAAAACTCTCTCCGTCAACACTGAGGGCCGCTGTTTATGGGTTGGGGGAGACAGGAGCCCCCGTGGATGTCAGCTTGATTCTGCCTTATCTGTCTCATCCACTCGCACGGGTGCGGCGAGCGGCAGTCAAAGCTGTCAGCCGTCTGGACGGCGACAACCAGATCAACCTATTGTTAGCCGCGCTGACAGACGTGCGGCCAAGTGTTGTTCACGAAGCGCGTGAAGCACTCCAGCCCAGACTGCATCTTTTGGAAGAAGATATACTCTGGGGGATATTCAGAAGTGAAACTCCGTTCCATATCCGGCAGGACGTTCTGAGACTTTTTCGGGCGCTGCCGAAATGGGACGCGATTTCTTTTCTTGTCATGGCTGCCGTGGATGAAGACCCCCAAATTCAGGAGCAGGCCGCAAAGCACCTTCAAGATTGGTCTGCAAATTTTAATCACAGCTTTACCCGGCCAAACGCGATGCAGTTGACGCGGCTGGAGAAAGCACTGCAGTTAAACCCGAATGTTTTTCTTGAGCATCTGGTGAGTGGGCTGAGAAAAAGAGGTATCACAAGAGATACTTCAGGGGCGAAACAGGAGCCTTGAAGTCAGGCTGCCGACTGCGGGCGGCGTATACGCCGGGGGCAACAGGTAGGGAATGCCGCGCAAAGTTTAGCACGAGGATACACGGCGGCGCTGCGAGGCGACAGGGACAGCGGCCTGATGGGCGCGATGCCTTTGGACCCGGCAATGAAACACGACCACAAATAAAACTCAAAATAAGATGCAAAAAAGCGCCCCCGGCCAGCAGTGGCCGAGGGCGTTTTTTGTGTTTCTCAGACAGCCTTCTTGTGGTGACGGCCCCTCATCGAGGCCACTTTTGATTTCTGGTCAGGGGTCAAGAGAGGCAGCATCTGGCGGCGCGTCGTCTGACGCAGCGCCTTGAGCTGAGACTTGCGGGCTTCGGGGGTCAGCGAGGTGTCGGCTTTGATGGCTTTGGCCTGCTGACGCTGGGCCTTGAGCATTGGCTTGAGCTGGGCTTTCTGGGCGTCGGTCAGGTCCAGCCTGGCTGCCAGCTTGGCGAGCTTGCCACCGGGATGGCCAACGTGAGCGCCCGCTTTGGCGTGCGCGAAGGTGGGGGCAAGGGCCAGAGACAGCGCCAGCAGGGAGGCGGGGATCAGCTTCTTCATGGGGTGGTCTTCTCCTGAGTGTTGGCCGGTCGTCGGCTTCTGTCTGGGTCAGACGTGCAGAGGCGAAGAAGGTTCACTTCAACCTCTCCCCCTGCCCTCTCCTCCAGCGAGGGAGCTGGACCCATACGGACCGCACAAGAGCAGGGAACAGAGGGCAGGGAACAGAGGGCAGGGGCAAGCCCTGCCCCTACGGTTCCTAATCCTAACTTCTGGCTCCCTCGCTGGAGGAGAGGGCGGGGGGAGAGGTTCCTAAAACTCCGCCAGCACCAGCCCGCCGTGGGAGCGCAGGATGCGGGGCTGGCCGGGGGCGGCAGACGACGGCCCGGCGACAGGCGGCGGGGGCGCGGGGGCGTCTTTGGGCAGGCCGAAGCCGCCCAGATCAAAGCCGAACACGGAGCGTCCGGCGGGCTTGTCGGTCAGCTTGGTTCCCAGGACAGCGCGGGCGGGGGACACCAGTGTCTCGCGCAGGGCGGCGACGAGCAGGACGTCATGGGTGACCGCCGCCCGGCTGGACACCGTTTCCGTGTCGGCATCCGGGGACGGGGCGACTTCGCGGACACCGACCCCGGAGCCGTCGAGCTGCCGGGTCCAGCCTGCGGTCAGCGCGGACAGGGCATGGGCAGACGCCGTGTAGACGGCCTCGGAAGCCACAAATTCGGCAGTCTCGCGGGGGGTGGGGTTGTAAATCACAATGCCGCCCGCACGGCGGCGCCGCAGGACGGGGGCGACGGCCTGCACGCCGTAGAGGGCGCTTTTGACATTGACCTGCATGGTCAGATCAAACTCATGGTCGCTGACATCCAGCGCGGACAGCTTCAGCGCCCGGTTGACCGCATGGACAAAGCCGTCGATGTGCCCGTACTGCTCTTCCACCTGCCTGATGACCGCCTCGGCCTGTGCCCGGTCGGCCATGTCGGTGGTCAGCGGAAAGATGCGGTCTTCGCCGGTCTGCTCGCGCACCTGCGCTGCCAGGGCCTCAATGCGAAAGACGCGGCGGCGGGCAATCGCAATCACCCGCGCCCCTTCGGTCTGCGCCAGGCGGCGCGTTGTGCCGTAGCCAATCCCGCTGGACGCGCCCGTGACAATCACCAGCCGCCCCGCCAGCGCCTCATCCGACCGCCGTCCTTCATTGTTCCATGCTCTCATAGGTTCAGTATCGGCGTT
The DNA here is from genome assembly GCA_964251675.1 of uncultured Armatimonadales bacterium. Taxonomy (GTDB): domain Bacteria; phylum Armatimonadota; class Armatimonadia; order Armatimonadales; family Capsulimonadaceae; genus JANXMY01. The sequence goes on from CAXUKS010000004.1 coordinate 124,769, forward strand.
TGCGCCGCCGGGCAGGAGGGTGAAGAGGGTATAATCACGCTATGGAACCTAACGCCCCCCGCTACCCTGGCCCGCGCTCGCAGGCGATGATTGAAGAGATGCAGCGGTATGTCGTTTATCATCCCTGGCCCTTTGCTGTGGACTTAGAGCAGTGCGAAGGCATGACGCTCACCACGGTGGATGGGCAGCGGATTTTTGACTGGGCCGGGTACTACGGCTCCAAGCTCATCGGGCACAACCACCCGCGCCTTCAGGAGCCTGCTTATTTGAAGATGCTGGCACGGGCGGCCAACAACAAAGTCGCTAACCCCGACTTCATCACGCAGGAGTGCCTGGACTACTATAAATTGCTGCACCGGCTGTCGCCGAAAACCATGCAGGGGTGCGAAAGCCGCGAAGTGTACGCCGTCAACTCCGGGGCCGAGGCCGTGGAGAATATGCTGAAATACCTGCTGTCGTGGCACAATGCCAAGCATCAAAAGCGCGGGGGCCGCTCGCAGTCGTCCAACCGCCGCTTTCTGTATTTTGACCAAGCATTTCATGGCCGTACCGTCTACGCGCTCCAGGTGACGCAGACATTGGACCCGGTGGCAACGCAGGACTTTCACGGGCTGGCCGCAACCGGCAATATCAAAGTCCCGTTTCCGGCGATTGACAGCGACGCCCCCGCCGCCGAGAACGACGAGCGGACGCGGCAGAGCCTCGCGCTGATTGAAAGCATTCTGTCGCAGATGGGCGAGGAGATTGTGGGGATTATCGTTGAGCCAATTCAGGGCGCGGGCGGGCAGCGGTGCGCCCAGCCGGAGTGGTTCCGGGGCCTGTCCCGGCTCGCCCATCAGTACGAAGTGGGGTTAGGCTTCGACGAAGTGCAGACCTCGGCCGGACCGACCGGGGAATTATTCGCCATTGACAACTTTGATCTGCCCTATGCCCCGCAGGCCGTGGCGGTGGGCAAGAAGTTCGCCGTCGGGGCGCTGTTCATGCGCGAGCCGCTGGCCGACATCGGCGTTCTGGACAGCACCTGGGGCGGCGGGCTGGTCGACATGGTGCGCTTCTGCCAGGAGTGGGCGGTGGTGGAAGACGAGGGGTTAATGGCCCGCGCCGCCGTGAACGGGCAATACCTCGCCGACGGCCTGCGCGGCCTGCAATCGCGCTTCCCCGCGCTGGTCCGCAACGTGCGTGGTATGGGTCTGTATCAGGGCTTCACCCTGCCCGACGGCGCGACCCGCGCCAAACTCTCCGACATCGCCTTGCAGCAGCACGATTTGCTGCTGCTCGGCGCGGGCGCGGCATCCATCCGCACCCGGCCCAATCTCAGCGTCACAGAGGCCGACATTGACCGCTTTCTGGATATTCTGGGCGTGTGCCTGGGGAAGACGACTAGCACTGAAGTGCCAGTCGATTAGTGAATGGAGAAAGTCGCTCCGCGACTACGGACAGGCAAACGTGGTCTGTTCCTGAGTCGCGCAGTGATTTTTTCCGTTTGCTAGTAGACCGCCACTTCCAGTGCCGGTGTCATGCCGTGTACTTGTCCACCGTCATCACCTCGAACGCTTCGCCCACCTGCCGAGTCGCCAGCGCCGTGTGCAGGGCGCGGGCGGTGTCGAGCGATGTCAGGCAGGGGATGGAATGCTCCACCGAGGCGCGGCGAATCAGGGCGGCCTCTTTTTCTATCTGCTTGTCCTGCGAGACGGTGTTAATCAGCAGCGCGACCCGGCCTCCGCGAATGAGTTCCAGCAGATTAGGGCTGCCTTCACTGATCTTTTTGGCGGTTGTGACTGTCAGTCCATGCCCTTCCAGGAAACGCGCTGTCCCTGCCGTGGCATAAATCTGGAAGCCCAGCGCGGCAAAGTCCCGGATAATCGGCAGGCTTTCCTCTTTGTCGCCGTCCGCCAGTGTTGCCAGCAGGGCCGCGCCTTTGCCGCCTGCGGGAACGTCAATCCCCGACGCCACCATGGCTTTGTACAGCGCCCGCGAGAAGTCCGTGTCAATGCCTAAAATCTCGCCGGTGGACTTCATCTCCGGCCCCAGATTAATATCCACATCGGTCAGTTTGGCGAACGAGAACACTGGGGCCTTGACGGCGATGTTCGGCTGATTGGGGTGCAGGCCGTTGACATAGCCCTGCTCGGCCAGTGTTTTGCCTAGTGATGCCCAGGTCGCGGCCTTGACCATCGGGATTCCTGTAACTTTGGAAAGATAGGGAACCGTCCGCGAGGCGCGGGGATTGACCTCAATCACATACGCCTGATCGTTCTCAATCACAAACTGAATGTTCATCAAGCCGACCACGTTCAGCGCCTCGGACAGCCGCCTCGCATACGACACCATCTGGTCCAGCGTGCTTTGCTTGATGGACTGTGGCGGATAGACCGCCATCGAGTCGCCGGAATGCACGCCCGCCCGCTCAATATGCTCCATGATGCCCGGCAGCAGGCAGCCGCCCTGCCCGTCGGCGATCACATCCACCTCGGCCTCTTTGCCTAAGATATAGTGGTCTACCAAAATCGGCGCCCCGTCCGAAATATCCGCCGCGTAGCGCATATACTCGCGCAGGTCGGTTTGATTGAAGACAATCTCCATCGCCCGCCCGCCCAGCACATACGAGGGCCGGACGAGAACGGGATAGCCAATCTCTTCCGCCACCGTCACCGCCGCCTCAGTGCTGGTCACTGCCCGGCCCGGCGGCTTGGGGATGTCCAGCCGCGTCAGCAGGCTCTCAAAGCGGTTCCGGTCTTCGGCCAGATCAATCGAGTCAAACGATGACCCCAGAATAGGCACGCCCGCGTCTACTAATGGCTTGGCTAAATTAATTGCCGTCTGCCCGCCAAACTGCACGATGACGCCCTCAATCGGCGACTCTCTCTCGATGATATTGAGCACATCTTCAGCGGTCAGCGGCTCAAAATAGAGTCTATCAGCGGTGTCAAAGTCCGTCGAGACCGTCTCCGGGTTGTTGTTAATAATAATCGCCTCGTACCCTGCCTCGCGCAGGGCGCGGATGCAGTGAACGCTGGCATAATCAAACTCAATCCCCTGCCCGATGCGAATGGGGCCACTGCCCAGCACGACGACTTTTTTCTTGGTTTCTTGGTTCATTCTGTGTTATTATCTCTATCGAATCTTACAAATTTACAGGTCTATTTTAGGTGTCACGATACGCTGTCCGTTATCAATCGCGGTTACTATTTCTTCCAGCGCATGACACAAGCGCCGAAAAGAGCGGGATCGCTCCCGCGCTTTGTCGGTGTCAATCAAGCGGGTCATGGCAAGCTGGTCAAGCGTCTCTTTGTAGATACGGCCTTTGGGCAAATTCTGGCTAATCCAGCTTTTGGCCCCGACGACGGTTTCAACGTCGCCTGAATAGGTTAGCCTGGCAGGCAGGCCGGGCCGCCCTTCGAACTCCTGCCCAGCGATTGTTTCCAGACTTGCCAGAAACCAGGCTTCGTATTCGCATTTAGCAATCACTATTGTTACAGGAAGCCGCACGCCCATTGCTCCGACGCGCTCGGACAGGCTCATCGCCAATTCTACCGGACACTGTTTGTCCGCATCCATGAGGATCAAAATCGCCCCGCAGTCGCGCTTTGTGCAGGCGTTCCCCACAAACCGCTCGACGCCTCCGGGCCTTATCAGATTACCACAACCATGCGCGTTGGCGATGTCTCCGACATAGATGTCAAATCGCTGCATTTCCGCCAGCAGTTTGGAGAGCAGCGCCGGAACCGCCTCCACCTCACCGTTTCCCTCGACAATGGGAACAATCTTAGGCATGGACGGCGGCACTTTCGTCCTGCGAGACGTGTAGCCCTTCAATCCGCAGCAGATCGCCCGCTGAGAAAAGCTGTTTGTTGATTGCCTCACGCTGCCCTTCATCGATTGGCCCGATGCGCGTGTTTCCGTCCACCATTTCAACGATACGCAGTTGATCCGCCTGGAATCGAGAAATCAAATCCGGGCTTTGGGTTGTGATAATGACTTGGCTACGTGTGGCCGCTTCTTCAATCACTTCACTTAGCACAGCCAGAGCGCCGGGGTGGATGCTTAATTCCGGCTCTTCTATCGCAATCAGTATGTGTGGCGCTTTTTGATATAGGGCCGCTAATAGAGCAAGTACGCGCAGTGTGCCGTCTGACTCTTGGGCCAGCGGAAACCAGAGGGAATGCCGCCCCTGAGTTTTTCTTAGCTCTACAGCGAGATAGCCCCCCACTTCTACTACCCGAAGATCGCTGACACCCTCCACAACCCGCGCCAGAGCAGAAATTAAATCCTGCTGGAACTCGCCGTTTCTAACAATGCTTTGCAGTGTCGTAGCAAGATTTTGTCCGTCTTCGGAAAGCATGGAAACGCTGCTTTGCCTCTGCGGTGTCCGCAGTGTGTTCGGAAAAACCGAATAGTAACCTGCTTCCGTGAGGTTGCGGAGAACCGCATCCATGACCGGGAAAAACATTGAAAGCACCGGCAGTATCAAAATATGCGGTGGGACCGCCATTCCCCACATCTGCTCTCGTATAGTCAAAAAATCAGTGGGGGCACTAATCCATTCTCCTGCCTTTGTTTCAAATCTAAGCTCATTGATCGCAGCATATTTCGTTTTTAGTTGAAGTGCCTCATTTTTTACCCGCCGATATTCCGTCTGCTTTGTACCAATAGAAAAAGAGTACATAGCTTCGCCTTCTGCCAGCGACAATTCGAAAGCCATTTCAATATCATCAGAGTCGATCTGCGCAGACCTACGCCGCACGGCTTCAATTCCGCCGCTCTGACTAACCGTCGTGTCAAAACCGTTTTTGAGAGCATCCCGCACAAAGCGCAGAGCGTCTAGAAACGTGCTTTTGCCTGCGCCGTTGCGGCCTACCAGCACCGTCAGCGGGCCGAGGTGAACGTCGACATCGGCGAGGTTGCGGAAGTTTTTGATTTGGACACGGGTAATCATAATGCCTCCGATTAGCCTGCCCCGGCGTGTGCTGCCGCTGGCCGACGCCGGGCGTGTTCCAGATGGACGCTGAGGACGGCGATGTCGGCGGGGGTGACGCCGGGGACGCGGCCTGCCTGGCCGAGCGAGACAGGACGCACGCGGGTCATGTTGTCGCGGCCTTCGTGGGAGAGGGCGCGGACGGATTGGTAGTCGAAGGCCGTGGGGATGGGCACGTCCTCGCGGCGAGTGGCGGACTGGACCTGATCGGCCTGGCGCTTGATATAGCCGTCATACTTGACGCGGATTTCTACCTGCTCGGCCTCGGCCCGGTTCAGGGGAGCCGGGGGGGCGGAGAAGGCGGCGAGGGCGGGGTAGGTGACGCCGGTGCGGCGGAGCAGGTCGGACAGGGGGACGCGCTGAGAGACCGGGGCGAGGCCGGAGGCGGCGAGGTGGGCGTTGTCCACGCCGCTGACCAGCGTGGTGTCCAGACGGGCGGCTTCGGTGTCGATGGCATGGCGCTTGGCTTCAAACGCGTCCCAGCGGGTGTCGGGGACGAGGCCAGCGGCACGGCCCCGTGCCGTCAGGCGCAGGTCGGCATTGTCCTGGCGCAGCAGCAGGCGGTACTCGGCCCGCGAGGTCAGCAGGCGGTACGGCTCATCGGCCCCTTTGGTCACGAGGTCGTCCACCATGACACCCAGATACGCTTCAGAGCGGCGCACGATAAATGGTTCGCGGCCTAATGCGTGCAGGGCGGCGTTGGCCCCGGCCAGCAGGCCCTGCCCGGCGGCTTCCTCGTAGCCGGATGTGCCGTTGATCTGCCCGGCCAGAAACAGGCCCGGCAGGCGGCGCGACATCAGCGCGTGGGTCAGCTCGGTCGGCGGCACCGAGTCGTACTCGACGGCGTAGCCGGGCACAAGCATGACGCACTCTTCCAGGCCGGGGATGGTGTGCAGAAACTGGAGCTGGACGTCGGCAGGCAGCGACGTGCTGGTTCCCTGGACATACAGCGAGTCGGTGTGCCAGCCTTCCTGTTCCAGAAAGACCTGGTGGCTGTCCCGCTGGAAAAAGCGCACGATTTTGTCTTCAATGGAGGGGCAGTAGCGCGGTCCCTGCCCCTCAATCATCCCCCCGTACATGGCGGACTTGTGAAGGTTAGCATTGATGACTGCCGACGTTTGCGCGTTCGTGTGTGTCAGCCATGCGGGAAGCAGGCCGGGCACATCCACGCGGTCATACAGGAACGAGAACGGGGGCGTGTCCGGCTCGGACTCAATCGGGTTCGTTTTCGCAAAATCGACGCTTTTTTTGTCAATGCGTGGCGTCGTGCCCGTTTTCAGCCGCCGGGTGACAAAACCGAGGCGACGCAGGGTGTCGGACAGCGTGACCGATGGCGCTTCGCCGAGCCGTCCGCCTGCGGTGCGCTCATCGCCCCGGTGCATGACGCCGCGCAGGAAGGTCCCGGTGGTAATCACCACTGCGCCTGCCCGCAGGACTTCACCGCCTGCGACGCGCACGCCGACCACGCTGCCACCTTCGACGATCAAGTCTTCGACTGCCGCTTCGCGCAGGGTCAGGTAAGGCGTGGCTTCCAGCGTCGCCCGCATTTCGCGGCTGTACCAGTCCTTGTCGCACTGGGCGCGGATGGCCTGCACGGCGGGGCCTTTGCCGGTGTTGAGCATCCGAATATGGGTCAGCGTCTTGTCCGCATTGATACCCATCTGCCCGCCAAGCGCGTCAATCTCGCGCACCAGATGGCCTTTGGCGGGGCCGCCAACCGAACAATTGCAGGGCATCAGCGCCACTTTGTCCAGCGACAGCGTCAGGCACAGCGTTTCTGCCCCCAGCCTTGCCGCCGCCAGCGCCGCTTCCGCACCTGCGTGACCCGCACCGATAATTATTACGTCAAAGTCGTTTCCAAAATCTTTCATTATAACGTATTATAGCATATCGCCGGGCAAACAAAAAAAGCCGAAGCGCAGAGTGGCGCTTCGGCTTTTTCGTGTGCTGGACGGCCTGCTCAAACGGAGCGGCGGCCCGTTACTAACTGGTACACGAACACGATGACGGCGATGACCAGAAGAATGTGGATCAAACTGCCAATGTGGGCAAAGAAAAACCCAATCAGCCAGAGAACCACCAAGATTGCCCCGATAGTGTACAGAATTCCACCCATTGCGCTTGTCTCCTTTACGTGACTGCTTGATTATTCCCTGTCAGCGGGCGGCTAAACCATTCAAATCTGCGGTGCCGCCCAGCACCAAGCGGCTGTCTCTGATTTCGGCCTGTGTCACTGCCAGAGGCACGCGCAGATCGGACAAAGTGATGACCGGGTTCAGCCGGTCCAGCGCCAGGTTGATCAGCCCGGCGGGCAGCGGAACCGCGCCAATCTGTGCGCCGTTGGCAACAAAATCCAGTCGGGTGGGGTCACTAAGGCTTGGGCGCACCGTCCCGGCCAGAGCGGCTGTGGTGTTCAGGCCCAGAAAAGTCACCGGAACGGCTGCCAGCACGTCATCGGACCGAAGCGTGATGCTCAGGCCCGGCAGCAGCGGCTTGGAGGCCGCGAGGTACGCCGCCAGGTGCGGCTGAGAGAGCGTAGCCGTAAAGCGTGTCTGCCCCACAGAGGTGAGCTTGCGGCTGGAGCGGTCAAACGAGACGTCGGCGGCATCGGCGGTCAGCGTGTCAACCGTCAAATCTGGCGAGAGCTGCACGGACCGGCCCTGAATATGAATGCCCCGCGCCCGGCCCCGCGCCAGCGCGAAAGGATCGCCGTCTACCTGGACGTCGTAGCGGGCGGCGGGGCCGATGACGCCCGGCAGGGCATCGGCGATTTTGTGGGCCGCCGTCTGTTGCACCGGATGGGCGCAGCCGGTCAGTGTCAGCAGGCCAGCCGCGCTTGTAATGGCGCTAAGACGGCGCATCGGCAGACTTTGCTTCGGTTGCTTTGGGGTCATACGAATTGGATACAATCACCGAGTCCGCGCCGATGGCCTGCACCATCGTTAAAGGAAGCTGCGGCTTGCCGTGCAGAGCATTGTCCAGCAGGCCCGTGGAAATAACAAAATAGGGCACTTGGAGCGTGTCCGTGTCTACGGCAATGTCAGCGATTTTGCCGATGATGCTGCCCGCTTCGGTCAGCACCGGGCGTCCCCCCAGAGGCTTCGCGGGCTGTGCGGACAGCCCGGTCGCGGCGGGGTCGTGCTCGGTCAGTGCGGCTTCCGAGTCAATGGTCAGCGCATCGCTTCCCACAGCCCGAATATGCGTGGCATCCAAAAACTTGGGTTTGGAGAACATCCCGCCCCGGTCTACCAGCACCCCCACAATCGCGGACTTTGCCGCGTCAAAAATTACATCATCTATTCGCCCTAATCGGTCGCCGCCGCTCAGGGAAACCACTGCCAGCCCCGCCAGCTCGCTTCCTATTTGAATTGCCAATTTTTGCCTCCTGTGTCCTTGTCTGCCTGCTATGTTTACCCGTATTTATACTGGGTAAAACGATGTTGCAACGGCTACGGATTGATCCAGTACGAGAGGAACCATTCGATGAACCGCCAGAAACCTCTGCTCCTTCTCGGAGCAGCCAGCCTGATGCTGAGTGCCTTCGCACCCGGCACTGCCGCAAAATCAAATCCTGTCACGGCTGCCCAGAAACAGGACGCCCCTACGGCCCCGGCCGCCCCGGCCACGCCGACTGATCCTGCCCTGCCGACTGATCCTGCCACGCCGACGCTGCCAGCCACACCAGACAGCCCGGTCCCACCGCCTCCGGTGACCCCGCCCGGTGACCCGGCGCCGGTGACGCCGACCACGCCGCCCGGTGTCGTGCCTCTGCCGTCGCCCGGTGCAGACCCGACCGCGCCCGGAACGCCTCCGACTGCTGTACCAGGAAGCACGACCCCCGGTGGCGGCCCCGGCATTGCCGGAACCGGAGTGCCCGGCTAAAATCAGTAAAATGCAAACAGAATGCAAATCGCCCCCGGTCTCTTAAAGACCGGGGGCGAACTTATCACGGCGGTGCATTAGTTCGTCCCAGGTTCGGCGATAGATTTTGGCTGGCTCGGTTTGGATCACTCAGGGTTCCCATTCGGGGAGTCACGGCATCTCAATCTGTGCTTTCACGGACGTTGGCGGCAGGTGGGAAGCGAACTCAAATGCGGCCACGCTGTCGGCGAATGGGAATGTGTCGGTGATGAGTGGCTTCACGTCGATTTTGCCGCTGCCCAGAAGCGCGACGGCGCGGCCAAAGACGTGGGCGTAGCGGAAGACATGCTCCACGCGGGCCTCTTTGACCTGGGCGCCCACCACATCATAGGCCACGGAGCCGGTCGGCATCCCTACCAGCACGGCGCACCCGCCGGGGCGCAGCGGGGCGAAGAGGCCCGCCAGCGCAGGGGCGGCCCCGCTGCACTCAAACACGATGTCCGCGCCCCAGCCATCGGTCATCTGCGCGACGACTTCAGTGACGCTTTCGCTGACTACGTTGACGGGCGTAATCGGGCCGAGTGTTGCGGCCAGGTCTAATTTCGGCGGCTGCGTGTCTGTGATGACCACGCGGCTGCACCCGCCCGCCAGCGCGGCCAGCGCCGTGACCAACCCGATTGGCCCCGCGCCCATGACCACGGCCAGATCGCCCGGCTCAATTTTGGCCTTTTTGGCCGCCTGCATCCCCACGGCCAGCGGCTCCACCATTGCAGCCTCGGCAAACGAAACCGCGTCCGGCAGCCTGAACGTGTAGGCCGCCGGGTGGACCACGGAAGGCCGCAGGACGCCGTGGATGGGCGGGGTCGCCCAGAAGCGCACGGCGGGGTCCAAATTATACAGCCCCAGACGGGAGGCCCGGCTGTTCGGATCGGGAATGCCCGGCTCCATGCACACCCGGTCGCCGACGGCAAGCGCCGTGACTTTGCCGCCGACTTCGCGCACCACGCCCGACGCTTCATGCCCCAGCACCATCGGCGCTTCAACGACGAATGGGCCAATCCGTCCGTGCTGATAATAATGCACATCCGACCCGCAGATGCCGACGACCTTGATGTCCACGCGCACGTCCTGCGGCCCCAGCGGCTCGTCAATCTGAATGTCGCCGAGAGTTAAATGGTGAGTTTTCTCTAAAATCAGGGCTTCCATAAGCGGCCTCCGTCGGGTGGTTTGGTTAATCTAAGTATAGCATACCCAGCCAGAAGGAAAGGCCCCCCGCCCCGGATAATGGGGCTGGAGGAGCCTACTGCCCGAGCGGAACCAGCTTGGAGACTCCGCCGCTGTCGCGGGCAATCTGCTCTAACAGGCCCGCCGCCTCAAAGCTCTGGTCGGTGCCATCGCTGCTGACGCCGACCAGCCCAATCGTGGAAATACGGGCGCGGGTGACATTGACACGGCGCACGGTGCGGGCGAGCGTGCCAAAATCGGTGTCGCCGACCGTGGGAACACCGTCGGTGAGAACCACCACCTCGTTGACATCGCGCAGCATCAGGGCGCGGCCAATCGCGCCTTCCAGATTGGTCTGCCCGCCGAGCGGCAGGTCGGCCAGAAAATCGCCCGCCCGCTGCACGGACTGCGGGGACACCTCCGCCATGTCCGGCTCAAACAGGCGGCTGCCGTCGCTGAACGCAATGATGTTGAACGTGTCGCTCGTGTGCAGCTCGCGCAGGGCAGCTTCCAGCTCCGAGCCAGCCCGGCGGATGCGCGTCTTCATGCTGCCGGAGATGTCCAGCACATATACCACATGGCGCGGGGTATCACTCCACGGCATGCCGACGCCGATGCCGAACGGCCCGGCGGGCGGGTGTCCGGCGGCCGTGCCTGCGCCACTGCGGACTGTCGGCAGCCCTGACCTGGCGGGCGGGGCGGGAGACGTGGTGACCCGTGCCGGATCTGGTTTCGGGGCAGACACCGGGCGCGGGGCGGGCGGAGCACGCTTTTTCACAATCGGCGCGACCCGCAGCGGGGGCGGCGCTGGCAGTGTCTGCGGCGGGGGGAGAGTGCTGGGGAGAGTATTGGGCAGAGCGCGGGCGACCTCGGACGGCGGCACGGCAATCCGGGGGCGCTCGGCTGTGCGCGAACGCTCCGGGCGCGGAGCTTCACGCCGGGCGGGGGCCAGTGTGACCAGAACACGCGGCATCTCCGGGCGCGGCGGCGGGGACGGACGCCGCTGAGACGGACGCGGCTGTGCGGTCTGCGGCTGTGCCGAGACGACTTTCGACGCCGCCCGGCGGGGACGCACGGGGGCGGTCGGCGTGTGCGAGGCGAGGCCACGCCGAGCCGGGGCGGCAGCCGGGGAAAGGCGAAAAGCCATCAGGCCCAGATGAGGCCGCGCTCGCGGCGGCCGGACCACCGGGGGCAGGGACAGCCAGCCTGCCCACAGCAGCACGCCCAGATTGACGAGCAGTGAGGCGGCCAGGCTGACGCCGAAGCGGCGGCGCTCGGCGGCTCGGAACTTGGCACGAGGGGAAGTCACCAAGAGGTTACGGCTCCGCTGTCCCTAATGTTACCATCTTGGACGCCCCGCCACTGTCGCGGGCGATTTGCCGCAGCAATGCAGAGGCTTCGAAGGTATCTACATAGTCATCATTGCCACCATTCGGGTTTTTGCCGACCAACCCGATTGTGGAAATCCGGGCATGGTTGTGGTTGCGGCGGCGAATTTTCGCGGCTAGAGTGGCAAAGTTTCTCTCTCCTATTGTTGGTACACCATCAGTGAGCAATACAATCTCGCTGACATCCGGTAATGAAAGTGCCAAAATCATGGCTGCCTCCGTGTTGGTGTAGCCGCCGATACGCAGAGTGTCCAGGTAGTCCGAGGCTTTGCGAACCAGCGACGGCGTCGCCGGGGCCATGCCGCTGTCAAACGAGCGGGCCTCGTCGCTGAAGGCAATGATATTGAATGTCTCCTCGGGCCGCAGGCCATTGATCGCCTGGCGCAACTCGGTTTCCGCCCGGTCAATGCGGCTTGCCATGCTGCCAGAAATATCCAGGACATAAACAATATGGCGCGGCGCTCCGTCTCCGGCCAGCCCTTTGCCGACTCCAAACGGCTCCCCGGCAGCGGGGCTGCTGCCCGCCCCGGCCCCGGTTCCTGTGCCGGTTCCCGATCCCGCACCTGCGCCTTTGCCCGACGCACTCCCGCCCGCGCCGGTTCCGGCATTGGCGACTTTGGGGGCGGGCGGCGTGGGCCGGGCGGCATACTGCCCGGCAGTCACAATGGCCGACGACGGCGGGACAGTCAGCGGGTTAGGCACGAGCCAGGGAGACGGCTTTTGCGAGGCAATCACCGGGGGCGGGGGCGCGGCGGGCGGGGCAGAGGCCGGGGCGGGGGCGCCCGCATCGCTTCCTCCGGCGGCTTTGGCGGGCGGGGCAGGGGATGACGAATGAACCCGCGTGCCGGGGCGGCGCAGCTTTTTGGGCTTCGGCTTCGGCGCGGGCTTCGGATGCGCCTTCGGCGGTGGCGGCACGGGCGGCGGGGGGACGACCACCGGCGGGGGCGGCGGGACAGGGACAGGCGGCGGCAGGCGCACCATCCGCACGGCGCGGGCGTGCAGAGGCGCGGTCAGAAGCGGCGGGGTCCACTTCCAGAAATGGGCGATGCCGGTCCACGCCCCCGCGTTGACGAGAAGCGAGGACAGCAGACAAAGTTGCAGGCGGCGCGTGTCCGGGGTCACTTGGGTTTCCGATAGTAAAGAAAGACCATGGGTCTGAACCCCCATGCTTCAAAAGTGCAAGCCCCCGCCTTTGCGGGCGAAGAGTTTGGGCAATGGCCTTATCCTATGCCCGCGCAGGCGGGGAATTGCCCTTCAAAGCACGGGGGTTCAGCCCCGTGTCTCTTCTCCTTTAAGACGCACAGCAGCCCCCTTCGGTTCCCGGTATCTTTGCTTGACTCAGACCGGGCCAAACGCTATAATGGCGACAGGGGTAATCTGCCCAACACAAGTTTTCGCCAGGAGTGTTTCTTCAGGAGTGTTTGTTTATGTCCGATTTGCTGTCCCCTTCGCCCGCCCGCCGCACCGCCGCGCTGATTCTGGCCGCCGGAAAAAGCACCCGCATGAAGTCCCATCGCCCCAAAGCCCTGCACGATTTGCTGGGCCGCCCGCTCCTGCGCTGGGCCGTGGAGGCCGCCGCCGGGGCGGGCGCGGGGCGGACGGTGCTGGTGGTCGGCCATCAGTCGGACCTGGTGCAGGAGGAGATGGGGCCGGAGCTGGAGTACGTCCTCCAAAGCCCGCAGAACGGCACCGGCCATGCCGTGCAGATGGCCGAGCCGCTGCTGGCCGACTGGGACGGCCCGCTGCTGGTCCTGCCCGGTGATGCCCCCCTTCTGTCGGCGTCGCTGCTGGAAGCCTTGCTGGCCCATCATGCACAGACCGGCGCGGCGGCGACTCTGCTGACGGCGCATTTGCCCGACGCGGGCGCGTATGGCCGCATCGTGCGCGACCCCGCGACCGGGCAGGTACAGGGCATTGTGGAGGCCCGCGATGCCTCTGCCGCACAGCTTTTGCTGTCTGAAATCGGCACATCAGTCTATGTCTTTGAGCCGCGCCTGCTGTTTCCCGCCTTGCGGCAGATCACGCCGCAGAACGCGCAGGGCGAATACTATCTCACGGATGCCATTGCGCTGCTGGCCGCGTCGGGGCAGATCGTGGAGGCGTTCGTCTCGCCCGATGCCGATGTCGTGCGCGGGGTCAACACCCGCCCGGAGCTGTCCGCGCTGCGGCAGATTTTGTCGGCGCGTCTGCTGGCAGCGCATGGTCTGGCGGGCGTCACCATCGTGGACCCCGTGACGACGCACATTGACGCCGACATCAAAATTGGGCCGGACACGACCATTTACCCGTTCACCATTCTGTCCGGCGTCACTGATATTGGCGCAAACTGCGAGATTGGGCCGGGCGCACGCATCAGCGACTCCAAAATTGGCAGCGGCGTGGTCGTCCGCGATTCGTACATCACGGCCTCGGAAGTCGGCGACGACTGCAAAATCGGGCCGTTCGCCAACCTCCGCCCCGGCAGCGTGCTGGGGCACAAGGTCAAAGTTGGCGACTTTGTAGAACTCAAGAACGCGACGCTCGGCGACGGCGTTTCGGCGGGCCATCTGGCGTATCTGGGGGACGCGGAGATCGGCGCACGCACCAACATCGGCGCGGGGACTATCACCTGCAACTATGACGGCCAGAACAAGCATCGCACCGTGATTGGCCCCGACTCGTTTATCGGCTCGCACTCTACTTTGGTCGCCCCCGTCACCCTGGGCGAAGGGGCGTACACGGCGGCAGGCTCCGCTATCACCGAAGATGTTCCTGCCTACGCCCTCGGCATCGGGCGGGCGCGGCAGACCAACAAAGACGGCTGGGCGAACGCCAAAAAACGCAGGAAAGAGTAAAAACTAATGACAACTACACTGACAAAGCCAAGCATCCGCGAGGCCGCCGAGGACCTGGTGCGGGCCAACTTGGAAGCCGCCCCGGAAATCACCAAAGTCTATCTGTTTCCCGCTGACGACGAGATACGGCTGATTTATGTGGACCCGACCACCATGCCGCTGCACCCCGGCGACCCCATCGGGCCGTTCTATTTCGGAGGGAGGCCATCTTTAGACTCCCCACAGCCCTATGAGTTTTACACGGCGGGCATCGCCGTCATCCGGCCAGAAGAAGCCGAAACCGCACAGCTCCCGAGAGGTTGGGGCCAATGGGCGGACGCAGAAATTGTCGAGGAGAAATCGTAAATGCCAATGGATTGGCAGACCGCATATTTTCAGCAGGCGGAGTCAGATCATGCCATGCTTATCAAGCTGCTACAAGATACGACTATTCCTCTCTGTCACAGTCTGCATTATCTGCAGATGACAACGGAAAAACTCGCCAAAGGATTTCGCACTCCGCCTGGTGGTGGTCCCCATGAAAAGACGCACAACGCTTTTCTACGCTATGTGGTCAGTGGCGCGGAAAGCAACCTGCGGCTCAAAGCGGCTTGCGGCTTCACCGACACCAGCCAATACAAAGAGTATTTGAGAAGCTTGCGCGGCCTTGCACAAAGCATTGAAGACCTTTCGCCAGAGGGTGAAGATCACCCAAACCCGGAATATCCCTGGGAAGCCAACGGAACAATTTTAGTTCCGCTGACTTACCCTTTTCTTGAGCTTAACTTGCGTCAACAGTCAGCCCAGATGATTAGGATGCTCAAGTTTATTCAGACTTGCTTTGCCGTCGCAACATAGAGCGAGAAGTTCGTCCTCCTGAAAGGAAAACAAAAATGCTGCTCGCCCGCTCCTTGTCTGGCCTTACGCTTCTGCTGTTCCCTTTCGGGGCGCTCGTCGCCGCGCCTGCCGCGCAGGCGCAGTTTAAAATCCCCGGCTTGAAAATCCCTGGTCTGCCGCAGCCTAAGCTGCCCGACGTGAACCTGCCGGGGCCGGAGATGCTGACCAAACAGGAGGAGCCGGTCAGCACCAATTTCAAGGACATTCGCGGCGAAGCGTTCGCCCTGGACAACTATCAGCCCGGCCCCGGCAAGCCGCTGTCCTCGCTCAGGCGCGGCCCCGGTGGCGGCTGGCTTTTGAAGCCGGGCCTCTACAGCGGCGAGGTTCGCAGCTACTGCCTGCACGCTGGGACTTATGGGCCGACGCGGGGGGACGGGTATCTGTATGCGCCCCTCAAAGGCAAGCGCAGCGGTATCATTCGGAAAATTCTGCATAATAGCGCCGACCACCCGGACCTGCCCCAGCAGCAGGTGCAATCGCTGATCTGGGCGCTCGAATCCCGGACCAAGTTCAGCGAGCTGCCCCAGGACCTGCAAACTGCTGCGTCCACGCTGCTTTCTCCCGAAGATATTCTGGCGCTGAACGGCGCATCGCTGGACTATATCACGCAGCAGTATCAGGACCAGGTGTTCGGCAAGATGACCGATAGCCTGCGCCCGATTTACGAGGCCCAGAACAGCCTCCGGGGCCTGCTGACACAGGCCGATGCGCCGTTTGAGCAGCTAGAGCGTGTCGCAGTGCTTTCCGGCAACCCGCCCAAAGACAGAAACAGCCGCGATATTCCAGCGGGCCGCTGGTGTCTGCATCCCGGCGGCTACTTTGTGCGCTACCTTCCGTCCACCTACTCCCGCACGACGCTGTTTGTGTATGTGCCGGAGCGGTTCACGCTCAAGCGGGACAGCCTGGGGCGGATTATCTCGGTGAAAAACGCGCAGGGCTTCGGCGTGGAAACGGGCTATGACGACACCATCCCAAGGCTTGGTACATCGACGCAGGAGCTGAAGGGCTACCACTTTTCGTCCATCCGGCTGATCGTGCCGGATGCCGCCTCGCCTTCGGGAAAACTGGTCAAAGAGTACAAAAACGTGGGCTGGACTTATGTGGGCCTGCCGACGACGCAAACTATTCAGGTGGGCAGCAATGCGGCATACCTGGGCAGTGTCTCCCGGCTGAACGAAGAGCTGCGATGGCTGCGGCAGATGGACAGCTTCCAGTCCGATTTTGGCCGCACGCGCCCCGGCAGGCGCAGCGGAGCCGATTGTTTTGACCTGGCCTCTTATCGCCTCGGTCTGGAAGACGCTTTGCGGCAGGCTGGCGTGTATCCCCCTGAAGCGGGGGGCGTTTCCTTTGTGCCAGTTTTTGACATTCTGTACAACGCCTGGCAGTGGGGGATTGGTCCGTGGGCCTTTGATTCGCCGGACAGCCCCGCCGATCCGGGTCAAACCAATCCGGGACAGGGCGATCCGGGACAGGGCGATCCGGCGCAAACTGATCCGGAGTATGACCCTTCCGGCGATGTCGCCACGCCGGGAGACACAGGGCGTCAGCGTCTCGGTCAGTCTCTTGTGCCGTATGACACTTCGGGACACTGACGAAACAGGGAGATCAAAGCCAATGGGAGCGGATGACGACACACTGCGTATCTTTAGCGGCAACGCGAACCCCGCGCTGGCGGACAGCATCGCCGCGCAGATTGGGCGGCCTCTCGGGCGGCTGCATTGCACGCGCTTTGCGGACGGCGAAATCCGGGTCAAGATCGAGGAAAGCGCACGCGGCATGGATGTGTTTATCGTGCAGCCGACCTGTGCGCCGGCCAATGACACGCTGATGGAGCTGCTGATTCTCGTGGATGCCTTCCGGCGGGCGTCGGCCCGGCGCATCACTTTGGTGATGCCGTACTACGGCTACTCGCGGCAGGACAAGAAAGTCAAGCCGCGTGAGCCGGTCACGGCACGTCTGGTGGCGGATTTGATCACCACGGCGGGTGCCCATCGGGTCCTGGCCGTAGACCTGCACGCCGGGCAAATCCAGGGCTTTTTCCAGCTCCCGCTGGACCACCTCTATGCCGGGCCGCTGCTGGCCGTGCATTTTGCCGGACTGGGACTGACCGATGGTGATACCGTCGTGGTCTCGCCTGATGTCGGGGGCGTCGGGCGGGCGCGAGGCATGGCGGAGATGCTGCACGCCCCGATTGCGATTATCGCCAAGCGGCGACCGGAGCCAAACAAAGTGGAGATCATGGAGATCATCGGGGATGTGCGCGGTAAAACGTGCATTCTGGTCGACGATATGATTGACACGGGCGGCTCCACCGTGTCCGGGGCCAGGGCGCTGATAGAGCGCGGGGCACGGCGGGTGCTGGCCTGCTGCACCCATGCGGTGCTGTCCGGCGATGCCGTGGAGCGCATCGAAGCCTCGCCGATTGAGGCGCTGGTGGTCACCGACACTATCCCGCTGGAAGAGGCCAAGCGCCGCCGCAGCACCAAGACCACAGTGATTTCCGTGGCTCCGCTGCTGGCAAGCGCGATTTCCCGCATTCACCATGACGACAGTGTCAGCGAGCTGTTCAGTGATTATTACTAAATTTAAAAAAATAGTTGAGTTCACTTGACAAACGGAAAATTCTTTGGTATAGTATTTTTATACCCCAGTGTTGCGGTTTCCTTTTGATCTTTATCTAAGCGTTTAGATGAACACGAACTCCTCATGACCGCACAGACCACATGGCAAAGACCCGCCCTACGATTACGGATGTTGCCCGCGACAGCGGTGTTTCTATCGCCACTGTCAGCTATGTCATCAACAACGGCCCGCGCAATGTCGATTCAGACACCAAAGCCCGCGTTCAGGCCAGCATGGGACGCCTGCGCTACTACCCAAACTCTATTGCGCGGGCGCTGACCAACAAGCGGCTAAATGCCATTGGCGTCGTTTTTCCGCATCCGTACCCGAGCGTTTTTACCGACCCGTATTTCACTTCTCTGATGGACGGCATTGTGCAGGAAGCGGCGCGGCGGCATCAAAATGTCATGCTTTATACCGGGCTGGAATGGAATGGCAACGACAGCCTGCCTGCCTTTCGGGACCGGCGCGTGGACGGACTGATTTTGATTGCCATGCTGACCGACAGCACGATTGTTCCCGCGCTGGTGGAAGCCGAGCTTCAGTTTGTGCAGATCAACGGACAGGCGACCGAGGGAGCCGTGTCCAATGTGGACATTGACAACAGCCGCGCCGTGCGCGAAGTGATCGGCCATCTGGCGGGACTCGGGCATCGGCACATCGCCCTGCTCGGCGGGCAGATGACATCGCCCAGCACCCGGCCCCGCTTAGAGGGCTACCGTCAGGGAATGCAGGAGCACGGTCTGCCGATTGACCCGGCCATTGTGCTGGAAGGAACCTATGACCGGGAATGGGGTCGGGAGGGCATGGCCCGACTGCTCGCCTCGGACACGCTGCCGACGGCGGTGTTCGCCGGGGGAGACGGCATCGCTGAAGGCATCTATGACGTGTGCCGCGCCGCCGGAGTTCGCATTCCGATGGACCTCAGCGTGGTCGGCTTTGACGACACCCCGGCGGCGTCGCACCTGGACCCGCCTCTGACCTCGGTGCGTCAGCCGCTGGTGCAGATGGGGTCCACGGCGGCGGCCATTTTGCTGGACCAACTGGACACGCCGGCCAGCGAAGAGCCTCTCTCTGCGCGGCAGATTGTGCTGCCGTCGGAACTGATTGTGCGGGCCTCCACCGCCCCGCCCGAAGCGGCTTCTTAATTTTTTGCATGCTTTCTAAACGCTTAGATGGCGAATAATACCCAAAGGAGGGTTTTGCTCACGGTCACATAGTGCGGAATGTTGTACGGCTGAGTGTCCACGGCGACAGTGGACCGATGTATTTCCTGCTTCCGAGGCGCTGCCGCTTACTCGGAAAGGATTTCGACTGCTGATCCAGACGATCCGAAAGGCTGCCATGAAAACTCCAACCCAAAAAGTTCCCGTCTCCACGGGACGTCCCCAGGGCTTCACCCTGATTGAACTGCTCGTCGTCATCGCCATCATCGCGATTCTCGCTGCTATTCTTTTCCCCGTCTTCCAGAAAGTGCGCGAAAACGCCCGGCGGACTTCTTGCGCCTCCAACATGAAGCAGCTTGGCCTCGGCATGGTCCAGTACACACAAGACTCCGACGAAAAATTTCCACGCGGTCAGTATTTTGATGCCAGTGGCAACCCGCTCAACTGGCAGAATGCGGTCTATCCCTTTATCAAAAACGGAGCAGGAACCGTGGGGGCAGGCGGAGTCACAACATACAACGGCAAGGGCGGCGTCTGGTCCTGTCCTGACTTCCCTGGAGATCAGGTTTCCCAGTACGGTGCTCATAGCTACCTGTGCCCCACCGAAGAAAGCGGTGTCGCCGTGCCGTCTCTGGCACAGGTCGATGCACCGTCCAGCAAAGTGCTGATTGTAGAAAAAGGGGCCGCTGCTTTAGTCGCGGGTGTCCCTCAAACCTATGCTGTCTTCAATGCGAGCGAATCGGACTGGGTTGGCTACCAAAACGACGGCTCGGCGACCAATTTTGTCCAGCGCGATACCGTTGGTGATCCCTCTCCTTCAAAAGAACTTGCCTTTGATTATGACGAAACCGGCACACCGGCGGCGACATCTGATATTTCTCCTGCATCCTACCCTCGCTACCGGCACACCGATCAGACGAATGTGCTTTTCGTGGACGGTCATGTTAAGGCAATTCGCAAAGGCTCACTCGGTGGAAAAAACTGGGTGAAATACATCTGGATTGCTGGCGTTACCAAAAATGCGGATGTTCCCGCCAGCTATTCCCCTTCCTACTAAGTTCACTCGGGCCAGCGCGACTCCATCCCCCTCTTCGCACAGGAGGGGGAAGGCTTTATCCCGAAAGAACATCCTGATGCCGACGTGACCTATCGAACCCAGGGCTGCGCTGGCAACCCTCCTGGCCGCCCTGACGCTGACCGGCTGCCACTCGCCCCAGCCGTCTGCTGCGCCTGTGGCTTAGGCTCGCACGTCTGCTTTGCCGGTCTGCATTCTGGGCTGCCGTGTGCCATCTATACTGCCTGTGCAGTGTTCCGGTTTCCCAAACTTTTGCCCCCGCATATCGATCAGTGTTCGACTGACGAACCG
>CAXUKS010000004.1:145090-155292 GCA_964251675.1 uncultured Armatimonadales bacterium
CCTTGAAACGCCTCATTCAACTCAACGCCGTTTTTACTCTGCTGGTCTGCTTACTCTGCGCCGGGATGCCGCGTGCCAGTGCCGCCCCCTGGGTCACTGCCTATTACCCGGACTATGAATATAACGCTGCCCCGCTCGCCAATTTGGACCTGACCTCCGTCACGCATCTTGTCTGGTTTGCCCTCGCGCCGACGGCGGCGGGTGGATTGCAGGACATTTCCACCGGAACCGTGCTCTCGAATGCAAGGGCGGTCGTCGCCGCCGGACACAGCCATGCCGGGCTGAAAGTGCTGCTGTGCATCGGAGGCAGCAACACGGATTCTTACTTTGCGGGAGCCTTCAACGGCCACACGGCGGCGCTTGTGAGCAGCATCGCCAGCACCGTTCGCACTTACGGGTTTGACGGCGTAGACATCGACGACGAGGGCATCAATGACGGCAGCGGCAATGCCAACAATACGACCAACTACGTCGCATTTATCCGGGCGCTCCGGGCCGGCCTGCCCTCCGGGGCCATCATCACCATCGCGGCCCAGACCTACTACCCGACAGCCCAGTACGGCGCAGTCAGTGGGTCCGTCAACCAAATCAACATTATGAGCTACGACCTTGCCGGGCCGTATGAGCCGGTCGATGCCAACAATCGGCGCTACACCTGGCACAACGCGCCCCTCAAGGCTGGGGGCAACACCATCCCCGGCACATCGACGCTGCTGCCGTCTGCGGACGGAATCACCGCCACATTTAAAAACGGCGGAGTCCCCGCTTCCAAGCTCGCTATCGGCACGGCTTTCTATGGCTACGACTGGAAAGGGGCCACCAACATCGAGCAGGCGTTCACCTTCACGCCGAACCTTTCGAATTGGACGGCGATGAGCTACGCCAGCATCATGGCAAACAAATACAGCGCGGCGTACTATCACCACGACACGGCCTGCGGGGCCGCGTATCTGGGTCTGACTAACACGGGCGAGTTTGTCTCCTATGACGACGCGAATGTCATCACGGACAAACTCGCTTACATCGGGGCCACCGGCCTCGGCGGGCTGGTCTGCTTTGAGCTGGGGCAGCAGTATATCGCATCCGGGACGACGACAGCGGCCCGGAACCCGCTGATGACTGCGATCAATCGCGCCCGTTGAGCGCCCCCGCTGTCTGTTCTCAGGAGAATTTTTACCACTATGACAAAAATCCCCGCTGTACTTTGCAAGCGCGGGGCCGTTGGGATTGCGGCGGCGGCATTCCTGCTTGCGGGCTGCCATTCGCAGAACCCGTCCGCTGCCTCTCTGACTGCCGAGCCATCTACGAACGCGCCTGCGGTCCCGTCACGGGCCGGTCAGGGGGCGCCCTCTCCAGAAAAGACACCTATGACACTCTCTTCCAAACGCTCTGTGGCCGCGCTGGCCGCCTCGGCAGCGCTCTTGACCGGTGCGGCGGCCCCGCAGGCCGTGCGTGCCGCCGATGCTCCCATCTGGGTCACCGCCTACTACCCCGTCTGGAACCAAACCGGGGAACTGACGCCGGACAAGATTGACTATTCGGCTCTGACCCATCTCGTGCATTTCGCCATCGTGCCCCGCCCTGACGGCACGATTGAGGACACCATTCATGGCACGATGTTTGCCATCACGCCCGCGCAGTCGCAGGATGTCGTGACGCGCGGCCACAAAGCGGGCGACAAAGTGCTGATTTGCCTCGGCGGCGCCGGGACCGGCCCGCTGATTTCCCCGGTCATTGCGCCTGCCCTGCGCGGTACGTTCATCAAAAACCTGATCGGCTTTGTGCAGGAGCGTGGCTACGACGGCATCGATGTCGACATGGAGCCAATCCTGCCCGCCGATGAAGAGAACTTCGTCGCGTTTGTCAAAGACCTGCGCGTCGCCTTGAAAGCAGCCAATCCAAAGTATCTGCTGACGTTCCCGGCGTCCGGGGAGCCGGGCAGTCAGCCCAAGCTGTGTGCCCGGCTGAAAGATGACTTTGACCAGATCAACATTCAGACCTATGACCTGAGCGGCACCTGGGACGGCTTCAAGACCTGGTATAACGGCTCGCTCTACGGCAGCAAAACCCTGATGACCGACACGCGCCCGTTCCCGTCGGCCTCGGGAAAAATCGCCCTGTACACGGCGGCGGGCGTCCCGGCGGCAAAGCTGGGCCTCGGCATCGCCTTCTACGGCTTCCTGTGGAAAGGGGCCAGCGGGCCGGGGCAGAGCATACAGGGCGTCAAGACCGAGACGGTCGGCTACACCGACATCATGGACAAGTATTACACGCCGGGCGCGTATCACTGGGACGCTGCCGCCCATGCGCCGTACCTCAGCCTCGGCGGGCCGGGGGCCAAGCAGTTCCTCTCGTATGATGACGCCCGGCTGACCCGCGAAAAGGTGCTGTATGCGCGGACGCACGGCCTCGGCGGCGTGATTATCTGGCAGCTTGGCAGCGAGTACCGCCCGGATCAGCCTGCCGGAAAGCGAAGCGCCCTGCTTTCTGCGGTCAAAGAAGCCGCGCACTCTCCCCTTAAAAAATAAGTCTGCAACCCTGTCCTGAAGGACACGGCTGTCGGGGTTCCTGACTCCGCCTGTTTCTGCCCAGAAAGAGCTTATGTCGTCTGCACTCAGCATTATTCCAAAGCCGAGCCGCCTTGTGGCGGGAGACAGTGTGTTCCACTTCACCCTCCAAACGGTGGTTGTGGCTGACCATGCCGCCTGGAGGCAGGCCGAGTGGCTGGCTGACTGGATTTCTCAGGCCACCGGTGCTCCCTGCCCAGTAGCGGGACCCGGCGAAGTTTCGACTGACACCTCGGTTGTCGCCCTTCAAATCAACCCGGAAGCCAGTGCGCTCGGAAGCGAGAGCTACACCCTCTCTGTCACCCCCAGGCGTGTCACTCTGTGCGCCCCCGCGCTGCCCGGCTTGTTCTACGGCATTCAAACGCTGCGGCAGCTCCTGCCCGCGTCGTTTGAGAGCCAGAGCGGCGCGGCAGGCGGCGACTGCATCATTCCCTGCGTGGAGATTGAGGACGCGCCCCGGTTCGCCTGGCGCGGGGCGATGCTGGATGTCGCACGGCATTTCTTATCAGTGGAGGCTGTACTCAAGTTTATCGACCTGCTGGCTCTGCACAAGATGAATGTCCTGCACCTGCACCTCACCGACGACCAGGGCTGGCGCATGGAAATCAAAAAGTATCCACGCCTGACGTCCGTGGGCGCATTCCGCAAGCGCACTCTGGTAGGTCAGGCGCTCACGAACCCCGGCCACGCCGACTTTGACCCGTCGGGGGAACACTTCGACGGCGTGCCCTATGGCGGCTTCTACACGCAGGAGGAGCTGCGCGGGATCGTCGCCCATGCCGCCGCCCGGCACGTCACCGTCGTGCCTGAAATCGAGACGCCCGGCCATGCCCAGGCCGCCATCGCGGCCTACCCGGACCTCGGCTGCGGCGGGGAGCCGGGTGAGGTCAGCCCGCGCTGGGGTATCCACGACGTACTCTTCGCCCCCACCGCGCACACGTTCGGCTTCCTGCAGGACGTGCTCTCTGAAGTGATGGAGATATTTCCCTCACCCTACATCCACGTCGGCGGCGACGAGGCAGTCAAGACACGCTGGCAGAGGAGCGCGGAGTGCCAGGCGCTGATGCGGAAAGAATCGCTGGCCGATGCCGAAGCCCTGCAGTCCTATTTTATCGGACGCCTGGACAGGTTTTTGACCGCGCACGGACGGACGCTGGTCGGCTGGGATGAGATCCTGGAGGGCGGCCTGTCGCCGGGCGCGGTCGTGATGTCCTGGCGCGGCGAGGAGGGCGGAATTGAGGCGGCGGGGCAGGGCCACGACGTCGTCATGGCCCCGCACACGTTTACCTATCTGGACTACTATCAGTCCGAAGACCATCAGGCAGAGCCGCCCGCTTTCCGCGAGACGCTGACCTTGTCGACTGTCTATGATTACGAGCCGGTTCCTGCCGCCCTGTCTGCCGAGGCCGCTCGGCACGTCCTCGGCACGCAGGGGCAGCTCTGGTCGGAATATATGCCGAACTCCCGGCAGGTGGAATATCAGGCGTTCCCCCGGCTCTGCGCTCTGGCGGAAGTCGCCTGGACGCCGCGTGAGCACAAAAACTATGGGGTCTTCCTGGAGCACCTGGCCCCGCACCTGGACCGGCTGGACGCGCTGGGGGTCAGCGCCCGCCCGGTCTGCCCACGTACCGAAAGGGAGAGCCAGTGAACTTAAGCTGGATTGACTGGACCATTGTCGCCGTGTCCATCGTGTTTATTCGTCTGATTAGCTGGAAAACGCGCTCACTCATGCGCGGGGTGGCGGATTTTCTGTCTGCCAACCGCCTGGCGGGCCGCTACCTGCTGACGATTGGCGGCGAGATGGGCAACTTCGGTGTCATCTCGCTGGTGGCGGGCTGGCAGGCGTTCACGGCGGCGGGTTTTCCAACCCTGTGGTGGGCATTTCTGGCCGCGCCGCTGGCGCTGGTGTATGCGCTGACGGGCTGGGTGTACTACCGCCTGCGCGAGACACGCGCTCTGACTGTGGCGCAGTTTTTTGAGATACGCTACTCCCGCCGCTTTCGCATTTTTGCCGGGCTGCTGTGCTATATCTCGGGCATTCTCAACTTCGGGATTTTCCCGGCGATTGCGGCCCGGTTTTTGATTTACTTCTGCGGCCTGCCCTCAGAGATTTATCTGCCGGGAACAGCGTTTCATATCGCCACATTCCCGGTCATCATGGCGCTGGATTTGGGGCTGGCCCTGCTGTTTGTCAACTCCGGCGGGCAGATTTCGGTGATGATTACCGAGTGTGCTCAGGGCATGGTGGCGTGCTTTGCCTACCTCGCAATCACTGTGGCTGTGGTGCTGCTGGTGCCCTGGCACCGCGAAATGGCGGCGCTGCACACCGCCCCGGCTGACGCCTCCCTGCTGAACCCGTTCCAGACGGGGCAGACCAAAGACTTCAACGCGGCGTTTTATCTGATCGGGATTTTCCTGACCACCTACGGCTATCAGACCTGGCTGGGCGGGCAGGGCTACCTGACGGCGGCGCGAAACCCGCACGAGCAGCGGATGGGGGCCATTATTTCGGGCTGGCGGCGTATTCCACTGGCGCTGATGACTCTGGTGCTGCCGCTGGCGGCGTTCACTCTGCTCCATGATTCGCATTACGCGGTGCAGGCCGCGCAAATTCATCAGACGCTCGGGGCTATCGGCAACAAGGCCATTCAGGACGAGATGACCGTGCCCGTCACGCTAGCGGTTTTGCTGCCCATCGGCATCAAGGGTCTGCTGGCGATGGTGGTCGTCTTCCTGTCGTTTACGTGCCACGACACGTATATGCATGCCTGGGGCAGTATTTTAGTGCAGGACGTGATTATCCCGTTCCGGAACCGCCCGATGGAAACGCAGGAGCAGATCAAATGGCTTCGCTGGTCCATCTTCTTTGTCGCGCTGTTTGCCTTTTGCTTTAGCCTGTTTTACACGGAAACCGACAAGCTGCTGTATTTTCAGGCGATCACCGGCACAATCTGGCTGGGCGGGGCCGGGGCCATTATGATCGGCGGCCTGTACAGCCGGTTCGGCACGACGGCGGGGGCCTACGCCGCCGTGATTTCCGGGGGGCTGCTGGGGATTGCTGATATAGTTATTCCCAAAATCTGGGAAGCGCACCATGCCGACCCATTCCCCATCAACGGGCAATGGCTGGCGCTCTTCGGCAGCCTCGTGGCTCTGAGCCTGTATGTGATCGTGTCGCTGATGACCGGCGGCAGCCGCCGCCCGTTCAATCTGGAAAAGATGCTGCACCGGGGCATCTACGCTTCCGACTCCAAAGACCATGCCCTGCCGCCATCGCCCGCGTCCCGCTGGCAGGAGCTGCTGGGGATCGGCAAAGAGTTCACACCGGGAGACCGGGCGCTGGCGATTCTGTTTGCCGTGTATACGTTCGGCTGGTGGGCCGTTTTCCTGGTGGTGACCGTGCTGCACTTCGGCTTCGGATTGATCACAGACGTGTTCTGGGAAAACTTCTGGCACGGCTACATTCTGGCGCAGCTTGCCGCCTGCGTGCCGATTGTCATCTGGTTCACCATTGGCGGCGTGCTGGATATTCGCGCATTGGTGCAGTCCCTGCAAACTGCCGTCCGCAATCCCTTCGACGATGGCCGGGTCATTCATGAGCCGGAGGACACGCACGCAGAGCGGGAGAAAGCGGCTCTATGAAGACAATCTTGCCTACAGTCATCATTGAACGCGACTACGCGGCGCTATGCGAATACGCCGCCGCGCAAATTGCTGTGCTGGTGCAGGCGAAGCCTAATGCCGTGCTGGGTCTGGCAACGGGGGCGACGCCGCTGGGGGTTTACGCCTCCCTGGTGCGCCGCTTCCAGCGCGGCGAGATTGACTTCTCGCAAACCACCTGCTTCAACCTCGACGAATACTATCCTCTGCTGCCCACATCCCCGCATTCCTACCACCACTTCATGCAGACACAGTTGTTCGGGCAAGTGAATTGCCGCCGCTGGTTTGTTCCCGATGGTCGCCCGCGCCCGCCGGAGCAAATCGCGCAGCTCTGCCGCAGCTATGAGGCTCAGATCACAGATGCAGGCGGGATTGACCTGCAACTGCTGGGCATCGGGCGCACGGGGCATATCGGCTTTAACGAGCCTGGCAGTGCCGCCAGCTCCCGGACGCGTCTGGTGACATTGGCTCCTCTGACCCGCCGTGACGCCGCCCCGTCATTCGGGGGAATTGATGCCGTGCCGCAGGAGGCGATCACGATGGGAATTGGGACCATTTTAGAAGCGCGGCAGGTTTTGCTGCTGGCAAGCGGCCCGGACAAGGCCGAGATTGTGAAGACGGCCTGGACCGGAGAAATGACAGAGCGCGTTCCGGCATCCCTGGTCCGCACACATCCCCATCTTACTCTGTGCCTGGACAAAAGCGCCGCAGCCCTGCTGGACTAGCATTTCTTGACGCACCCCCAGCCTGTGTGCTATCATACGATCAAATCTGATGATCGGAGATGAGGGGGCGCATATGTCTCTGCTAGGGCGGCTGCTGGGGCTGGGCCGGAACGAAGACTATGACCGTGGCGTCAAGCTGTTTGATCAGGGACGGTTCACAGAAGCGATTGCCGCGCTGGAAGGAGCGCAGGACGCGCCGGACCCGCTGACAGATCGGCTGGCGTCCTTCTATGTCGCCGAAGCGCACGCGCACCTGGGACAGCGGGCATTGGAAGAAGGGCGGCCTGCCGAGGCCCGCGAGTTTCTCGGCAAGGCGCTGCGGGTCAACCCGCAGTACGCCGACCTCCACCTTCATCTCGGACGCGCCTGCCGGGCGATGGCCGACCCGGCGGCGGCGCTGGCCGCGTTTGAAGCGGCGCTTGCAGTCAATCCGCGCTATGCCCGCGCCCTCTTTTTCCAGGGATTGACGCTGTATGAGACCGGGCAGCCGGAGCGGGGCTGGGCTGCTGTCCGGGCCGCCGCCGCCCTGGACCCCGGCTTCGGCGGGCCGCTCTTTGACGAGGCTGAAGCCGCCCATGCGGCAGGGGATTTTGTCACCGCCCGAACCCGTCTGGCCCGTCTGGCCGAAACGGATGTGGACGACATCACATTCCATGCTCGCCTCGGGGCCGACCTGTACGGTCGCGGCCTGTACGCCGAAGCCGCAAAAGAGTTTGAAGCCGCACTGGCCCAGGCCGATTATGCCGACCTGCACAACGGCCTCGGTGTTACCCGTCACGCGCAGGGGCTGTACCCTGAAGCCATTGCCGAGTTTGAAGCCGCGCTGGCCCTGAAGCCGAAATACAGCGAAGCGCGGGCCAATCTGGGCCTGACCCTGCGGGCGGCAGGCCGCCCCGACGAAGCCCGCCGGGCGCTGATGCAGGTACTGGAAGACGACCCCGGCCACGCGCTGGCGCGTCTGGAACTGACGCGCTGACTTTTATGAACATTACCCTTGCCCTGCTGCCGCTGGACGAGCGGCCTGTCAACACGCGCTACCCTGAAATGCTGGCTGCCATCGGCGGCGCGACCCTGCTTTTGCCGCCCCTGAGTATTCAGGGAAGTCAGCGCGAACCCGCTGAGCTAGAAGCCGTGCGGGACTGGCTGCAAGCGGTGTCCGGTGAGGCGGACGCGGTGATTGCGTCGGCGGACTTTCTCGGCTTTGGCAACCTGATCAATGCGCGGATTTCCCACGACAGTGCCGCGACTGTGCTGGCCCGGCTGTCACAACTCGCCGAGATCAATGCCGCCTGTCCGGTGCATGCATTTTCGCTGATTACGCGGGTTTCCAATGCTGATGATGCGGTGGAGGAGCCGACGTACTGGGCGGAGTGGGGGACCCGGTTTAGTCGCTATGCCCGGCTGATGCACCAACACGAGCGGGGCGCGTGCGAGGACCAAGCGGAGCTGGCCCGGCTGGACGCCGTGCTGCCAGCAGAGTTGAAGGTCGACTGGCTCAGGCGCCGATTGCGGAACCACACGGTTAATCTGGGGCTGCTGGATTTGGCGGCGCGGGGGGAAATCGCCTCGCTGCGGCTGACGTCGGACGACACGAGTCCGTGGGGCTTTCCATCGCGGGAACGGGACTGGCTGCACGGGTGGAACCATCTTCTCGGCCCGGCGCTGACAGACCGGGTGCAGATGCACCCCGGCGCGGATGAAGTCGGCTCGGCGATTTTGTCGCATCTTCTCATGGCTCGCACCGGGCGGACGCCGCGTGTGCGCGTGGTCTACAGTCACCCGGAAGACCGTGTGTTAGTGGCCCCCTATGAAGACCGGCCCGTCTGGGAGACGGTGGAAGGGCAGATACGCGCCTGCGGCTGTATTCCCGCTGAAGACGGCGACTGCGACTTTGTGCTGGGCGTCACGCCCCCGTCGCCGCGCCGCACGGACTACCGCCCGGAGTTTCTGGAAGACGACCGGCAGACGCGCACGGCGGCCTATCAAGCTTTCCTGCAAACGCTGGCGGGCGAACAGGGGCGCGGCGTTCCCGTCGCGCTGGCCGATGTGGCTTATCCTAATGGCGGCGATCCCCTGCTCATGGAGCTTCTTTTGTCTGCCGACTGCCCGCTATCTCTGGGGACGCTGGCCGCTTACGGGGCCTGGAACACAGCAGGGAACACGCTGGGCGTTGTCGCCGCGCAGGCCGCATGTGCTGGTCTGGTGGGAAATGACCCGGCCCGGCACAGGGCGCAGAGGGTGTTTCTGGCGCATCGGTTTCTGGAAGACTGGGGCTACCAAAGTGTCGTCCGGCGCGAAGCGCGGGCGGAAGCCGTGCGCCTGTGGGGCCGTCCTGAGCCGGAGCCGAGCAGCCCCGCCGAGCAGGCTCTTTTGTGTGCTTTCATCGAAAGCCGTCTGGCCGCGTGTCTGGCATTATTGCAGGCACGCGGCCTGGGGGCGGGTCTGGCGCTGGCCCCTGGCAGCGTCCGCCTGCCATGGCGGCGGACGTTTGAGGTAGGCTTCGAGCTTCAAGCTATCTGAATTCGCGGGTGAGACCAGCACGGGGGCGAGCCTTGTCTGGCTCACCCGCTGCGCTGATCACTTCACGCGCCGTAGTTTACCCCGCTGCGGCTGTAGTTATAGCTGTAAGCGGCCTGCGCGGCTTGCCGCAGGCTCTGAGACGACAATGACAGGGACTGAGTGCTTGTCGCCGCTGCTGCCGAGGATTTTGCGGTGGCGGCTGTTGAGGCGGTCGCTTTCGCGGCTGCACCGGCATACGCTGAAGCGGCGAGGGCGGCATACAGCTTGGGCGTATAGACTTGCCGCTGCCCGACGCGGCGACGGGCAGTTGTTGCGGGGGCTGCAGCGTTGTTCGTCGATACGGAGGGCGCGGCAGGAGCCGTGGTGGCTGAAGATGTGGTGCGTCCGGGTGTGTTAGGCGGCGATGCTGGCTGCGGGGCACTTGCCGGAGAGGCTTGTTTTGGTGGTGCTGCTGCCACTGCCACAGGCTGAGGGCCACTGCTTTGCCCTGAACTGGCTGGCTGTGCGTTGACGGCCGGGTTGCTGGCGGCAGGGTGCGCCTGCTGTGCTGTGATTGTCACGGATGGCTGCACTGCCGGGGCGGCTGGCGCGGCAGCGGGCGGCGCTGCGGGCGCTGCTGGGGTTTCAGCGGCAGGTGGTGTCGGGGCAGGCGTTGGCGCGGGTGTGGTGACAACTGGCGTTGCGGGTGCAGGCGCGGGCGTTGCGGGTGCAGGCGCGGGCGTTGCGGGTG
>CAXUKS010000005.1:0-71542 GCA_964251675.1 uncultured Armatimonadales bacterium
CACCCGCTTTCGGGTGAGGGACAAGCCCCGCCCTTTAGGGCTGGGGTCTATGACTCTCCATGCCACAGCGAGTACCCGGCCAGCAGGGCGGTGGCCCCGATGATCCAGCGCCAGAGCTGCCAGCGGCCCCAGCCGGGGGCGTCCAGCAGCAGGGCGCAGGTTTGCAGCACCAGCAGCACCACCACCGGCGTCACCGTCTGCACCAGCGGCAGGGCCGGGCCGGTCATCCCGAGGTCCGCCAGCGTCCGGCCCAGCGCCCAGGCGCTCAGGCCCGCCAGCCCCAGCGGCAGCAGGCGCACCAGCCAAGTCACCTCGGCGGCCAGCGTCAGGATGAACACGGAAAGGAACAGCAGGCCGCTGGCCCCCCACCCCGCCTGCCAGACCATGCGCGGGTCCGTGCCGCGCAGCACCGAGCGCAGGGCGGCCAGAGCGGGCAGCGCGGCGCACCCCAGGAGGGGCAGAAACCACACGCCAATCCGCGCCAGCGACAGCCGGGCGGGCAGGACGTGAACCGCGACGGCGATCTCCTGCCGTCCGCTCGACGTTTCCAGCACCACCGTTTCCTCGTAAGCCGTCGGCGTCGCCCATACGGCATCCGTCCGCGCCGTCAGAGTCAGGGTTTGGCGGCGGCGCGTCGAGAACGCGGGCGGCTCCACCCGCACCCAGCCGGGCGCAGAGACCACCCGGCCTTCCAGCGTGCCCCCGCCGCCGTTCTGGACCGTCACCCGCAGGGCGCGGGATTGTCCCTGCCGCAGTGTGCCAAAGTTCAGGGCCGCGCTGCTGAGAACCACGTCTGCCCGAGGCGGCGCGGCTTCCTCCCGGACAAGTCCCTGCGGCGCGTGGTAGACCTGCGCCCGCGTCAGCACCTCGGCAGCCCCATCCGCTTCCCCGGCCCGGCGCAGGACGGCGGCCAGCACCTCGAAATACTCCAGGCGGCTTGGGTCCAGATGCGCGGCCCGGCGCAGGGCGGTTACGGCCTCGGCCAGCCGCCCGGCTTTGGCGTCGCGCTGGCCTTGATGGAACGCCGTCCGGGCCTCATCGGCGGTTTCCAACCCGGCCCGGTAGAGAAAGTCCCGCAGGCGGTCGTCGTCGTCCCGGTCCGGCTCGGCGCGGATCTGGCGGGTCGCCTCGGCCAGCGGGTTTTCCTCGATCTCTTCCAGCCAGCGGGTCAGCGTGCCGCTGCTAAACGCTTCCAAGCTCTCGTCCCAATGGTCGGGAGCGGCGGCAAGGAAATCGTCGATGGTGGCGAAGGAGAGGAACCCCTCCCGCTCGTTCCTCGCTCCCTCCCCTGTTAGGGGAGGGTTTTCGGACAATGATGAGGGCCAATCTTCGCCTAATCCTAACCCTCGCCTAACAGGGGAGGGTGGCAGGCTTGCCTGCCGGGAGGGGGAAATCTCCCGCAAATCCCGTGCCAGGCTGCCCGCATCGCGGTAACGCTCGGCCTTGTCGCGGGCCAGAGCGCGGGCGAGGATGGCATCCAGTGCGGGGGGGGCGTCGGGACGCACGGAAGTCAGCCGGGGAATGGGGTCATCTTCGACAGCCTGCTTCCAGGCAAAGGGGTCTTTGGACTTGGGGACGACAAACGGACGGCGGCCTGCCAGCATCTCGTACAAAATGACGCCGACGGCCCAGATGTCCGATTGCCGGTCGGACTGCTCTTCGGGGTGAAAGTCCTCCGGGGCCATATAGGCATAGGTCCCCGCGCCACCCGCGAACGAATGCGTGCCCAGGACTTCGGCCAGCCCGAAATCTACCAGTTTGACCGCACCTTCGCGGGTGACTAAGATGTTCGCAGGCTTAATGTCCCGATGTACCGTCCGCTGCGAATGAGCATAGGCTAGGCCGTCGCAGACCTGCGCGGCGATATCCACGGCCTCGGCCAGCGGCAGGGCGGGCGTGTCTCGCAGAATGTCCTGAAGCGTCCGGCCCCGGACATACTCCATGTCGATGACCACCTTGCCGCCGATCTCGTCCACCGAGTTGACCCGGACAATGTTCGGGTGACGCAGGCGGTCGAGCACGCGGGCTTCTTCGAGAAACCGGTGCTTGTCGTCGCCCTGTGCCGAGATTTCCTTCAGCGCCACCTGCTTGCCCAGCAGCGTGTCTTTGGCAAGGTAGACAATCCCCGTCGCCCCATGCCCCAGCACATCCAGGCGCTCATACTTTCCGAGCATTTCCAGCGGCATCAGCGTTGCTTTTGCGCTCCCTTTTTATTTTAGCCTGCTTGTGTCATAATACCACAAACAATAGTTTGGAGTATGGAATTGGCATGGCGAGTCCGGCGACGTTTGTAGCGTATATTGATGAAGCGGGAGATGAAGGATTTAAGTTCGGGCACGGCTCTTCCGAGTGGTTTGTTTTGGGAGCCGTGATACTGCGCCGGGCCTCCGAGATGCCCGAAATCAAGCTGATAGACGATGTGCGGGCACGGCTCAATCGCGGACGGGCGGCAGACCGCCAGTTTCCAGCGAAGAAAGCATTACACTTCCGTGACCTTCAGCATGATGTCTGCAAATA
Source organism: uncultured Armatimonadales bacterium (assembly GCA_964251675.1). Taxonomy (GTDB): domain Bacteria; phylum Armatimonadota; class Armatimonadia; order Armatimonadales; family Capsulimonadaceae; genus JANXMY01. The sequence goes on from CAXUKS010000005.1 coordinate 2,518, forward strand.
TTACGCGAACCGCATCGCTCAGGCCAACTTGACAAGCACTGTTGTTCTCATAAACAAGCAAGATTTTTTCCCACGTCTTGAAACTTCCGCACAACAAAAGCAGATAAGTCAGGCTCTTTACCATTTAGCAAGCATCGTCTTGATGGATACCATATCGCGTTTTTGCTTGGAGTCACGCCGCGCTAGTGACGTAGGTGACGGGTCGGTAGACCTTGTTTTTTCTAGTCGCAGTTCTTTGGATTATGCAGCACTACGCGGTATCATTGACGGTATTCTTGTCGACCCTCAGTATTCTGCTCTCCGCAGACAAACCAGTCCCGACATCATCCGCCCCTCACAGGTACAGGCGATTATGCACAGCAAGAGCCTAGGGCTTCAAATCGCAGATGCAGTGACGAGTAGCTACTTTAAGGCAGTAGAAAAATCAGCGGATGGGTTCACGGAAGACGCTTATGTGCGCCTTTTGCTTCCTTGCGCTTATCGGCCCGGTGGGGAGTTGTTTGGACATGGGGCTAGGTTTGAATATTGTTCCGAGGGGACTATGGAGAAAATGCGACGAGAAATATCCCATTGGAATCAATAAGGCAACAAAGGAATATCAGAGGAAAAGTGCAGGTCCGGGCCTTTGGAACCCACCGTCAACCGGCTGCCGTCCGCAAAGGACGACCAAAGGTACTCCGCGCTCCCTGCATTTCCATTATAACACTTTGTTACACATTCTGCAACATTTTGTTGAAAGTTCTGCAATATCCCGCAACTTTCACAGGTTGACAAGCTGTTGCCCCATGCCCCAGCACCTCCAGGCGCTCATACTTTCCAAGCATTTCCAGCGGCATTTATGATGTTCTTTTACGACTGAGAGCCGAGCAGGAACGAGGGGTTAAAACCCCTCGCTGGGAGGCGCTTCGCGCCGGGAGGCCACAAGATAAACAAATATAGCCTTCTGTGTCTAGCTCTCTGGCTACGCGGCGTCTTCGCCTTCCAGCGAGGGGTTTTAACCCCTCGTTTCCAGCCCCTCCTTCCTGCCTATCCTCGCCCCTACCGCCGCGTCCCATAGTGTCGATAGCCCCGACGGTAACGGCGGCCAGTGGTGGGCACATCGGCAGGCGTGTCGACAGGTACGGGCGTCACAGGGGCGGCAATCGGAGCGGCGGGCACGGGGATGGGCGGCAGGGGCGTCGTGGACGGGTGGGCGTGGAAGACTTTGAGGCGCTCGGCGTCGATGAGGTACAGCGTGCCGTCGGCGGCGACAGCGATAGATTGCGGGTTGGACAGGGACGACCGAGCGATCAGGCCGAGCGGGACACCGTTGGGCTGGTACTTGGTGAGCGTTTTGGCGATGGCGTCGGACACATATAAATTGCCCTGCGGGTCGGTGGCCGTGTGCAGGGTGACGCCGCCCGCGCCGCGTACCCCAGCGGGGGCGGCGGACTGGGGACGCACAAAGGGCAGGGTGTACTTGAACTGCGGCAGGCTGCCGCCGCCCGGCGGCAGGCCGACGACCGTGCCCGAGAGCGGCGCGACTGTGACCGCGCCGTCTCTGGGGCTGACGGCCAGAAAGCTGCCGCGCACGGGCTGGGCATAGAAAATAGTCGGGGCATCGTAGGCCAGGTGGGCGAGGTCCAGCGGCGGGGCTGGAGGCGCGGGCGGCGCGGGCGGCACGGCAAACGGCGGCGCGGCCTGGAACTTGTATCCAGCGTGCTGAAGCTTTCCGGCCAGTGCCCCAGAGACGCCCACCCCGGCCAGCAGGAACAGGGCGGCGAGCGACGGCCAGAGCCAGCCGCCGCGCCGGGGCGGGCGCGGCTCCTCCGGCCTGGCAGAGACGGGTGCGGGTTGGCTTGGGGTCGCGCTGCTTTTTTTGCTGGAAGCTTCAGGGCGGGCGAGGTCGGCGGTCTGCATTCGCAGGGTGCGGGTTCCGGCCTGAAGGCGGGCGACAATGGCGGTGATGTTGTCTTTGCCGCCGGCGCGGTTTGCCAGGGATACCAGCTTGTCGGCGGCGGCCTGCGCGGAGCCGGATTGGGCCAGCGTTTTGATCAAATCCTCTTCGTCCACCATGTTGCTCAGGCCATCGGTGCAGAGCAGCAGCACGTCGCCGGGCTTGATCTCCACATCGCTGACTTCGGCTTCCAAAGTCGGCTCGATGCCGACGGCGCGGGTGATGATGTTGCGGAAGCGGGATTTGCGGGCGCCTTCTTCGGAGATGGCCCCGGCCCGGACCTGTTCGGCGACATAGGAATGGTCGGCGGTGAGCTGTGTCAGCGCCCCGCCGCGCAGCAGGTAGGCCCGGCTGTCGCCCGCGTGGGCGAGGTACAAACGGTCGCCTTCCACGATGGCCGCGACGCAGGTGGTTCCCATCCCTTTATGCTCGGGGTCCTCCTGCGCCAGCGCATAGACGCGGGCATTGGCTTTTCGCAGTGCGGTAGACAGGGCATCCGTGAGGACCACCGGCTCGGCCAGACGCGAGTCCAGCAGCTCGGCCAGTGTCTCATCCACCGCGCCGACCGCTGCCTGCGATGCCTGCTCGCCCGAAGCGCGTCCGCCCATGCCGTCGGCGATCACCAGCACGCCATCAGCCCGCAGGCCGCGTCGGCGTGTGTCCACGACAAGGTAATGGTCTTCATTGTTGGCCCGCTGTCCGGGGTCCGTTTTCGCGCCTGCGGAAACATTCATGGGTGATTAAGTATAACCGTTCAGGGCAAAAAAGGCAAGGGGCGGCCCCCATACACCAAAGAGACCTAACCCCCCGGCCCCCTTCCCTAAGAAGGAAGGGGGGGCAGAGTTTCAGAACAGAGCCAGAAGCGTAGGGCCGCTGCTTGCCTCGCCCTCTTCTCCAGCCTGTATCTGTCTGCCTCCCCCTTCCTTCTTAGGGAAGGGGGCCGGGGGGTTAGGTTCCAGAAGAAACAGGGGCTTTTTCTACCCCGCAGGCCGCTTCCAGGCCAGCCACACCGCGCCGAGGCAGGCCAGGGCCAGGCACACGCCGTAGAAAATGCGAAACGGCAGCGGGAACAGCTCGCGGGCCAGCGCCGCCGCCGCAATTCCCGCCGCCGCCAGACACACCCCGATCCGCGTGCTGCTGTCCGCCGGGCTTCGTCCAACCTGCCGGGCATTGCCCATCCCGCCGCCGGTGGCAATCCCGCGCAGGAGCCACCACGCGCCCGACGCAATCCCCACCGTCAGCGCCGCCGCAGGGAGCCGCGCCAGGGTCAGCCCCAGCACGGCCAGCACGGCAATCAGCACAATCCAGAACTGGACCCCGCGTTTTGTCACTGCGGGCCACCACTGGAAGGCGGCGTCTCGTCTACCGGGTCCCCGCCCAGAGACCGCCGGGGCGGCTCCGGACTGGCCGGAGGAGTCGTTGGCGGCTGCGGCTGCCCCCACGACGGGGCAGATGGCGGCGGGGTCTGTCCGAACGAAGACGGCGGCGGAGTCTGCCCAAAGGAAGACGGCGGCGGAGTGGTCGGCGGCGCGGCGCTCGGCGCGGGCGGCCAGACGCCCGGAGCCGCCGGAGCGCCAAAGCCCGGCTGAACAGAGCCGCCTGCCCCAGACCCGGTGGGCATTCCAATCATGTCCCGATACGCCAGCGCCCCGGTCAGGTAAAACACCGGCACGGTGACGAACAGGCCCAGACCGCAGGGGATGGCGCTGACAGCGATCAGGAGTATCATCACAAAGCCAAAGGCCGCCGCCATCCACAGGTCTCGCTTCATGCCGTCAATGCTGCGCGACAGGGCGTTGCCGAAGCTTTCCCCATCGGCAATCAGTGCAAAGCCAGGAAACAGCAGCCCGAGCGCCAGCAGGCCCGGCACAAGGCACAGCACTGAGCCAATGCCGACCGCAAATCCATACACAATGTTGTAGCCCAGCATGGACCACATCGTGGGGACGCCCACGAAGAGGTCTGCCGTAGAGATTGGTTCGCCGCGCACCTGCTTGACAGCAGTGCGGTAGACACCGCCATACAGCCAGGCCGTATAAATCGCGCTGACAACCCGAATGATCAGGCTGACACCCGGATTTAGTCCCCCGGTCAGGCTCCGTGCGAACGCGGCACCCGGATTGGAGGCGTCCGGTGAATAAGCACCGGCGGCGGCCCCGCCTGCCCCGGCAATCGCGCCGACGATGGCGGCCAGTATAAAGGGCACCAGAGACAGCAGGCCAGCGACGATCCAGACCCCGATGTTGGCCTGAAACAGTGAAAATGCCTCGCTGATCCAGCCGAAATTGACTTTTCCAGGCGGCGCGTAGCCCGCCCCCCCGCCGCCGTAAGGCATTCCGCCAGCGGGCGGGCCTCCATAGTTGACACTCATTGCGCGTGGTCTCCTTCTCAGCAGTCGTCTTCAAGCGATGCTTCGCGGCGATGTTCGACGCCCGGCTCTGTGTCCGGCCTTGCGTTGTGGGGGGTTATTCGCTTTGACCTGCGTGTTTTCCTGCTTGGCAGACAAAGAAGACCCCCTAGCCCCCAATAATGGGGGAACCAGAATTGAGGAACCGGAAAAGACGTAGGGGCGCTGCTTGCTGCGCCCTTCCTCTCCTGTCCGCAATCCGGTTCCCCCATTATTGGGGGCTAGGGGGTCTCAATGCTGGCTCTCTACTTATCCTGCAAGGCTGCGACACCCGGAAGCTCTTTGCCTTCCAGGAACTCCAGCGACGCCCCGCCGCCGGTGGAGATATGGGTCATCTGGTCCGCAAAGCCCAGCTTCTCTACCGCCGCCGCCGAATCGCCGCCGCCCACAATCGTGGTGGCCGACGAATCCGCCAGCGCCTGCGCGATGCCTTTGGTGCCTTCGGCGAACTTGGCGAACTCGAAGATGCCCGCCGGGCCGTTCCAGATGACTGTCTTCGCGCCCGCCAAGACCGCCGCAATGGCCTTCAAAGTGGCCGGGCCGATGTCTGCGCCCTCCCAGTCGGCGGGGATTTCGCGGACGCTCACGACTTTGGTGTTCAGATCGGCATCGCCGCCGTCAAACGGGTTGCCGTCGGTGACGATCACATCGACGGGCAGCATCAGCTTGTCGCCCGCCTCGGCCTGCACTTTCTGGACAAACTCCAGCGAGTTGGTGTCCAGAAGCGACTTGCCAATCTCTAAACCCTGCGCCTTAAAGAACGTATACGCCATGCCGCCGACTACAATCAGCGTGTCCACTTTGGGCAGCAGGCTCTCAATGACGGGGATTTTGTCTTTGACCTTCGCGCCGCCCAGAATTGCCACAAAGGGCCGCTCCGGGTTTTCCACCGTGCTGCCCAGGTAGTCTAATTCTTTTTTCAGCAGATACCCCGCCACAGCGGGCAGGTGATGGGCGACGCCCTCGGTGGACGCATGGGCGCGGTGGGCCGTGCCGAACGCATCATTGACATAGACTTCGGCCAGCGCGGCGAGCTTGGCGGCGTACTCCGGGTCGTTTTTTTCTTCTTCGGGGTAAAAGCGCACGTTTTCCAGCAGCAGCACGTCGCCATCGTGGAGGCCGTCCACCCGCGTCTGCACTTCCGGGCCGACACTGTCCGGGGCCAGCGGCACGGGCTGTCCGAGAAGCTGCGCCAGCCGCTCAGCGACAGGGGCGAGGCTGTACTTCGGCGTCGGGCCGCCTTTGGGCCGTCCCAGGTGCGAGGCCAGAATGACCCGCGCCCCTTTGCCGACCAGATACTGAATGGTCGGCAGCGCCGCCCGAATGCGCCGGTCATCAGTGATCGCGCCGGTCTCCTCCTGCGGGACATTGAAGTCCACGCGCACCAGAACGCGCTTGCCGGCCACGTCCACATCTTCCACGGTCTTTTTGTTGAAGCTCATTGGGTTTTTTCCTCACACATCAGGGTCTCAAAACGGCCTTAGTATACCCGCTTGCCGCCAAAGTTTTGCCGTGTTATAATGACAGGGTGTTTTGAGAGGCAAGGCCATCAGGAATGCGCACGCGACTTTTTGCCGGGCGAACCCTCACCGCCTTTTTCTCCGTTGATGCTTTCAGGAGACTGCCATGACTATTCGCCGCTGCCTGTTTGTCCTGTCTGCCCCACTGGCTTTGCTGGCGGCCCTGCCCGCGTTCTGTGCCGGGGAAGCCGCCCCGCCCCTACCGCCGACGCCCCTGAGCGCGATGCTGCTGCGGGCGACGCCCCCGAAAACCGGCGTCGTGCTGGCCGTCGGCGCGGACAAAGTTTCCCTGCCACCCGACGCCGTGCTTCCGGGGGACACGCCCACCGTGGCCGAAGTCGGGGCGCTGTATGGCCAGACCGTGCAACCTTTTGGGTCCGTCACTGTTGTTGCCCCGCCCACCATCACCGTCGTCGACGCCCCGCCGGAGACGCCGAACCCTTACGACGGGATGCCGCCTGGTCAGGTGATGCAGCTTCTCACCAAGACGTTCACCGCCGTGCAGTGGAAATCGTTCCTCGGCAAAACCGGGGTCGCCTACTCTGCCATGACCGGCGACACGCAGCCCGCGCTGTTTGCGGCGCTCTTCCCCGACGGCCATTTGAAGATTATTCAGGACACCCGCATCGTTGAGAACGATCCCAAGTCTAGGCGAGACCTGTCCGGCGACGTGCTGACCACCGCCCATCTGCGCCTGAGTTACACTGTCAGCCTTGCCCTGCAACTGGAAAACGAACCAACCTCCTATCAGTTTTATGGCGTCGTGCCCTCTAAAGATGCCCCGCCGCGCTACTTTATGATGAATGGGCAAGGGCAGGATGTGGACCATGAGTTCGGCGCGACGGTGCGCGAGACGGTTCCGAACACGCTCAAAGCCGGGCAGATGGCGTATGACGACCCCACCCTTAAAGCCGCCGTCCCGCTGGGCGGCCTCAAAACGGTGGGCAATCTGGCGCGGCGTATCGGGCTGACCACAAAGCGCGAGATTTACGCCGATGCCCGCTATGAGACGCGGCCTGTGACGCTGCTGCCTGCCAGCGGCTCCGCGCCCGCCGCCGACCTGCTGCGGGCGCTGGCCGTGTGCGTCGGCGGCACATACCGGCAGGTGGGTCCAGCCTTTGTGCTGACCAATGACGTGCTTGGCCTCGGCACGAAGCACGCGCTCTGGAAGGCGTTTGAAGAGAAAGCGGCGGCGATGCTGCCGGGCGGCAACAACATTTTCGCCAGCGTCACCCTGCCCCCGGACGCGCCCTATACCGTCCGGGATATTTCTTTTGGCGATGACCCGCTGGCGTTTACCCCCGCGCAGACAGGCGCTTTCTGGAAGAAATGGGAACAAAATCCCCTCAGCAGCGGGGGCATGATGGATATAACTATCCCATTCGCTCAGCTCAGTCCCGCCCAGCAGGACTCCGCTGAACTCATTCAAGCGGCCAATGAAAAGTCCAAAGAGAAGACAACGCTGGAAGGCACAGTGATGGTGCAGGCCGAGCCGGAGGTAGAAGTCCTCCTGCCCGCTGTGGACGGCCCCATTCTGATTCTCCAAAGCTACCAGGGCCTCCTGCCCTACCCCAAGCTGACCGCCGCGCAGCAGAAGGCTCAGATGCAGCGCCTGGCACCAGAGTTAATGGAGATGGACGAGCCGAATGCGCCCGCGCCGCCGGACTTCTCGCAAACGCTGCGCGGCTTTCAGCGCCGGGCCGCCCGCGTCGCGCCGAAGACGCCGGAAGAAACAGCGCAGGCGCTCGCGGCGCTGAAGGCCCTAGGCTTCACCGAAGTCTGGCTTGCAGTGGTTCCTAACTCCGGCGAAACCGATGCCGCCCTGAAAGCGCGGCTGACGCAGGCCGTGGCCGACGGGCGCAAGCGGGGCGTCGCCATCCTGCCCGCTGTTTTCCTGCTGGGCTGGCAAAGCATCCCGCCCGGCCTGAACGACCTGACCGCAAGCGGCAAGCCGGGTGCGCCCGAAACCGTCTCGCCGTTCGCGCCCGCCGTTTCCGCCCGGCTGTCCGCACTGGTTCGCACGGTGGGAAGCGTTCCCGGCCTCGGCGGGCTGGTCTGGGAGGGTATTCCGCCGTCGGGGTACGAAACGACCCTGCCCGGTGAGAATATCGCCCGCGAGGGGGATGCGCTCGGCTACGGCGAGGCCGGGCGGCTGGCGTATCTGCGGCAGGCCCACACCGACCCGGTGGACCTGCACGACAATTCGTTCACCGACAAGCGGGCGCACGTCAGCGTGCCGGGGTTTGACAGCGACTTCAACCGAGAGCGCCGCCTGTTCACCGACTGGGGCACGCGGCGGGCAGACACCCTGCGGGCGCTTCTCGGCGGGCTGGCGGCGCAAAGCCGGGCCACTTTGCTTCTGCTGCCGCCCAGCAATGCCAGCTTTTCGTCGTCCTACGGCTCCTGGGATGACCTCCGCCGCCCGCCGCCGACGGTCCGTTTCGTTTCGCCCAACGGCCCCGATGGACAGCCTCTCATGGGCGCTGCCATGACCGAGCATCTGTCTTCGGCATTGGTTTATACAACGGTGCAGACGTTCCTGCCTCCGCATCCCTCCGATGCCCAGTGGAAAGCCGCCGCCTCCCGTGCGCTGGTGCTGGCGGCCAAGCGCGGCGACAAGAACGTGGTGCTGGACCTGACGGGCCAGGCGGCTTTGTGGCAGGAAACGCCAAAAAAAGAGACGCCGAGGAAGCCGTGACGGAAGCGGGGCTTCCGCCGCGCTTTTTGCCTCTTGACAATTCGCACACTAACAGTTATAATACTAACAATGAACGACGAAAAATCAGCCCCGCAGCTTTGCACGGCTCTGATGCGGATTGGAACCCGCATGGCCGCCGTATTTGACCGGCATTTTGAGGCAATGGGCATCACGCAGGCCCAATTTCGGCTGCTGCTGGCTATCTGCGAGGAAGGCGAGGAGGATGGCCTCGCGCCGTCGCTGCTGGCGGAACATCTGCTGATTGAGCGGGCCACCGTCTCGGTGCTGACCCAGCGGATGGTGGAGCGGAGCCTGCTGGAGCGACGACCGGGTGAAAACCGTCGCACACACAACCTGGCTTTGACGGAAGCGGGCCGGGCGCTGCTCTTTGAAGTCCTTCCCCACGCCACCGCGCTGGCCGAGGACACTTTGGCGGGCATCGAACCGGCGCATCTGCGCGAGATGCAAACTCAATTGGACACGATTGAAGACCAGCTGCGCGACCAAAAGGACACACGCCCATGACCCAGATTTTTCCCGGTCGGTTCACCGCCGACATCGATGGCCCGTTTGTCGTGTTTCTGATTGGCATGCGGATCAACAAGCCCCTGGCGCTGCACAAATGGGTCCCTACAGCGGCGGCGATGGGGCCGATGCTGCGCTCGCTGTATCAAAACCCGGAAAGCGGCTTTCTGGGCGGCGAGGGCATTTTCTATTCGGCAGGCGTCGGGCTGATCCAATACTGGCGCTCCGCCGAGGATTTGGAGCGGTTCGCCCGGTCGCCGTCGGAAACGCATCTGAAAGCGTGGCAGCGGTTCAACAAAGCCATCGGCAAAGACGGCAGCGTCGGCATCTGGCACGAGACCTACAAGGTTGAAGCGGGCGGCTACGAGGCCATCTACGCCAATATGCCCCGCTTCGGCCTCGCGGCAGCCACGGCGCAGGTCCCGGTCGGCAAGCGCGGCGAAACCGCACGGGAGCGGCTGGCCGCAGAGTCATAGCAAAGGGGCGCAGCTTATGCCGCGCCCCTTTGTCGCTGAGGAACTTGATCAGGTCGGCGATGCGGCAGGAGCAGCCCCACTCGTTGCCCTGCCAGGAAACGACTTTGACGAAGCTGCCGAGGCAAGAATACTAAGCGGCAACCGGCTCTAGCTCGAGGCCGAGGCCTTCTGCCTCCGAAGTTGTCAGCCCCATGGCGACACTTACTCCCACAGCAGCCGCTTCACCCTCCGCCTCTTCATACGCACGCATGATTAGGGAGGAACGCTCCTGCTGACTCAGATTACGCCAGTCATCCCAGACGACAAGAAGATGTGTACTGTTGCTGGGTCGCTCGATGTTGATAAAAGGGGCGGCATATTCATTGGCAGGGTGCGAGAATTCTTCTGTCAATCGTTGCTGTAAGAGATCAACATTGTTTTGTGGGTTTTGACGTAACATAACGCGGGACATGGCTTAACTCCATAAACTTCTTTGGTTGTCGTGCATCCACTCAACAGCACTGCGGACACTGTCGGCCTCCTGAACAGTAGCATTACCGGGTTGATAGCGCATTTTGACTGCCCAATTCTCAGTCACGTCTCTGACGCACTAGGATAGCGTCTGGGAAACCATGATGCCTAGAGCGGACTTGCCTCGTGCGGCCCTCTCCGCCGGAAGAACCGCTTCCCAAAAAATCAGGCTGTGTTCGTGGCCCGACGGCAGAGAAGAAATACCGGTCGTTCTTGCCCAATGCCTCTCTGCAATCCCAAAGCGGCTTTTGACAGTGACTTAAGGAGGGACGGACGAGTCTACACGGCAGAAGGAAATTTTAAGGATCATTTCAGCCGCATAGCCCAACAAGTATACGCCACCGTCAAGATGCCCGTTGTCGAGTAGCAGTAAGCCTTCGTCATAACGGGCGTTTGCGGCCAGCAACATATCACCGACGGTCTCATATCGTACCAAGCGACTCATTAACGGCATAGTGAACTCCGGGCCGAAGAAGTTCATTCTTCGGCCCTTGTTGTCCTAAACCCCTACAGTCCCTTGTCGCTGAGGAACTTGATCAGGTCAGCGACGCGGCAGGAATAGCCCCATTCGTTGTCGTACCAAGAGACGACCTTGACGAAGCTGCCGAGGCCGATGGTGTCGAGCGAGCTGAAGATGGACGAGTGCGGGTTGCCTTTGAGGTCGGTGGAAACCAGCGGCTCGTCGGAGTACTGCAAAATGCCCTTCATGGGGCCGTCGGCGTACTCTTTCATCGCGGCGTTGATCTCGTCCGGCGAAGCCTCTTTGTCGAGCAGGGCGGTGAAGTCCACGACCGACACGGTGGGGGTCGGGACGCGGAAGGCCATGCCGGTGAACTTGCCTTTCAGCTCGGGGATGACCAGGCCAACGGCTTTGGCCGCGCCGGTGCTGCTGGGGACGATGTTCTGGGCGGCGGCGCGGGCATCGCGCAGGTCTTTGGCGGCGGTGTCCACGGTGCGCTGCGAGTTGGTGTAAGCGTGAATGGTGGTCAGCAGGCCCTTCTGGATGCCGAACTTGTCATTCATCACTTTGGCGACCGGGGCCAGGCCGTTGGTGGTACACGAGGCATTGGAAATGACATGGTGCGCGGCGGGGTCGTAGGCATCGTTGTTGACACCGAGCACGATGGTCAGGTCTTCGTTCTTGGCAGGGGCCGAGATGATGACCTTTTTGACGCCATGCTCGCGGTGGGCGACGGCTTTGGTGGCATCGGTGAAGAAGCCGGTGCTTTCAATGACCACATCGACGCCTTCGGAGTCCCAGCGGATGTCGCCGGGGTTCTTTTCGGCAAAGACGGTGATTTTCTTTCCGCCCACGACGATGTCGTTGTTCTCGGCCACCACATCGCCGCCTTTGTAGGGGCCGTAGTTGCTGTCGTATTTCAGCAGGTGGGCGTTGGTCTTGGCATCGGTCAGGTCGTTGAGGGCGACGACTTCGATTTCGCCGTTGGGGAACCGCTCCTGAATGGCGCGGTAGGTGATGCGTCCGATACGGCCAAAGCCGTTGATGCCGACTCGCACTGGCATAGTGGGTGTTCTCCTGTGTGTGTTCTGAAAATCGCTTCGATTTGAAGCCTCAGTGTACCCGAAAGGGCCGGGACGGGGCAAGGGGCGGGCAAGGAAGCGGGAGCCAGCGGGTACAATATCCGTATTCGAAGAGTCGCCACGGGTTGAAACCCGAGGCTGAAAAATGCCCAGTGTCCAGGGGACACAAGAGTGGAGCAAGACAGCCTCCGCGCCAACGATCTTCCGTCCCCTGGACACTGGGCTTTTGACAGCCTCGGGTTTCAACCCGTGGCATCCTGCACCCCTAGCAACTTTCCCGGAGAAACGTGCCCCCAATGTCCCTGCTACACGACTACCTCGCCGCGCTTCACGCGATCCATGCCAGCCAGGCCGGGGTCAAGGAGACCTCCTACTACCCCGCTGTCAGTGAGCTGTTTAATGCCGTCGGCAAGACGCTGAAGCCGCCCGTGCGCTGCATTATCAACCTGAAGAACACGGGGGCGGGCATTCCCGACGGCGGCTTTTTCACGCCGGATCAGTTTGGACAGGTGATGGACGGCAGCCTGCCGCCCGCGCTGCTGCCGTCGCGGGGCGTGCTGGAAGTCAAGGGCACGGGGGAGGCGCTTGCCAAGATCGCGGCGAGTGAGCAGGTGGATAAGTATCTGAGGAAGTACGGGCAGGTGCTGGTGACCAACCTGCGCGGCTTCCTGCTGGTGGGGCGCGATGAGCACGGCCAGAAGTCGTTGAAGGAAGAGTTTTTACTCGCCCCCACTGAAGCCGCGTTCTGGACGCAAGCCGCGCAGCCGGGCGCGGCGGAGCCGGGGCAGGCGGCCCAGTTTGCCGAATACCTGCAGCGCGTGCTGCTGCATGCCGCCCCGCTGGCGTCGCCCGAAGATGTGGCGTGGTTTCTGGCCTCCTACGCCCGTGATGCCGCCAGCCGCATTGCGACGTCGCCCCTGCCCGCGCTGGCCTCCGTTCGCACCGCGCTGGAAGAGGCGCTGGGGCTGCGCTTTCAGGGCGAAAAGGGCGACCATTTTTTCCGTTCCACATTGGTGCAGACCCTCTTTTATGGCATCTTTTCGGCCTGGGTGCTGTGGTGCCGTCAGCACGCCGCCGCCAAAACGGCGGGCCGGTTCGACTGGCGCATGGCCTCGTGGGAGCTGCACGTTCCGATGATCCGCGCCCTGTTTGATCAGGTTGCCACGCCGACCAAGCTGGTCGCGCTGGGGCTGGTGGAGGTGCTGGACTGGACGGGGGCGGCGCTGAACCGGGTGGACCAGGCAGCGTTCTTCGCCAAGTTCGACGGCGAGCAGGCGGTGCAGTATTTCTATGAGCCGTTCCTGCAAGCCTTTGACCCGGCCCTGCGCCGGGAGCTGGGGGTCTGGTACACGCCCCCGGAGATTGTCCGGTATATGGTGGCGCGTGTGGACCGGGTGCTTCAGGAAGAGCTGGGCATTACCGACGGCCTGGCCGACCCGAATGTGTATGTGCTGGACCCCTGCTGCGGCACGGGGGCGTATCTGGTGGAAGTGCTGCGCCATATCCACGCCCGGCTGGACGCGGCGGGTGGGGACGGGCTGGCTGCCTCCGACTTAAAGAAGGCGGCCACGGAGCGCGTTTTCGGCTTTGAAATCCTGCCCGCGCCGTTTGTGGTGGCCCATTTGCAGCTGGGCCTGCTGCTTCAAAACGCGGGCGCTCCCCTGTCCGAAGCGAAGGCGGAGCGCGTGGGCGTCTACCTGACCAATGCCCTGACCGGCTGGGGCACGGACGCGGCCCCCCACCCGGCGCTGCCGATCCCGGAGTTTGGCGAGGAGCGCGACCTGGCCGATCAGGTCAAGCAAAAGAAGCCCATTCTGGTGATATTGGGCAACCCGCCGTACAATGCTTTTTCGGGAACCAGTCCGGTGGAGGAGCAGAGCCTTGTCGAGCCGTACAAAGCAGGATTGATTTCAGAATGGGGCATCAAAAAGTTCAACCTAGATGACCTTTATGTGCGTTTCTTCCGATTGGCAGAGAGGGGCATTGCCGAGCGGACTGGCAAAGGTGTCGTCTGCTATATCTCTAACCATTCGTGGGTGAGCGATCCTTCTTTTGTCGTTATGCGAAAGCATCTTCTCGCGTCCTTTGACCAATTCTGGATTGAGAATATGCACGGCAATCGGAAAATCTCCGAGTATGCCCCCGATGGCAAGACGAGTGAAACAGTTTTTGCCTTGCCCGGTTTCTCTGCTGGTATTCAGCAGGGGGTTGCCATTTCGTTGTGGCTGAAAACAGGACAATCCGAACAAGAACCCCAAGTTCATTTTCGTGACGACTTAACGGCTGCAAAAGCGGTAGAGCGTCGCGCCGACCTTTTGGCGTCTCTCAGTGACGCCGATTTTTCCAGCCATTATGTGACTGCCAATCCCAAAAAGAGTAACCGCTTCTCTTTCCGTCCGTCAGATGTAGCCGCGCACTATGAGGCGTGGCCGACACTGATACAATTATGCGCGGAATCGCCCAGCAATGGATTAATGGAGAAGCGCGGCGGGGCGCTTATTGATATTGACCGGTCTGCCCTGGAAGACCGAATGAGAAAGTATTACGACCCCACTGTAAGTTGGGACACTCTTAAGTTACTTGACACTAACCTGACAGAAGATGCTTCGGGCTTCGACGCTATCAAGGTCAGACCTAAATTGATTGGCAATGAGGGATTTCAGCAAAGCCGGTTGTTGCGCTATGCGGTACGCCCGTTCGACACGCGCTGGTGCTATTACAGCACTGTCAGCCCACTATGGAACCGATCCCGCCCAACGCTTTGGCGACAATGCTGGGAAGGCAACAGCTTTTTAATGAGTCGCCCTGCTGGGGTTGCCAATCCCGAAGGCTTCCCCATGATGTTTACGCGCCTACTAGGAGACAATGACTTTCTACGGGGTCACGCTTACTACTTTCCTATACAGCTACGGGTGGGGATTTTGGGCGAACATGAGGCTCCGACGGCCAACCTTTCCCCTGCCGCCCGCGCCTATCTGGCAAGCCTCGGCATCTCCAACCCGGACACCGACGCCGAGACCGCCGGGCTGCTTTGGATGCACGCGCTCGCCATCGGCTACAGCCCCGCGTACCTCAGCGAAAACGCCGACGGCATCCGCAGCGACTGGCCCCGCGTGCCCCTGCCCGCCAGCCGGGACGCCCTGGAAGCCTCCGCCGCATTGGGGCGGCAGGTGGCCGCGCTGCTGGACACGGAAACCCCCGTGCCCGGTGTCACCGTCTCGCCCGACCCGCAGTTCAAGACGCTCGGCGTCATCAGCCGGGTGGACGGCGCGGCCATTCAGCCGGACGGCGGCGACCTGCGCGTGGCTGCCGGGTGGGGCCACGCCGGGCAGGGGGGCGTGACGATGCCGGGCAAAGGCAAAACGACGGAGCGCCCCTACACGGCGGCGGAAGCGGAGGCGCTCGGAGATAGGTGGGCACACCTCGGCGAGACCACCCGCGATGTCTATTTGAACGGGACGACCTGCTGGCGCAATGTCCCCGCCCGCGTCTGGGACTACACGCTGGGCGGCTACGCGGTGATGAAGAAATGGCTGTCGTACCGGGAGTACGCCGGGCTGGGCCGGGACCTGACCGCCGCCGAAGCCCGCGAAGTTACCGCCATGACCCGCCGCCTCGCCGCCTTGCGCCTTCTGGAGACGGCGCTGGATGCCCACTATGAGGCCGTGAAGACGGCGGCGTTTGTCTGGGGCGGGGCCGAGTGAAGCCATCAGCATAGGGGAATTGATGCACCAGCGCCACTTTCATCTGTTCTTAATCTAACAAAGCCATACTCAGAGTGTCAGGCGGGCAGAAGTTGCCGCCCCTGCCGATTGAAATCAATTTTATACCCGGCGCACACTGCGTCAAAGGAGTCTACCATGATACGAAAGCACACTTTGCTTCGGCTGCTGCCTGTGGCGGCGGCGGCCCTGTTCATTGGGGCCAGCGCCCATGCCCAGCGGCCCGGCGGCTTCGGCGGCCCCGGCGGCGGCCCTGGTTTTGGCGGACCCGGACGCGGCGGCCCCCCGATGCCGCCTGCCATGCAGGCCAAGATGAAAGCCTGGGACACCTGGCGCGGCACGCACCCCAACGTCACCGCTCTCCAGCGCACGCTGGGCGGCGTGACGCGGCTGGCGTCGGACCCGCAGACCCATCTCACCAAGACGCAGGCAAAGGCCATGCTGGCGGTGATGAACAAATGGCAGGCCAAGCCCAGCGTCTCGGATGCTCAGGCCAAACAAATCAACACGCAGCTCCTGGCCTCCCTGACCGCCGCACAGCGGCAGGCAGTCGCGCAGCCCGGCAGGCCGGGCGGGTTTGGCGGCGGCGGTCGGCCCGGCGGGCCGGGCGGCGGCCCAGGGGGAGGCTTTGGCGGCGGCAGGCCGGAAGGCCGGCCCCCCGGCGGCCCAGGGGGAGGCTTTGGCGGCGGCGGCAGGCCCGGCGGGGGCTTTGGCGGCGGCAGGCCCGGCGGGGGCGGTCGTCCCGGCGGCGGCTTCGACCCGGCTTCGTTCCCCTCCCCGCGTGAGTACAACCCGCTGAACCCGGCCACGCAGCCGATGGAGCGCTCCCGCGACCGCGCCGAAAGGCAGCACGCCCGGCTGCTCACGGCGCTGAAGGCAGCGGCGAAGTGACCTACCTTCCTTTAGGGAGGACCCTGCGAAGCGAAGAATGAGCGAAGCAAGAAAGGCAGGTCTCCAAATCCCCGCAAACAAGGTACAATGGGACTCACTCGTTCGCGTGAGTCCCATTTGCTTATGTTTAATCCTATCCCCCGCCTTCGTTTGCCTGTGTCCCAGCTGGCGCTTGCCGCCGGGCTTGCTCTGGCCTGCACGACGCCCGCTCTATGCCAGGTCGTCCCGCCCGCGCCTCAAACCCTGCCCTCGCCGCTGACCCTGCGCGATGCCATCGCCATTGCGCTCGGCCATCAGCCGGATCAGTTCATCGCCCGCGATCAGCAGACGCAGGCGCAGGGGCAGAAGCTGCAGGCACAGTCCCGCTATTTCCCCACCCTGACTCCCAGCTATCAGTACCAGAGCCGCCGCCAGAACTTTTATGGCCTGAATTCGGGCGGGTCCACCGTGATTACCACCCCCGGCACGACCACCACGGGCGGCGGCACGGGCACGACCGGGACAGGGACCACAGGTACGGGGACCGGAGCCGGGGGGACCGTGGTTGATCCAGGCAGCGCGGGAGGCACGGGGACGACAGGCACGGGGGGCACGACAGGCACCCCCACAGTCACGCAAACCACGTCCGTGAGCGAAGTCAGCGTCGTGCGCGGCGGCGGCCTGACCGTGGGCCTCAGCCAGAACCTATTCGACGACGGCACCCGCGAAACAGTCAACACCCAGGCGCGGCGGGCCGTGGATGCCGCCAGCTTTAACACGCGGAACATACGCCAGAACACTATTCTGACGGTGACCCAGAACTATTATCAGCTTCTTCTCGCCACGGATTTGGTGAAAGTGGCACGGGCGCAGGTGGCCCGCTTCCAGCAGGCGGTGGATGTGACACAGGCCCAGATCACGGCGGGAACGGCTCCGGCCAAAGATGTGTACCAGGCCCGCTCCGACCTCGCCACGGCGCAGGTGACGCTGCTGCAAAACCAGAACCAGGTGCTGCTGGCCTCGGCCTCGCTGAAAAACACGCTGGGGGTCGCCACCGCCGCCCCCGTGCAGGCCGCGCCGCTGTCCCCCGGCCAGGAGCTGCCCCCGCCGCCGCCTGCCGGCAAAGCGATCACCTTTGAGCAGGCCCTCACCGCCGCCTTCGGCCAGCGCCCGGACCTGCGC
Source organism: uncultured Armatimonadales bacterium (assembly GCA_964251675.1). Taxonomy (GTDB): domain Bacteria; phylum Armatimonadota; class Armatimonadia; order Armatimonadales; family Capsulimonadaceae; genus JANXMY01. The sequence goes on from CAXUKS010000005.1 coordinate 19,906, forward strand.
CAGCAGGAGGCGATTGTGCAGAGCCAGAACGCCGCCGTGCAGCAGGCCCGCCGCGCCGCCGGGCTGACCCTGCGCGGAGACTACGTGCTGACCTATCAAGCCACCAACGATACCGGCGCACGCGGCACCGACTCGCAGTTTCTCGTCAGCGGCTCGTACCCGCTCTTTGATGCGGGCAGCGCACGCGGCGCGGTGCGCGTGGCCCAGGCCCAGCGCGACATTGCCGCTAATCAGCTCGAGCAGGTGCGCCAGCAAATCCGGCTGGACGTAGAGCAGGCCTACAACACGCGGGCCGTCAACCAGCAGGCCGCAGGGTTAGCGCAGGCCGCCGTCACCGCCGCGCAGGTCAACTACGACGCCGCCGTTGCCGCCCGGCAGGAAGGCATCGGCACGGTCTTAGAAATCACCACCGCCCAGGCGACGCTGACGCAGGCCCAGAGCCAGTATGTGACCGCCGTGTACAACTTCTATATCGCCGACGCCCAGCTTCAGCGGGCGCTGGGCCAGAACGACGCGGCTCTGGCTGCCCCCTAGCCTTAGCGTATCCCTAGTTTTCTGCCCGTGCCAGCGGCGTCCCGCGCCGCGCCCCCAGGAACGCCTGCACGCACACCGGGTCCCACTGCGTTCCCGCGCCGTCTTCCAGAATCGACAGCGCCTGACTTTCTTCCATGCCTTTGCGATATGGGCGGTCCGTGGTCATCGCCGAGAACGCATCGGCGACCGCCATCAGGCGGGCCGTCAGCGGCGCTTCCTCGCCGCGCAGCCCGTGGGGATAGCCGCCGCCGTCCCACCGCTCATGGTGATGACGGATGGCGTCCAGTGTTTCCTCGAAGCCCGGCACGGCCCCGACAATCGCCGCCCCCATCAGCGGGTGCTGCTGGATCGCTCCAAACTCTTCTTTGGTCAGACGCCCCGGCTTCCGTAAGATACGGTCCGGAACCCCGATTTTGCCGACATCGTGCAGCAATGCGGCCACTGCCACGCTCTGCCGCGCCGCCGCATCCAGCCCCAGTGCATCGGCGATTTGCAGGCTATAAGTCAGCACATCTTCGGAATGGCAGCGGGTGTAGCGGTCTTTGTTGTCCACAGCAGCCAGCAGGGCATCAAGCATCGCATAGCCTTCGACCGAAGCGAGCAGGTGACGGCGCAGGCGCTCCGATTTGTCGTCCTGCGGGCCGCCGCCTTTGGCCCGGTACAGCCGCTCATCGGCCAGTGGAACCACATCCGCCCGCGCCGCCACTTCCAGCGGGAACACCGCCGCGCCAAAGGATATCGCCAGCGGCAGCGGGCAGTCATGGCCCGCTGGCAGAAAAGTGGCTCCGGCGATGCTCGCCGACAGCCGCGCCTGAATGGCTTCCAGCACCGCCTGAGCGCCCGAATGGCTGGCAGCCTCCGCAGGCGGAACCGGCAGCAGCAGCGCAAACTCATCGCCGCCGAACCGCGCCAGCGTGTCATACGAGCGGCAGAGGCCCCCCAGACTTTCGGCCACCAGACGCAGAACATCGTCGCCCACCGCATGGCCGTAGGCATCGTTAAAGAATTTGAAGTTGTCCAGGTCCGCCATCACCGCCACCACCAGCCCGCCCTCGCGCTGGGCGCGGTCGCATTCCTCTTCCAGACGCCGGTGAAACGCCCGGTGGTTCCACAGCCCTGTGAGCGGGTCCCGGTCCGCCCGGTCTACGGCCTCGGACAGCAGACCTTCCGTCTGGCTCAGATGCCGCGTCCGCTCTTCTTCCAGCCGCCGCCGCTCGGTGATGTCCCGCACCAGCACAATGCGGGCGGGGACGCCGCCGAATTCCAGGGCATTGGAGGTGACTTCCACTTCCCGCACAGTGCCATCTTTGAGCAGATGCCGCCCCGCCCGGTCGCTGCGGCGAAACGCCCCCGTGGTTATAGCTGCCAGCCCGGCCCGCAGCAGGGCGTGGTCCTCTTCCGGGTGCAGGTCCTCTATACTGAGACTCAAAAACTCCCCACGCGAGTAGCCATAGCTTTGCACAGCGGCCTCATTGACCGCCAGAATCTTCAGCGTTCGCACAGCGTAAACCCACATTGGCTGCGGATTGGCCTCGAACATCTCCCGGTATCTCGCCTCGCCCGCCACCAGGCTGTCGTTGGCCGATTGCAGCGACAGCGAGAGCTGACGGCTCTCAAAAATCGCCAGCACCTGCCGGGCCACGACCAGCCCCACGACCGCCAGCGCCCCGAGCCAGACGCCGTGGTCCAGCACCGGCGGACCGGGCAGGCGGCGCGTGTTCAGCACCAGCAGACCGACCGCAGGCAGCAGAGCATACGGCAGCAGAGACAGCCACACCGGCGGCGGCGCTTCCGCGCTGCGGGTGTCCGCTGGCCCTGTCTTTTGCCGGCATAGCAGGGCCACGGCCAGGCCCGCCAGCATATAGCCAAGTGACCAGCCAGTGTCCAGCAGCGTTCCCGATGTATGCTCGCCGTGCAGCAGCCGGTACGTCACCGCGCTGTCCGTCGCCACTACGATCAGCAGCCCCAGGGAAAGCAGCAGGGAGGCCCGGCGCGTGCCAGGCCACATGGCTACCAGAGCCACAAACGGCAGCAGCAGCAGGTCCGCCAGTGGGTAGCAGATGTTGACGATTTTTGCTCCCACCGGCACATGAGGCTCCAGACAAAGCGGCCCCAGCACCAAACGCCAGCTAAAGGTCACAGCGGCAGCCATCACGATCAGCCCATCCAGTGTCACCCGCAGGCGAACGGTGGATAGAAACCGCCTTCCCGGCAGTCCCAGCAGGCCCGCCAGCAGCAGGGGATAAGACAAAAGATCAAAAAAATCCGCAAACGACGGCGACGGCGGCAGCTTTATGTGAGTAATCTGCGCGTAAGTCAGCGCGGTCTGCCCGATTGTGTAGGCCAGAATGCCCAGGCCGCATAGCACAGCGGGACGGCGGCGGCCACTGCGCCACGACAGCACGCAGAACACGCCCCCCAGCAGCCCGCCCAGCGTTTGCAGCACGTAATCGACGTTCAGTAATGCCTGCCCGCCAGTCGGCTTTGCAAGGACCCAGATCGCCAGCAGGCCATTGAGCGCCACCGTCAGTGCCAGCCCCCACCGCAGAGAGCGTTCCCCCGGCCCTTTGATTTTCACGTCACAGAATGCAGTCAAAATAGCGCGATACTTTCTCACGTCGCTGGCTCTCGCCCCGTGACCGCTTCTAAAATTATGGCATCTTATCCGGCAAATCTCAGGGATTGGTCTCACCAGGGGCAGCCGCAGGAGGCGTTGTCAGCGAAGAGAGCCGCGTTTCAGCAGTCAAAGCAGGGGTCTCCGCCGAGCAAAGGCTCTCATGCAAAACAATTATAACACGAGAAAGCGTCAGTTGTTCAGTTTTTGATGTTATGCCACCTTGCTCGAAGCCATTTCCAGAGGCCACGGGTTAAAACCCGAGGCTCAGAAAAGCCCTCCGTCCAGGGGACGCAAGACCGGACGACTCTGGCGGGCCTTCTCTTGTTCTTGTGTCCTCTGGGACACTGGGCACTTCTAAGCCTCGGGTTTCAACCCGTGGCTTTTCTGGCGGCGTTTATTGAATCCAGAGACAAGCTTGCACAAGGCCTCACAAAAACACTGTATCTCGGCTCTTCCCAAGAGCATTCCGTTCTGGTATACTGGACAGGGATGAGTGTTGAGATGAGCTATGACGAGGCGCTGGCGTATCTGAACGGGCGGCTGCGGCTGGGGGTAAAGTTGGGCAATGACCGGTTTCTAGCCCTGCTGGCCCGGCTGGGGGACCCGCAGGCGCGGCTCAACGTGGTGCATATCGCCGGGACGAAGGGCAAAGGCTCGACAACGGCGATGGCAGCCAGTGTGCTGCGCGAGGCAGGCTATAAAGTCGGGGCCTATTTATCGCCGTATGTGTACGATGTGCGGGAACGGATACAGATCAATGGCGAGATGATCCCCCGCGCCCACTTTGCCCGCTGGGTGTCGCGCATTGCGCCGCATGTGACCGCTTTGGAAGAGACGGAGCATGGGCCGACCACGGAGTTTGAGCTGAAAACGGCCGTCGGCCTGTGCTGGCTGGCGGAGCAGGCCGTGGACTGGGCCGTGCTGGAAGTGGGCCTCGGCGGGCGGCTGGATGCCACCAATGTCATCCCCGCGCCTGCGGTGACGGTGATCACCAATATCGGGCTGGACCACACGGAGATACTCGGCGAGACGCTGGGGCTGATCGCAGGCGAAAAGGCAGGCATCGTTAAGCCCGGCGTGCCGTGTGTCACCGGCGTACCCGTTGGCGGGGAAGCGTGGGACGTGATCCTGCGGGTGTGCCGGGAGCGGAACGCGCCGCTGCTGGCGCTGACGCCGCCCGTGACAGACGGTGATGGGTTCACGCTGACGACGCCGCGCCGGACGCTGGCGGGTCTGCATCTGCGGCTTGGCGGGGCGTTTCAGCAGTGGAACGCGGCGGCGGCGCTGGCGGCACTGGACGCGATTGATCCCGATTTGCTTGCGCCGATCTCCGAGGACGCGGCGCGGCGGGGCCTGGAAGCCGCCTGGCTGCCGGGGCGGCTACAAACGGTCAGCAGGCGGCCAGCGGTGGTGGTGGATGTGGCGCACAACGCGGTCTCCGCCGAGGCGCTGGCGGACGCGCTGCGGGACCAGTTTGGTGCGGGGCGTCCTCAGCGGCGGCTGACGCTGGTGGTGGGCCTATCCCGCCAGCATGATCCGACTCCGTTTCTCGCGCCGCTGGCCGCGCTGAACCCGGTGCGGCTGATTGCGACGATGCCGGCCTTTCGCCCGCGCCCGGCGGCGGAAGTCGCAGATGCCGCCCGAGGACTTGGGATCAGCACCGTGGAAGTGGTGGAAAGCAGCGTGGCCGACGCCGCCCGCGCCGCTCTGACTTCGCTGGAACCGGACGACCTGCTGTGTGTCACCGGGTCGTTTTACACTGTGGGCGACCTGCCGCCCGCGCTGTGGGACACGCTTTTGAACGAGTACGAAGAACGCCGAGCCGCTGCGCCGAAAGGAACCTAGACCATGCCGCATCAAGGAATTGTCGCCCTGAGCATTTCGCTGTTCTCCGTTGCCCTCACGCTGGGGATTTTAGCCCTGACCCTGCGCCATGAAAAGCGGCAGCAGGCGCAGAACGACCGCGACGAGCATTATAAGAGATAAGAGGCAGTCTGGAAAGCCCCCGGCTGGCCCCCTTACCCCCAATCCTGGGGAACCGGACCAAGAATTAGAAGAAGCCATTAGGAGCCGTGCGGCAACGCCAGCCATGCCATGAATGGCACGGCTAGTCGGCCTGCGGCCAGAAAGCACCGCTTCGCGGGGCTAAGATCGTCTTCTGGCGAGTGCCGTGAAGCGGTACTTTTCGGCGTCCGCGCCGGGCAGCCGTGCCATTCATGGCATGGCTCCTGATAGCATAGGTGAGAAAGGATGTCTGCCTCGTTAGAGCGGCTTTTTGTCTGGGTAAGCTTGAAAAAATTACTTCCCAGACAGAAAGAACCTTCCCCCATGGCAGACACCCGACTTCAATTCCAAGACCCGCGCACGCAGTACCCGCAGCCGCCGTTTGACAAGCAACCCCAGTCCGCCCCCGGCATCAATGCCGACATGGACCCAAAACCCGACTGCGGCGAAGACACCTACACCGGCTCCGGCAAGCTGACCGGACGCAAGGCGCTCATCACCGGCGCGGACTCCGGCATCGGGCGGGCCACCGCCATTGCGTTTGCCCGCGAAGGCGCGGATGTCGCTCTCAGCTACCTGGCGTCCGAGGAAAAAGACGCGCAGGAAGTCGTGGCGCTGATTGAAAAAGAAGGCCGCACAGCCGTGGCGATCCCCGGCGACATCACCGACGAAGCCTTCTGCAAAACACTGGTCGAGACGGCGGTAAGCGGCCTCGGCGGGCTGGATATTCTGGTCAACAACGCCGCCAAGCAGAACACGCAGCCCAGCATTCTGGACATCACCACCGAGCATTTCGACCTGACGCTGAAGACGAACTTGTATGCGCTCTTCTGGATCACCAAAGCCGCCGTGCCGCACCTCCAGCCCGGTGCGTCCATCATCAACACCGCGTCTATCCAGGGCTACGAGCCGTCTGAGGGCCTGCTGGATTATGCGCTGACCAAAGCGGGCATCGTCAACTTCAGCAAAGCCCTGTCCAAGCAGATGATTGAAAAAGGCATCCGGGTCAACGCCGTCGCGCCCGGTCCGTTCTGGACGCCTCTGCAGTCGAGCGGCGGCACGACCCAGGAAATGCTGAAAACCTTCGGCAGCTCCGTCCCGCTGGGTCGCCCCGGCCAGCCCGTCGAGAGCGCCCCGGTGTATGTCCTGCTGGCCTCGCAGGAAGGCAGCTATCTCACCGGCGAAGTCTTCGGCGTCACCGGCGGCGCAGGCATCGCGTGACAGAACTTTCTCTTTTTGAATGCCCAGAAGGGCGCGATTTATCGCGCCCTTTTTCTTGTCTTCTTCATTCTTTTCCGGCCCCTTGTCTTTGCTGAAGGAAAAACTGGGGCGGCGTTTCGGGACGAATAATGGGAAATGGTTTCGCATTTGTGCAGAGATAGCGCGTTCTCAGGCGCTTCTGTTGCTGAATGGCATTATAACGACTGACTTTAATTTGTCACTACCTGCAATTTATGCTTGGTTGGCATGAGTTGTGCAGGGTGTGTCATAGTGAGGTAATTGTGCCCGCTTTAATCTTCCGAAAGGCCCTTGATGTCTACTTTAATTCGACACGTTACACGCGCCTGCGGGGCGGGCTTGTCCGCTTTCGCCTTGATGGCCGCTTTGCCTGCGGGAGCGCAGACATTAAGACTTGGCTCGCTGCCTGGAGTTCGTCCTGTTTCATCTGGCACAGCGACAATCGGTGCAGCGGGAACGACTGCCAGCGGCACTTACGTTTTCACAGCCGGAACCGGCCCGACGACCGTGACTTTTCGAGGCGTCGAAGTTTACGATGCGAGCAGCTTAACCTTCAACAGCGGCGCGACAATCACCGGTGCTCTTTTTAATCAAAATACTGGCACAGCCACTATCAACGGCGGCAGCATCCAGCAGATACTCGGCTATGATCAGAGCGTAACAAATATTTATGGCGGCACCGTCTTCAATCCAATGGCGGTTGGCAGCACCATTGGCGGCGTTCCCGGCGGCGGGACCATCAACATCTACGGAGGCAATTTTACCTATATTGCTACGCAGGATACCGGAGTAATGAACATCTTCGGCACGGGGCTGACCGAAACTTTACTGGAGACCAGTAGCCCTTTCAGCACTTATTCCGTAACTGGGACTTTGCAAGATGGTACTGCGTTTAACGTACTCTATGGTAACAATAATGGAACATTGCTTTTCAACGGTCTGCCAGCGGTTCCTATTGCCCCCGTTCCCGAAGTCTCTACCATACTCTCCCTGGGCCTGCTGCTGGCCCTCGGCGGTCTGGATGTGGTTACCCGCAAAAAAAAGAGCAACGCCTTTGTCTAAGCGCAAGAGAAGGTTGGAAACGGACACAGAGACAGGAGCCAACCGGCTCCTGTCTCTTTTTACGGCCATTCCTCACCCCGAGATCGGCCAGCCGGATGTGCAGGGTGTCCTCGCGGGCCGGTACAAATAGGCTATACTTTCTCTATAGCGAATACTCTGTTTTACGGCGACAATCTGGCAATTTTATCTCAGCACGTTGATGACAGCACCGTTGACCTAATCTATCTTGATCCCCCGTTCAATTCCAATCGGGACTATAATGTTTTGTTCAAGGAGCAGTCGAGCCGCGAAAGCCCGGCGCAGATTAAAGCCTTCGGCGATACGTGGAACTGGGCGGGGGCGGCGGAGTCGTGGGCCAATTTCGCCGACCTTTGCCCGGCTCCCAAAGTCATTGAGCTGATGCGCGGCTTCCATAACACGCTGGGCGAAAATGACGCGATGGCGTATCTGGTGATGATGGCCCCGCGCCTGTATCACCTCTGGCGCGTCCTCAAACCTAGCGGTAGTCTCTACCTGCACTGCGACCCTACCGCAAGCCATTATTTAAAGCTCATCTTGGATGGCATTTTCGGGGCGAAGAACTTCCGCAATGAAATTAGTTGGAAGAGGTCAAGTGCTCACAGCGATACTAAGCAGGGCATGAGGCGCTGTGGGCGCATCCGTGACATCATTTTCTACTATACAAAAAGTGACAATTACCAATGGAACACGCTGTACACTCCCTACACGGCTGACTATTTGACATCAGAATATCGCCACGTCGCTCCGAATGGTCGCCGTTACAAGGAAACTGATTTGACCGCTGCAAAGCCTGGGGGTGACACAAAATATGACTGGTTCGTGAAGCGCGAGACCGAGGCCGGTGGGCGGTGGACTGCTGATTTAGATGAAGAGTACCGCACACCCAAGATGGGCTGGGTTTACAAGGCAGTGCCGCCTTATAATAGACGTTCATGGGCATATTCCAAAGCAAATATGAGGCACTTTGTCCTCAGCGGCCACATTGTTCATCGTGAGACTGGCATCCCCCGACTGATGCAATTTGCGGACGAGATGCCAGGTATACCACTTCAAGATGCTTGGGACGATATACCGCCTGCCTCTGGTGCTCAATCGCTAGGCTATCCGACGCAGAAGCCGATTGCGCTGTTGGAGCGCATCATTAATGCAAGCAGCAATCCCGGCGACGTAGTGCTGGACCCCTTTTGTGGGTGTGGCACGGCCATTGTCGCGGCGCAAAAACTGGGGCGGCAGTGGCTAGGCATTGACGTGACGCCGATTGCGACCTCGCTCGTTCAGAAGCGGCTCTTTGATATGTTTGAGGCCCGCGACGTGCGCCTGCTGTCTGCCGCCGAGAAAAATAACGAACTGGCCCGCGCCCGCGCCTTCCGGGTGGAAGGGCTGCCGACTGACGAAGACGGAGCGCGGAAGATGTTCGAGGCGGACCACAAGAAATTTGAGATGTGGGCGGTCGGACTGGTTCCGGCGATCCCGCAGGAAAAGAAGGGCGCGGACGGGGGAATCGACGGGCTGGCGTACTTTGATGTGGGAGCAAAGGAGCTGACCAAAGGCGTGGTGCAGGTCAAAGGCGGCAAGGCCGGAGCGCCCGATGTGCAGCAGCTTGTCGGGGCGATGGGCAAAACCGGAGCCGCCCTGGGCTTCTTTGTAACTTTGGAGCCGCCCACGCGCAATATGCTGGCCGAGGCGCTGTCAGCCGGCTACTACAAAGCGGCCACCGGCGTAGGCCGTCAGGTCCCAGCCATGCAGGTGCGGACGATTGCCGAGCTTCTCAACGGACGCGGCTTCGAGTTCCCCGTCACCACCGGCTCCAATGTCTCGTTTAAAGCCGCCGTGGCCTCGGCACAGGCGGCGGGACAGGCAGGGCTGGATTTGTAAGAGACCGCCCTACCACAAACTACTGCCACAGGGGATGGCTTTGCCAATCTGCCGGGAAGCCCATATCTTGAATGGCGGCGTGCGGCATGGCAGGGAAGCCAGTGAATGCTTGGTGCGGAATATTTGCAGACAAAGGCCGTGCTCGTTTTTAATTTGTTTCTTATTTGTCTCCTGATTCTATCACGCAAAAAAAGGCCGCGCCTCCCCGGCGCGGCCCTTTTAATGTCTGGCCGAGTGCTAGCACTAACGGCTGTGCTGGGCATCGTGCTTCTGGCGGTAGATCGCCCGGCTGCTGGCATTCTCCTCGCGCCCGATACGGCGGCGCTCCTGAGCGGTGAAGCGGCCTCCGGTGGCGCGGTAATGGCTCTCCTGACGGGCAATGCGGGCATCCCGCTGTTCCAGACGACCGGCTTCCCGGGGCGTGAGGCGTCCGCTGTGAATGCCCTGATTAATGCGCTTCTGCTGGTCGGTCTGGCGATGGTTGATGTTGTGCGGGCCGTGGTAAGCGGGCGGGGCCGCCTGCGCCACTGTGGTCAGGGCCAGCGTGCTGAAAAGGGCCACGGGAGCCAGTGCTTTAAGGATCAAGTTCATGGATCGTTCCTGCTTTCGTCGTTGATATTTTATGGACGACGCATCCCGCGAAAATGTTCACGCGGGTAGAATAGAAGGCAGGAGACACGCAGCCATGACACCAAACAAAAACAAGCCGGGCTTTCACCATCTGGCCCTGCGGGCGCGGGACTTTGACGCCACGGTGCGCTTTTACGAAGATGGCCTCGGCTTCCGGCGCGCCTACGGCTGGGGTGAAGGGGACAGCCGCGCCGTGCTGCTGGACACGGGCGACGGCAATTATCTGGAAATCTTTGCGGGGGGAACGCCTGCTCCGCCGGTGGACCCGCAGGCGCAGGGGCTGATTCACTTCGCCCTGCGGACCCCCGATGTGGACGCCGCGCACGCCCGCGCCCTGGGCGCGGGCGCGACGGACGACATCCCGCCGAAGGATGTTCTGCTCGGCGGCGACGGCGGCGTGCCGGTACGGCTGGCGTTCGTCTACGGACCGGACGGGGAGCGGATCGAGTTTTTCGCTAACGACGCGCTTTAGGGCCAGGCGTTAGGGCATCCGCGCCGCCGTCTTGGCGGGCTTTGCAGCGGGCGCAGGCTTTGCGGCCAGCGCCTTTGCAATCGCCGGGCCGAGCGCGGGGCCGCGCACTTCCAAAGCGATGATCTTGCCGTCGCGGCCAATCAGCAAACCAAAGGGAATTGCCTGCACGCCGTACTGCCTGCCGACGGCACTGCCCCACCCTTTGCCGTCGAAAATCTGACGCCACGGCATCTTATTGGCAGCGATGTACTTTGTCAGCGCCCCTTTGTCCTGGTCCAGCGACACGCCTACAATGTCAAAGCCCTGAGCATGGTACTTTTTGTAGGCAGCGATGACGTTCGGCATCTCGCCCACACACGGGCCGCACCAGGTCGCCCAGAAGTCCATCAGCACCACCTTGCCTTTGTACTGGGCCAGCGAGATCGGCTTGCCGGACAGGTCCGTGGTCTTGACGGCAAAGGGCCGCGCTCCGGGCACAAGGCGCGGGTCATGCATCGGCGGCTGAGCCTGCGCGACGGATTTGGTGACACCGGCAGGCGGGGTAAACCTGAAATCAGCAGCGGTCAGCGTGGGCGTGGTGGAAAAGGCAGTCACAGTTTCCGTGTGCGTGATGGTCTTGGCAGGCTCCGTCCCGGCGGCGGGCGAAGTGACGACAAAGCTGATTTGACGCAGCAGGTGGTCGTCATGGCCGACGGCCACGGTGATCACGGTCTGGCTGCTGCCGGAGGCGGGCGGCGTAAAGGTCATCGTGTCGCACGGCACGCCCGAAACGGCAGCCGAAGCGCCGACAGCGGCGGCGACACCCTTCTGGGCGGCAATCTGGTCCAGCGATTCGGGCCGGGCCATCAATTGGGCCAGGACAGAGCGCGACGAGGACAGAACGCCAGCGGCGGCAGGGCTGCCAGCGGGCAGCGTCTGGGTCTGGTACTTCTTGGCGCGGACGTCGTAAATGGTCAGTGACTTGTTATCGGACACAATCCGCGCCAGCGGCCCGGTCGGGTCGGACACGGCAGCATTTGCGCCGAGGCTTTTGTCCACCGACAGCCTGATTGTCTGGCCGGGGTCAGGCTGCGGCGTTCCAACAGTCGTGATGGACAGCGTGGCCGTCAGAGCGGTGAGCGCCTTCTGCGCGGCGACGGTCTGGTCCAGCAGTGTTTTGACCTGCGGGTCCAGTGCGGGCGCGGCGGGTGTGGCCGGGGCAGCGGGCGGTGCGTCCGCCGGGGCGGCGGCCAGCGGTCCACCAAGAAGCAAAAGGCCGGCAGCAGCCAGCGAAAGGCGGGGCAAAGGGAAGCGAGACATGGGGTTTCTCCTGATAGGCTATCGGACGGCTCGAATGTGCCCGCCCCTTTGAGGCCGGGGCGGCTCCTCAAGCAGTGTTATTTGTGTCCCGTGCGCGGGAAGCGGACGGCTCCGGCCTGCCCGGACGGTTTCGCCGAAGGACCGCGTGCCGCGCCCCCGCCGATGGCCTGCCCCGGCCCGGTGGCGGGGCCTTTCTTGCCCTTCGCCTGAGCGCGGCGCTCGGCCCGGTTCAGAACAGGCGCGGCTTCGGTCGAAAGCGCCGGGTTTTCGGTTCCGTTGTCCGAAGCCGTGACCTGTTCGGACTGCACTTCTTCGGTCAGGGTCGGCTCTCCGGTTCCACTGCCGCCGGTTTCCTGCTGTGTCATATTTTTCTCCTTTGTGCCCCGTTTATTCCCTGCGTTTTATCCCCGGCGTGTAGCCAGCGCGGGCTTCCAGACGCGGGCGGGCGTAGTCTAGCAGCGTCTGCATATTGACGACATCTTCTTTGTTATAGGCCAGCAGCAGGCGGCGGGCCTCGGCGGCATTTGGCCCGCCCCGGCGAAAGGCCCGCCACAGACGCACGGCATCCATGCCGCTCAGGCCATCGGCTTCGGGCACGCGGGCAATGCCCAGCCGAGACTCGATACGCTTCAGGCCGCCGGTTTGTCCCAGCGTTTTCAGCAGCGGGCACAGATCGACGTGCAGACGGTCGGCGAAGACGTTTTCCAGCACCGGAAAGCGGCGCTTCAGGAACGGCACATCAAAGCCCGTGCCGAAGAACGTCACAAAGCCGTCGTAGTCCTGCGCTTCATAGGCGAACTGCGCCAGATTTTCGCCTTTGACGTAAAAATGCGTCTCGTCGCCGTCGTACAGGCCAATCAGCGTGATCGAATCCGGGGACATCCCGCCGTCGGTTTCAATATCTAAAAAGCCAATTTTCGGGAAGTGCGACAGCGCCCGCCAGTGTTCGCGCCTGGGCAGGTTCCGGGCGAAGTAGTCGGTGCGGCCCTCCGCCAGTGCCGCAAGGCTGTCTTCCACCGTCTCTGCTAGAGCGTCTTTGTGGCGCGAGGCCAGCTTGAGCGCCTCGGCCCGGTCCCGATAAGCGTCCCAGCTTGTTGCCCCCTGCGCCCACAGCGACTGCTCGGTCGCGGGGCCGACACCGGGCGTATGAATAAACGTGGAAGTCAGCATCAGTATATTTAGTATGACGGGCAAAGGGGGGTATTGTCAACCAATAAAGACCCCCTAGCCCCCAATAATGGGGGAACCAGACAATGAGGACAAGGCTTTCCTAACTTCTGGCTCCCCAGAATTGGGGCGGGGGTCCTCCCTACACCTCCAGCCCCACTGCCCGCATCAGGGCAATCGCATTGCTCCCCGTCACAATGCCGGGGCGCAGATGGTAATCAAAGCTCATCCTGCCCTCGGTCATCTGGTCTTCAAAGTGGACATTCGCCGCCCCCAGCACGGGGTCTTCCGTCAGCGCGGCCAGCGCCAGGTCATGCGTCGTAATCAGCCCGATTGCCCCGGAGCGCACCAGAGCGCGGGCGATGGCCTCCGTCCCCAGCCGGCGGTCGTGCGAGTTTGTGCCGTGGAGTATCTCGTCAATCAAAAACAGCAGCGGCGGCCCGTCCGACACGCCGATGTCCACAATCTGACGCAGGCGCAAAATTTCGGCATAAAAGCGTGAAATTCCGCTGCCGAGTGAGTCCTGGGTTCGCAGCGATGCCCCCACCGACAGCGGCGACAGGCGCAGGGCCTGGGCACGCACTGGAGCGCCCGCCTGTGCCAGCACGGCGGCGACCCCAATAGCCCGCAGCAGCGTGCTTTTGCCGGACATATTGGACCCGCTGACCAGCAGCAGCCCCGGCGCGGCCCCGCCCAGACGGACATCGTTTCGCACAGCGGCGTCCGGCGGCAGCAGCGGATGGCTGAGGCCAGCGGCCTCAAAGCACGCCCCCGTGTCGCTTATCTCAGGGAACGCATCTTCGGGATGCTCATAGGCATACCCCGCCAGCGCGGTCAGCGCCTCATATTCGCCTACAGCATCAATCCACCGGCGCAGGGCCGGGCCGTTCTCGGCCCGCCATGCTTCAGCGGCAAACGCGCATTGCGTCGTCCACAGCAGCACGGCGGCGGGCAGCGCCAGCAGCGGATTCCTGGGCACTTCCAGCAGCCCCGCGATGGTCTGCAAACGGCTGATCCGTGCCGAAGGCCGCTCACCGCCCGCGTTCAGCGACGACTGCAGGGCAACTAATCGGGGCGCAGTGAACGTCCCGCCCTCCAAATCCGCCAGCAGCGACGACAGCAGGCCGAGGTCCCGCAGGGAGCCGTCAAGCCCGCGCTGCACCTGCCCCACCCGAGAGCGCAGGGGCCACTCAAACGCAATCACCAGTGCAGCCATCACCGCCACCGGGATCCAGCTGTGCCCCAGCGCCCAGACCGTCAGCGCAGCGACACTCGCCACGGCCAAAATCGGCGCGGCCACCTGGCGCCACCGCTCATGGAGCAGCACCGGCGCGTCCCCCCACCGGGCCAGCGTCTCCGGCTGCAATTTCCCCTGCACCTCGTCCCCGCGCAGGGCCAGCGCCTCGCGGGCGTCGAGATGCGGGGCCAGCTCACGCACCGCCTCCTGCCGCGCCCGGACGGCGTCGGGACCTGTGGGGGCCAGCAGCCAGCCCGCGAGGCAGTCTTCCCCCAGCCGCGTTCGGGCCGTACACAAAAGCTCAAACAGCGAGCCGCTGCCGAAGACGTCTAAGTCCGCAGCATACGGGTGTTCCGGGGCCAGAAACCGCTCGCCCGAAACGCCCGCCCCGGCCCAGCGTCCTTCCAGCCGGGCCAGTCCGCGCTCATAAAATGCCACCCGGCGGCGGGCGAGGGCCAGCCGGGCGGCGACCCGCTCATGCCCGATTGCCAGCACCACAAACGCCAGCGGAAAGAGCACTAAAAGCCAGGGCGAGAACCAGTGTCCGCCCCACGCCAGCCACGCGCCAATCGCTGCTGCGACAACGATATACAGCCGTATATCAGAAAGGCGGCTGTCTCGTTGGGCCAGCGCGTCCCGCGCCGCACTGTGCCGGGCGAGGCGGGCGGTGTATTCGGCGTGAACGGTGTCTTGGGTGTTGGTTTCTGTTGGTATTTTGAGCCTCATTGGTAGGAACACGAGGGGCTGACCCCCCTCGCTGGGGGGCGCGGACGCCTGGAACCCGCCTGCGCGGGTGCGGAGCAGAGCAAGAAAAGAACCTGCCCCCTGCCGTGTCTGCCTCTTATTCTTCGCTTTGTCTTCACCCGCGCAGGCGGGTTCCAGGCGTCCGCGCCCCCCAGCGAGGGGGTTCAGCCCCTCGGCTTCTCTGGCCGCTATCCCCCACCCCGCTTCTCCGCCGCCAGGATCATGTTCGTCACCGGAAACGGGCGTGGTGTGCCGTCCAAATTAAACAGCGCCACGCGGGGCGCGAACGAATGCTGCACGCGCCACTCGTTGACATAGGCACGGGAGCCGGGCAGCAGGGACAGGCCCGCGTCCGCCAGTTCCCGCTCCCAGTCGGCAAAGCTCCAGAAGCAGAACGCCTCGTGCATCTCGGAGAGCCAGTTGTCCACATAGTCCATCTTGGCGACAAACTCCATCGCGTAGCCCAGCGGCAGGCGCAGGCAGTCTTGTCCGCTGACGGTCACCGCTTCGGCGACGGGGTGCGCCTCACCGGGGCGGAAGTCGCGCTGAAAGCGATGAAAGCGGGCCAGCGTGGACAGCGCGGACACATCGGCCACGCCGTCGTCTCGGGGCACGCCGTCATCGGCGCGGCAGTTTAATAGTACCTGGGAGTCTTTGGCGTCGGGGCCGACCACATCGCGCACCACCAGACGCCCGCCGGGGCGAAGCTGACGGACTTTCCCACGCAGGTAGGCCCGCACGGTTTCGTCCCCTTCGCCGTAGCTCCATAATTCATGCAGCGTCGAGTTGCAGAGAATGGTGTCGGCCTGACCCGCCTGCGCCTCGGTGACGGGCGACATCAAGTTCTGCTGCTTGAAGAACACAAACGCCCCGCCGAAGGCTCCCGCCCGCTGCGCTTCCCGGCCCCGCGCCAGCATCTCAGCAGACAGGTCCACCCCCAGCAGATCGCTGTCCGGGAAGTCCCGCGCCACCCGCTCCAGCAGCGCCCCGTCGGCGCAGCCTTCGTCCACAATCTTGCCGCCCTGCAAAAAGGGCCGCACTTCGGCGTACTTCAAGTCTATCGCATTGGTCATCGCCTGCGTGTAGGTGCGATAGTTGCGCGTCTCGGTCAGGTCGCCCTGCTCGGTCAAGAGGGGGTCATGGTACAGGCGGCGGATTTGCGCCACGGCATCGGGGAAGTCCCGGAAGACCGCCCGCGTCGCTTTGGACAGGGGGATCTCTTCCAGCGGCAGGACGCCCTCGCCCACTTGCGTCACAATTTGGGCAGGGACCGGCGCGGTCAGCCGCTTCGCCTTCGGGTCATACTCGCCGGGCAGCACGGCAAAGCCCAGCGAGCGCCAGGCGTTAATCAGCGGCGGCGTGGACGTGAATACAACGGTGTCCGCAGGCGTGAGCGCCAAACGTCCCTCGGTCTGCGCGGACAGCTCTTTCAGCACGCGATTGGGGAAATCGTCCGAGGGCGGCGCGTGCGGCACGCCGACAAGATGAAAGCTGACGCCAAAATCGGCTTTCAGCCGCCGGGCGAACTCGTACACCAGAATAGCCCGGATTTCAAACGGCAGCGGGTTGTAGCGGCTGTCGCTGCGGTTGGCAGAAGTGACGGCAAACACCAGCGTCGTAACCTTCCCGGCAGGAGCCGTGCCCAGCATCTCCGGCAGCCCAGCCAGATCGCACCCCAGCGTGCGCTCCAGATATTCATCCTGATAGCGCGTGTTGACAATCTGCCGTCCCGGCAGGAGTAGGTAGGTCATACGTTGTTTCCGTGCGCCGGGGGTGTAGAAACCCCCGGCAAAGAGGTGTCCTTCGGACAAAGAATAGAGCCAATCGGCGGCAGCGTTCCTCACCCGAAGGGTGCTTCCCTGCCGGGGGTTTCCACACCCCCGGCATTCGCCAGTTTAGTAGCCCGCGCCTGCAAACCACCCAGGCGGGTATAATCCACCATGCACAACGCAAAAAAAGGCTTTACTTTAATAGAGCTGCTCGTCGTCATCGCTATCATAGCGATTCTCGCGGCGATTTTGTTTCCTGTGTTCCAGAAAGTGCGCGAAAACGCCCGGCGCACTTCCTGCGCGTCCAACGAAAAGCAGTTGGCTCTTGGCGTCACGCTCTACACGCAGGACAGCGATGAGCTTCTGCCGCCGTCCGCCTCGCCCGACCCGGCGTTTCCCGGTGACGACGACAAAGTGACCCTGTGGCCGGACCTTGTCGGCCCCTATGTCAAGAACAATCAAATTCGGCTGTGCCCGTCGGACAGCATGGACATCAACAACTCGTATGGCCTCAACGAAAAGATATTTGTAGACCTCGGCGACGACGACCACCCGCCCATTCAGAGCCTCGCCGCGATCCAGACGCCTTCCGACACACTGATGCTGGGCGAGATCGGAACCGGCGACGACCTGGAAACCCCGCGTGCGGAAGCCTACAAGCTGATTGCCCCGAACAGCGCCATTGACGACGAGGCCGATGCCCGCCCCGCCGCCCGCCACTTCGCGCAGGCCAATGTGGCCTTCATGGACGGCCACGTCAAATCGCTGCGTTTGGAGCAGTTCTACACCGGCCAGACGCCGCCGGACAGGTTCTTTAGGCCGTGAGGCCCCCCCGCCCCCAATTCTGGGGGAGCCGGATGAATACGGAATAGGAGCGGAGGGCGCAGCAAGCAGCGCCCCTACGTTTGCCAATCTGGTTCCCCCATTATTGGGGGCGAGGAGGGCCAATCACCGCCGCCCCGAACCGCTCCATTTCTTCCAATTGCGGGCTGAATTGCAGCAGCAGCAAGTTCACCCCCACCGCCTCAAACGCCGCCACCTGCGCCTCGACCGACGCGGGCGTGCCCACCAATCCGGCCCGAAGGCCCCGGTTCGACACTGAATAATCTTCTAGCGACACCTGCTGCTCTAATTGCGTTCCGGCCAGCCACTGCTGGTAATTATCGTAGCCTGCCGCGTTCTGCCGCACATCGGTCACCCGCGCCCGCTCCGCCTCGGCCTCCGCTTCGGTGTCCCGGACGATGGCATAGCCCGCAACGCCAAAGGTCATCGGCGCAAGGCCCAGCCGCTCGCGCCGGGCTGACAAATCCGCGATCTTCTCCCCCACCCGCTCGGGCGGGTCGCCGTGCATGACATAGGCATCGCACGTCCGTGCAATCAGCTCTTTGGCCGCCTCGGACTCGCCGCCCGCATACAGCGTCGGGCGCGGTTTCGACACGGGCTTGGGCGACAGCATGGCGTCCTGCACCGAGTACAGCGGCCCCGCGTGCGTGAACTTGTCCTCGGTCCACAGGCCGTTGACCACCGCCAGCCATTCCTCGGTGCGGGCATAGCGGCTGCCGTGTTCGTCAAACTCCACCCCGTACTGCCGCGCTTCCTCGGCCCACCACGACGACACGACGTTCAGCGACAGCCGCCCGCCGCTGATGTGGTCGATGTTTGCCGCCTGCTTCGCCAGCAGCGCAGGCGCGTGGTAGGCGGGCCGGACGGCGACCATCAGATCCTGCGTCTTCGTCACGGCGGCGAGGGCGGCGGCGGTGGACCACGCATCCAGGCACGGCGCATCCATGCCCTTGATGTCGTTGAGGTTCAGCTCGGCAATCAGGGTCAAATCAAACCCGATTTCCTCCGCCCTCACGGCTAACCGCTTAGCAT
The DNA here is from genome assembly GCA_964251675.1 of uncultured Armatimonadales bacterium. Lineage (GTDB taxonomy): Bacteria > Armatimonadota > Armatimonadia > Armatimonadales > Capsulimonadaceae > JANXMY01. Next base: position 38,451 of record CAXUKS010000005.1, read on the forward strand.
ACTCCCACGTCGCCTCCATGCCCTCATCGTCCACATTCCGCAGCCACCCCCCAAACACGGGCAGCCAGTAGCCATAACGCATCAAGTGTTCTCCTGAAAATCACTGGATTAAAATCCAAGGCTGAGAGGGGCAATTGTCCGCCTTCGCGGACATAAGATAAGAAACTCTCGCGCAGCCTGCTCCTGTGTCCGCGCAGGCGGACAATCGCCCTTTGCCAGCCCCGGAATTCATTCCGGGGGCAAAGTTACCACGCGATGCCAATCGAAGCCTGACCCTGCTCCTTGTCTTGGTCATAAGCCGAGCCTAAATCCCGCATAATTCGTCCTTGAATAGCAAACAATGCCGCCCGTTTAACCTTGTCCTGCGGGAGCGTGATCTTTAAACCATTGCCATCCTCGAAATCATCTTCAATGGTCAAGCCATAAACCTGAACCTCAGTTGCGCCTGCGGCGTAGAATTCCTTGACTAGACGAAGTAAATCATCCCCAGCAATTTGGTCTTCACTACTCTCCGAAATCATCCGCTCCTTGCCGTCTTGCTGTTCAAGCCATGCGAGTGCTTCGCGGTGTTCTTCTCTGTTGTATGCCATGCTCTTTCGTTTCTATAATTGCCCTACGCCGCCTGCACCGCCACCGCTTCCAGACAGTCTGCAAACTTGGCGAACAATCGGATGCTAGCTTGCGTGATTTGCACCTATTCCTCCCACAGAATAAGGCAGAGAGGTATCTTGGAATGCTATCGCAAACTTCGTGCTTTTACGCGATCTGCATTTGCCCGAACATGGTCACCTTTGCGGTCATATATGTTGGCTCGAAGCAGGTAGGCATCCGAATAAGCCGGGTTCAGGCCGATGGCCTCTGTCAGATCAGCAATGGCATGATCGCTATTCGCCTTTTGATCATAGGCATAGCCACGGCCAAAGTATGCCTCTGCACTGCTTGACCGAAATGTCAAGGCCATTGTGTAAGTGTCGATGGCATGGTCGTAATCTTTCTGAGCGACATAAAGACCCGCCAGCCCAATGTAGGCAACGGCATCGTTTGCATTGATGCTGATGGCTTTTGCGTAGTCCGCCTTCGCCTCTTTGTACTTTTCTTGCGACATATACGCACTCCCTCGGCATACATAGGCTTCGGTTATTTGAGGGCTGAGTTCAATCGCACGGGAAGCATCGGCAATCGCTTTGCTGAATTCTTTGGTTCGCCCATAGCTCGCTGCCCGTGTAGTGAAAGCCGCCGCATTTTTCGGATTTAATAGTATTGCCTTCGTACAATCGCTGATTGCTTGCGGAAAGTTGCCTGTGCCCAAATATGCCCACCCTCGCGTGTTGTAAGTCTCCGAATCATTGGGCTTCAGCGTGAGTGCTTGATTGCAGTCGGCAATCGCTAACGGATAGCTTCCTTTTCCATTATAAGCCGCCGCCCGGACGCAAAGTGCCTCCGCATATTTGGGATCGAGAGCGATTGCCTGTGTCGAATCGGAAATGGCCTTCTCAAAATCGTTGTTCTTATAGGACACCAGCCCGCGCCAGTAATAAGCAAAAACCGACGTTGGATTGAGTTTGAGTGCTTCTGTAAACTCAGCAATCGATTGATTCAGATTGCCCTGCTGGGCATAATCAACTCCCGAAGAAAGATGAGCGGTCACCTCGTTTGCGGCTTTATCACTCCCCGGCGAAGAATCCGCGCATACGGGAGCGCAGGCAAGAGTGATAAAAATCAACAGAGCTGAAATCCAATGGGTGCGGCTTCGGATGCTCTTGAGGAAAACAGTCGAGTCAATGGGAGGGGCAGCCATGTTATTCACCTTTTCTGTGTGGATAAGTTCTACGCCGCCTGCGACAGCGCCGCTTCCAGATAGTCCGCTAACTTGGCGAAAGGGTCGAAGCCGATGACGCGGGGGGCGTCGGCGACGAAGTTGGACAGGGCATTGATGTCGTAATAGACCAGGGAGCCGTCGCGGTCGTCGATCATGTATTCGATGCCGCCGACATCAATGCCTGCCGCCGCCATGATGCGCTCGACGGCGTCAATCACGGCGGCGGGCGGGGTGTAGGCTTCGACGCGCATATTATTCTTGGGCGCATCCACGGGGGCCGCGCCGCGTGCCAGCTCTTCGCCGCCGACGGTCTGGCAGATGTCGGCGGGGCAGAGGTTGAAGCTGTCGCCAGGCGTGTACACATGGATAGCATAGAGATACTTGCCGCCCAGCGTTTCCACCCGCGTGATGCGCCCGTCCCGCGCCGGGACAAACTCCTGCACCAGCGCCGTGCCGTCGATGCCCATGTCCAGCGCACCCGCCTCTGCCGCTTGTGCCAGCTCGCCTTCCGAGTTGTAGCGCACAATCCCCGCCCCGCTGCCGCCGATGTTGGCCTTGACTACCACCGGGAAGCGCAGGCCCTCAGCGGCATGGGGGGCGGCCAGAGGATCCCCGATGACCCGCGCCTTCGGGTAGGGCAGGCCCAGCGATTGCAGCAGGGTCAGTTGGAGGGCTTTGGAGGTTTCGGTGGTGAACGCCTGCCGCCCGTTGACCACCCGCGTTCCCAGCCGCTCCAGATGGGCCAGATACCCCAGCGTGTAGAAGATGCCGGGGTGGTCGGAGCGCAGGTAGGCCGACGGACTCATGCGGTTGAACAGCACAGCGTACTCGCGCCCCGTCTGGCCGGGGTCGTAGGAATGCTGCCGGGCATCGAGGGCAACGTAATTTGTGCCGCGCCGGTCGAGTTCGGCAAACAGGGGCTGGAACCAGTCGGGGTGCTCGTAGTAGATGGCGAGAAGCAGGGACATAGGGTTGTGATGCTTTCTGAGGAGGCCCCCCGCCCCCAATAATGGGGGAGCCGGAGAAGATCGGAACGGCCTTCTCCTAATTATCTGGTTCCCCCAGAATTGGGGGCTAGGGGGCCTCTTTGTGCAGGAACCCGCCCGCCCGGCGGCGAAGTATCCTTCATGCAAGACAGTAATCAGAAGACGAGCGCCATCACGGCAGAAATCGAGCGAATTGTGGAGCACATTCTACCCCAAGTCGTCCAAACACGTCACCACCTGCATCAAAACCCCGAACTCAGCGGGCAGGAGCGGCAGACGGGAGAGTATGTCGCCGAGCGCCTGCGGGCGCTGGGGGTGGAAGATATTCAGACCGGGCTGGCCGGGCACGGCGTCACGGGCATTCTGCGCGGCACAAAAGACGGCCCGATGATGGCCCTGCGGGCGGACATGGACGCCCTGCCAATCACCGAAGACAGCGGCCTGCCGTATGCGTCCCAGTGCCCCGGCGTCATGCACGCCTGCGGGCACGATGGGCACACGGCTACGCTGCTGGGCACAGCCACCGTGCTGTCCGAGCTGCGGGGCGAACTGCCCGGTCCGGTCAAGCTGATTTTCCAGCCTGCGGAAGAGACTGTCGGCGGGGCCGAGGCGATGGTGGAGGCGGGCGTTTTAGAGGGCGTCGAAGCTATCTATGCTCTGCATGGCTGGCCCAATTTAGAGATCGGCCAGATCGGCTGCCGCCCCGGCCCGATGATGGCAAGCGCGGACAGCTTTGATCTGACCATCAAAGGCAAAGGCGGTCACGCGGCCTACCCGCACCTGACGGTGGACCCGATTGTGGTAGGAGCGCAGGTCATCAGCGCCTGGCAGACACTGGCCTCCCGCGAAGTCTCGCCGCTGGACTCGGTGGTCGTCACCGTGACCCAGTTCCACGCCGGGACCGCCTACAATGTCATTCCCGGCACGGCCAAGCTCAGTGGAACCGTGCGCTGCCTGTCCAATGCCGTCCGCGCTGAGATGCCCGCCAAAATGGAGCGCATCGCGCAAAACATCTGCGCCGCCTTTCGGGCGGACTGCACGCTTGACTACGTTCCCGGCCCGCCCGTCGTCGTCAACGACGCCCGCCTGAACGCCGAAGTCGAAGCCGTGGGCCGCGCCGTGCTCGGCCCGAACAAAGTAACGTTCTTGGAAACCCCCACGATGGGGGCCGAAGACTTCGCCTACTACCTGCTGCACATCCCCGGCGTCATGTTCCGCCTCGGGGTCGGAACCGAAGTCAGCGACTTGCATACGCCGACCTACAACTTCAGTGACGGTGCCCTGCCCTACGGCATGGCGCTGTTCTCTCACCTCGCTCTGCGACCCAGGATAAGCCAATGACCCGCTTTCACGCTGTCCTGTTCGACCTTGACGACACCTTGTACAGCCGCCGGGCAGCGTTCGCCCGCTGGACCGACGCCTACCTTGCGGACACCCTGCGGCTGACCGACCCTACCGAAGCTGCCAAAGCCCGCGCCCTCATTCACTCTCTGGATTTGAACGGCTACGGCTCCAAGCAGGCCATCTTTGAGCGCCTGCACGCCGACTACCCCGCCCTGCCCAGCCATCCCGCCCGCTCGCTGGAAACCTTCTTCCTGGAGTTCCTCAGCTATGTCCGCCCGGAACCCGACACCGAGGCACTTTTGGACGCCCTCGCCCGCGCCAACGTCCCTTTCGGCGTCATCACCAACGGCTCCGCCCGGCAGTGGCGCAAGATGGACGCCCTGGGCCTGCCCCTCCGCACCGACTGCCTCTTTGTTTCGGAGACCTTCGGCACGAAAAAGCCCAACCCGGCCATCTTCCGCGCCGCCGCGCACCTCGGGGTCGCCCCCACACATATCCTCTTTGTTGGCGACAACCCCACCGCCGATATTATCGGCGCACAGTCCGTCGGTATGACCGCCGCCTGGCTTCCCTGCGCCCAGCCCTGGCCGGACGAATTGGACCGCCGCCCGGATTTTGTGATCGACACGCTGGCCGAAGTGGCAGGTATTTTGGAGATTGAGGCGGTGGAACGGGGTAGAATATGATTTCACATTCCATGCCATAAATGGCACGGCTGCCCGGAGTGGACGCCGAAAAGTACCGCTTCGCGGCACTTAGAATGAGATCAGACTGACTTTGTCTTAGCCCCGCGAAGCGGTGCTTTCTGGCCGAAGGCCGATGAGCCGTGCCATTTATGGCATGGTTTTATGAAGCGAGCCATTGATGTATCCCGAATACCCGGACTATGAGACATGGCGAGAAGTTGCATTTTCTCACCAGCAAATACAGGATTTTCTGTCTATTCTAGCTCTGCCTCATTATGAGGCCGAAAAAGTGCTGCCCATCGGCTCAGAGTTACGAAGATGCTTTGGCATTGGATTTTACTTTTTCTGCCGGGGCATTCGCGACAGTCTCCCTCCCGATTTCGCCGAAGACCTGCTCAATCTGGCAATTCGGGTTGAGCATTCTTCTCTCGGCTCCATTTGGGACCAGAATGCAGAAAGAGCACGGCAATTACTTGCTGGCTATGAAAATGACACGGAATAAAGATGGCATTCACACTAAACTTAGCCCCGGAGATGGAAACGCAGGTTCGGGAATCAGCCGCACGGGAGGGCATAGAGCCAGAGCAGTATGTGCTAGAGGCCGTCAAAGAGAGCCTCGAACGGGCCAGACAGGCGAGGGCGGCAGAGGAACAGCGGGAGGCGGAGGCGCTGGAATGGGCCGAAGGGATGCGGTCTTGCTCTGATTGATGACGTCACCCGCCAGGGAGAACAGCCATGCAGACAACCGCGATGCCGTATCAATGGTTTGCAGACAAGCACTTCACGCACTTACAGCCAGTGCGCGATTTTGGCCGGTGGCAAGTCTGGTCCGCCGAGCAGGGGCAGACCCCGCTGCTCCTTGTGGTGAATGAAATCGAAGAAGAAGTCGTAAAATGCCAGTACGAGAGCGACGCGGAGCGTTCGGAAGACATCGCCCTGCTGCGCCTCCTGCCGCCCGGCGGCGAAGCAGGCGCGGGCGTTCTGGCGTTTCCCAAGCCGCCGCGCCCCGCCCTGTCGGCAAGAAGAACCATGCCATGAATGGCACGGCTACTGAGCGCAGACGCCGGGAAGCCCACGCTTCGCGGGGCTAAAACAAACCTGTTCCGAGTGCCGCGAAGCGGTACTTCCTGGCCGCAGGCCGACCAGCCGTGCCATTCATGGCATGGTTACTATTGTTCCCCAGCCCCGGAGGGGCTTTGTACTCCGTTAGCCCGGCTTTTCAAAGCCGGGGTCCCAGACCGCATTTAGAGAGAAATTTTATGCCTACACTGACACCTGAAGAACTGGATGCCGAGATTTGCCGCCACACGAAGTATGCGCTGGGCGGGGACTGCGAAAACTTGACCAAGCGCGAGCTGTTCTGGTCGCTGGCGCTGACGGCGCGGGACCGGATGGTGGACGGGATGGTGGCCACCGAGAAACGCTACGCGGACGCGAAGGCCAAGCGGCTGTATTACCTGTCGATGGAGTTTTTGATGGGGCGCACGCTTGGCAACACGCTGACCAATCTGGGACTCTTAGAGGCCGGGCGGGAGGCACTCACGCGGCGCGGGGCGGATTTGGAGGAAGTGCGCGACTATGAAGCCGATGCGGCGCTGGGCAACGGCGGCCTGGGGCGGCTGGCGGCGTGCTTTTTGGACTCGCTGGCGACCCTGGAAATGCCCGGCTTCGGCTACGGCATCAACTATGAGTACGGGCTGTTCAAGCAGGAAATCCACCACGGCTACCAGACCGAGGAGCCGGACAACTGGCTGGCGCACGGGACGCCCTGGGAGATCGAGCGGCCCGAAGAAGCCTGCCGCGTGCCGGTCTATGGCCGGGTGGAGTGGCGGGAGGAAGATGGGCAGTGGAAGCCGGTCTGGAAGGACCGCAAAATCGTGGTCGGCGTCCCCCACGACTTCCCTATTCCGGGCTACGGCGGGCGGACGGTCAACTACCTGCGGCTGTACTCGGCCCGGTCGGCCTATGAGTTCAATATGCAGGACTTCAACCGGGGCGACTATCAGGGCGCGGTGGATGCCCAGATTGAGACCGAGCGCATCTCCAAAGTGCTGTACCCGTCGGATATTCAGGCGGCAGGCAAGGAGCTTCGGCTTTTGCAGGAGTATTTTCTGACCGCCTGCGCGATCCACGACATTATGCGGCGTTATCAGCAGAGCCATGACACGGCGAAAGAGGGCTGGGGCGAGTTTGCCGATCAGGTGGCGATCCAGATGAACGACACGCACCCGGCGCTGTCGGTGGCCGAGCTGATGCGGGTCTTTGTGGACATTCACGGACTGGCCTGGGACGAAGCGTGGGACCTGACCGTCCGCACCTGCGGCTACACGAACCACACCCTGCTGTCTGAGGCGTTAGAGAAGTGGTCGGTGGGGCTGTTTGAGTATGTTCTGCCCCGGCACCTGCAGATTATCTATGAGATCAACCGGCGCTTTTTAGCCGAAGTCGGCTTGAAGTGGCCTAATGACGGCGGGCGGCAGATACGGATGTCGCTGATTGAAGAGGGCGCGGACCCGAAAGTCCGCATGGCAAACCTGGCGATTGTCGGCAGCCACGCCGTCAACGGCGTCTCCGCTCTGCACACCGAGCTGATCAAATCGTCGCTCGTGCCGGACTTCGCGCAGACTTCGCCCCAAAAGTTCAGCAACAAGACCAACGGCGTCACCCCGCGCCGCTGGCTGCTGAAAGCCAACCCCGGCCTGGCCGACCTGATCACCGAAGCCATCGGCGACGGCTGGATTACCGATTTAGACAAGCTGCAGGCATTAGAGCCGCTGGCGGGCGAGACGGGTTTCCAGACCAGATTCACCGAAGTCAAGCAGGCCAGCAAAGCCGAGCTGGCCCGCTTTGTTCAGGACACGCAGGGGCTGATTTTGGACCTAGACACGCTCTTTGATGTGCAGGTCAAGCGCATCCACGAGTACAAGCGGCAGCTACTCAATGTCATGCACATCATCCATGAGTACCTGTGTCTGACCGAGGACGGCACGGACCCGCTGGTCCCGCGCACTTACATTTTTGCCGGCAAAGCCGCACCGGGCTACGAGGCCGCCAAACGCATTATCAAGCTGATCAACAGCGTGGCCTCGGTGGTGAACGCCGACCCACACACGGCGGGCAAGCTGTCCGTGGTCTTCGTGCCCGATTACCGCGTCTCCGTGGCCGAGAAGATCATCCCCGCCGCCAACCTCAGCGAGCAGATTTCCACCGCAGGCAAGGAAGCGTCGGGCACGGGCAACATGAAGTTTGCCCTCAACGGGGCGCTGACCATCGGCACGCTGGACGGCGCGAACATTGAGATCAAAGAGGAAGTCGGGGGCGACAACATCTTCATCTTCGGCCTGACGGCGGACCAGATCGCCGAAATGCACCACCGGGGAACGTACCGCCCCTGGGACTACTACAGCGACCCGGCCACCCGGCGCGTGCTGGACGCCCTGAACTCGGACCGCTTCTGCCCCGGTGAGCCGGGTTTGTTCCGCCCGATTTTCGAGTCGCTGCTCTACGGCGACAAGTATTTCCACCTCGCCGACCTGCCGTCGTACATCAGCGCCCAGCGAGAAGCCGCCCGTGAGTATCTCCAGCCGGAAACATGGGCACGCAAAGCCATTCTCAATGTCGCCCGCTCCGGCAAGTTCTCCAGTGACCGCACCATCCGCGAATATGCCCAGGGCATCTGGGGCATTCAGGGGTGGTAGAACGGGTCCGTCTCATTGTGAGGGGTTGAAAACCCCTCGCTAGGTTAAGCACCCTTCGGGTGGAAGAAGTAGCGGCAGGGTCTCCCTGCCCTCTTGCTCTTTCGTCCGCAGGACGCCTCTCCTAGCGAGGGGTTTTCAACCCCTCGCAATCTGTTCTAAAACCATCTGCTAATTTTTAGCAAATCCCTTGACAAATCGCTGTATAAATGCTAAATTATTAGCATGAACAGAAATGGGAACACTCCCCCCGCCCTCAGCCGCCGGGAGCGGCAGATCATGGACATCCTGTATCAGCAGGAACAGGCCACCGCCGCCGACGTGCTGGCCGCCCTGCCGGACCCGCCTTCGTACTCCTCCGTCCGCGCCCTGCTCGGCATTTTAGAGACCAAAGGCCATATCACCCACGCCAAAGACGGCCCGCGCTATGTCTACCGCCCCACCCGCGCCCGGCCCGCCGCCGCCCGGTCGGCAGTCGCGCAGGTCATGCACACATTCTTCGCCGGGTCCGTCGAGCAGACCGTCGCCGCCCTGCTATCCGCCACCGACGAGCCGCTGTCTGACGAACAGCACGCCCGCCTCCAAGCCTTAATTGATGATGCTAAAGCCAAAGGAGACGCCCGATGACTCCCCTGTCCCTGCTCCTGCTTCTGGTCAAAAGCCTGTGCGTCTTCGCGCTGTCTGGCCTGGCTCTACTGGCCCTGCGCCGCGCCTCGGCGGCGTCGCGGCATCTGGTCTGCCTCTTGACTCTCTGCGCCCTGCTGGCCCTGCCGCTGCTTTGGTGGACCCCATTTTCGCTGCCGGTGTCCATGCGCCTGCCCGTGCAGATGAGTCAGGCTCACCCCCTGGCTCCGAGTGCCGCAGGAGAAGAACCTAACCCCCCAGCCCCCTTCCCTAAGAAGGAAGGGGGAGTCAGAAGTTCAGAGAAAGCCTCCGACAATTTTCCTAACCCTTCCTTGCTAGGGAGGGGTGGCGAGGAACGAGCCGGGGTAGGTTTCTCCGGCTCCCCCCATAAGTGGTTATCGGGGCGGGGGGGCCTCCTTCCTCCTCGCCCTCTGGCTCCTCGGCGTCCTCCTTGCCTCGCTGCGCCCCCTGCTGGGCCTGTGGGGCATCGGAAAGCTCAACCGTTCCAGCCGCGCCGAAACGTCCCCTGCCGTGCTGACCCTCACCACTGAATGCGCCGCCACGCTCGGCCTCCCTCGCGCCCCCGCCATCCGCCGGGGCGACGTGCCGGTGCCGATCACCTGGGGCCTGCGCCGCCCGGTGGTGCTGCTCCCGGACGCCGCCGACACCTGGCCCGAAGGCCGCCTGCGGGCGGTGCTGCTGCATGAGCTGGCCCACATCCGCCGCCGCGACTGGGCCGCGCACCGGCTGGCGGACCTCACCTGCGCCCTCTACTGGTTCCACCCGCTCGTCTGGCTCACCGCCCGCCGCCTGCGCGATGAAAGCGAGCTGGCCTGCGACGACCTTGTCCTGTCCTGCGGCGTTCCCGCCCCCGACTACGCCCGTCACCTCCTGGACATCGCCCGCGCCCTGTCCCCTGCCGCGCCGCCCGCCCCCACCGGCGCCATCGGCATGGCCCGCACCGCCCGCGTCGAAGGAAGGATTACCCAAATGCTGAACCCCACCCAAAACCGCCGCGCCCTCACGCGCCGCGCTCTTGTCGGCTCTTTGGTCGCCGTTGCCCTCGGTGTCGCGGCATTGGCCGCCCTTCGGCCCGCCGCGCAGGCCGCTTCCCGACGCCCGCATGGCTTCAACATTCATGCTGTTGCGGTGGCGTTGCCAGTAGTGATGAAGGTTCAGCGAACACTGGGCGTCGGCGTTGCCGTGTCAGCAGGTCCCAGCCCAACACTCAATGCCGCCCGGCTGCTGGCCGGGGTCAATGCCTGGCAGAAATCAGGGCAGTGGTGGTCGGGTGGCGCTTTGCCTCAGCCCACTCTTGCTGTGCAAAAACCCCTGTTCTCTGCGATCAAGCGCCCCCTTCGCAAAAAGCCTGCCCCCAAGTGGCCCGTGCCCAAGCAGACGGCCACCCCGCCGCCGCCCAAAGCCGACGCCGAGGTGCCTGCGGTCTGGGCCGTGCCCGCCGGGTTTGCGACGATGAGCTTTGTAGACGAGGGCCATTCACTGACGCCTGAAGCGGCGGCGGCGCAGGAGAAAGTTCTCGCCGCGCACCCCGATGACCCTGCGGCGCACGGACGACTACTGGGCTATTACAGCGCGACACGCTTTGACGTGCCCTGGCTTCACTCCGCCGCTTACGCGCAGCAGATATTCTGGTTTATCAGAAATGACCCCGAAGAGCCATTCTTCTGGGGAGAGCCGAACGTGCTGCTTCTTAGGCGCGACAACCCCGCAGGCTTTGAGCAGGGAAAAACCCTCTGGCTGAAGCAGATCGCGGCCCACCCAAGCCGCACGGCGATTTTAAGCAATGCCGCCAAATACTGCCTGCAATCTGACGACGAAACAGCGGAGCGCCTGCTGCGGCGGGCGGAGACGCTGGAGCCAAACAACCCCGACTGGCCACAGCAACTGGGGCAGCTTTATGAGCTGCAATCGACAATGCACTCCAGCGTACGGCCAGAGCCTGCCCGGAAGGCTCTGGCCGAATACGAGGCCGCGTTCAACCTCAGCACGAGCGACATCACCAAAGACTTCCTGCTGACCAATCTGGCGACGACGGCCTACAACGCTGGGGAGTACGACAAGGCGCGGCGCTACGCCAGCAAGCTGCTTGCTTTGGCGCAGCAACTCGCCCAGTCCGGCGAACCCGATTACTTCAAGCGGGGGGACAAGGCAACCTACACCGCCAATCTGGTTGTGGGCCGTTTGGCGTTGCGGGACGGCCGCCCCGCCGAGGCCGAGGCGTGTCTGCTGACGATGGGCCGTCTGTTCAGTTCTTCCATCAAAAGCGCGTTTGGCCCGAATATGAGCCTTGCCAGAGACCTGCTTCTGGCGGGCCGCCGGGACGCGGCGCTGGGCTACCTGGACGAATGCGGCAAAGTCTGGAACGACCCCGCCCTCGCCGAGTGGCGCTCCGCCATCCAGCAGGGCAAGACGCCGGACTTCGGGGCCAACCTGGATTATTGATTGCCGCGCCTCACGACAAGGAAAATCCGCTCATGCTTCGCAAACACGTCGCGCACAATCTCGTCCTCTGGGCCGCCCTGCCGATGGCACGCACGGCGCAGGTAGAAGGAAGAATTACCATGATTCTCAAACCCGTTCAGAACCGACGCGCCCTTACTCGCCGTGCCGTGCTGTTTGCCCTTGTGCCCGCAACCGTCGCTGTTGCAATAGTCGCCGCGCTCCGGCCTGCCGCACAGGCCGCGCCCACCCTGCCGCTTTCCTCAACATCTCCGGCACAGGCTGCTCCGGTGTCTGCCTTAGCGCCAAACGCTCGAAACTCTGCCCCGGTCATGGTGCAGATTGCGGGCGTAGGAGACCCGCAGAAGCATGAGTGGTGGAACAAAGCAGGAGCGCTTCTGCCAAAGCCGGTCTTTGACTTTGCCACTGCTGAAAACTCCGGCAGCAGTCAATCTGGGTCTCCCTCACAGCCAAACCTCCGCAGATTATTTTTTGCACTCCGCTTGCCGCCGACAGCGCAGGATGTCAAGACCATCTGGCAGGTGAGCAATAGTACATTCTCTTCCTCTACTTCGCAGTCCAGTTCTGTCGGGAAAATGGAAGCGCAAAATTACGCAGGAACAAACGGGACGCGAGTTGTTTCAGCGGACTTTCCAGCAGCCAGTCGTCGAACTGATCTCCGCATAGGGATTGCTTCCGGTCCATGGGAAACGACGGCGGGTTTGAACCGTAATGTATCCGCGTTGGAACAGTTCGGAACCAGTACCACTTCCACTGGCAGTGCAGTGTATATGATGGCTAGACCGGTGCAGACCACCAAAGGCTTTGTCTGCATTGTTTCAGTCGGACGTAAATCCAGTGCTGCTCACCGAGACATTCGCATTGTTGCCCTGAGTGATCAAGGACAGATTGGAAGTACTTCCATAAGCGACGGTAGTACTGATAGCGTTGCACCTATGGATCAAATTACCGCCGAGTTCAGCCTGCCGCTGTCTCAAGTTAAGTCAATTCTGGTGCAGACCCGCCCGTTCCGCTATTCGGAGTTCAAGAACATCGCCCTGCATCCGTCCCAGCACTGAGGCCACCCTATGACACGCCACAAACTCAATTCTCGAATTCTCGCTCTCTGGGCCACCCTGCCGATGGCACGAACAGCGCAGGTAGAAAGCAGGCTCCACAGGATACTCAAGCCTAACGCCAACCGACGGACGCTGACGCGCCGTGCCGCCTTCATCTCACTTGTCGCCGCCGCGCTCGGCGTCGAGGCGCTGGCCGCCCTTCGGCCTGCCGCGCAGGCACAAAATGACGCGGCGGCCTCACCGACTGCATGGAAACAAACGCTACCGAGCGGGGCGACGGTGGAAGTGCTGGGCGTTTCGGACCCCCACCTGTCCCCTGCCGTCTGGTGGAAGCCGGAAGGGTCGCCGCTTGCCCCGCCGTTTGATCCGACGGAAGCCGTCACCAGCACTGTGAAGCAGCAGCGGATATTTGCCGTGCGTGTCATGCCGCCTCCCGGCTCAACAGGAAAGGTGGGCATTGACTACAACGCTGACGGGGTTGCCATTGTTGGTTCGGGTAATGGGATGCTGATGTCACACGGCCAGCGCCTGCCAGAAACGTATGTCGTCCTTGCTGGGACCAACGAAGGCGCAGTTCCAGCAAGGGCAGACCTCCGCTGCGGAGTGTCAGCAGGCGCGTGGGAGACGCAGGCAATACAGGAAGAAGACGGAGGCCGAGACAGAGCGAGCAGCACCGGAACAGTCCTGATTTCACGCCTCAGTGAGATCAAGGGCAGCGCCGCGATCACTGTCACCGATAGTCTGCCCGAAGTTGAGCGCCGCGTGGTGGCCGTGGATACACTGGGCAAAGTGTATCCCGCCGACTCTCACGGCGAAATGGGCGGCGGCATCATGCACCAGCAAACCAACGTTTTTGACGGCTTGGCGGTGAACAATGTCAAGGAAGTTTGGTTCCAGGCACGGCCCTACGAGTGGGTGGAGTTCAAGGGGATTGCGCTGATGTCGGACAAGAAATAACGGTTGTCAGTTCGCCGGAACAAGCAGGACGTTTAAGTGTTCCTGCTGCCGAAACTGCTCTTCAATGTCAATGAGCAGGTCGTAGTATTGGTAGGCCGCAGGCTCGCCCGCTTTGAGCAGGATGGGGACATAGTACCAGTTGTCGTCGCGGCGCACCCCTTCGGGCACAGGCTCCAGAAGAATGCCAGGAATGGGGTGATGGGTCAGGTAGTCGCGCAGGCGAGTGAGGACCTCCGCTTCGCTGAGTAGTGTTTGAGGGGCAATCATAGCAGGTCTCCATGTAAATCAAGAGCGGCCAGGACGAGAGAAAGTTCGCGCAGGGCATTAAGCGCGGCGGCGCGGTCAGCAACGGTGACGGCCACATAATCTGCTTGAATTCGTGCCGCGTAAAGTCTCCGCACAGACTTGTTGAGGTCGAAACGCCGGGTCAGCGGAAGTGCGGTCAGATTGTTCAGGATATAAACGGGCAGCCCGGCATGACCGGGATTGTTGCCGCCCTGCCCAAAGGTAATACCCTGCTCAATCAGCGCGGACGTGAGAGCGGCATAGGCGGCGTAATAGGCCCGGCTGATGCTGCTGCGGCAGCAGCCCACTTCCAGCAGATGCTGGGCCGCTTTGCGGCTATCGCGGCTGATGGCCTGCCAGCGAAGAGCATCTTTGTCCTGTGTCGGCATCGGCTTCCTCCTTGACTGGTTTCTCTCTTTTGATTATATCACACGGAGGCAGCGTTTACGCTCAAAACTGGCAGCGTGGCGGCGAAGTGGCAGGCGGACAGATGACCGGCGAGGCCGCCGTCGAACGGTGCGAGGGACGGCTCTGTCTCGGCGCAAAGGGGCTGGGCGTGGGGGCAGCGGGTGCGGAAGCGGCAGCCGGGGGGGATGTCGATGGGGGAAGGCACATCGCCTTCGACTTTTTCACTTGCGGCGCGGAGGCCGCCATCGATGCTGGGCACGGCAGCGAGCAGGGCGCGGGTGTAGGGGTGGCGGGGATTTTCGTAGAGTTCGTTCGCTTCAGCAATTTCAACGATTTTGCCCAGGTACACGACGGCGACACGGTGACTGATTTGGCGGACCGCGCCGAGGTCATGGGCGACAAAGAGCAGGGCGACGCCGGTGTCCGCCTGCACCTGGCGGAACAAATTCAAAATCTGGGCGCGAATGGAGACGTCAAGCGCGGACACCGGCTCATCAGCGACGATGAACTTGGGACGCAGGGCCAGCGCACGGGCGATGCCGACCCGCTGCCGCTGACCGCCGGAAAACTCGTGCGGGTAGCGATTCGCGGCGGCTTGCGGCAGACCGACTTGTTCTAACAGCCGGGCGACTTCGGTGCGGAGGTCTTTCGCAGGGACGATTTTATGGACGCGCAGGGGTTCTTCTAAGATGGCTCCGATAGTCATGCGCGGGTTCAGCGAGGCGAACGGGTCCTGAAAGACAATCTGCATCTCGCGCCGGGCTTTGCGAAGGGCTTCCGGGGCCAGCGCCCGCAGGTCTTGTCCCCCGAAAGAAATACTGCCGCCGGTCGGCTTAATCAACCGCAGCAGGCAGCGGCCCAGGGTGGACTTGCCGCAGCCGGATTCGCCTACCAGCCCCAGCGTTTCCCCGGCGTCCAGCGTCAGGTCCACGCCGTCCACGGCCCGCACCTCGTCGGTGACCTGCGTGAACGGGCTGGTGGCGCGGTGGATAGGAAAGCGTTTGGTCAGGCTGTGGACTTCGAGGAGGGGCATGGTTAGAGTTCCAGAGAGGAGCCGGGGGTGTAGAAACCCCCGGCAGGGAAGCACCCTTCGGGTGAAGATTGAGCCGCAGTCACCGGCTTCTCGTCCGAAGGACGCTTTTCCAGACGGGGCGTTTACCGCCCCGGCTCAAAGTTCTATAGTCTGGCCGTCATACGCCAGCGCGACGCCGGGGGGCAGGTCGGCATTGGTGGCGGCGTGGTCATAGTCGTGGGACAGATGAGTCAGCAGCGCCCGTTTGGGCTGAAGCAGGGCAATCGTTTCCAGCGCAGCATCGAGGTGGAAATGCGTGTCATGCGGCTCGCGGCGCACGGCATCGAGCATCAGCACGTCCAGATTTTCCAGATGGGGCCAGGTTTCCGGGGGGATGCGGCTGACATCGGTGACATACGCAAAGCGCGTCCCGAACTTGTATGCTAAAATCGGCAGATTGCCGTGGAAGACACGCAGGGGCAGAATGTCCAGCCCGTGCAGAGTCAGGGCCTGCCCCGGCCCGGTTTCATGCAGCGTCACCTGCGGCTTGCCGCCGCCGGGCTGGGCAGGCTGGAAGATATAGTCATAAATGCGCCGCAGATCGCCCAGCACAGACAGCTCGGCATAGACGGGCATGGCCGCCCCAGTGCGGTAGTTGAACGTGCGAACGTCGTCGAGTCCGAAAATATGATCGGCATGGGAGTGCGTGTAAAAAATGGCGTCAAGCCGCTGGACGTTGTTTTCCAGAAACGCGATCCGCATTTCGGGAGGCGTGTCCACCAGAACGTTCGCGCCGTCGTCCGCCGTGACTAGAATGGAAGGCCGCAGGCGGCGGTTGTGCGGGTCCGAGGAGGTGCAGACCGCGCAGTCGCAGCCAATCATAGGGACACCGTGGGAAGTGCCGCTGCCGAGGACGGTGACTTTCATAGCATAAAGTGTACCCGGAATCGCGGCAAAGAAAGAACCCGGCACGCACTGTGCCGGGTTCGCAGTTTTATCCGCCGCCTCCGGCTCCACCGCCACCACCTGCACCGCCGCCAGCACCGCCGCCGGAGGCCCCTGCGCCTGCGCCGCCCCCGCCGGAAGTCGCACCGGCCCCGCCGGTCCCGGACGCACTGCCCGCCGCGCCGCCTGCTCCGGCACTGCCGGTCGCGCCCGGCCCGGACCCTGCCGCGCTGCCCGGCCCGCCCGCAGTTCCTGCAGTGCCGCCTGCTCCGGCACTGCCGGTCGCGCCCGGCCCGGACCCTGCCGCGCTGCCCGGCCCGCCCGCAGTTCCTGCAGTGCCGCCTGTGCCTGCGCTGCCGCCGCCCGGCCCCCCTGCCTCACCACCACCTGCCACGCCGGGAGCACCGGCACCCACACTGCCGCCGCCGGTGCTGGATGTGCCCATCGTGCCGGGGCTGCCCTGCCCGCCTGCGCCGCCGCCCGCCGCCTGACCGCCGCCTGCGGACTGGCCGCCCGTATTTCCGTTAGGACCAGCCATGCCGCTGTTTCCCGCAAAGCCCGTGCTGCCCGCGTTTCCGGGAGTATTAGTTCCGGTCGTCCCAGCACCGGTACTGTCAGCCGTCCCGGCGGTCCCCGCTGTTCCCGCCGCGCCCGGCTCACTGGATGCCGAACTGCCCGCCGCGCTGCCCGAGGCTCCCTGTCCGCCGCTCTGGCCTCCGCCGCCTGCCGGGTCTGCGCCGCCGCTTTGTCCCGCCTGTCCGGACGGGGCGCTGGTCGTGTTGACCGGCGTGGTGTTGTCATTGGTATGCCGCAGGCCGCTGGTGGCAAGAAAGGCAATAATCGCCAAAACGATCAGCCCGCCGATGACCCAGGGGGTCAGCTTGCGGACGTCTTTCTTTTCGTCCAGCACCTCGCGCATATTCTTATCTTGCTCCTGCCGCTCTTCGCTCTTCGGCGAGTCGTTTTTTTCTGGTCCGCCGGAATAGCTGTCTGCCATCGATGTGTTCCCCTTACTAAACTGTGTTCTGACTGTTCCCCGCGCATAGCCCTGTCAAACCGGGGCGGCGTTTGGGTATACTATTGCAAGTCTGCTACTAGGAAAAGAAAATGCCTGAACCGTCTGCACACCGTCTGGAAGATTTAATCGGCAACACGCCACTGGTCCGCCTACGTCATATCGAAGAAGACGCCCCCGGCGTGCAGCTTTACGGCAAAGCCGAGTTCTTCAATCCCGGCGGCTCTGTCAAAGACCGCCCCGCGCTGAATATGATCCTGGAAGGCGAGCGCGAGGGCCTGCTGACGCCCGGCAAGATCATTTTAGACGCGACTTCCGGCAACACGGGCATTGCCTACGCCATGATTGGCGCGGCGCGGGGCTACCACGTCCGCCTGTGCCTGCCCCGGAACGTCACGCCCGAGCGCAAAAAAATTCTGTCGGCGTATGGCGCAGAAATTGTCTACACGCCCCCCGCCGAGCAGTCGGACGGGGCCATCCGTATGGTCAAAAAGCTCTACGCCGAGCATCCTGAATTGTACTTTTATCCCGATCAGTATGGCAACCCGAACAACTGGAAAGCCCATTACAAAACTACCGGCCCCGAAATCTGGGCACAGACCCAAGGCACGCTCACGCACTTTGTCGCCGGTCTCGGCACGACCGGCACGATGATGGGTGTGGGCCGCTACCTGCGCGATATGGCCCCACACGTCAAGCTGATCTCTATGCAGCCCGATTCGCCGTTCAACGGCCTGGAGGGCCTGAAGCACCTGGAGACCGCCATCGTCCCGCCCATCTACGACCCCACCGTGGCCGATGAGAATGTCGAGTGCCGCACCGAAGACGCGTATGTGATGGTCAAGCGCCTCGCCCGCGAAGAGGGCCTTTTGGTCGGCATCTCCGCAGGCGGCAACGTCCACAGCGCCCTGCAAGTCGCCAAAACCGCCCCCTCCGGCAGCGTCATCGTGACCATCTTATGCGACGGCGCCGACCGCTACCTCTCCGAACGCTTCTGGACCGAAGGCGAAGACGAGCCGCACCCGCAGATATAACCACTAGGGAGGGTAAAATTGAGACAGCCATTGGAATTGAAGCTTGTGATTTGGGTGGGGGCTTCGCTGAGAGATTTGAAGGCGCTGCCTGGCGCGGTTCAGACCGGCATTGGTAGGTCACTCAAACAGGCACAGCAGGGAGACAAACCGGCAGCTGCAAAACCTCTGTCGGGCTTTGGCGGGGCGACTGTTGTGGAAATCAAGGACAATTATGACGGCGATACTTTCCGTGCTGTCTACACCGTTCGTTTTGCGGAACGCCTCTATGTGCTTCATGTGTTTCAGAAGAAATCCCAGCACGGCATTAAGACAAGCAATCAGGACATTGCTTTGATACGCACCCGCCTTAAAGCGGCTGAGGAACTGCACCAAGATTGGCTGTCTCAGCAGGAGAAAGATTGAAATGGCACAAAAAACAGACGTTGAGGAAATTGAATACTATGTGGGTTGTGGCAATGTTTTTGCCGACCTGGGCCTGCCGGATGCCGAAGAGCTTCAAGTCAAATCCCAGTTGAGTATCGAAATTGAGCAAGCCATCAAAAAGAAACGGCTGACAAAAAATCAAGCGGCGGTGCTTCTGGGAGTTAGCAAAGAGGAATTGGGCCATTTGCTGGGGCGCGGCTTTTCCGAATTTACATTGAGCCAACTTACTGGCTACCTGCACTGCCTGGGCTACGATGTGGAACTATCCGCCTCCGTCCGCAAGCGTACACCGGAAGCTAAAGGACAAGTGCAGAAAAAACGGGAGCCTGTGGCGGCATGATACATAGGAGGCAGACGGACGTGCTGCATGATATTGTTTACACAGTGGAAGACTGGTACGATGGCCCGCGTGACGGCTATGCCGATTACCGGCAAAAACCCCATTTTTATCGTTCGCTTCACTTTGACAACGACGTGTATAACCCGGACGAAGACCGCTTTGAGCTGACGCCTGTATCCGGGCAGGTTGTCCAGTGGGCACTGGTACAGCATACGCTCTGGCAAAAATGGGATAAGGCTTACCGGGCCGGAACCCTCCCGGAAGAACCTGACGAAAGCATTCGCATCCTTGCGGAAGACCTGCCACGCTACCACGAACTGTGTACGCTCATCGAAAAAGACAGACAGGAAAACGCGGCGTCTTCGTTTGTCGTGCGCGGCCAGTTTGCATCAGGTAAAATGCAGGTCCAGTGGTACGATTTGGACAGCGCAGCGATAGCAGGGAGCCAAGGAAGGTGAAGCAACATGAACAGGCCCGCTTTGAAACCTGTTGTTTGGGTTGGGTCTTCAAAGAAAGACTTGAAAAAGTTTCCCGAGGCAATCCAAGATGGAATTGGAGATGCCATCCAGGAAGTCCAATATGGGCGCAAGCCGATTTCTGCCAAGCCGCTCTCCGGCTTTCACGGGGCGGGCGTTCTGGAAATCGTTGATAATTACGATGGCGACACCTACCGGGCTGTCTATACCGTTCGCTTTGCAGAAATAATTTACATACTTCATGCGTTCCAGAAGAAATCGCGGCAGGGCATCCAGACACCCAAGCAGGAGATTGATCTGGTACGCAGCCGCTTGAAGTTAGCCGAAGCGGCGCACCAGGAGTGGCTTGCGGAGCAGGCGGAGGAGACACGAGATGAATAATACAGAAATAGAAATGAGCAGTGGCAATGTGTTTGCTGATTTGGGCCTCCCAAACCCGGAAGAGCGCCAAATGAAATCACTGCTGGCAATCCAAATCCGTGAACTGATTGAGCAGACAGGATTGACCCAAACCGAAGCCGTTCAGCAGACAGGGATTACTGAGGCAGAGATGACAGCGATTTTCCGGGGACGTTTGGCGGACCTTTCGCTGGAACAGCTTTTTCGTTGCCTGACGCGGCTAGGCCGAAGTGTGGAAGTCCGCGTTCTGGCGGAGCAGAAATCGTCGGAAGCGGCACATATGACGCTGGTAATGGCTTAACTGATGCCTCTCCAAATCACACACGAACATGATGCCGCGATGCGCTCTCATGCAGCCCACGACTACCCCCACGAGTGCTGCGGGTTTTTGGTCGGCACGTCTGCGGGCGACACTATCACGCTGGCGCGGTCGGTTCCGGCGGCGAACACGCGGGACGATTCGCCGCGCAATCGGTTTGAGATTGACCCCGGCGAGTTAGTGAAAACGGACCGGGCAGCGCGGGCAGAGGGGCTGGGCGTAGTCGGGTTTTACCACTCGCACCCGGACGCGCCGGCGGTGCCATCGGAGTTTGACCGGGAACACGCCTGGCCGGGGTACTGTTATGTCATCGTCTCGGTGCGGGGCGGCGAGCCGGTGGAAGTCCGAAACTGGCGGCTGCGCGAGGACCGAAGCGGATTTGACGAAGATGAAATTAAAGCCACTAAAGAGTAACCGAGGAGAGAAGACCGAATGCCCAAGATCATAGTGCCGACACCCATGCAGCGGTACACAATGAACCACGAAGAGGTGGAAGTCGGCGGCGCGACTGTAGACCATGCCTTGCAGCACCTGGCCGAGAACTACCCGGACATCCGCAAGCACTTATTCAATGACGACGGGACACTGCGAGCCTTTGTCAATGTCTATGTCAACGACGAAGACAGCCGCTACTTGCAGGCGGGGGCCACGTCGGTCACGGACAGTGACACGCTGACTATCGTGCCGAGCATTGCGGGCGGGCTGGACGCCGTCGGCACAGGCGGGTCGCCGTCGTTTCATCTGGCGGGTAATCCCGAAGCCGAAAAGCTGTCCAATGACGAAGTGCTGCGGTATTCGCGCCACCTGATCATGCCGGAAGTGACGATGGAAGGGCAGAAGCGCCTGAAAGCGGCGCGGGTTCTGTGCGTCGGCACGGGCGGCCTCGGCGCTCCCCTGACCATGTATCTGGCGGCGGCGGGCGTCGGCACACTGGGTCTGGTGGACTTTGACACCGTGGATGTGACCAACTTGCAGCGGCAGATTGTGCATCGGGAAAGCTCCATCGGCAAGCCCAAGATCGACAGCGCCGAGCAGACCTTGAAAGAAATCAACCCGTATGTCAACATCGTCAAGCACGAAGTCATGCTGACCTCGGAGAACGCTTTAGATATTCTCAAAGACTACGACATCATTGCCGACGGCACGGACAACTTCCAGACCCGCTACCTGGTCAACGATGCCTGCGTCCTGCTGGGCAAGCCCAATGTCTACGGCTCTATCTTCCGGTTTGAGGGCCAGTCGTCGGTGTTTTACGCCAAAGACGGCCCCTGCTACCGCTGCCTGTACCCGGAGCCGCCGCCGCCCGGACTGGTTCCCTCCTGCGCCGAAGGCGGCGTGCTGGGCGTTCTGCCCGGCATCATCGGCGTCATTCAGGCGATTGAAGTGGTCAAGCTCATTTTAGGCGAAGGCCAGCCCTTAGTAGGCCGCCTGATGCTCTTCAATGCGCTCAAAATGTCCTTCCGGGAACTCAAGCTCCGCAAGGACCCGAACTGCCCGATTTGCAGCGACCATCCGACGGTCACGCATCTCATCGACTACGACGAGTTCTGCGGCGTGGGGCGCGGCGACGAAGGCCCGGCTTTAGAGACCGACGAGCAGATCACGGCCCTGGAACTCAAGGCCAAGATGGACCGGGGCGACACGTTCACGCTGGTGGATGTGCGCGAGCCATATGAGTATGCCATCGGCCACATCCCCGGCGCGAGGCTTGTCCCGCTGGCGACGGTCAAAGAGCGCCTGCATGAGTTCGACACCGCCGACGACATCGTGCTGCAATGCAAGTCCGGCAAACGCTCCGCCGAAGCGTTTGAGATTTTCAAGCAGGCCGGGTTCAAGAAGCTGCACAACCTCACCGGCGGCATCCTGGCTTGGTCCGACGACGTAGACCCCAGCGTGCCGAAGTATTAGACAGGGCAGCATAAGGCCGGAAGCGCAAAGCCTCCGGCCTTTTTTTGTTTGGCAAAAATAACCCTTGACACACATGGCAGGCTGTAATACAATAGAACGATGAAAACAGTGATCGCAACAACTTTGCTTGCACTCGCTGCACTGGGTGGAGCAGCCGCAGTGCAGGCGGACGAAGTAGCACCCCCCGCCTCGCCGTCACAAATAGGCATCACTGCCAACACAGCGGAAGAAATGCTTGTGCTTCAGCAAGAAGATTTGCTTAATGAGGCCGGGGAAAATGCTCTGCTTGTGAAGCATTACGAGGAGGCAGAGGCAGACTACCGCGCAATCCAATCCATTGACGCTCTGGATGCCGGGGCTTATCAAGGTCTGGGGGAAGCGCTGACGGGTCAGGGGCGTGTGAAGGAAGCGATACAGGCATATCAAACCTTGATCTACAAGGACCCATTCAAGTGGAGCAGCATCGCGCAAGAAGTCAGGACGCAAATGTACTATGCTGCTTTGCTCGGCCAAACAGGGCATTGGACAGAAGCGGTTTCTATTTATGAAAAAGCACTGGCAAACGTGCCGAAGTTTGGGGATACGCCTTTGGCAGAAACACATTTCAATCCACGGCTGCCTATGCCGACACAGCTTTGGACAATGGCTCATATCGCTTCGGGCTTGCAATGGCAGGGAAGTGGTGAGAACAAAGCCGCTTTCATCGAGTTCGGCAAAGCCATGTCGCTGGACTCAGACTCTGTGTTTGCCAACTACTACTACGGCTACGGTTGGCAGCGGCTTGACCCAAAGGACAAGGCTAAGATTGAAAACGCCCAGCAAGCCAAAGCCGCGTTGGAGAAGGCCGTTAAACTGGGCAAGCCTGACGTAAAAAAGGCCGCGCAAAAAGCCCTGCTCGTGGCTGCGAAGCCCTGACATCGAACGGGCTACAACAGCTATGCTGGTATCTGGTTCAACGACTCTGTCACAACACCTGCAACTCCCTACAGCAGTAAGGAGACCTGGTATCATCTCCAACTGGTTTCTGTAAGCCGTTATAGAACTCCAGCTATGAGTACGACTGCAATCGGCGCACAGGGCAGCTTTGTAAGCCCAACAGGGTCTTTCCACGCTGACGTAGACAATCCTTGAACTGGGCCGTTGTCCGACAGCTTTGGAGAATACGCTATCAAAAAAGAGGCGTTTCAAGACTACATCATGTACCGTGCGCCCGGAGTGAGCATTGATGTCCCACTGGCTTATTATACATGGAGCTGGGATGCTGATGTTAAGATCGGCCTAAATCCACTGCCTGCGTCTTGGTCACTGTGGAACGATCGCACGACGGGTGGCACAATCACAACATCGGGTGCTGCTCAAAGGACACTTCTTTATCCCGAGTGGTCTTCTTTTGGCAACATCAGTTGGCAGCAGTGAACCTCGTTTTCCAGCTTAACGCCCAACAACGGAGAAATCAAAATGAAGATAACGATTTTCGGCCAAGCTTTTATCGCCCTGTGCCTGGCTGTCGCTGCATGGCCTGTCACTGCTGACCCGAACCCTAACCGCCCGCCGCCGATGCACTCCAATACGCCTATGCCGCCTGCGCTCTTTACGCGTCTTCTACAGGCACAGGATGACGAAAGAGACGCCAAGCTCGCCTTGCAGGCCAAGAACTATGCCTCCGCAGAGGCTGGCTTCAGAAATGTCATCGCCGACTTTCCCTCTGGTATGGCGTACTACGGTCTAGCCGAGACCCTTGCGGCTCAGGGCAAAACGGCTGAGGCCCTACAAGCCTACTGGCAGCTTTTCCACCCGGACGCGCACCAATCATGGGGCGGAAGCTATTTTCCACAAGCAGAACTTGAGTATGCAGTTTTGCTTAATCGGACTGGCCACTGGGCGGAAGCGGTTGCGATGTATGAGAAAGCGTTGCCGGATGTGTCTGACCAAGGCATGAAGAGGATAAACGTTCACTTTGACCCGGCTACCCCTCAACCAGCAGAAATGGAGGCGGCGGCACATATCGGCATCGGCCTTGAAGCCATCTGGGCTGGTGGTGATTTTGATGCCTCCAAGAGCGAACGTGCCTTTCAGGAATATGGTAAGGCACTAAAACTCATGCCGGAATGGACTGTGGCGAACTACTACTACGGCTACGGCTGGCAGAGGTTAGACCCTAAAGATCAGGCTAAACTGGCGGCAAATCCAGGGCAGCGGGAGGCAGTGAAGGCAACCTTAGAAAAGGCAGCGAAACTGGGGACAGGAGACGTACAAAAGGCGGCGGTAACGGAGCTACAAAATCTTAGGTAGCACACACGTTTTTCAGAGTCCCTAAACGCCCGGCTTCTTGGGGAGGCCGGGCGTTTGTTTGCGTTTTGGAACGGTCTGCCTATTGACTTCTCCCCGCCCCCCAAGTATACTAGGCATACGGCAGGCGCCATTGTCCTGTAAAGCACTAGGTAATATAGACAAACCCAAAGACACACCGACCGGGAGCAACCCATGAGCAGCACGTCCCCCGACAGCCCGCAAAGCGTCCGGCTGAATCTGACCTTTCCCATTGACCGCGTGGACCAGCCTTTGCTGGCACAGGCGATCCAAAACTTCGGCGTGTCCGCCGACATCCGCCGGGCGCAGATCGAGCCGCACACCGGCGGCTATATCATGCTGGAGCTGACCGGAACCGAGAAGCAGATCGACGAAAGCATCGCGTTCTGGAAAGCCTTCGGCGTCGGCGTCGGCTTCATTGGCGCGGAAGAAGTGCAGGCGTATTAAGTTATATTTCGAAGAGGAGACCAACGATGGCAGAAGGCAGCAAGTACGCGCACCCCGAGGTGCTGGTAGAAACAGACTGGGTGGCCGAGAACTTAACTTCCGGCGACTTTAAACTCATTGAAATCGACGTGGACACCGATGCCTACGCGCAGGGACACATCCCCGGCGCACTTGGCTTCAACTGGCAAACGGAACTCGAAGACACTCTGCGGCGCGATGTCCCCGATCAGGCGCAGTGGGAGGCGCTTCTGAGCCGCTCCGGCATCACCCAGGACGACACGCTGGTGCTGTACGGTGACAACAACAACTGGTTTGCGACCTTCGGCTACTGGCTGTTTTTGATCTACGGCCATGACCGCGCCAAACTGAAGCTGATCAACGGGGGCCGCAAAAAGTGGCTGGCCGAAGGCCGCGAACTGGTCACCGAGGTTCCCGCACCTGCCGCGTCCACCTACACCGCCACGGCCCCGAACTGGGAGCTGCGGGCCTTCCGCGATGAGGTCCTGAAGAAGCTGGGCGATCCCAATTTGACGCTGATTGACGTGCGCTCGCCCGACGAGTTTTCGGGAAAGGTGATCGCGCCTCCCGGAATGACCGAGTCCGCCCAGCGCGGCGGCCATATCCCCGGCGCTCAGTCTGCCCCGTGGCTAAACGCGGTCAACGACGACGGCACGTTTAAATCCGCCGACCAGCTTCGGGAATTCTATGCGGGCAAGGGCGTCACCGAAGGCAAAGACGTGATTGCCTACTGCCGCATCGGCGAGCGGTCGTCGCATACGTGGTTCGCGCTGTACAACCTTTTGGGCTACGAGAACGCCAAGAACTACGACGGGTCTTGGACCGAATGGGGCAGCATCATCGGCGCTCCGATTGAGCGCGAAGTGGCGACCGTTCCCGGTCAGGGCGGCGACTTAAAAGTCTGCCCGTAACTGTCTGGCGCACCCCGCAGGGGCAGGGCTTGCCCCTGCCCTCTTTCTTATCTTTACTCCCTATGCGACTTACCACCAAAAGCCAGTACGGCCTGCGTGTCCTCGGCGACCTCATCCGCAACTGGCGCGACGGCAACGGCTACCTGCAAGTCGGGGCGCTGGCCGCCCGCTGCGACACGTCCCAGAAATACCTGGAGCAGGTGCTGCTGCCGCTGTCTCACGCAGGCATCCTGGAAAGCAAGCGCGGCCAGCACGGCGGCTACCGGCTGAACCGCGCCCCGCAGGACGTATCTCTGGCCGAGGCCCTGCGCCATTTAGAGGGCCTGCTGATGCCCATTCCCAAGTGGGCCGACGACCAGGCCGACGCCTCTGAGCTTGGCTCTGTCCTGCGCCGCGTCCGCCAAGCCATCCGCGACATTCTGGAAAATACGTCCATTGAAGTGCTGGCAGAAGCCCCCGAGGGGGACACCAAACGCACCGGCGAGGCCGTGGAAGCCTTGATGTATTATATTTGAGAAACCCGGCTCTTCAGAGCCAGGTTCTTATTTCTACACCACCGTCTGCTTCCAGCGGCCCCCCTTGAACAGGGCCAGTGCCCCGAGGCCGTTCAAAGCCGTGGAAAGCGTCATTGCCCACCAGGCCCCCACCGTGCCCAGGCTCAGCAGGAAAATCGCGGCCCAGGCCAGCGGCAGGCGGATACCCCACATCGTCACAATCCCCATCAGCGCGGGCGCTTTCGTGTCCCCGGCCCCGTTCAAAGCGCCTGTCAAAATCATGCCCAGCGCCAGAAACGGCTCGGACAGGGCGGCGATTTTGAGGTACGCCACGGCCAGCGGCACGACTTTCGGGTCATGCGTAAAGATATGCGTGAACGGCACGGCCAGCGTGAAAAATACCGCGCCCATGAAGATCATCACCACAAAGCCCTGCTGCAAGGCCGACCACGCCGCCCGCTCGGCCCGGTCCGGGTTGCCTGCACCCAGGTTCTGCCCGGTCAGTGTGCTGGCCGCCATCGAGAATGCAAAGCCCGGCATAAACGCCACGCTTTCCGAAGTCAGGCCAATCGTCAGCGCCGCCACCGCCGCCGTCGCCTGGGGGGAGCGGGCCAGCACCGCTGTGAAGAACATCATGGACAGCACACGCGACAGGTTCTGCCCGGCGGCAGGCAGGCCGATATTCAGAATGCGCCGCGCCCAGTCCCCGTGCAGCCGCGAAAGCCGCGTCATCAGCCCGGCCACCGGCGAGCGGCGTAAAAACAGCAGGTACAGCAGTGCCCCGATGACCTGTGAGGCGATCAAGGCCGCCGCCCCGCCGATCAGGCCCATCTCCGGAAAGCCCCAGTTTCCAAAAATGAGAAGCCAGTCTCCGCCGAGGTGGATAATGTTGACCCCGATCATCACCCGAAGCGGCGTCACCGTGTCGCCCAGCCCCCGGAAGACGCTGCTGAGGATCAGCATCAAAAACAGCGCAGGCAGCCCCAGGATGGTCAGGCTCAGATAGCGCACGCACAGGTCCGCCGCGTGCGCGTCCACCCCCATCCACCCAATCACCAGACGCCGCAGCGGCCACATCAGGGCCATACACAGCACCGCCGCGATGAACCCGATCCACACCGACTGGTTCGCCGCCTGCGTCGCCTCATCCCGGTCCCCCGCCCCGGTGAACCGCGCCACCAGCGCGGACGTTCCCACCGAAATGGACATCCCGACCGAGAACATCAAAAACATAAACTGCCCGCCAACGCCTACCGCCGCCAGCGCATCCGACCCAAGATGCCCCACGAAGAAGCGGTCCAGAAACGAGTTGAGGGTCTGCAGCAGCATCGTCAGCACCGACGGCCACGCCAGCATCCAGACCGCCCGGTGCAGCCCGCGCTTGGTTTCATCCGCGAACTCTTCCCGCGCCTTGACAGGCGACAGCGGCCCGATCTCTTCTTCAACCGTCTCCGCCCCATCGCGCATTCCCCCGACCACACTGTCTACTGCCAAACATTCCTGCCTTCCAAATCCCGCACCTTCGCGGTCCGCCTATCCACACACCAAAGTTGCAACACCCGGACGCCGGAGAAAGTTCGGGCACACCCCCAAAACCCACAATAGGCGCGAACAGCCCCCTGCCCACGCCCCATGTTTTCGCCTCTGCCAACCAGGCATGGCCGCAGCTCAATTTTCTGCCATAGGTTCGCCGGAGGCAATGGTCACTTTCAGCCCTTCCCGCTCCTGCACTTCGTCCTCAATCTCCGCCAGCATCTCATAGTAGGGGAACAGCGGGAGGGGCGAACAGGAATGTTCCAATAGCCGTTGCGGAGGTGTATGCGGACCTCGTCCAGAGTCAGCGCAATATCGCCGAGATGCCTGCCGACGACGTAAGGCCGCACCCGCAGGGCGACTTCCTCAACCGTGATTGCCTCAACATTAACAGTAATTGTCATTCTTCCGGTGCATCTGCCCTCGGCGGCAGGCCGCTCTCAGAACGAAGCCGCTGGTTTTCAAGACGCAAGAGAAGGTTTTCGCGCTCCCTTGCAGCGTCTTTGTCTCGGCGCTCGTTCTCATCGCGGAGGCGCTGAGTCTCAAAGTAGGCACGCTGCAACGCAAACGTCAAATCAACAATCTGCTGATTGAGACGCTGGACTTTCTGTTCCAGCTTTTCCAGTTCATCGCGTGTCTGCTTGATGTCGGCTTTATTCTTTTGTGTTTCTGTGCTGAGCGCAAAGATTTTTCCAATAGCCGCAGAAACTTCCTTCCATGGAACCATACTTCAACTCCACTTCAAAGTTGCAAGAATTGCGTCCGTCTGCTCCGAGATCGCTTGAATCTGCGCGAGGTTTGCCTGAGAGCTTGCGGTGAGGCGATCAATTTCTATTTGGTCACGGGCCATCAGCTCAAAGTTGCGATCCATCTCTGCGAGACCCTGCCGCAAGAAGTCACGAAACGCTGCGGCGTCCTCCGCACTCGGTTCCAGAAAAAGACTGTTCTCCATCCTGTTTGCCTCCTCTCGCCATTATACCACGCGCCGAAGTTCAACAAGAAAAAAGTCCCCGCCTTACAGCGAAGGGCTTTTCAGATCAGTAGGAGCAGCCTTTGGCGTCAAGCAAAGTGCCTCAGCCCCACAAACCGGCTCCGGTCCGGCGCAATCTTTTCCACGTCCAAAACGCCCTGCGCCGACAGCCCCGCGTACACCTGCGCCGCCAGCCCTAAAATCTCTTCTGGCGTCGGGTTGGGCGTGACAACATGGCTCCGCAAACCGTCCAGTGACAACCGCTCCGGCGTCGTTCCCTGCTGACGGGCCTGCTCGGTAATCGCCGCTTCAATTTCAGGAGTGAGTGTGATGGTCATTATTTTGGCTTTCCGCCTCTCCAAAATAGATTTGCGCTTTAAGGTTGCACCAAACTGGCTAACAGGAGCTTGACAATCAAAGGACGCACTTTGGCGGTCAGAACTTGTTTGGGTAAGCGATACATCCAGCCTGCCGCCTGGTCTGGGTTGCGGTTGACACCGCCAATGAACTGTAACAATTGCCATGTATGTTCTTCAGACCATGCCCAAAGAAGCGCACCCCGAATGTCCCACTGATAATAGGCGTCGGCAGGCCATTTGAGTTCATGTTTTCCAACAAAGTGGCATCTTCGGCACTTTACTACACCCTGTTTGTACGTGTCATAAAGCTCATTTTCATCCGGCTGTTTCCAGTGGTATAGATAGGGATATTTTTCTACAACAGTCCAGCCATGCCATAAGTGCTGAGGACAGTCCTGCACATCAGGCGCAGGATGTTTCAGCCGAAAGTATCCTGTGGGGTGCATTTGTAACGTTACGGTGTCACCAAATTTGAGTGCCTTGATCGCCTCAGGAGAGGCATCATAGGGAAATCCTTCCCTGTAAATATGAGTTCTTTGAAACAGGAAAGGCTCTTCAAACACAGCACAGAATGCACAGACAGGACACCGGATAGAGATGTATTCAGGTGAGTCGGCAAGGTAGGTGGTGTAAATGTGTTTGTGCCGCGTGCCGGGTGGATAAGTTTCTTGATAGACGTTCATCGCTTTTTTTGTTCCGGGCGGCGCAGTGCTTTCAAGCGATATTCAGAAGATATAACTCAACCAACATCCGTCAGCGGCTCACCAGAAGCAATAGTGACTTTGAGGCCCTCTTTCTCCTGCACTTTGTCTTCTATGTCCGCCAGCATTTCATAATAGGGGAACAGAGGGTTCGGCCAGCGGGAGGGACTAATCGGAATGTTCCAATAGCCATTACGGAGATGAATGCGAGTCTCATCCAGAGTCAGCGCAATATCGCCGAGGTGTCTGCCGACGACGTAAGGCCGCACGCGCAGGGCGACCTCCTTTGGGGAGAGCGTTTCAGAAGAACTGTTAGGAGGCGTAGTATTAACTGACATCATTTATCTCCAGAACCTGGAAGAGCGTGGTTACCGCAAGCAGTGCTGTTCGTACTGTCGTCGCATCTATGGTTCTGCCGGGGCGGTAATCGGCGTCTTCGCGGAAGTTTCGCAGCAGGCGCAGGATGCGGGCCGCTGTACGTCGAGCAGACGGGCTGAAACTACCGTTGTTTTGCAACAAGTCCGGGAGCTGCTGATGCGACGGATTGTTCCACCCCGGCGGAAACTGAGACAGATCGTTGTGCGCGATGCTGACCGAAGTTGCTGCCTGATAGGCCGCGTAATAAATGCGGCTGATACAGGAACGGGCATCGTCACCGTCGCGCAGGGATTTCGCTGTATCCAAAGTTGTCTGAGCGGATTGTCTCCACAGGGCTGCAGTTCTGTTTGGCATTGTGTTAGCAAACTCTGTTTATTATACCATGGGGCGTAACGCAAAAGAAAAAGCCCCCGCCTGACGGCGGGGGCTTCTGAGTATGTACTACCGGTCGCGGCCACTGCCGCTGTCGGCGAGGTTGGCCTGGGCGGCGGCGAGGCGGGCGATGGGTACGCGGTACGGGGAGCAGGAGACGTAGTTCAGGCCGATTTTGTGGCAGAAGGCCACCGAAGACGGCTCGCCGCCGTGTTCGCCGCAGATGCCGAGCTTGATGTTCGGGCGGACTTTCTTGGCAAGCTCGACGCTGATTTCCATCAGCTTGCCGACACCACTCTGGTCGATGGACTCGAACGGGTCGCCGGGCAGGATTTTCTGGGCCACATAGGGCTTCAGGAACTTGTCCGAGTCGTCGCGGCTGAAGCCGAACGTCATCTGGGTCAGGTCGTTGGTGCCAAACGAGAAGAACTCGGCTTCGACTGCGATCTCATCGGAGGTCAGCGCGGCGCGGGGGATTTCAATCATCGTGCCGAACATGTAGTCCACGGCCTCGCCGTTGGCCTCAGTGACTTCTTTGGCGACCCGCTCCAGGTTGGTGCGGACAGCCTTCAGCTCGTTGACATGGCCGACCAGCGGGATCATGATCTCCGGGTGCGGGTTCGCGCCGTTCTTTTTGGCGGCAATCGCGCCTTCCAGAATGGCCCGCGTCTGCATCTCGACGATGCCGGGGAACACGATAGACAGGCGGCAGCCGCGCAGGCCCATCATGGGGTTGATCTCGTGCATCCCCTCGACTTTGTGCAGCATGTCGGCTTTGGCCGCAAGCTCCGGGCTGTCGGGATGAGTGGCTTTCAGGGTCGCCACTTCGGCGATCAGGGCGTCCAGCGACGGCAGGAACTCATGCAGCGGCGGGTCGATCAGGCGAATGGTCGCGGGACGGTCGCCGAGGGCCTCAAAGATGCCCTGGAAGTCCGACCGCTGATAGGGCAGCAGGGCGTCCAGATACTTCTTGCGCTCTTCTTCGTTCTCGGCCAGGATCATGGACTGCACAATGGGGCGGCGGTCTTCGGCAAAGAACATATGCTCCGTGCGGCAGAGGCCAACACCTTCCGCGCCCAGCTTGATCGCCAGCGCCACGTCTTCGGGCGTGTCGGCATTGGTGCGAACGCCCAGCCGCTTGACTTCATCCGCCCAGCCCAGCAGCGTGCCGAACTCGCCGGTCATTTCCGGGTCCACCACGGCCACCGTGCCGTCGATGACTTCGCCCAGCGTGCCGTTCAGCGAGATCGGGTCGCCTTCGTTGATGGTCCGGCCACCCACGGTGAACGAGCGTGCGCCGACGGAAATGTCGGAGCAGCCGGCCACAGTCGGGATGCCAAAGCCGCGTGCCACGAGGGCCGCGTGCGACGTCATGCCGCCGCGCTCGGTCAGGACGCCCTCGGCGGCCAGCATTCCCTTGAGGTCGTCGGGCGAGGTGTCGGCGCGAACCAGAATGACCTTCTGGCCGAGGCCTCCCTTGCCCAGCTCAGCGGCGCGGGAAGCGTCGAAGACGGCAATGCCGGTGGCCGCACCGGGTCCGGCGGGCAGGCCCGTCGCCAGCAACGTGTACTTCGCGCCGGGCTTGATGATCGGGTGCAGGCACTGATCCAGAAGCTCCGGGTTGATGCGGGCCAGCGCGGTTTCTTTGGAGATCACGCCTTCGTTGACCAGGTCCACCGCGATTTTGACGGCGGCAGGGCCGGTGCGCTTGCCGGAGCGGCACTGCAGGATATACAGCTTGTTGTGCTCAATGGTGAACTCAATGTCCTGCATATCCTTGTAATGCTCTTCCAGCCGGGTGCAGATTTCGTCAAACTGCCGGTACATATCCGGGTTCTGGACTTTGAGCTGCGAGATGGGCATGGGGGTGCGGACACCCGCGACGACGTCTTCGCCCTGGGCGTTCATCAGGAACTCGCCGAAGACTTCATTGGCGCCATCGGAAGCGTTGCGGGTGAAGGCAACACCCGTGCCGCAGTCTTCGCCCTGGTTGCCGAAGACCATCGCCTGAATGTTGACGGCGGTTCCGAGGTCATCGGAAATCTTTTCGCGCTGGCGGTACAGGATGGCCCGGTCATTGTTCCAGGACTTCCAGACGGCGGAGATGGAGTCCTGAAGCTGCTGCAGGGGGTCCTGCGGGAACTCGCGTCCGGCCTTCTCTTTGATATGGGCCTTGTAGGTCTCGCAAAGCTGCTTGAGCTGTTCGCCGTTGACCTGAAGGTCGTCGGTGACGCCGAGGTCCTTCTTCATCTCATAGAAGAGATGCTCGAAGTCATGCTTTGCCAGATGGTTCGTGCCGTCCGAGTAGGCCACGTCCGAGAGCATCATCAGGAAGCGGCGGTAGGAGTCGTAGACAAACCGCTCGTTGCCGGTCAGCGTGATCAG
>CAXUKS010000005.1:71552-153691 GCA_964251675.1 uncultured Armatimonadales bacterium
CGCCTCTACGGTCGCGTCGTTCAGGCCCAGGTTCAGAACCGTGTCCATCATGCCGGGCATGGAGAACTTTGCGCCGGAGCGCACCGAGACCAGCAGGGGGTTTTCGGTGTCGCCCAGCGTCTTGCCGGTCTTCGTTTCCACATCGGCCAGCGCCGCTTTGAGTTCGTCCATCAGGCCATCCGGAAAGTTCCCGTCGCCTTTGTTGTACGCCACGCAGGTGTCGGTCGTGATCGTGAAGCCGGGAGGGACGGGCAAGCCAATGTTGCTCATCTCGCACAGGTTCGCACCCTTGCCGCCCAGTTCATCGCGCATCGTTGCGTTGCCCTCTTCAAAGAGCCACACGCGCTTGGTGTCTGCCATTCATTTCTCCTCTATCGTGATACTTCTAAAGTTTTATTGCTGCTCTGCGTCTAAAGTGCTTCTATACTCACAAAGCCTCCATCTCTACCTTGAAAACGCACATCGCTTTCTTCCAGCAATGTCATTCCAATAAGCGGAGCGCCTTCTAGAGCCAGCACTTCGACATCTCGTTCTTCGTCATCCCAAAGCAGTGTACCCTGATACACTTCTAGCAAAATCGGACTGCCATCTGCTAACCCAGCAGGCTGAAGACGCAGAAATGGCAGTGACAAAGCGGCGCAGGAGTTTTTGTCCAACGTTGTCACGCCGGTAAAGCCACTGTCCAGAACAAACTCGATATTTGCTTCCTGGCCCTCGGGGCCAGAGAGCAGCAGCTCAACAAAGACGCGCCGGTTTTGAACTGTCCCTGTGATCACTGCTTGGTCGCTCTTGGGCCGCTGATGCTTTCCACAAAGGGAAAGCCGACCCGAATGCCATACAAGGCCGCGCCGGGGTCTTTGGCGAGGGCACGGCGGTTTGCCGCCAGCGAGTCCTGCCCAATCTCGTATTCACCGGACTCGACATCAATAATAACGACTTCGCCGTGGTGTTCTTTTTCCAGCACATTGCGGAGCCGGGCGGCGTAAATTTCCTCGCCGAGCCGGGCGATCTCTTCATTTGTCAAACGCGGGTGCGGCATGAGTGACCTCATTTTCAGGCCGTTGCAAATTTCGGTGCAGGCATCACAGGCTGTCTGGAGCGCCTCATGTTTTCGTCGAACGCCTGCGTCAGCCCCTGAAATCCCTCAAACTTGTCTTCAATTTCCTGCAAGCGGCTGCGAAACAGGGGGATTGTTTCCTGGCCGTCGTAGTCACGATAATCATCCATCAGCATGAAGCCGAGCGCGTCGGCATGGTCAAGGATACTTGCCAGAGTTTGGGGGCTGGTATCTTTGTAGCCAAGAAAGCGTGTAGAAATAATGACCCTATGGATTGCCCGAATACCGCTGTCGTAAAAGTTCGAGTTCATCTTCTGCAACCTCCACGTCTGCAATCGCTGTCCCCGATGTTCCGGGAACCACAATAATCGGTGGCAGCTTTTGGCCTCGCTGCGTCATTCGTAAGATTACTCCCCAGCTTGCGCCGCGAGGGCCTTTATCTTCAATGACCGACTTGGGTGAACGCAAGTCTTTCAACAGAACTTGAAAAATCGGCCCAATGCCGTTGATTTGAGCCGGGATCGTCTCCCGGCGGCAGAGCCACGCGGCTTTGGCGCGGCGCACACCATCTTGGATTTCATAAAGTGTATCAGCTAGCGGTTCGTCCATCCCAAGACCTTTCCCCGCACGTCGCCGGAAACCGCTGATAAGTATACCCGACAATGGGGACAGGGGGCAAGAGCAATTATGTCTCCCCTGCACCCAGCCGCGAGTCGGCGCGGACGGATAGGCGGGCCGGGCTGCTGCCCAGGGTGAGGTATTCGGCGGTGGCGGTGAAGCCGTCAGCGGTCAGTGCCAGCCGGAGGGTATCGGCGAGAGGAGACGGGGGCAGAGGCAGCGCGGCCAGTGTGTCGGCCCACTGCCCGTGCGTTTTGTGGTAGGCATGCTGGGCGTGGTAGACGGCCATGAGTAAATCGCGGGCGGGCTGGGAGGGGTCGGGGAGGAACTCGTCCGTGCCAGGCGGGGCGTCGGAGAACTGCACGAAGCCCCAGCGTTCGGGGCGGTGCATATCCACGACGCCCTGCGGGGACCAGACCCAGTTATGCTCGGGGAGATTGGGAACTTTGTGATATGTGCCGCCCTCGACGGTCACATCCCACTCAACGCGCGAGAAATTAGCACGCCACTGGTCGCCCTCTTTCGGCGGCGCGGGGCGGCCTGCGTGCTGGGCCAGATCGGCCCACGGCAGGGCCAGCTCGACAGTCCAGCCCCGGTCGGTGTCGGCGGGGTCATTGAGGGTGCCGTCGATATGCACGGCCTGCTTTAAGCCCGGAGCGTCCCACTCATTCAGGGCCGGGCCGCCGTCGCGGTACGGCTTGACCAGCCGAAGGTCCCAGACCGTGCCAAGCGCATTGATTTCCAGCTCAAAGTAGCTGTGATTGTCGCCGTCGGGGTCTAAGAATACTTCAAAGTCCGGGTCCTGAAAGATGACCGAGTCGTGCTCGGTTAGTGTCGCCCAGACATGCGGCTCTTCTATCTCAGCGGCGATGTAAAAGTACGTATCATCCCACAGCATCTTGGCGCGGGTGCGAAAGCGCGGGGCGGGGCGGCTGTCGCCCTCAATGTCTACAAAGTCGGCTGTCCACGGGGCGTCATGCCAGGGGCCGTCTGTCAGCCGTCCGTCAAAGGCAGGCGGCTGGGCAGCCCGATAACAGACGTAGCCACGCGGGGCAGGCAGGGACGGTTCGTTCATGCCGCTATGTTACCCGAAACTGCCGGAGTATAGAGGGATCCCACCCCGGCAGGGGGTCGCAGTGAGTGCTGCGTGCCAGGTCAGACACGGGGCGTCTTTTTCGCCGCAAAAAGGGCCTGACCGTTTGCGACGAAGATGCGGTGCTGGTCTGAGGTGGCCAGGGCGGAGCGCTGAAGGACTGCCGTCGTCTTGTCCGTGGTGGCAAGCGGGAAGTCGGAGCCAAACAGGAGGCGGTCCGCGCCAACAACGCGGGTGGCGAAGTCGATGGTGTGCGGGTCCCGGCCATACACGCCGGTGTCGAAGTACACGCGGCGCAGCAGGGCGGCCTGGTCCGGCCCCTTGCCGCCATGCAGTTTGGCCCAGGTGGCGTAAAACGCGCTGGAGCCGCCGAGCATGGCGATCTGCACAGTGACATCGGGGTACGGGTCCAGAAACCCTGTCTGCGTCAGCGTCAGCGCCCCCAAAGCAAACGAGGCGCTGCGCTCCAGCGCGGCCCGCAGCGCGGGCGCGTCGTCGGGCGGCGTGTCCAGCGCCGTCTGTCCGGGAATGGTCGGATGAGCGGGGCCGGTGTGCAGATAGAGATGGCTGCCGTGCTTCTGGGCCACCTCGAAGATAGGCGTCAGACGCTTCGCCCCTTCCAGCGTCTGGAACGCGCCGACCGGCAGGACGGCCCCAATCAGCCCCAGGTCTCGGTGCGAGCGGTCCAGTTCCCTGGCGGCCCAGTCAATATCGGAGGTCGGCAGGGCCGCCAGGCCGGAAAATCGGTCGGGATGCTTGCGGACCAGCGCGGCCAAATCCTCGTTGAAGGCCGTCCAGAGCGGCTTCGCCTCGGCGGCGGTGAGGGCAGCGTCCACGCCCAGCGTCGTCGGCCAGGAGATGACTTGCCGCTGGACGCCCGCCCGGTCCAGATGTGCCAATCGGGCGTCAACGTCGGTGAACTCGGCTGCCAGAGGTAAGGGCCTGGCAGGTACCTTTCCGGTAGATGCACTCCCCCCGGACACAAACACCAGCCGCCCGTCCGTGTCGGTGCCCAGATGCGGCCCGGTCGTCCGCGCCTTCAGGATTGCCACGGACTGCGGCGAGAACCAATGGTTATGCCAGTCAATGGTCCCTTTTGGGGCAACACCGTCCGGCGTGAGGGAAGCGGCAGGCAGTGCCGCTCGAAAAAACTCTCGGCGTGTCGTCTTCATTGTGTTCTCCTAAGCAGCCTTCCCGACAGCGGCAAACAAAGTCCGTCCGTTGTCCACGAAGACGCGCCGCTTCTCGTCGGTGCTCAGCGCCGCCCGATGGATAGCGGCGACGGTCTTGTCAACCGTGACGATAGGAAAGTCCGAGCCGAACAGGATACGGTCTCCGCCGAAGGCCCGCACGGCAAGGTCCAGGCTCGGCTCGGCCCGGCTGATGGAGGCGTCCAGATACACGCGGCGCAGCCGCGCCACCGGGTCCGGGGAGCCATCCGCCGGCGGCCCCGTCCGGGAGATGGCGGCCAGCCAGGGCGTCAGCCCGCCAAGCATGGCGATCTGCACGGTGACATCCGGGTATGGGTCCAGAAAGCCCGTTTGCGTGAGAGTGATGACGCCGCGTGCATACGTGGTGGCCCACTCATAATCGTAGCGCACTCCCGGCACGTCGTCGGGCGGCGTATGCAGCGTCGTCTGTCCGGGAATGGTGTGATAGGCAGGGCCGGAGTGGACATAGACAACGCCCCGATGCTTCTGCGAGACCTCGAAAATCGGCGTCAGCCGCCTGGCCCCCTCCCGCGTCTGCAAAGCACCGACCGGAAGCACCACGCCGATCAGGCCCAGATCACGATAAGCGCGATCCAGTTCTTTGGCCGCCCAGTCAATGTCGGATGTCGGAACCACCGCATAGCCGGAAAAGCGGTTGGGATGCTTGCGGACCAGGTCGGCCAAGTCTTCGTTAAAGGCCGTCCAGAGCGGCTTCGCTTCATCGGGCGTCAGCAGCGCGTCGTACCCCGTTGTAGTCGCCCACGAAATAACCTGACGCTGAACGCCTGTCTGGTTCATGTGCTGCAGCCGGGCGTCAATGTCGGTAAAGCCGACCACAAGCGGCAGGTGGCTCGCCGCTCCCGATGCCGATCCCGAGACCAGGGCAAACTGGCCGTCGACGTTCTTTTCCAGGCGCGGCCCGGTCGTCCGCTTTTTCAGTATTTCGATCTGCCGGGGCGTGATCCAGTGGTTGTGCCAGTCAATGGTTCCTGCCGGGGCGACGCCCCCGGCGATCAGCGTCCCGTTCCCGCCATCGTTTGTCAGCGGGGCAGCCCCGGCCCGTTGCAGGAGCGTGGGAGCGGCGGCCACAGCGGCGGCCCCTAACAGGGCGGACTGGACGAATTCTCTGCGCGTTTTCATCTCTTGTTTTGCCTTTCTGCCGCGTGGGCATCTTTTCGGCTTGGGGGCATCAGGACCCCTGGCCCTCAAGCCACCATCCGGTGACGCCCTGCCAGCTATTTTGTTTGGCCTGATCTTCGCTGTAAACGATGCCCGACTGGCTCGGCGTGGGGTGGATGCCGTCGGCCTGGAAGTTGGGGCTGGGGGCGCGAACCCACTTGACGTGTCCATCGAAGAACGCATAGTTGGAGCCGCCGCTGTGCCGGGCGCGGGCAGCGGGATAGTTGCCCCAGTCGTGCGGCTGCCAGGTGGCATTGGGGTTGCTGGCGCTGTCGTCGCCCGTGGTCATGTTGTAGGAGCCGCGTCCCTCGCCAAGCAGGACGGTGCTGGCAGGCTTCTGGATCTGCGCCAGCGTCGCTGATGGCTTCCGGTACGGATCGCCGACCGGGGTGGTGGCGGCATACGAGCCGAGGTAGTTCAGGTTGCAGATGTAGGCCCGGATCGTGGTCGTGGTGAAAGTTTTGACGGGGCCGGACTTGTCCTGAGTGGTGGCGTCAAAGTCGGGGCAGGTGAAGACGCTCAGGTGCTGCAAGCCGTAGGCGGTCGCATAGGTATTTGCGTTTTGCGGGACGCCGCCCTTGACATAAGGATCGATTTCGTAGTACCACGAGCCATTGCCCAGCGAGTTATCGGCAGTCTGCTGGTAGTTGGACATGGGGAACGTCTCGTCAAAGTCCTGAACATACTGCAGGAATGCCAGGCCCAGTTGCTTCTCATTGGACTGGCACGAAGCGCGGCGTGCGTTCTCCCGCACCTTTTGGAAGACGGGAAAGAGGATCGCCGCGAGAATAGCGATGATGGCGATGACGACGAGCAGCTCAATCAGGGTAAAGCCGCGCCGATGGGAAACGGTGTAGGTCAATTCTTTCTCCTTATCTTGTCTTTTAGACCAGCCGGTCCACATTTGGACAGACCAAACAAAAGAGGCCGGACAATGCTCTTTGTGGGGAGTATTGTCCGGCCTCCTGGCGTCAGGTCAGCACTTGCGTGATTAACTAGTTTGTTACTAGTAAATATACTAATTGTTCACGAGCAGCCAGTGTACCCCGAAGAATCAGCAAAGTCAATCCCGAACGAGTAAAATAAAAAATTGTATTTCGCTCAGTGATTTTCCTCTTGCCGGAGGTGCAAAATGCCGAATGATAGGGTATCATCGTGAAACACTGATTAAATACTAGTTAGTTAGTAGTAAATGTAGACAAACAGTGTTCGGCTGGAACACGGCTTCGCAAGGGGAACCAAAATGAATCAAGGCACTGCTGCTTCAGAAACTATTCTCGGCGCGAATACTCTGCCGGACAAGGCAGCGTTTGTGGTATGGCCGTATGCGTGGGGGTGCAGGGGGAGCTGGCCCCAGCTTTGGTGGGGAGCGGTCTATCAGCAGGCCTGGCAGAACGCCCAGAGGGCCTCGGCGATGCCGAAGCGACTGCAGGTGCGGGCCACGGACTGGCCGCGTGTCAGCCGCAACTAGGCGGTTGCCGAGCAGGGGAATCAAAGCAGACAATCCTGACCTCCGGTTGTCCGGTCAGCCAGAAGAAGGAGCTGACTAGCAGCAGGCGTAGCAGACCGGCATCCCGTTCATCATGACGCAGCAGCCGCAGCCAGCGGCCATCATGTCCATCATGCAGGTTCCGCAGGCCTGGATCATCTTAGCCATCATCATGTCGCCGCTGGTGCAGGTCATCGTGACACCCATCTCGGTCATTTCGCACTTGCAGGTCGCCATCATCATGTTGCAGCAGCACACAGGCATGCCGTTCATCATCATGCAGCAGCTGCACATCGCGCCGTCCATCATGGCGCACATTCCCTGCATCATCTGAGCGGCCATCCTGTCGTCGCACTGGCACATCATTTTCATGCCGCCCTCGCACATCTCCACCATCATCGTGCAGCGCGGCATCATCGTCATTCCCATGCCGGGCATCATGCCCATTCCCATATTCGTGCCGCCAGGCATCGGCATTCCCATACCGGGCATGGAATTCATTCCGGGCATAGAAGCGCCCATTCCAGCCATCGTCGCGCCGCCCATCATGCTGCGATCCGTCATCATGCCGGGGTCCATTGTCGTCGTGCTGTCCATTGTGGTGTCCATAGTTTTCTTCTCCTCATGTCGGCCTGTTGATTTTTCAGCCGCACGAAAAGTATATCACACGGGGAACAAAAAATCAACAGATTAAGCCTCAATTTCCAATAATATCGTAAAATAGTTATCAACAATTGATAACGTTTTGACAGGACAAAACTAGATAATTGCCTCTCGCCCCTTCGCCGCCGCCCAGGCGGCTTCCATCTCAGCCAGCGTCAAATCGGACACAGCCCGGCCCGACTCTTCGGCGGACACCTCCACGGCGCGGAAGCGAGTGGCAAAGCGCCGGGTCATCCGGCGCAGGGCGTCTTCGGGGTCCACTTTAAGCTGACGGGCGACGTTGACCAGCGTGAACAGCAGGTCGCCCAGCTCATCGGCGGCGCGGGCGGTATCGTTTTGGGCGATTTCGGCGCGTAGCTCGGCCAGCTCTTCGTCCACTTTGTCCAGCACTTCGGCCACCGTCGGCCACTCGAAGCCGACTTTGACCACGCGCCTGGAGACTTCCAGCGCCCGCATCAAAGCAGGCAGGGCAGGCGGGATGCCGTCCAGAATGCTGGCGCGGGTCTCATAACCCGGCTCGCTGCGCTTGATCTGCTCCCAGTTTTGCAGCACTTCGTCCGTCCCGCTCACCGACAGATCGCCGAAGACGTGCGGGTGGCGGCGGATCAGCTTTTCCACAATCGACTGCGTCACGGCGGGCAGGGCGAACGTGCCCGCTTCTTCGGCAAGCTGCGCGTGGAAGACAACCTGCAGCAGCAGGTC
This sequence comes from uncultured Armatimonadales bacterium, assembly GCA_964251675.1. Taxonomy (GTDB): domain Bacteria; phylum Armatimonadota; class Armatimonadia; order Armatimonadales; family Capsulimonadaceae; genus JANXMY01. Next base: position 79,565 of record CAXUKS010000005.1, read on the forward strand.
CCCCAGCTCTTCGGCCAGCTTGGCGGGGTCGCCCGCGTCAACAGCTTCCAGAACTTCGTAGGCTTCTTCGATTAAGTATTTTCGCAGCGTCTGCGGCGTCTGCTCCCGGTCCCAGGGGCAGCCGTCCGGGCCGCGCAGGCGGGCCATAACCAGCCGCAGGGCGTCAAAGTCGGCGGGCGAGGCGGCAGGCGGCGGGGCGGGGGCATAGATTTGGAGCGGCAGTTCCTCGCGCCGGGCGGCTTCGGACAGCAATAAACCGAGGGCACTGCCCATCAGCGGGTGTCCGGGCAGAACGCACCGGGCGTCGCCAGCGCGGGCGGCGTCCAGCACCTGCCGGGCGGCGTCGGCGGCGGGCAGGTCGTCCAGAAGGGTGTCAAAGACAATGCCGCCTTCGGCCTGAAGCCAGCGGGCGGCGGGGTGGGTCTGCCCGAGCAGAAAACGGGGGCCGGACGCGGCTTGCAGCACGCGCCAAGCCCCGAGGCTGAGGCCATCGCCCTGCGTCTCCGCAGGGCCGAGGCCAATGAGTGTCAGCATAAGTGGTCTCGTTCCCGGAGACCTACCACCTTGTTTCCTCGTGCCTAAGTCTTAATCCTCCCTTTAGGGAGGACCCTGTGACCGAGGAACGAGCGAACAAGGTGGTAGGTCTCTTAGCGCGGTGCAGGCGCAAACGGCGAGCCGCCAGGGCCGCCGGGGCCACCGCTCGGAGCCGCCGGGGCGGGCGGAGCGGGGTGAGTGATTTCCTGGGCCAGCGCGGCATACTGCGGGCCAGCGATTTTCACCGTGGAGGCGGTCTGGAAGTCCCGGAGCTGCTGCTGCAATGCCTGCTGCCCTTCGGAGTTCTGCCCGGCTTTCTGCTGAAGCAGGACGGCCCGCACCAGGTCTTTGACCTGATCCATCGGCATCACTTCTTTCTTTTCTTTCTTCACCACCTGCACCAGCCAGTAGGTCGGTCCCGCCGGGCCAGGGATCGGGATGGGCGTCGTCAGGCCGCCTTCGGCGGTGGCGGCGAGGGGCTTTGTCAGAACTTCCGAGCCGGGCGTGGCCGGGTCAATGGCGATCCACGTCGGGAAGTCGCCGTCGGGGGTGGACTTGTCCAGAGACTTTCCGACTTCTTTCTCAAACGTAGTTTTGCCGCTCTTGATGTCGGCGGCTAGGGCCGTCGCTTCGGCTTCGGTTGCCAGAGCGATCTTCTTGATATGCACCCGCTCCGGCTTGGTAAAGCCGTTGTCGGTGACGGACTTGGCTTTGTTCGCGTCGTAATAGGTCTTAATATCGGCATCGCTGATCGTGACGCCTTTGGTCAGCAGCTTGACCTGCGACAGCAGCGGCTTGATCTGGGTTTCCTTGACGATCTCCGGGGTCAGGCCGTTGTCGGCCAGCACCTGATCGAAGGACTTGACGTTGCGGATTTCCTGCACCTGCTTGATATTGTTATACTGGGCTTCGATTTCAGCATCGGTCGCGGCGAGGCCCTGGTCCTGCGCCAGCCCTTCAAACATCAGGCCCTGCACAAGCTGCTGCATGACGGCCTGCCCGGTCGGCAGGCGGGCGGCCTGCGGGTTGGGGTTGGAGCCGGGGACATAGGATTGAAGCTGGGCAAAGAACGCAGGCTGCGACAGGGTCAGCATCCCCCCTTTGGGCGTGGTGACGGTTGCCACGGTCCCGGCGGGCGCACCGGCGACGGTGGCGACCACGCCTCCGGTGCTGCTGGTCGTATCCGAACGGTTGCATCCGGCCAGGGCCAGCGCGGTGAGAGCGGAAAGGGCCACCAGAGGGGCCGCGCCGCGTCGTGTCAGTTGCATAGTAATGGGTGAACTCCTTTGGGTCATAAACAAATCAAGCTAAAATAAACTAAAACGCACGCCGGGCGTGCAGGCTCAAAATCAGATCCACCTCGCCCCGGCCCAGCCCCGTCTGGCGGGCGATCTCGGCGGGGTCGGTGACACCCTGAGCCAGCAAAGCAAACACCGGCTGGTGGCGCGGGTCCGCTTCCGGCGCAGGGCGCGGGGCGAGAGCAGACACGGCAGGCGCAGACGGGGCAGACACGAACGGGGCAGCGGCCAGCAAATCGCCTCCCCGCTCCGCCGGGGCTTCAGACAGACGCGGCGGCACGCTGACCGGCACGCCCCGCTCCAGCGCGTCCAGACGCCTTGCCAGATCGGTGACGACCGTTTCCAGCGTCGCGCAAAGCTGTTCCAGATCGGCCATTTCGGCCACAGCCATCGGCGGGGGCGGCACGGCGCGTGCGGCCAGGTCGCGCCGGGCGATCCACCAGAGAGCGCCCGTGAAAATCAGCACTAAAATTTGAACCAGCAGAAGTTCTGTCCCTATCGTGATAATCCTCGGCGTGCGGCCCCATCAGACCCCTCCCGCTCGTACCTCGCTCCCTCCCCTGTTAGGGGAGGGTGAGGAGTATGAGACGGGGCGGGGGCCTCTTTTCTTCGTCTTTACCCTTCCCTAGCAGGGGAGGGAGCGAGGTACGAGCGGGAGGGGTTCCTTCTCCTACAGCGCCGCCTGAAGCATCCGGCCCGACGACACCTGCCGCCCCACTAATAGCGTGATAAAACGCAGCTTCGTTCGCGCCCGCACCACATCCGGTTTCAGCCACAGGCGCAGGCTTTGCCCGTCGTCCGCGACCAGAATGCGCCGGACGGCCAGAATGGGAACGCCGGGAAAGACGCCCAGCAAAGCGACATCGCCCGGCGGCAGACCCATCGCCTCGGCCAGTCGCCGATGTTCGGCGGCAAACGCCTCGCTCGCCGTCCGCCCCGGCAGCGGGACCCGGCCCCGGCGCACCAGCGGCATTCGTTCCAGCACCGAGTCGCCGCCCCAGCGTACTGTCAGACCGGTGGAGCGCGGGATTTTCAGCCGCCCCGTTTTCGGCAGCCGCACCGCCCAGCCGCCCAGCGCCTGATTGGCTCCCAGAGGTTTGTCTCCCAGGCTCTTCTGCGAACCCAACAGCGCCACGGCGTTCACGCGGGTGGGCGCGGCGGGCAGACGAAAAAACTGCTCCGGCAGGCACACATCTGTCAGCGGCCAGTCCAGCCCAGCCTCAACCACGCGGCTCGTTTCCGCCTGCAGCACCGGCAGAACGCTCACCGTCGCGGGGCGCAGCGTGAAATCCGCCCGGTCCCCTTCCCCATCAGAGCGGCTCCCGGCCAGCGTCGCCAACGGCAGCAGGTCCCGCTCCTGCGCCCCCACCCCGGCCTCGGGGCCGGAGAGCGTGTGAGATGCCGCCTGTGCAGCCCAGGCGCCCTCGCGCCGCCCCGCCGCCACGGGCCGGGGCGTCAGCGCGTCGGACTCTCGCACGGCCACCGCAGCCGCCCCGGTGTCCGGCGGCATTTCGCGCACCACCACCCGCCCGGCCAGCTTCCCCAGCGCCCGCCGGACAGCCGCCCAGGCCCCGGAGCCGGATGCGCTCAAGCCGTTTCCCCCTGCTCATCCGCCCACAGCATTTTGATGGCCGTTTCCACCCGCGCCAGCGGCTCGGTCGGGTCCATCGTGCGCCCGGCTTCGGTTAGCAGACGGGTCACCTCGCTTCGAAGCGCGGGGTCGGGGCCGGGCAGGCGCACGCGGACGGGCGAACCGCTGTCGGTGACCTGCAAAAAGTATTCGCTTTCGGAAATGTCCTGCGCCGCGCCGAACTCCTTCAGCGGCGGCACCCGCGAGGCCAGCAGCAGCACGGCTTTTCGCCCCGCCGCCTGCGCGGTTTCTAGCAGGGCCAGCTCGGACACCAGCAGCAGGTCCGGCTTGTGCTCCAGCCGTGACACCAGATTGCCCGCAATCACCTCGCCGTGAATATATTTTTCCAGCACGTCGCCATACAAAATGCGCTGCAGGCGCGTCGCCCGCACCGGCTCGGTGTAGCGGAACTCCAGCGGCAGGCCGTGAACATCCGTCACCATTGCCCCGCCCATGAAGACGTCCTCAGCCACCGCCAGGGACAGCACGTACCCTAAACAGATTCCCGCCGCCATCTGTGCCCTGCTCTCTGCGTTCTACTCTTTTCCGCTTCACTGCGTTCCCGAATAGTGTAACTCATACAGGCGGCAGTGTCAAGGGCGCATACAAAACTGCCCTTCAAACGCCTGCTTGCGGTATAATGGGCCTACCATGAACAGCAACAATCCCGTCAATGGCAGCACGTATCTGGTACTGGGCATTCTCAGCCTGGTTTTGTGTCCGCTTCTGGGGCCGGTGGCCTGGAGCATGAGCAACAATGCCCTGTCAGTGCTGGATCAATATGAAGCCCAGACCGGCGACATCAGCCAGCGCGGTCTGGTGGTTGCGGGGCGCATTTGCGGCATCATCGGCACGGCGCTTTTCGGCCTGAGCCTCTTTCTAATTCTGCTGCGCGGCTGTGCCATGAGCGGACAAAATAATTCGTCCCGCAGCGGCTACAGCCAGCAGGACAACGCGACAATTACGGTCGATGGACGCCCCGCGACGCCGCAGGAAAGACAGATGATTGAGCAGGCCAATCAAGACGCAATCCAAAAAGAAGCAGTTCAAAAATCGGAGTCTCAAAAACACAGCGTAAAGTCCGGCCAGCCGTCACTGGGAACACCAGAATAAAAACAGATGTTCGGGAACAATTACTGCCCCAATGTCGTTTAAACAATGCAGGCTGCTCCCGAGTCTCCAGTGTTGTAGACCGGGGGCTGCCCTTAGCATCGCGCGAAGTGAACCGGGCGGGCGCAGATCAGCCCGCCGTCTACTGCCCGCCGCCTTCGGCCCTTAAAGACTAGAGCCGGTGCGGGCAGGGTGTTCCCTTCACGCTCACGTTGATTTTTCTGTTGACAAATCGTTCGTCACACGTCATACTAACTCCGCACCTGCCCCACGCTCTCTCACCGTGTGCCGAAGTGGCGGAATGGCAGACGCGGAGGTCTCAAAAACCTTTGAGGGCAACCTCATGCGGGTTCGAGTCCCGCCTTCGGCATCCAATAAAACAGCCCGTGCTTCTTTCAAGAAGCGCGGGCTGTTTTTGCATTGCTCTCTTCAATCATCTTCAATCGTAAACGTCGTCATCACCTGTTTGGTCTGCCCGTCCACCGGGTCCTGCACCATCTTAATCTGCATCAGCGTGTCCAAAGACTGCGCCTTCACATGGCCGTCGCAGTACAGCACGCTGACACGCGCCGTGTGCCGCTCGCTGATATTACTGAGCTGGCGCGGCGTGACGGACGTGTCAATAGCCGGGGCAGCTTTGGCCCAAAAGAAGCCCTGCGAGCCGCCGGTGTTGGTCGCCGTCGGCGCGTTGTTGTTGTCCGTCACCCAGACCGTGTCGGCGGGCACGACCACCTGCGGCAGGGTCACCAGATACAAGGCTGATGAGCGCGGGGGCGTCTGCGCGTCCCCCGCCGCGCTGTAGGCCCCGTTCAGCCCGTAGCTGCCGTAGTCGTGCCCGGAACGGTAGTGGTACGACGGGCTGACCGAGTCGCTCGGGCAGGTGAACACGGCCTCGCTTTTGATATAGGGGTAAGCCGCATCCATCCACTTGAAATTGGTGGTCGCGTCCGAGTCGCCTGCGCTGCCGTAAAAAGAGAATGGCAGCACTTCATCGGTGTCCTGCACATACTGGATCAGCGCCAGCCCGATCTGTTTCTCATTGGACGCGCACGACGTTCGCCGGGCATTCTCGCGCACTTTCTGGAAGACGGGAAAGAGTATGGCGGCAAGAATAGCGATGATGGCGATGACGACAAGCAGTTCAATTAATGTAAACGCACGAGTGGTGCTGGGACGAAAATATGACATGACTATTTAAACGTTCCACACGGGTGGGACGTTCCCGATGCCGCCCGCCGGGAAAATTAGGTTTGTATCCCAAGAGGCCGGGGTATAGGGCCAATACAGCCCCGCTGCGGATATAGTGTCCGGCACGGGTCGTGCTTAGAAAGCCAAACCACCTATGAACCGTTTTATCACCCATGCCCTGCTGCCGACGGCAGCCCTGCTGGCGGTCTCCACGACCGCCCTTGTCCCTGCCCGTGCCGCCGACATCGTGGACACGGCAGTTGCTGCCGGCCAGTTCAAGACCCTGGCCGCCGCCCTGAAAGCGGCGGGTCTGGTGCAGACCCTGAAAGGCCCCGGCCCCTTCACCGTCTTCGCGCCAACCGATGCCGCGTTCGCCAAGCTGCCCAAAGGCACTGTGGCAACGCTGCTGAAGCCCGCTAACAAGGCCAAGCTGGTCAAGATTCTTACCTACCATGTGATTGCCGGCAAGGCTGTCACAGCAGCGGATGCGATGGCGATGAAGTCCCCCACCTCCCCGCCCACTGTGGAAGGGGCGACCCTGAGCGTCCGCACTGTCGGCGGCAAGGTCAAGATCAACAATGCCACCGTAGTCAAGGCTGATGTGAAGGCCGACAACGGCATTATCCATGCCATCGACACCGTTCTGATGCCGCCTGCGGGCGGGGCGAATAAAATGATGCACAAGATGTAGGAGCGTGCCTGCACTGCAAAAAACCGCCGGGGCAATTGTCCCGGCGGTTTTTCGGGTCAGGGTGATCGGCCCACCCGCAGTCTCAGTGTGCCGGACACAAAAAATCAAAAAAGCCACCCCCAATGGGGATGGCTTTTCATTTGCTTTGTCAATCCTGCGCCCGGCGGGGCTCGAACCTGCGACCTTCTAGTCCGCAACCAGATGCTCTAATCCACTGAGCTACGAGCGCATCTTTCGTCAAGCAACGAGGAACAGTATACCGAATTGAACCTTTGTTGTCAAGGGGGGTCCGAGAAAATAATTCGGCGCAGACACGCAAAGCGTTGACAACCACAGCGGGCAGTGCCATAATAGCGTTATACACGTTTCCGACTAAATCAGTCGGAAACTCGGAAAGCTAACAGACGTCGCCTTATGGACACCCAGGAAAACCCGAAACGGCCCTCGCTCTTCTGCCGCTGGTATCAGAAAAACAGCACGGCCCAGAAAGCATTGCGCCGCACTGCCGCGCTGGCGGAGTATGCGCCGGATGAAACCGGCCACCGCGAAATGCCGCTGTGCCGGTTGGAGCCGGGCGAGTTCGGGCACGTTCTGGGCCTCAGCCCCGACACAAAGCTCCGCGCTCACCTGCTGGAGCTGGGCTTCACACCGGGCGTCGAAGTGCGCGTCCTGCGCGTTGCCCCCCTGGGCGACCCCATGACCGTGCTGCTGCGCGGCTACCAGTTGTCACTGCGCCGGGGCGAAGCCGAAGCCGTGCGGATGCGCCGCTGTCCGCCCGAGCTGGACCCGGAGATGAACGACTAGATACCCCCGGCATCAAGCAAGAAGGTACACGATGACGGTTTCCCCCGCGCCGGGTTCGATGACGACTACCGCCCCGACGGCTCCCCCGCTTTTCGCGCTGGTCGGCACGCCCAATAGCGGCAAAACCACGCTGTTTAATGCCCTCACCGGCCTGCGCCAGAAGACCGGCAACTACCCCGGCGTCACCGTGGAAAAAAAAGAAGGCCGCGTGCGCGTTCCCGGCGGTGAGGCGGCCCTGATTGACCTGCCCGGCCTGTATTCCCTGTCCCCCCGCTCCCCCGACGAAGCCATTGCCCGCGATGTTCTTTTTGGACACCGCGCCGATGTGCCGCAGCCCACTGGCATCGTGCATGTCGTGGACGGGGCCAATCTTTCCCGCAACTTGTATTTGACGTCGCAGGTGCTCGAACTCGGCCTGCCCACGGTGATCGTGCTAACCATGACCGATGTGGCCGCCCGCACCGGGCAGACCGTGGACGCACCGGCGCTGGAAAAAGCCCTCGGCGTGCCGGTGCGCGTCGTGCTGGTGTCCAAGAACACCGGGCTGGACGCCCTGCGCGAAGCGATTGCCGCCCTGCCGCAGACGCCCCCGCCGCCCCGGCGCGACTGGATGCTGCCTGTCGAAGCCGAGTCCGAGGTCAATGAGCTGGCGGGCCTGATTGCCAGCGCCCACGGGACCGCGCCCGCACAGGCCCAGGCGGAAGCCACGGGCCTCTTGATGGCGGAAAGCCTGCGCCCCGAAGAGCGGACGCGCTGGAACCCGGATATTTTGAGCCATGTGCGGGCCGATCAGGCCAATTTCGCCACGCTCGGCATCGACTTCCCCACCCTGTTGGTGGAAGCCCGCTATGCCTGGGCGGGCCGCATCGCCGCCCGCGCCGTGCGCTCGCCCCAAAAGCGGGCGGTGACGCTGACTGACCGGCTGGACCGGGTGCTGATGCACCGGTTCTGGGGCTATGTCATCTTTTTCGCCGTGATGGTTTTTGTCTTCCAAACCGTCTTCACCTGGGCGCAGCTCCCGATGGACTGGATCGGCACGGGCATGACAGGCTTGCAGGACTTTGTCACGGCGCAGATGCCAGCGGGCGACCTGCGGGACTTGATTGTCAACGGCATCATTGCCGGGGTGGGCACGGCGATCACCTTTCTGCCGCAGATTTTGCTGCTGTTTTTCGTCATCGCGCTGCTGGAAGACACCGGCTACATGGCGCGGGCGGCGTTTCTGATGGACCGGATCATGTCCAAAGTGGGTCTGCACGGCAAGTCGTTTATCCCGCTCCTGTCGTCGTTTGCCTGCGCCATCCCCGGCATCATGGCGACCCGCACCATTGACGACCGCAAATCGCGCCTCGTCACCATTCTGGTGGCCCCGCTGATGTCCTGCTCGGCGCGTATCCCGGTGTATACGCTGATGATCGCGGCGTTTATCCCAGACCACTACCGCGTGCTGGGCATTTTCACCCTGCCGGGCCTGACTATGATGGCAATGTACTTTTTGGGAACCGTCGCTGCCTTCGGCATGGCCTGGGTCTTCAAGAAAACGCTGCTCCGGGGCGCTCCGCCGGTCTTCTTTTTGGAGATGCCCCCCTACCATGCGCCTTCTCCCAGAACCGTCTTTATGACCATGCTGGAACGCGCCGGGCTGTTTATCAAAAAAGCGGGCACGGTCATCCTGTCCATGTCCATCCTGCTCTGGTTCCTGTCCGCCTACCCGAAACCCGCGCCGCACACGCCGCCGCGCACGGCCCTGGCGCAGTCCTACGCGGGCCACGCCGGGCGGCTCCTGGAACCAGTCATCAAACCCCTCGGCTTTGACTGGCGCATCGGCGTCTCGCTGGTGTCGTCGTTCGTCGCCCGCGAAGTGTTCGTGTCGTCGTGGGCCACCATCAACGGCGCGGCGGAAACCGAGGGCGACAACACCTCGCTGGTGACCAAGATGCGGGCCGACCCTCTGCTGTCCCCGCTGGTCGCCGTCTGCATTATGATCTACTACGTTCTGGCGATGCAGTGCCTGTCCACCGTCGCCGTGGTCAAGCGCGAGACCAACGGCTGGACCTGGCCCCTCTTCATGACCGGCTACATGACCGCGCTGGCCTGGGGCGTCACCTTCGCCGCCTACCACATCGGGTTAGCGATGGGCTGGGGCGTGCGGTAAAGACCAAAACAGTGTATAATCTAGAATGCGACCATTCCAGATTGTCATTGACACCAATGTCTTTCTTTCTGCCCTGCGCTCCAATCAAGGCGCGTCTTATCTGCTGCTCATGCTCATTGGGCAAAGCGCTTTGTTTGAAATTAACCTTTCCGTTCCCCTCGTGCTGGAATACGAGGATGTTGCCAAGCGCCCCGGCCTTGTCCCGGCACTCTCTGAGGGAGATATTAATGCTATCCTTGACCACCTCTGCTCTTTGGGGCATCGTCAATCAATTTTCTACCTCTGGCGCCCCTTTCTCAAAGACCCAAAAGATGACATGGTATTGGAACTGGCCGTTGAGGCGAACTGTGATTTTATCATCACATTCAACAAAAAAGACTTTGTCGGGAGTGAGCGGTTCGGCATCCCCACTCTGACACCGCAGGAGTTTCTGCAAAAAATCGGCGTGATTTCTTGATGTGCGGCTATAGAAAGAGAACAAGCAAAGATGGACACAATCAATCTGCATCTGCCTGAATCACTGCACAAGCAGGCCCGCGAAATCGCCTCTCAGGAAGGCATTTCCCTGGACCAGTTTGCCGCCACGGCCATTGCAGAAAAACTGTCAGCCCTAATGACCAGCAGCTACCTGGAGCAGAGAGCCGCACGCGGAACGCGGGCAGGCTTCGAGCAGGCAATGGCAAAAGTCCCCAATGTGGCCCCGGACGAACAAGACCGTCTATGAAAATCTTGGCTGTTGTACTAGATTAGTTTTGGACTAGGGCATACGGCTACAGGCACATTTGGCAGGGAGGGAAAAAGTCTATGCGGCGCAAGGTATTAGCAGGGATAAGGTCTTTTCTGGGGGCACTGATGTACAGCCGCTGGCCGCTTCTTCTCTGGCTGTCGCTCGGCTGCTTCGCCTTTGGCATCACGGACGGCTGGCTCTCCTATTCCGCACACTTGCAAAACATTCCCTTAAATGGCGTAGTGGTATTCCCAACACACGCCAATTATGCCCGTCATATCGCTCCCACTTCCGAATATCTTTCTACGCTGATCCTTTACAGTAGCTTGTGGCTTGCAGGAGGCATCGCTTCTCTGCTCATTTGGCGATTGTTAAATCGCCCCGCGCCGGTCCCGCATTAAAACCAGTCATGCTCTAAATCTGGTATCCTAAAACATGGAGGAAGTCCCTATGACAACTGTGCTGGACAGGCCAAAAGCCGCGCCTAAAACTTTGCCGGTCGCTGTGATTGAAAACGCCGAAGAGCCGCGCAAGCGGTGGACGCGGGCGGAGTACCGGAAGCTAGAAGAAAGCGGCTTTCTGGGCGACGGCAAATATGAGCTGGTGTTGGGGGAGATTTGGAAAAAAATGGGACAGGGACGTTTGCATATTATTGTTGTGATGCGTGTCATGGAAGCTTTGGTGACGGTGTTCGGCTTCAAGCGCATCCAGTCCCAGTCCTCGCTGCCGGTGGGGGACGCCGAGCCGGAACCGGATGCCGCCGTACTCACCCTGCCTATTGACCAATATATAGAGCAGGAGCCGACCGAGGCCGACACAACGCTGGTGGTGGAAGTTTCCAACTCCACGTTGGCGTTTGACCTTTCCAACAAAGTGATCCAATACGGCAGTGTCGGCATTCCCGAATACTGGGTGGTAGATATTCCGAACCGCCTGCTGCACGTCTTCCGGCAGCCGAACGCAACTGGCTATGCTGAGGAAATTGTGCTGACAGTAGCAGACGAAGTGCGGCCCCTTGCCGCCCCAGACAACGCCGTTCGTGTCGCGGATTTGCTTCCTTAGCCGGAGAACCTCACCCCAGCCCTCTCCTTCAGCAAGGAGAGGGAGCTGGATTTCAGAGAGGAAAAGAAGGGCAGGGGCAAGCCCTGCCCCTACAAGTTCGTTTTTGGTCTCACTCTGGTTCCCCTATTATTGAGGACTAGGGGGCCAACCGGGGGCTTTCTATGCAGTTTCTAAGACGTCAAAAAGGCCGGGGAAGCATTTGCTTCCCCGGCCTTTGCTGCTGCCGGGCTTACTTGGCGGCTGTGATGGCGTTGTCTTCCTGCAAAATCTCGAACAGGAACCAGACGCGGCGCTCGGTGAGGTCTAAAATCTCTTCCAGCATATTCGCGGTGGCGAGGTCTTTGTTCTCTTCGGCGGTCTCCGAGGCGGCGCGAAGCTGCTGGGCGATGTGGCGGTTGTCCTGGGCCAGCCGGGTCACCATGTCCTGCGGGGTCACGAACTCGTCGTTGTCGTCCTGAATGGTCTGCAGTTTGCTGACGTGAGTGATGGACCGGATGGACGTGCCGCCGATCTTGCGAAGGCGCTCCACCATGGGGTCAATGCTCTCCAAAATCTGGGTGGCCTGCTTGTCAAACAGCAGGTGCAGGTCACGGAAGCGCGGGCCGGACAGATGCCAGTGGAAATTCTTGGTCTTGGTGTAGAGCGCGAACGCATCCGCGATCAGCGGGTTCAGTGCATTGGTGACGGCTTCGGCCTGCGCGGCGGTCAGGTCGGTGGGCGTGGAAAGCTGCGGCGGCGCAGGGTAGGTCTTCGGGAAGCCTTCCGAGTTGCTTTGCGCGGGCGTGCCGTCAATTTGAGCCGAATAGTCAGTGGATTTATTGGAGATATGGACTGCCATAGTAGGGGGTCTCTTTCTGTTTCGGTGCGTTGGCTGTATTTACACAAAAACAGGGGACTGTTAAACACGGGCTAGAGGCCCCCTGCCCCAATTCTTCAGAGGCCCCCTAGCCCCCAATAATGGGGGAACCCGAGTGAGAGCAGGAACCTTCTCCTAATTTCTGGCTCCCCAGAATTGGGGCGGGGGGGCGCGGCGGGGGCGTCGTGCCGGGGCGCAGGGAGACTTCCGGGCTTTTCGTTGAAATAAGAAAGTGGGCACTGGCCCCCAGGAGCCGTGGCAGTAAAGAACCCCGGCTGTGCGGCCTGCAGCCAAGTCTCCGAGGGTAAGGGGAAAAATGGGAAAGAGGAAAGAACGGGACATGGGCTTCTGTCTGTCTCTGTGTCCACGAAGGCGGACAGAGGGCGTCCGCGCCCCGCCGCCGAGGAATTTATTCCCACGGCCTCTTTGGTCCACGGCTTCCAACAACCCACTACAACGAGTGCTTCACAGCAATTATTCCTGCACCCCGGCGGGTACAATGCGCTTATGGACACCGCCCCTATATACACAGAAGATACGCCTGGACTGCTGACGCTGGACCCGTGGCTGACCCCCTATGCCGAGGCCCTGCGGCACCGGCAAAGGCACTTCGAAGCGGTGCAGGCCGCCATTGATCAGGTCGGCGGGCTGGACGGTCCGATCAGCCGGGGGTATGAGTATTTTGGCCTGACACGCGGCGAGCAGAACGGACAGCCCGGCGTCTGGTACCGCGAATGGGCGCCCGGCGCACACGCGCTGGCCCTGACCGGGGACTTCAATGACTGGAACCGCGAAAGCCACCCGCTGGGGCGGGACACGTTCGGCGTGTGGAGCCTCTTTCTGCCGAACCGCTATTATGCCGGGCGGCTCACCCACGGCAGCCGCGTCAAAGTGTTTGTGCAGGCCGACGGCGGCGGGCGGGACCGCATCCCGGCCTATATCCGGCGCGTGGTGCAGGACCCGGTGACGCAGGATTTCGCCGGGCAGGTCTGGCTGCCGCCGACGCCCTATGCATTTCAGAACAACGCGCCGACCGAGAGCAGCGGCGGCCTGCGGATTTATGAGGCCCATGTCGGCATGGCGCGGGAGGAAGAGCGCGTCGGGACATTTGCGGAGTTCACCCAGGACATTCTCCCGCGCATCGCAAAACTTGGCTACAACGCCGTGCAGCTTATGGCCGTGGCCGAGCATCCCTACTACGGCTCGTTCGGCTACCATGTGTCCAGCTTTTATGCCGTGTCGTCGCGCTTTGGAACCCCCGAAGACTTGAAGCATCTGGTGGATACCGCCCACGGCCTGGGCCTGCGCGTCCTGCTGGATTTGGTTCACTCCCACGCTGTCAAGAATGTGCGCGAAGGGCTGAACCGCTTTGACGGTACGGACTTCCAGTACTTCCACGGCGGGCCACGCGGCGAGCATCCGGCCTGGGACTCACTCGTGTTTGATTATTCCAAACATGAAGTGCAGCGGCTTTTGCTGTCTAATGTCCGCTTCTGGCTGGAAGAGTTCCAGTTTGACGGCCTGCGCTTTGACGGCGTCACCTCCATGCTCTACAAAGACCACGGCTATCAGCGCGAGTTTTCGAATTACGGCGACTATTTCGGCCCAAACATCGACGACGATGCGCTGGCCTATTTGCAGACGGCGAATACCCTGGCCCATGCCCTTCGGCCCGAGGCCGTCACGGTCGCCGAGGACGTGTCCGGGATGCCCGGCATCGCCCGCCCCGTCGCCGAAGGCGGCCTCGGCTTCGATTACCGCCTGGCAATGGGCGTCCCCGATTTCTGGACCGCGCTTGTCACCAAAATGCCCGATGAAAACTGGCCGCTGACCAAACTCTGGCATGAGCTGACTAACCGCCGCCCCGGCGAAGCCCGCGTCGGCTACGCCGAAAGCCATGACCAGTCGCTGGTCGGCGACAAAACGCTGGCGTTCCAGTTGATGGACGCCGCCATGTACCACAGCATGAGCAAAGACAGCAGCAATTTCGTGGTGGACCGGGGCATCGCGCTCCTGAAGCTCATCAAGCTGCTGACCTTCAGCCTCGCCGGGGAAGCGTGGCTGAACTTTCTCGGCAACGAGTTCGGTCACCCCGAATGGGTGGACTTCCCGCGTGAGGGCAACGGCCAGTCTTATGCCCATGCCCGCCGCCAGTGGTCGCTGGCCGATAACCCCTCCCTGCGCTACCATGATTTGAATACGTTTGAGGCCGCCCTGATGGCCTTAGACAGCGATTTTGGCCTCCTCACCGACCCGCTGACCGAGCAGCTTGCCCTGCACGAAGACACCCGGCAGATCATCTACCGGCGCGGCCCGCTCGTGTTCGCCGTCAACCTGCACCCCACGGAATCGTACCCCGCCCTGCGCGTCCCCGTCCCCGACGCCGCCCCCGCCTACCGCGTGGTGCTGGACACCGACGCCCCCGAGTTCGGCGGCTGGGGCCGCACCGCCGAGGGGGCCGTCTACCCCATCCAGCCCATCCCCATGTACAGCCGCGCCCAGAGCCTCGAGCTGTACCTGCCCTCCCGCAGCGCCCAGGTGCTTGCACCGGTCGTGCGCCTGGGCGGCGAGGAGTACCGATGAAAATGCTATTCGTTTTGCTGCTGCTGATTGCGGCGGCGGCCCTGGAAGCAGGCGGGGACGCCTTGATTCGGGGGGGCCTGATGGGTTCCAGCTCACGCCGCTTTCTGCTCCTGGCTTTGGGCGGGCTGGTTCTCTTTGCCTATGGCTGCCTGGTCAACCTGCCGCGCTGGGATTTTGGGCGGCTGATGGGCGTCTATGTTGCGGCTTTTTTCGCTGTCGCTCAGATCATCAACTGGCTTGCCTTCGGCCAGAAGCCTGGCCCGGCGATTTTGGTCGGCGGCGGGTTCATCTTTGTTGGCGGCGGCATCCTCACATTCTGGCGGTCCTGACCACTTTGGACAAGACCAAGCGCACAAGGAGAGCGGGCAAGCCCTGCGCTCTCCTCAGTGCAACTTTTTCCGCGCTCCCGTGTCTACACTTATATCCAATATATCCAAGTTTAGGACACAGGAGAACACACCATGATTGTCGTCACCACGCCCGATATTGCCGGGGTGCGAATTGAAAGGACGCTGGGGCAGGCGTTCGGCGTCGTTGTCCGCAGCCGGGGCATCGGCGGCAACCTGATGGCGGGGCTGCGCTCCATTGTCGGGGGCGAGATTACCGAATACACCGAAATGCTGGAAGAAGCCCGGCGGCACGCCCTGGACCGGATGGTGCAGAATGCCACCGTCATGGGCGCAAACGCCGTCGTCGCCATGCGCTTTGATTCGTCGGAAATCGGCGACACCATGAGCGAGATTGTCGCCTACGGCACGGCGGTGGTGACCGTCCCGGAGCGGTAGGAGGCCCCATGCTTCGCCTGACACTACTTGCCCTCGGCGGCCTGCTGCTGCTCGCCGCCCTGATTTTAGTCAGCCACGCGCCCCTGCTCGGCATTGCGCTGTACATGGGCTTCTACGGCCTGCTCCTGGTCGGCGGAATCTTGTTTGAGCAAAATGCCTACCGGCCCCGCATTCACCACACCCGCCCCGGCTGGCAGCCGACCGGGGAGCGGTTTGTGGACCCCACGACGAACACGCTCACCGAGGTCTGGTTCAACCCGGACACCGGCGAGCGCGACTACCGGCCCGTTTGATTACGGAGGGTGCGGACGGGTACAATGGGCTTATGAGCAACACAGCAAACTATGACGGCCTGTATGACGAAATCAACCCCGCCGACTGGGACACAGTCGCGCCGCACTTTGCTGCCCTCGGCAGCGAAGAGCTGACCGCAGGCGGCGTCGATGACTGGCTGCTGCGGTGGAGCGAGCTGGAAAAAAATCTGGGCGAGGCGGGCGCGAAGGCGTCGCGGGCCAAGTCCGAAAACACGCAGGATGCCGATGCCGAAAAGAACTACCTGCATTTCGTGCAGGACATCGCGCCCAAATGGAGCGTTGCCGCACAGGGATTGAAGACAAAGCTGCTGGCCGTGCCGGGCTATGAGCCGCTGCCCGAACACCACCAGTTTCTGCGCCGCCTTCGCAACGACGCCGACCTGTTCAGGGCCGACAACGTGCCGATTCAGGCCCAGATTCAAACGTTCGCCAACGACTACGACAAGCGCACCGGCTCACTGACGGTGACCATCAGCGGCCAGGAGCAGACGCTTCCGCAGGCCGAGCAGGCGCTTCTGGATAACGACCGGGCCGTGCGCGAAACCGCGTGGCGAGCCGTCCAAAGCCGCTGGCTGGACGAGCGCGGCGCTTTGGACGAACTCTACTTGCAGATGCTTCCCCTCCGGCGTGAGCTGGCGAAAAATGCCGGGCTGCCTGACTACCGCGCCTATATGTGGCGGGCGATGCGCCGCTTTGATTACACCCCCGCCGACGCCCTGGCCTTCGGCGATGCCATTGAAGCCGAGTTTGTGCCGCTGGCCCAGTCCCTTCTCAAATCTCGCCAGGACAGCCTCGGCGTAGACACGCTGCGCCCGTGGGATTTAGCCGTGGACCCCGCAGGCCGGACGCCCCTGCGGCCCTTCGCCGATGTCGCCGAACTTGAAGACACGACGAGCCGCATTTTCGCCGCCGTGGACCCGGAACTCGGCACGGAGTTTGAGAAGCTGCGCGGCGGCTTTCTGGATTTGGGTTCGCGCCGGGGCAAAGCGCCCGGCGGCCACTGCTCGTTCTTCCCCAAGACCGGCCTGCCCTATATCTTCATGAACGCGGTCGGAACCGAAGGCGATGTCCGCACCCTGCTCCATGAAGGCGGCCATGCCTTCCACGGCCTGGCATCCAGCGCCGCCCAGCCGCTCCTGTGGAACCGGGGCGCTCCAATGGAGTTCAATGAAGTGGCCTCGATGGCGATGGAGCTGCTGGCCCTGCCCTACTTCGGCAAAGACCAGGGCGGGTTTTATTCCCCCGAGGACGCCGCCCGCGCCCGGCAGGAGCAATTAGAGCGCATTGTGCTATTTTTGCCCTACATGGCCGTGGTGGACGGCTTCCAGCACTGGGTTTATGCCGAGGCCCCCGAGAACGTCACGGCTGCCGACATGGACGCCCAATGGGACCGCCTCTGGACCCGCTTCATGGGCGGCACGGACTGGTCCGGCCTCGATGCCGAGCGCGTGACGGGCTGGCATCGCAAGCTGCACATCTTCACCGTGCCGTTCTACTACGTCGAATACGGCCTCGCCCAGCTCGGAGCGTTGCAAGTCTGGCGCAACGCTCTCACCGATCAGGCCGATGCCGTGCGCCGCTACCGCTCCGCGCTGGCCCTCGGCAACACCCGCCCCCTGCCCGACCTCTACGCCGCCGCCGGAGCGCGTCTCGCCTTCGACCGCAACACGTTAGGCGAGCTGGCCCAGCTTGTGAAATCGCAGATGAAAGCATAGCGAGAGCAGGACCCCTTAGCCCCCAATAATGGGGGAACCCGAGTGGGGCAGGGCTTGCCCCTGCCCTCCTATCCGATCCGGTCTGTATCTGACTCCCCCATTGTTGGGGCGGGGGGCTTCTTCTCCGGTTCCCCCATTATTGGGGGCTAGGGGGTCTTGTATTCTTTTGGTACTCCGAAAGGATAAACCACCATCGCCGCCGCACTCATAACACAGCCCGCGCCCAGTCGCGCCGCCGACATTCAGACCGCTCTGCGGCTGACGTATCTCACGCTGGCGTAGATGACCATCGAAGGCGGCGCGGCTCTCTGGCTGGGGCGGGCGTCGCACAGCCTGCTGCTGGAAAGCTTTGGGCTGGACAGCGTGGTAGAGCTGGGCAGCGCGGGCGTTCTGCTCTGGCGGCTGCGCGTCGAAGCCGGAGGCCGGGCGGACGCCGCCCGCGTGGACCGGGCCGAGGGGCGGGCGGCAATGGTCGCGGGATACCTGCTGTACGGGCTGGCGGCGTGGGTGGTTTGGAACTCTCTTTCGGCGCTTTTCGTTATACAAAGAGAAACCAACACGCACGAAAGCGTGTGGGGGATTGCGCTTGGGCTGGTCGCCAAGATCGGGATGCCGATTTTGGCCGGGTACAAATTGAAGGTGGCGGCCCGTCTGGGGTCCAAAGCCTTGCGGGCGGATGCGATGGAAGCGGTCACCTGCGGCTATCTCAGCGTGGTGCTGATGGTGGGGCTGGCAGTGACACGGCTGTTTCCCGGCCTGTGGTGGCTGGACAGCGTGGCGGCGCTGGCCCTGGTTCCGTTTTTAATCAAAGAAGGCCGCGAGGCGGTCACAGGCGAGTGCGCGTGCGGCGCCGAGGAAAGCAAAAAATGACAGTGGACTGGCAGCAAATTGTGATGGCGCTGATTGTGCTGGCGGCGGCGGCCTCGGTAGGGCGGCGGCTGTGGGCGCAGATCGCAGGCTTCCGCAAGTCAAGTGACGCGGGCGGAGCCTGCGCGGGCTGCCCGAGCGCGGCCCTGTCCGGCAGCACGTCAGACAGGAACAGCGCAAAAAATGCAAAAACGAACTCCGCCCCGGCTCTAGTGCAAATCCAGACCCGCCCGCCCCTGCACCTGCGGAGGCCAACCGAGTGAAGCAAAGTTTCTTTCTTCTTGCCACCCTGCTGTGCGCCGGGTGCGCTTCCAAAGACGCGCCGCCCCCGCCGCCTGCCGTGACACCGCCCCCGGCCAGCAAAGAAATCACGCTGGACTGGACGCCCAAAAAGCCGCGCTCCCTAGACCCAACACAGTTCACCGTGCACGTTTTCGATGCCAAAGGGCAGCCGAAGGCAGTGGATAAAGCCGCGCTGAGTCTGGCGATGCCCACGATGGACATGGGTAAAAACGACGTTGCCTTGAAGGCGACCGCCCCCGGCGTCTATGTCGGCACAGGCCGGTTCACGATGGAAGGCAGCTGGTGGGCCACAGTGAAGGTCAGCACGGGCGGGACCGTCAAAACAGTGGCCGTTCCAATCTCAGCAGAATGAAGCCAATTAGTAAAAGCCAATTAGTAAAAGCCAATTATTATGAGCAAACAGCACCCAGACAACACAGAGACAATCGGCGGCGGCTGGCTGGGAACCTTCGGGTATGAGGGCCGCCTGCGCGGCAGCCCGCCGGTGCGCTTTGAGGCGACACTCAGCCTTCCCGACGGCGAAGGGAAGTTTGCAGGGACCATTCTCGACGACGAAGACGGCGGCATGGGCGAGGCGGATGTCATTGGCGGGCAAAGCGGACTCGGAGTCCGGTTCTCCAAAGTCTACCGGGAAGGGCACAAAGCGCCGGTGTTCTATGAAGGCACGCTGGCTGAGGGCGGGCGCACGATGACCGGGACATGGCGCATTGCGGACCGGGCGCATGGGGTCTGGGACGCCCGCCGGGTCTGGTCTGAAGGCACGGGGGCGGAGGCTGAGGAAGATGAGCAGTTCGCGGAATACGCCTTGCCTGCCCTGCCGCGTGAAGTGGTGCGGCTCGGTACATGATTAGGATTGGCGAATGACAGGTACGCAGGAAGCCTGGGGCCTGGCCTTTGGCATGGGGCTTGCCAGCGGCTTTTCGCACTGCATCGGGATGTGCGGCGTGTTTGTGATCTCCTACGCCGGGGTCGCGGGCCGGGAGCGGCGCGGGGCAGGGCGGCACGTTTTGTTTCACAGCGGGCGTCTGGGAGCACTGGCCCTGCTGGGACTGGCGGGCGGCGCGATTGGGGCACTCGGCCACCAGTGGGCCTCCGCGCAGGCTGTGGTCAGCTTTGCGGTCGGTTTGCTGATGCTGGGCCTTGCGCTGGGGCTGGCCGGGGTGTTTCCGCGTTTTCGCCTGCCGGAGCCGGACGTGCTGGGCGTGGGCGGCGGGCGCGTCCGGCAGGCGTACCGGCGCGTGCTTGGGTCAAAAAGCCTCTGGAAGCCGCTGGGCGTCGGCGTGTTTGTGGGCTTTTTGCCCTGCGGCCTGACCTACAATGCGCTCATGGCGACGTTCACCCTGCATCCCCTGTCGGGTCTGATTCTGATGCTCTGCTTCGGCCTCGGCACGGTCCCCGGCCTGCTCGCGCTGGCCCTGTTCGGCCAGACTCTGCTCGGGGGCCTGCTCACCCGCCTGCCCTTTCGGATTGCCATGACCCGCGTGTCCGCCCTCTTCATGGCCGCCCTCGGCCTCGCCTTTTTGTGGCGCGGCTGGACAAGTTTCTAGCCAGCGGCGGCGGGCCACACGGTCCGTCGCCCTTTTTGTCTTTTGGAGAGACCGTCGGGTATACTAGACGTATGAAGGAAAGCACACTCACCTCAGAAGAGCGGCGGGATGCCATTATCGCCGCCGCCGAAGACAAAAAGGCCAACTATATCACCACGCTGGACCTGCGCGGCAAAACGGTGATCACAGACTTTTTTGTGATTTGCTCCGGCACGTCCAATATCCATATCCGCTCGGTCGCCGACGGCATCATGGAGGGAATGGAAAAAAAGGGCGTCCGGCAGCGGCGCATTGACGGCTACAGCGAAGCCGCCTGGATTTTGCTGGACTACGGCGACTCCATCGTCCATATCATGTCCGAAGACGAACGCGATAAGTTCGGCCTGGAAAAACTCTGGACCGGGCAGGATACGCCCGAAGCCGAGCCGGAGCGGTTAGAGGGCATGGGCGTCGGCGAGTTTGAAGGCGAAGAAGACGAAGAAGACTACGAACTCGACGAGGACGAAGATTCCGAAGACGAAGAGCTGGAAGACGCCGCCGTAGACGAAGGACCGGAAAAGCCTCATGCCGCCTGACGGACCGCCTGAGCGCCCTCTGCTGCCCTCGCGCCCGGCTCCTGTGCGCCCGGCCCCGCCCCGGCGCGATTACGCCGCCGAGGAAGCTGCCGCCCGCGAACAGGCCGCCGTCGCGCTGCTCGTGCGGCGCGGCTCGTTTGCCGAAGCCGAAGCCGCCGCGCAGGCCATTCTGGCGATGCGCCCCGGTGATGCCTTTGCCCACGAAACACTCGGAGACGTTCTGGCGGGGCGGGGCGATGTAGACGGGGCCAAAGCCGCCTACAAAGCCGCGCTGGCACAGGAGCCGGGTCGCGCTTCCGCCGAATCCAAGTTTGCCCTGCTGACTTTGGAAGGCGAGGAAATACGGCGCCGGGCCACGCTCGGGGTCGGCTATGCCGCCGAAGACACGCATCTGGTCCGCTCCGGGGCGGGGCGCGGCCTGTGGGCAGGCATCGTCGGGTCGGCTATCTGTCCGGGCCTGGGGCAGATCGTGCAGGGTCAGGTTGTCAAAGGCGTCATTTTAGTCGCCATTTATGTGGCCGGTCTGGGACTGCTGGCCCTGCTGCCCAGGGGAACTTCAGGGCAGTCCTACTTTGGGCCGGGCTTCTGGCTCATCTCGGCGCTGATGACCGCCGACTGGGTCTATGCCGTCGCCGACATCGCGCTTGCTTCCAAATCAGCCGACTGAACACCCAATTGAAACAAACGAGCCAAAGCGTTGTCTAACCGCCTGTGAGCGCCCTGAGCGGCCCACCATTTTTCAGCCACCACTTCTCAGCACGGGAGACCACGCATTTGCAGACACGACGACGATGGGGCCTGGCGGCTCTGGCCGCCCTGGGCGCGATTACAGCCGCTGGCTGCGGCAGCAGCAGCAGCAGCAGCACCGCCCGCATCCGCTCCGCCGACTATGCCGTCAACGGCAACACCGCCAATGTCACCGTTAACACCGCCATCAACGGCGGCGACCTTGATCAGGGCCAGAGCACTCCATACAACTTCATCGGCGACGGACTCTCAGACTTTGGCTTTGTGACCACGGCGACCCTTCCCGCCGATATTGCAACCATCGGCTCCCCGCCTAACTCGCGCCTTCAGCTTGACAACGGCTCCTTTTACAGCGCCTACCTGATTGGCCGCGCCGATGTGCGCGGCAAGCTCGACAAGCGGTTCCTGCAAACGGTCGTAACCGGCGACCGGGGCGCTGCGGCGGCCTACTCGGGCACGGTGAAATACGCCGCACCGCCTTCCGGGCAGGCCAATGTGCGCGTCCTCAATGCCGCCCCTGATGCCGGGTTCACCGCTCCCAACACCGTGGGGGCCGTAGATGTGCTGATCAACGGCACAGTGGCCTTCTCCGGCGTGGCCTACCCGCCGCTGCTGCTTGCCACCAGCAGCGCCGACACGGGGACCGTCGCCTTCGCCCCCGCCGCCGTGCCGGTGACCCCCTATCAGGCCATACCGTCCGGCACAATCTCAGTGCAGGTCAATCTTGCGGGCACTTCCACCGTCATCGTGCCGCCGACCAGCCTCGCCGTAGCCAGCGGCAGCGCATATACGCTGATTGTGAGCGAGACCGACATCACGCCAGCCTACACGGTGACGCTGGAAAACGATTAGGCCCAGCAAAAAACAAACAAAGAAGCGGCGGGCTGTTAGCCCGCCGCCGCTTTTGCTGTGTCTTTCCCGGCCACACCGGCCGGAGCCTTTGCCGGAGCCTTTTTCGGCGCAGGCCCGTAAGCCACCAGACGCGCCCCTTGCAGGCTTTTGGGATTGATAAACTTTACTTCCGAGCGCGGCAGCGCCACCGTGTCCGGGTTGCCGTCGCTGACATACTCGGGGATACGGCCCGTGTGCAAAGCTTTGATGGCCCGCTCCACCCATCCCGGCCCGGCCCCGATGCGCGAGATGCGGTCAGGGTCAAACTTCTTATCCACCCAGTTGCGGCTCGGCCCGCCCCACGCCATCAGCAGGCAGCGGTTGCTGTAAGTGATCTTGCCCAGCTTGCCGCAGCGCAGCTTTGCCCACAGCGCATGGTTTTTGGGGTAATCGCCGCAGGGCAGCGCCATCGTGTCCATTTTCAGCCCCGGCACATGGTCTTCCATATAGCGCTCGGCTTCGGCGATTTCCCACATCAGCTCTTTGGCGGGCAGGCGCCCCATCATCCGGTGCGTGGTCGTGTGGTTGGCAATCTCAAAGCCGTCGGCGGCCAGCGCCCGCAGCTTTTTGGTCTCCGTCCCCGGCTGCCAGAAGGGCACCGGGTTCCAGGCGGACTTGGGCAGGACGTAAAACGTCGCCTTCAGCGGCCAGTCCAGGTGCGTTTTGTGGAACGCTTCCAGAATGCCGACGGCGCAGTTCGGGTCCACAGAGCCGTCTTTCAGGTAGTGAAACTGCGTTCCCCGCGCATCGTCAAAGGTCAGCACCACCGGTGTTTTGCCAGCGGGCACGTCCATCCGGGCGGTCAGAATATCGCGCATATTCATGGGATACCAGTGCGCGGCATACATCAGCGCGAGATGCGTGCGGAACGTGTCCGGGGCGATATTCAGCCCTTCTTTATCATACAGCGTGCCTTTGTGCGCCGGTCCGCCGATAGCATGGTACATTAAAATCGGGATTCGCCCGCTTTCGTCAACGTGCAGCGCGGCCATCTGCGCGGCAGGCATCGGCGGCTGAAGCGGGCGCGGCGGACCGTGTGTGACTGCCGGGGATGGAGGAGGGGCGGGGACGACTGCCTGTTTGTGAGCCAGGCATCCGGCCAGCAGCACAGCGGCCAGGCCCGAGACGGCGAAACGGGGTGAGTTCAACAAAGTCTCCAATACTGCTCTGCAGCGAGCGACCGGTTTATTGTACCACAAGAAAAAAGACAGCGCGAATGGATACACACCAAATACATATTCCGCCGGAAGGGTAGGGCTGCGCGGGCTTTTTGAGAGTACGGCTTCGCCCCCACAGACCTGTACCGGGTACAATCATCCCACTATGCCTATCTACGTTTCTGCCCGGCGTTTGCTTTTGTGGACGCTGCTTCTGCTCAGTCTGTTCCCCCCGACTGTCGCAGCGATAGGGCGGCAAACCGCGCCGCTGGCCGGTCCCTGGCGCTTCCATGCCTTTCCCCTCGTGACCGGGGCCGAAAAGCCGTCGTTTGACGATTCGACCTGGGCGACTGTCACCGTGCCGCATACATGGAGCAGGGCGAACACGATGACCACGGACAAAGCGGCCTGGTATCGCACTCACTTCTCGCGCACGGCAGCGGAGACGGGGAAGCCGCTGTTTGTGTGCTTTGATGGTGCGGCCACCCTTGCCGATGTCTGGCTGAACGGCGTGCATTTGGGCCAGCACCAGGGGGCCTACACGCGCTTTGTGCTGGACGCGACCCGCGCCGCCGCGCCGGGGGACAACGTGCTGGTCGTCCGGTGCGACACGGACCCCAAAGACACCCGCGACTGCCTGCCGGGCGGGGAAGGCTTCCAGCTCTACCATGTCTACGGCGGCCTGTACCGGCCCGTGCGGCTTTTGACAACGCCCCCGGTCCATATCGACTCGGCCACCGACGGCGCTTCCGGCGTCTTTTTGACCCCGCAGAACGTCAGCGCGGGCAGCGCAACGCTCGCCGTGCAGGCACGGGTGCGAAACGATGCCCCGGAGACGCACACCGCCGTTGTTGCCAGCGTGCTGAAAGACGCGGCGGGGCAGACCGTGGCGCAGGCGTCGGAGACAGTCGCCCTGAAACCGGGCGCAGGCCATGTCGCCGCGCTCACGCTGCCCGTCCCCCGCCCCCATCTATGGAGACTCGGAGACTCCTACCTGTACACGGTGCAAACCACGGTCAGCACCGCCGGGCAGGCTCCCGACACGGTGACAGAGCGCACCGGGTTCCGGTTCTTTCGGATGACACCGACCGGGTTCTCTCTCAACGGCACGCTTACTCCCCTGCGCGGGGTCGCCAAGCATCAGGAAAGCGAAGCCAGCGCCTCAGCGATGTCCGAGGCGGAACTACGCGAAGATTGGGCGGGCCTGCAGGAGATAGGCGTCAACTATGTTCGCCTGGCCCACTACCCCCACGCGGCACTCGAATACGATCTGGCCGATGCATCGGGCATTGCCGTCTGGGCCGAAAACGGCCATTCCCATCCGGCAGCCGCCACAAAAACAGGCGACCAGATCACCCGCGAAATGGTGCTGCAAAATTACAACCACCCCAGCATCTTCTTCTGGAGCATCGGCAACGAAGCCATTGGCAGCAAGTCCCAGAAGCGCGACATGGCCACGCTGCAGCACTATGCCGAAATCGCCCGTGCCGAAGACAGGGCGCGGCTGATTGTCTATGCCAGCAACACCAACTTTACCGAAGACCCGGCGCTGGACTTTGTGGCGGTCAACCGCTACAACGGCTGGTACGGCGGCACGGTGCGCGGCTTTGACGACCACGCGCTTTATTACCACTATGTTTCCGAGACCGGCGCGGGCGGGGTGGTCACCACGCACGCTTCCGCTTTTTTGCCAGCCCACAAAATCAACAAATACGAGCCGGAAGAGTATCAGCAGATGGTGGCCGAAGAGCGGTGTCAGCTCATATTCCGGGACAATCCCGGCGACATCCCGCTATTTACATGGTGGACCTACCGGGACTTTGGCGACCCGCGCTACAAAGGGGTCAATTCGAAAGGGCTGGAAACCTACGGCGGCTTTCGCAAAGACGTCTGGTATCTGTTCCAGTCGTTCCTGCGCCCTGCCCTGCCCGTAGTGCATCTGTGCGGCAAACCCTGGTTCCTGCGCCGCCGGACGCTGCTGACCGATACTCTGGACGTGAAAGCCTATTCAAACGCCGCCGTGCTGACGATGAGCGTCAACGGCAACGTGGTGGGAACGCAGCAGAACGGGAATTATAACCTGCCAGTGGGGGGCAGAGCGGACAATGTGTTTGCCTGGCCGGATGCGCTGGGACCGGGCCGTAACGTGGTCGTGGTGAGTGACGGTCAGGGCCACTCGGATACGTCCGTGATCTACACGGACGGCGGCAGCAGCTCCGGCAGCGTGCGGGATTTATCGGCTTCCAACCCGCTGAACCCGGCGGTATTTGTGGACCAGCCCGTTCACTCCGACTGGCCCGTCTACAGCGACTTCGACGGCACGGCAGACAATACCTTCGGCTCCATCCCCGGCATTCTGGAAGGCGCCCGCCCGATTTTCACCCGCCGCGTCAGCCACGCGGGGCTGGAAACGGCGCTGTCGTTCACACTGCCCCCCCAGGCCGGACCGACGGATGTCTTTTTGGTCGTCAGCACACAGCCCGTCCCGCCCCCGGCCCTGCTGTCCGGCTGGACCGACACCGGCGTTCGCAGCCTCTGGCGCGACAACGCCACCCGTCTTGTGCCCTGCGCTGTCTACCGGCAGACCGTCCGTAGCGGCGGCGGCCCGGTGCGCGTCCCGGCGGCGGTGGGGGTGGATTACGCACTGCTGGTGAGCAAGTAGGGGCAGAGCTTGCCCTGCCCTCTTCCCCTACCCCTCTGCGCCCGCTGATGGGCCGTAGGCGAAGCGGGCGGCGACAAAGCAGACGGCGGCCAGCGCAATCGCCAGAATGCCGTGCTTGGTATGGCGGGTCAGGTCGCCCGCCGCATGGCCCGGCAGAAAGCCGGGCAGGGCCGAGGCCGGGTCAATAAAATACAGCACGGCGGCGAGGAGGAACAGGACGCCGAGGAGGGCGGCAGCAGCCGCCCCAATTCGTTTGGATTGCATGGTCAATTTCTCCTGAAAAGTTTACAGACCCGTGCCCGGTGTGCCGCTCTGCAGGATCACGGGCGGAGCGGGGATGCCCGCTGCTTTTTGGGCGGCGTGCTGACGGCGCAGGTCATCTAAAAGCCCCGGCACAGCCTGCGGGGGCGTCGCGGGGACCGAGAACGCGGCGGTAAACGTCGGCCAGAACTGCTCAATGTTATGCGAATAGTCAAAGACCATGACGCCCTGGCTGGAGGCCGTCGCGGCCTGCAGGGCGCGGGCCAGCAGCTCGGGATGGCCGTTGTAGTTGCTGAGTGCAATGCCCGCATACACAAACGTCTGGTCATTGACGGCGCGGTTGGAGAACTGCCCGGCAGCCTCCACGCTTTCCCCGGCGGGGCGGCCCACGGCGAGGGCATCGGCGATGGGGCCGGGCGGGTAATAGCAGCCCGTCGTCAGCCAGTCCACCATCCCGGCAAAGCCGGTCTTCTGGTAGCTCGGCGTCAGGAAGCGCAGACCCGCGACAAGGTCATCTGCGCCCCAGTTGGAGCCAAGCGCAGGATAGTCGGGATACCACGACCCGGCGTACACTGCCACCTGTGCCGAGGGACGGATCGCCTTCACCGTTGCCACAGCACTTGCCAGCCAGTTGCGGATCGTCAGCGCCCGGAACACCAGCCACGAATCGTACAGCGGGCCGGGGACAATGCGCTTGGTCAGCGTGGGGAAGCCGACATTGTAAGTGTAAATATCTTCCGGCCAGCGGGCGACGGGGCGGCCCAGGAACGCCTCAAACTGCGTGCGCGTGATCGGGCTGAAATCGGCATTCGCCCCGGCGTAGCGCATCCGGTCGTCAAAAATCACCCCGTCGACACCGTACCCGCGCACGACTTCGGCGATGATGCTCAGAATACGCGCCTGCACTTCGGGGCTGTTCGGGTTCATCATCAGCGGGACCTGCTGCTCAGGCCGGGCGCTGGTGAGGACGAAATCAGGCCGGGAGATCAGCGAAAGCTGCGCTCCGACCGCGCCGTAGGACCGCAGCCACTGCCCCGCCGCGCCGCCGCCGACGAGCGCCCCGCCGCCGGAGGGGATTTGCACAGAGACCTGGCCGAGCGATGCCCCGTCCACCTGCGCCAGCACGCGGTTGTCGCTGCTGAGAAGCGAGACCACACTGCCCGGCGCGGCTTTGAGCGTGCCGCCGTCGGGAATCAGCACCATCTGCTCGGGCAGCCGGGCGATGCCCGCCCGGTCAGACAGGGCCGTCGGGGCCGCGCCGGGGGCACTCGACATCACCGACAGGGCCGGCTCATAGAGCGTAGACTGCCATTCGGGATGCGCGTAGCCCGGCCCGCGCTTGACATCCCGGTGGCCTTCGCTGAAAACGTTCATGCTGGCGACAATTTGCAGGCCGCTGGCGTGCGCTTGCGTGACCATCGCGGCCAGCGGGTCAAACTCCAGCGGCATCGTTTTGCCGTTCAGCCACGTCGTCATCTTCGGCGCATACTTGCTCGGGTAGAGCGTCTCGCCGACAATCGGCTTGACATCCATGACGATGGTGTTGAAGCCCGCTTTTTTGATCTGCGCCACCATCGCCGCAATTTTGGGGGCGGAGTTTGTGCTGTTCAGGTTCGCCGTGGCATCCACCCAGATGATCCGCGCCTGCAGCCCTTTCGCCCGCGTCATCCCCTGCGCGATCCCGGTGGCGTCATTGCCCAGGTCCAGCGGCACGGCAGGCACGCCGGGCAGAGGAGTGTAGGCGGCGGGCGACGGCGGAACCGGGACCGTCAGCGGCGGGGCCAGCACATACGGCGGCGGCGGGGGCATAACAGGTGGCGGCATGGTAATAGGGGGCGGCGGCACAGCGACAGGGGCCTGCTGTGCGCGGGCAGTCTGACCACCGAGGGCCAATCCCAGCGCCAGCGCGGCGGCAATCCAGTTCGTACAAGTCAAGGCAAGTCCTTCAAGCAGGCGTGCCGCAAAAGAGCACAGCCTGCGGCATAAGCATTAGAGTAGAAGCGTTATGGCAAGTATAGCATACCCGGTCAAGGCAACGCACGAACGCAGGCGTCAGCGCAAAGAGGCCGCAGCAGCAGCGAAGCCAGGACATCAATAAAGAGGTCCGTCCGGATGGTTTTTGGCCTCCCAGCTGATCAAGGAAGCGGCATCCTCGATGGCGCCTACTCCCGCAGACACTCCTGAAGCCAATTTTTGGCCCGTCCAGGAGGCTGCATTCTCCGCAGCATCCACAGCCTGGGTGGCCTTATGCTCAGTCCAGTCTACGGCTTTGCCGCCTGCATGCCAGGCATCGCCGGCTCTCTGCTTTGTCCAATTCCAAGCGTCGCCGAGATTGTTCTCAACTTTCCCTTCCTCTCGCCATGCCATACCAGCGAGGGCGTCCGGTGCCGTACTGCCATAGTTCATGAGTATGTCGGGAATTGAGGTGTTTCGGGCGACCGCTTCCGCCCGTTCCTGGTTCTTCGGGTCGAACTGGGGCACCTTCTGGAACGCACTGTATCCATTTTTTTCCATGTCAGCCGCGCTCGAATTGCCGGCACGGACCTGGGCAAGCTCGTCCCACGAACCGGCCACCGCAGCCGCCGTGTGCTCGCGGTTAGGCGCATTGTCCGGGTCGCCCCAGTGACCGTCCCCATAGGCCCGCCAGGACGGGCCTGTGCCGTCCTTGACAGTGACACCGTTATTGTTCATGTCGTCGTGCGCGGTCTTGACAGCCATGTTAGCCAAAACGCCCGTCGGGTCATACCCCGAAGCCTTCAGTGCGCCGTCCTTCTCGAAGCTGTGGCCTGCGGAGAAGCGGTCCGTCAGGTAATGATCCCCGGAGGCTTCGAGGGCCTTGGCCGTCTCCATGTCGCCTTTCTGCGCGGCGTCCAATGCCATCTTATGGAACACAGAGTACGTACCCATGTTGTTGTCGGTGCCTTGAGCGTCGGGTGCGCTGAAGTGGCTGTTGTTCTTCTTGGCAAGTTCGAGATAGCTCAGTCCCTTGTGACCCTCGGCGTCGTCTCGGCGATTGCGGGTGGCCTTCTCAAACGCGGATGCGTCGCCGGGTTTACCGGTCTTGGCTTCGTCGTCAATAAGCTGGACCAGCTTAGTCATCTCCTTGGGGTCGGCATTGTTCATTTGCTTGAAGCTCGCTTCAGGATCAAACTGACCGGTTTTTGGGTCGAATACGCCGTAGAGGTCACCCATCATCGCAGTGATCTCACCGGGCGTGACCATCATGCGGTTGGCGAGCTTGATTTTACCCTTCATCTCCTCCGGGATCGAGTCGTCCACAGCGTGCTTGTGTTCGCCAGACTCCCAGCGGCTGACCACCGGGTTGGCGGATGCACTTAGGTTAGCCGCCTGACCACGCATCACTGCCCGGGTCGCGGTACGGGCCTCGGTCTCTGAGTGGGAATGGCGGCTGGGGACATCAAGCCCCCCCCCATTGAGAGTGCCGAGGTCTCCCGCCCCAAAATGCACGCCGCGCTGCTGGACAGCATGCGCGACCTCATGGGCGAGCAGGTGCTGGCCCCAGGGGGAACCGGGATCATAATTACCTTGGGCGAAGAAGATGTTTTGACCGACCGTGAGGGCTTCGGCATCGAAATGCCGACTGAGGCGGTCCGCCTGCGCGTCGGAGAAGACGCGAATGTTTTCGAGGCTGTGCCCGAAGCCCGGCTCCAGGAGTGATCGTGTCGCAGGGGTGAGGTTCGACCCACCCGAGCGCATCTCAGCCTGGCTGTTCTCAATCTGGCTGTGATTGGCTTTGAGGGAAACCAGCGGCCAGTTTTTGGTCCCTGACCGCTCGGCTTTCGCGTGTTCGACACGCTTAGTACGCTGGGGCAAACGGTCCTGATAGGTCGGCATACGTTCCTCCTCCCCGAGGCGGGGTAGACAACTTTAGACTGAAATGACTTGCCCGATAATGGCTACTATACCTCAGCTATGGGCCATAGCTTGCGGCGGGGGCTTTTCAGCGCACCAGCCCGCCGCCGCGCAGAGACTTCAGTACCACATCCTCAAAGGGAAGCGCGGTGGACGAGCGCACGTAGTCCATGCCGTAGCGGTTCGCCATCGCCTGCAAGCCGTCGCAGAAGGTTTTCAGCCCGGCGTCGTATTGGGCCAGCAGTGCAGGGGACAGGCTGACTTCGCGGGCCGCGCCGGTTTCCGAGTCCAGCAGCCGCAGGTCCCCGGTCAGGGTCGGGGCCAGCTCTTCGGCGTCCAAAACGTGCAGCAGCACCACCTGAAACCGGCGCGAGAGGAGCGCCTGAATGCCTTTGACATGGGTTTCATCAAAGAAGTCCGAGATCACCACCGCGATGCCGCCGCCTTTGGCCCGGTTCGCATACTGCGTCAGCGCCTCTCCCAGCCGCGTCCCGCCGCCCGTCGGCAGCTTCGTTTCGAGGTACTGAAAGAACGGAAAGATGCCTGGCTTGCCCCGCAGCGGCGGCAGACGCTCCCCCAGACCCTCGCCGAGCGACGCCAGCAGCACGCGGTCATACTCGGACAGCGCGACATACCCCAGCGCCGCCGCCAGCCGCCGGGCGTAGCCCGCTTTGGTGAGCGGGCTGCCGAAGTTCATGCTCTGGCTGGTGTCAATCAAGAGGTGAATACTCAGGTCTTCCTCTTCCACAAACAGCTTCAGAAACAGCTTTTCCAGCCGCCCGTAGGCTTTCCAGTCCACATAGCGCAGGTCATCGCCGAGGGCATACTCCCGGAAGTCGGCAAATTCAATCGACGACCCGCGCTTGTTCGAGCGCCGCTCGCCTTTGGTCTGCCCCGCCAGAATGCGCCGGGAGGCGAGGCTGAGGGCTTCCAGCTTTTTGAGAAACTGCGGGTCCAGCAATGTTTGTGGGTTGGGCATGGGCTTAATGTTGGGCGGAAAGAGACGGACCCCCTAACCCCCAATAATGGGGGAACCGGATAATTAGGATAGGACAAGAGGGCGCAGCAAGCAGCGCCCCTACGCCAACTACTCTGGTTCCTCCATTATTGGGGGTTAGGGGGTCTATACCGGCAGGTACGTCTTCAAAATCACCGCATCCTCGCCGCCCGCTTCCAGCACATACTCGCCCAGCGACGCCGGAAGCAAATACGACCGGCCCCGCGCCAGCTCGTGCCCTCCCACAAGGGCCGTACCGCCATGCACGAACAGATGATGGAAGCCGTCCGCCAACGACTGCGAGAGGGTCTGATGCGCCGTCACCGTCAGCCGGTCTAAATGAAAGTACGGCGTGCGAAACAGCCGCTCGGTCCTGCCGCCGTCCGCCTCGGCGATCACTTCCGGCTTGCGGATATGCCGGGACAACTCGTTATGCTCCGCGTCCGGGTTGATGGTCGCCAGATAATCCGCCACATGAGTCGGGCGCAAGCTGCCGTCATCTAAAATCTTTCCCTTGTCAAAGCCCCGCATGGAGCATTTGTCGTCAGGCACATCCACCTGCACTTCGTAGACCAGGTTGCCGTCCGGGAACCGCTCCGAGTCGTCTTCCCAGGAATGATGGATTGCCCCCGGCGTCAGGTCAATCACATCGTCGGTGTGGGCTTCCACGAGGTTGACATAGGCAAACGGGTCCAGCGCCTTGATCCGCTCCTGTGCCTGAGCACGGGCGTTTTCCAGAGTGAACCGGCCATTTTTGATTTCCTGCGACAGCCGCTTCATCTCGTCATCCAGCGTGTGCAGGACGCGCTTGTAGGCTTCAAAATCCGTACCCGCTTTCAGGCCAAACGTGTACAGCCCCGGCGCAAGGTAAAACCACGCTTCGGGCTTCGGGACCCAGTGCCCCAGCGTCTCCCCTTCGGGCAGATGCACCTGAAATGAGTTCCCTTTGGCCTGCGTCAGCTTGATCAGCAGCGACAGATCGGCCCCGTGGGCGTCCAGCACTTTCTGCCCCAGCACCGCTGCCGGATCAGATTGGATCAAATCAGTCAGCGCCACCACCGCCCCGCCGAGGGGGTCAACCAGCTTCGACGCTCGCGCCAGCTCATACGACTGCCCGACCTTTTTTTCTTTCCAGTTGGCATCGTCGCTGAGGCCCTTCAAGTCAATAATATAGCGCCCGCCCCACGACGGCTGTTCAATCAGCTCGTCCTGCACCTGCCACGGCGCTTTAGTGATGTCAGTCATGTGGTGTGTTCTCCTGGTTCCAGTGTACCCGCTCATAAACCTCTGCCAGCGGCAGCAGCACATCCAGCGATGCCAGCCGGATTTCGCCATCCAGTCCACTCACGCTTTGGTAGAGCCATTGCCCGTCATCCTGCCGCGTGAACCGCTCCACACGCGGCGCGTCCTGCGACACCAGCACATACTCTTGCAGGCTGTCCAGCGCCTGATACAGCGTCCACTTTGCCCCCCGGTCGTAAGACTCCGTGCTGTCCGAAAGCACTTCAATAATCACCGTCGGATTGATCAAACTATTCTGGTCCAGCGGATGAAAATACTGTTCGCCGCATACCACCGTCACGTCCGGGTAAGTTTTGAGGCCAGACTGCATCACCGTCACCCGCAAGTCACTGTTGTAGACCTGGCACGGCTTCCCGCGCAGGCGGCTTCGCAGCTCCCCGGCAATGTTAGTTCCAATGGCGCTGTGTTCGGGAGTCTCTCCCGCCATTGCAAATATCTGGCCGGAGAAATACTCGCTCTTGAAGTCAGCTTCGCGCTCGGCTTCCAAATACTGCTCCGGCGTCACATACCGGGCGGCTAATGCAGATATCATTGGTTTCCCTTCACGGCAAATGCTCCAAAAGATATTGGCTAAGTTCGGCTTTGTAGTAGGCCAGACGCCCTTCTATACAACAGGCTATGGCCGTGCCGTCCTGCTCAATCAGTGTTTCTAATGCTACCTGCAACGACATTTCCTGCTGGTCCAATTCGCGCTCCGGGGAAATCAGGTAGCATGTTGGCCCCGCCCCTTTGCGGCGCAATAATTGTTCGACGCGCTCGGCCGTATGATTGCGGTTTTCGATGGCAGTCGCCCGTTCGGGAATTACGTCAAGACTGTGATAAAGCACACTGAGGATTTTTTGCCTGCGGCTCGGACTCGCCAAAAGCTGCAAATACCGGTCCCGTTTATCCGGCATGATAAAAGCGCGGACAAAGGCTTCTTCTTGAGCGGTGTTCATATTATGGGTGCGCGTTCGGGTTATCCACCGTCAGTCCCTCGGCAGGCGCGGCGGTGTTAAGGTCATTGTCCGCTGAGACAAACAGGAGCGGCGCAACACGGAGCGGCGCAAGTGTGCCCGACAATTCGAGCGCGGCAGCAAGCTGAATAGCGTCATAACCACGCAGACGGTAAAGATGGGTCAGCCCGTGCGTCAGGCCGGTATCCCTCTCGGTAGCGATCCGGGATGCGGGCAATCACGCCCTTTGCCAGCAAGTATTCTAAAGTCGCTCGCTCTGCCTCCGGTGTTGTTTGCACAGGGGAGGGCACATCTTCCAGCAATTCCCGAAGCTGTGCCTGCTCTTCATCTGTCAGCGTTTTGATTTGCCGTGCCATCTGCTCCACCGTAGTTGCCATGCTTGCCCCCTCACGTATTTGCTCCTATTATACACGATGTCGCCCGGCCTGCGCCCGTTCTTTTCGGACAAGGCAAGCCGGATGAGGCCCCCTCGCCCCCAGTAATGGGGGAACCGGATAAGCACAATAAAGAAGGGCAGGGACAAGCCCTGCCCCTACGAGTCTTTTCCGACTCCCCCTGCTTAAGGGCCTAATTCTTAGGAAAGGAGGCGGGGGGGGCGAACGCCTAGCTCCCTCTCGCAGACTTGGAAGGCACAGGCTTCGACGGCACAGGTTTCGTGGGAGCCACAGGCGGCGCTCCCATTGTCCAGCCGTGGGGCGGCGGGGCGGGCTTGCCCATCAAAACCTGTGGCGGGGGCGGGGCCGCGTGCGGCTTTGCGGGGGCGCCTGCCTTGTGCGCGTGAGGCGGGGCGGCGGTTTTCGGCGCGGCCTGCGTGACAGCGTGCGCGGTTTCGCCGCGCCACAGACCTGTCACACACGCCAGGGCCAGCGCGGCGGCCCAGGACAGTTTTTTGGCCGCTTTCAGCCGAAATGCCCGCAGGCCCACCGGGCAGTCGCGGGTCAGCACCGTGCCGTCGGCGCGGGAATAGAACCGCACACACAAATGGCCCTCGTGTTTCAAGATCACCGCCTCGGCCTGAGCGCGGGTCATCTCAGAGAGGTTATAGACATTCTGGCGGCACGAGCCGCAGTGGCGCACCTGGGCATCGCCGGGCATCGCGTCCCAATCGGCAGGGCAGGGTTTAGCAATCTGAATCGTTTCCAGCGGGATCATGGGCATTCTCCTGTGTTGGCGTATGACGGCTTAGACACCGGGGCTGGAGCAAGGCTTCAATTAGGATAAGCGGAGGGGTTGAAAACCCCTCCGCTTATCTGCAACGGGTACACTCTGCCTATGAACGCCCTGCCGTCAATTACCACCTACGACGACCTGACCCCCGAGGCCCTCGCGCCGCTCGGCTTCGACGACCCCCGACAAGCCTGCCGCATCCTGCAGGGCATGGCCGGGCATGATGTCCCGGACAGCCTGTTTGAAGCCGTCCTGCGGGCGATTGTGCCGGTGCTGACCCAGAGCGCCGACCCGGACCGGGCAGTTGCAAACCTCGGACGCTGGGCCGAAGCCGTCCGCACCCGCGCCCCATTCTACAGCCAGCTTGCCTCGGACCCGAGCGCCGCGCCCGCGCTGCTGACTGTCTTCGCGGCGTCGCAGTTTTTCGCCGATCTGCTCATTCACACCCCCGAATACCTGGAAGTGCTGACCAACCCCGCCATCCGGGACCGGGCGCGAAACGCCGATGCCCTGTGGGCAGATTTGTCCCGGCGTGTGGGGATTGCCAGAACGCCCAATGCCAAGCGCGATGCCCTGCGGCGGTTCAAGCCGCCGGAAGTGCTGCGAATCGGAGTCCGGGATCTGCTCGGCTACGCCACGATGCCGGAAACGGCGCGGGCCATCAGCGACTTTGCCGATGCGTGTGTCCGCATGGCCTGGCAGATTTGCGCCGACGAACAAGGGCAGCCGGACGCTCCGTTTGCCGTGCTGGCGCTGGGCAAGGAAGGCGGGCAGGAGCTGAACTATGCCTCCGATATAGATTTAATTTTTGTGCATGGCGACGACTTCCCCGCCCCGGCAGCCATCAAGCTCGGCGAGGCGGTGCGCGATGCGCTGGCGCGGGCGACAGACGCGGGCTTTGTCTTTCGGGTGGACCTGCGCCTGCGGCCTGAAGGCCGGTTCGGGCCGGTCTCGCGGTCTCTGGAAAGCTGCCGGGCCTACTACGAGTCGTGGGCGGAACCCTGGGAGCGGCAGGCATTGATGAAGGCTCGGTGCGTGGCCGGGGACGCCGCTGTCGGGGCGGCGTTTCTGGCAATGGCCGAGCCGTTCGTGTACCGAACGCGGGTGGAAGAAGCGTTTGTGGAGAGCATCCGCGCCAACAAGCGGCAGCTGGAGCAAAAGATAGCGCGGGCGGGCGGGGCCGAAGTCAATGTGAAGGAAGGGGTCGGCGGCATCCGCGATGTCGAGTTTGCCGTGCAGCTTCTGCAGCTCACGGCGGGCGGGGCGCGGCCTGCCCTGCGCGGCGGCAACACTTTGAATGCCCTCGCGGCTCTGGCTGAGGCAGAGCTGATTTCGGACGCCGAGCGGGATATGCTGGCCGAGTCATACCAGTTTCTGCGAACGGTGGAGCATCGCCTCCAAATCCGCGACGAGCTGCCGGTGCGGGACATTCCCCGCGATCCGCTGGAGCTGCGCCGCTTCGGGCGGCGGCTGGGCTACGAAGGCGGCGCGGCGTTTCTGACCGACTACCGGCGGCACACGGCGCGGGTTCACGCCCTGTTTGGGCGGCTCTTTTATGGCACAGCCCCCACGGACAGCGCAGATGCAGACGAGCCGCTGCCCGGCTGGGTGCTGGCCCCCGATGACCCCGCCGCCCAAAATGCTTTAGGCGAGGCCCTGACCATGCGCGGCTTCACCGACCTCGCCGCCGCGCTGGCCCTGCTGGCCCGCGCCGTGTCTGGCTCGCGCTACGGCGGCATCTCGCCCGAGTCGCGGGAGACATTCGCCGCGCTGGTTCCGGCCCTCCTGGACGGCGCGGCAGCCACGGCTGACCCCGACGCTGCTCTGCGCGGGCTGGACGTGCTGGCCGATGCCGTCCCCTCCCGCGCCGCCCTGTTTGCGACGCTGGCCGAGAGCCGGAGCTTCCTGCCGCGCCTGTGCCTTCTTGCCGCCGAAAGCCCCCCGCAGTGGCAGGTGCTGCTCAGTCATCTGGAGCTTCTGGATGGCCTCGCCGACGACGAAGCCATGGACGCCCCGCCAACGTTCCTGCCCGCCTGCACCGTGCCGCAACTGGCGGCCAGCGTCCGCCGCACCTGCCTCAAAACCGCCGCCCGTGACCTGTGGGGCCTGGCGGACACGCCGACCGTGCTGGCCGAAGTGACGCGCTCTGCTGAGGCGACTCTGGAAAACGCCCTGACGCTGGCGCGGGCCCAAACCGGCTTCACAGGCCGCTTCGCGGTGATTGGACTGGGAAAGATGGGCGGGAGGGAGCTTGGCTACGGCTCGGATTTGGACGTGCTGTACGTCGCCGACGCCGGGGAGTTAGCGCCCGCCGCCCGGCTGGCCGAGCGCACGCAGCGGCTCTTAAAAGACGAATTGGGCCGGAGCGGCATGGGGATAGAAATGGACGCCCGCCTGCGCCCGCACGGCAATGACGGGCCGCTTGTCCTGGACATCGACTCATTTCGTCGCTACTACGCCGAGGCCGCGCAGACGTGGGAGCGGCACGCCCTGCTCAAAGCCCGCTTTGTGGCCGGAGACGCGGCGCTCGGAGCCGAGTTCGCCGCGCTGGCCGAAGAGGCAGTGTATGCCGCACCGTTCACGGACGCGCAGCTTGAAGATGTGCGAACGATGAAGCGGCGCATTGAAACCGAGCGCCTGAAGTCGCCGACCGATCTGAAGCTTGGCCCCGGTGGCCTGCTGGATATCGAATGGACAGCGCAGCTTTTGCAGCTTCGTCATGCGTCCCGCCGCCCGCGCCTGCGGACACCAAATACTTTGGAGGCCCTGCGACTTCTGCGCGATGATGCCTTTGTGACGCAGGCCGACTGGGAAACGCTGTCGGAAATTTATGTGGCCCTGCTGTCCCAACGGAACCACCGCTATTTGAAGTCCGGGGTCAGCAGTGATGCGCCCTCCATACTGCCGGACGAGTTGACGGCCCAACGGGCCGCCGTGCGCGAGGTCTGCGTGCGCGTGTTTTACGGGGAGCCGGAGACCTAACCCCCCGCCCCCTTCCCTAAGAAGGAAGGGGGAGCAGACCAGTACGGATAGGACAAGAGGGCAGTGGGCAAGCCCTGCCCCTACGGGTCTCGCTCTCGTTCTTACTCCCCCTTCCTTCTTAGGGAAGGGGGCGGGGGGTTAGGTCTCCTAATCAGGGGCACGAACTTCCGTAAACATCCGCCGGATGATCTCCTCCGCCTCCACCTCGTCGATAGCAATGTCGGCGACGGGGAGGCGGGTCAAAATGGCCCCCGCCGCACGGGCGCTTTCGGCGCGGGGGACTTCCACCGTGGCATGGCCGCCGTCAAAAGCAACGATTTTGCCAAATGGGGACAATTCGGACTCGGACACGGGCCGCTCAAACGTCAGCCGCAGCAGCTTGGCATCCGAATACTGCGCCACGAGCTTGTCCAGGCGGTCATCGTACTTCACCAATCCGTGGTCAATAATGATCACCCGGTCGCAGAGCGCCTGAATGTCCTGCATATAGTGCGACGTCAGAATAATCGTGCTGCCTTCACGCTCCTGAAACGTCTTCAAGAACTCACGCACCCGGCCCTGCGAGACGACGTCCAGCCCGATGGTCGGCTCATCTAAATACACCACTTTCGGGGCATACAAAAGCGCGGCGACCAGCTCGCACTTCATGCGCTCGCCCAGAGACAGCTTGCGGACCTGCGTGGACAGCAGCGGTCCCAGCTCTAAAAGCGCGGTCAGCTCCGTCACGCGCTTCTGGTAGACGGCATCGGGCAGCTCATAGATTTCTTTGAGGAGCAGAAACGAGTCCACGGCAGGCAGGTCCCACCAGAGCTGGTTTTTCTGCCCCATCACCAGCGACACCTGCCGCAGATACGGGTTCTTGCGCTCCCAGGGCGTGTACCCCAGCACCGTGGCCCGGCCCGAGGTCGGGTACAAAATCCCCGACAGCATTTTCAGAGTGGTCGTCTTCCCCGCCCCGTTCGGCCCCAGAAAGCCCACAATCTCGCCCGGCTCTATGGTGAACGAAACGCCTTTGACGGCCTGCACGCTGACCGTCTGCCGCGTGTACAGGGATTTGAGCGTTCCAGCCAGGCCCGGCTCTTTTTTAATCGAGGTGAACGTTTTAGTGAGGTCTTGGACTTCAATCACAGGAGGCATACGCAGAGGATACCCCAGAACTGCGCTCAGCCCGCCACGCGGTTGCGGCCTGCGCTTTTGGAGGCGTAGAGCTGGGCGTCCGCCTGTGCCAGCAGGCGCTCGTGAGTGTGCGCCGCGTCCGGCCCCGCCACGCCGAGGCTGGCCGTGACCGCAAGGCCCGGCTGCATCTCTGCCCACGGATAGGATTCAATCGCCGCCCGCACCGCCTCGCAGACAACCCGCGCCCCGGCCTCATCGGTGTCCGGGAAAACCAGCACAAACTCTTCACCCCCCCAGCGGCCCACAAGGTCTGACTCCCGGCAGGCGCGGCGGATCAGCCAGGCGACCGTTTTCAGCACGTTATCGCCGACCTGATGCGAAAAACCATCATTGACCTGCTTGAAATGGTCCACATCCAGCAGAGCCACGCACAGCGGTCGGTTGTGACGCACTGCCAGAGCGAATTGCCACGCCAGGCCAGCCTCCAGGCTGCGACGGTTGGGCAGGCCGGTCAGGGCATCTTCGGCGGCCAGACGCTCCAGCACCTCTGTCTGCGCCCGCAGCTCGGTCAGCAGCCGCTGGTTTTCCGTGTCGGCATGCTGCAATGCAGCGTTGATCGCTTCCAGCTCCACATTCTGCTGGCGGTGCTGCGCGGTTTCCTGCCGGGCGGCGTCGGCATCGCGCCGGGCCAGCAGTGTCTGTGTGCGCCGGTCCGCTTCTTCGCTGAACACCTCTCGCTCAATCCGGTGAAACTCCTGATGGTGGGCATAGGCATCGGCGAACTCCTCGGCATCGGCGCACAGACGGGCGAGCGTCTCATGCACCTCGGACAGCGTTTTGCGTGCCCCCACCTGAGTCGCCAGCCGGGCCGCTTCGGTCAGTGCTTCGCGGGCGGCCTCGGTGCGTTTTTGGTGAGACAACAGCCTCCCCAGGGAGTGCAGGAAATTGGCTTCGGTCAGGCAGTCACCAATGACACGCACCATTGTAATGGCTGCTTGAAATCCTGCTTCCGCCTCGGCCAGTCGCCCCAGGGCGTGCAGGCTTTCTGCAAGATTATTGTGGGCCAGTGCTTCCCAGTGCCGCTCGCCAAGCACACCCGCCAGAGCGGCAGCTTCTGTATGGACAGTAAGAGACTCGTGGTGACGGCCCAAGCAGATGTAGGCGTCGCCGAGGTTGCAGGCGGCGTGCAACTCCCCGGCGGCATCATTTGTCTGCTGCGCCAGAAGGCGGGCACACGAAAAGCAGTCCAGGGACTCCTCATGCTGCTCCAAAGCACCGAGAACAACCCCGACTCCCATCAGTGCCTTGCCGACCAGCCTGCTGTCGCCCAGGGCTTCGGCCAGCCGCTGCGCCTCTAGATAGCTGTCCAGCGCGGCGGAATAATCATCCAGGCTGTAGTGCGCGGACCCGGCCCGCACCCGCAGGGCGGCCTCGCGCCGGGGGTCTTCCCGGCACAGGACCAATCCCTCGGTGGCATGCGCCAGTGACGCCACCGGATCGCCAGTTTGCAGGCTGATCAGACTGAAACTCAGCAGGCAGTCCACTTCCACGGACACATCGCCGCTCTCGCGGCAGAGAGCAATCGACCGGCCCAGCGCGGCCCGTGCGTCCTCGTACCGAAACTCCAGGCGGGCGGCCTCGCCGCGCTCAAAAAGCACTGCTGCGGAAGGCGTCACTGCGATTTGTTGCTCGGTGCAGGCAGGCATAGTTGTTGTTATTATCGGCATTGGTGTCAAAAACAACAGCCGGAGCATACGGTCAGGGAACTAACCCCTCCCTCTGTTGGTAGAACCCGGCATGGATGATGTCACGGGCGGCACAGACGCAGCGCGGCGAGCCGCCTTCGCGGCCCTCGCCGCAGAACATGAAGCCGTGCTGATGCGGACGGCCCTGCGGCTTTGCCGGGGCCACCACGACCGGGCGCAGGATTTGGTGCAGGATACCCTGATTCGAGCCTACTCAGCGTTTCTGGCCGGGAAGATGGAGGAGACACGCGGAGCGCGGCCCTGGCTGGTGCGAATTCTCACTAACCTCTTCATCAACGATTACCAGCGGCGCAAAAAGTGGGAGGCCGACGTGGACTTTGAAACGCTCACGTCAGGCGGCGAGACCGGCCCGTCTTCTACGCGGGCCGCGCCCGAGGACGTTCCCGGCGTGGCCCTGCTGGCGCGGACGCTGGACGAAGAATTGGAGAAGGCGCTGGCGATGCTCTCCGAGGGACTGCGCCTGTGCGTCGTGCTGGTGGATATGCAGGGGCTGGAATACGAAGAAGCCGCCCGCGCCCTGGGCATTCCGATTGGAACCGTGCGCTCGCGCCTGGCCCGTGCCCGCATGAAGCTGCACGATATTTTGCAGGATTTCGCCCGCCGCCGGGGCTATGCGTGATCCCACTTTTTGACCTGAGAGGACAGCCCTGATGAAACACAAATTTGATCCCGCAGACTTGAAGCCCTGCCCGCACATGCGAACGCTGGTTTCCGCCTGGACTGACGGCGCTCTGCGCGGGCTGCCGCGCTGGTACACTGAGGCGCACGTCAAAGGCTGCCCGCAGTGCCAGGCATCCCTGCCGTTTCTGCGGACGCTCCGCGCCCGTGTCGGTGCGCTGGCCGAGGTCGGCCCCGTGCCCGAGCCGCTGACGGAGGAGCGCCGCCGGGGCGTGGAAGCCGCCTGGGAGCAGGCCGAAAGTGCTTTCGTCCCGCCGCCGGAATGAAAAGGAGAAAAAAGGAGAAAAAGGACAGGGGCAAGCCCGGTCCCTACGTTTCTTGCTCCTATACGTTTCTTGGTCCTCATCCGGCTCCCTCTCTGAAGGAGAGGGCGGGGGGAGAGGTTCCCTCCTCTGGAAAGGCCCCTGCATGACTTCTAACGCCCCGCGCCTGAGCGGCAACCCCCTGTTTCCCGGCTGGTACGCCGACCCTGAAATTCACTGCTTTGGGGGCCGCTACTACGTTTATCCCACCACCTCGCGCTGCTATGACGAGCAGACTTACTACGAATGCTGGTCGTCGCCGGACCTCACCGACTGGCATAATGAAGGCGTGATTCTAGACTTCAAAGACGTGCCGTGGTCGACAAACTATGCTGCCTGGGCGCCCTCGTGCGCTGAATCGGGTGGCAAGTATTATTTCTATTTTTCCGCTGGTGACGGAGCCGGCCTGGGCGTGGCCGTCTCCGACTCGCCCTCCGGGCCGTTCCGGGATGCTATTCAGCACCCGCTGGTCGGCTTTTATCCGCATGGAGCGCAGCCGATTGACGCGCACTGCTTTGTGGACGATGACGGGCGGGCCTATCTCTATTTTGGCGGGCATCGGCACTGCGTGATGAGCCGTCTGACCCGGACGCTGTGCGCGTTTGACCTGGATTTCCGGGAAATCACGCCATCCAAAGAGTATGTCGAAGGCCCGTTCATGGTCAAGCGCCGGGGCCGGTACTATCTGATGTGGAGCGAAGGCGGCTGGGGGGATCATACCTACCGGGCCGCTTACGGGGTCGGGGACAGCCCATTCGGGCCGTTTGAATACGGCGGCCTGCTTCTGCAAAACAATCCTAAAATCGCGCAGGGCGCAGGACATCATTCGGTGCTGCGTCTGCCGGGCACAGACGACGACTGGGTCATCTGCTACCACCGCCGCCCGCTCGGCGAGACCGACGCCAACCACCGCGTCGTTTGCCTGGACCGGCTGGTGTTCAGCGAAGACGGCTCTATCGCCCCGGTGACGCTGACCCACACTGGCGTCCCCGCGCACCCGGCTCCATGAAACCACCACTACTGGCCCTGCTGGCCCGTGGGTGGCTTCGCTGCTTGATGGCCGTTTGGTTGTTACCACCTGTGCCAACCAAATTTCCTACAGCGACGACTTCGGCACGACCTGGACCCGCACCGCGCCGGCCTGGGACATCGGCTTTGCCCTCTCCTGGCCCGCCATTTATCAGACCGGCCCGCATGAGATTGCCGTGATGAACACCTATCGCGGCATCAACATCCACTTCGGGGCGTATCGGCCTCAGCGGCAGCCTGCCGAGGCTCCGGCAAAGCTGCTTCGCTGAAAATCACTTCGTAGGCAGCGTAGACCGCAAACTCTACGTCCGTATCTGGGTCACGGCCCATTGCTTCAAAGCCTGCGATCCAGTCGGCTTCCGAAAGCATGGGCGGCGCTAAGTTCTGTTCAGTCATTGTGTCTTTACCCCTTGCGCCACAGCACCCGAATATCGACGGCCCGCATTCCGGCGCGGCGGGCGGCTTCCAGGCCCGGATCGCCGTCTTCATACACAATGCAGTCGGCGGGGGCGACGCCGAGGCGCTCGGCGGCCAGCAGGAAGATGTCCGGCGCGGGCTTGGCGTGCGTCACATCATCGGCAGTCACAATCACAGGAAACAATTCCAAAAGCCCCGTGACTGTCAGCGTT
This sequence comes from uncultured Armatimonadales bacterium, assembly GCA_964251675.1. GTDB lineage: Bacteria > Armatimonadota > Armatimonadia > Armatimonadales > Capsulimonadaceae > JANXMY01. The sequence goes on from CAXUKS010000005.1 coordinate 122,824, forward strand.
TGGCGCACAACCCGGCCCCAGCCGCTGGAGGCCACAGCCAGCGGGACGCGCCCGGCGTGCGCCCGTGCGATGTCGGCGACGGCGGTGATTTCCTCAATCGTGTGCAGCACTTCCAGATAGCGGCCTTCTTTTTCTTCCTGCGTCGTGCCCATGTCCATCCGGTAGCCGTCCTGTGCCAGAGCCTCGATAGTGGCCTGACTGGACAGGCCGCCCAGGTCCAGAAATCGCTGCAAGTCAACCGTGTGTCCCGCTGCCGCGTAAGTGGCTACCCATGACCGGGCATGGGCGGGCATGGTGTCGGCGAGGGTTCCGTCACAGTCAAAAATCAGCGCCTTGTAGGGCAGCGGGGGGGCAATACATGGGTCCATGCCGGGTCTTTCATCACTTGCCCCGCTTTTTCCTGCTCAGGCTTCGGCGGTGCGGGGAGCAGGCACGCGCAGAGCCGGAGCAAACAGGGGTTCCAGCGCAGAAAGACACACCGGGCGCGGGGCCGGGGGCAGGGCCAGAATGTGGGCCAGCAGGTCTTCTTGACCCAGAATGGGAACCGTCGGCTGCACCAGCTCCAGCGACGCGCCGGGGCGGAACACGACGGCGGCGCAGACCGGCAGGCAAAGGTCACAGTCCACCAGATAGTGGGCCACCGCCTTGCGTGCCCGCTTGACCTGCCGCGAGGCGCTGCCGCGTGTGGCCCGCCGCTCGCCATCGGAGCCGACCGTGAACCAGACATCGCCCCGGCAGGCGAGGCGGCCTCTGCAGGCTTTGACTTCCAGCACCAGCACGCCCATCGGGCCAAGCACCAGCAGGTCCGCATCGCCTGCCCGCGTGCCGGGCACGACAAAGTTTGCAACCACCGCAAAGCCGTCCGGCAGGCCGCGCAGAGTGTGCAGCACAGCCTCTTCCCCTGCCGCGCCCCGCGCCCAGCGGTTGAAATCGCACAGCGCCCGGATGCCCGCCTGAATGCCGCCGAGGCTCAGAAACGCCGCCAGTGCGAAGCCGTAGCCGCCCCAGAACGTGCCGAGGTGGGGGGCCTGTGCCCACAGCAGCACGCCGCCGACGGTTCCGCCCACCGCCAGCGTTCCTTCGACCCGCATCACCCGGTCCGCGTGCCGCCCGTGCTTGATAATTTTGACCTTTGCCGCCGTTTTCATAGCCGGAGTTTCCATAAGGGCAGTATCGGCAGAACGCCCGGCCCTCTCTAGAAAAGGGCCGGGCGTTCCATTGTAACGATTATGTAGATGCTCTCGCACTTTCGGAAGCAAGGCAGCCATGCGCTCGGTGTTGAAGACTGAGCGCGAAGGCCCTTCGCTTTGCGTCCCCGCGTTTCCACAGGTTTGCCTTTGTCGAGCAGCGATTGGGTGGGTCAGGCACTCTTAATTATGGGCAGGACGCGCCGCGTCTTTAGCCCCAAAATATACTGGGAACTAGGGGCAAACAAAGTCTGCACAGAAGTTTGTCGGCGTCCGCGCCGCGCAGCCGAGGACTTCCAGACCCGAAGCTTCCTTTGGCTCTGCGACATCGAAAAGCATGAAACATCATCTTTTAGTTTTTAACGGCGTTGTTGTATAACTCCCAGCCAGAAATCGGTGGGCCAGAGTGCCGGGGGTATAAAACCCCCGGCATTAAGTTCAGCCGCCCTCCGGGCGGAAGACAAACATATCTGGCCTTCTTCTATATCTGGCCTTCTTCTATATCTGGCCTTCTTCACTCTTTAGCCCGGCAGGGCGTCTGCTTTTGCTGCCGAGGGTTTCATACCCCCGGCACTCTGGCCCACCGATTTCTGGCTGGGAGTTATTCAACAACGCCGTTTTTAACCAATCGGTATGAAACCTGGATTACCTCTCTAAAACGTGCAGGGCGGTAGAAGCAATATCGCGCACGGCGGCGGGAGCGGGGCGCAGCTTGAGCAGCAACAGAAGCGCGGTCCGGGTGACGGCCAAAAACCGGGCGGTGGCGACCAGATCCAGGCTGTCCCAGAACTCGCCATGCGCCCGGCCTCGGAGCAGCGTCTCGTGAAACAGAGCCTCCACAGCGGCTTGGTGGCGGCGCAGGTGCTCGGCAATCTCCGGGTCGCGGGAGCCAAACTCAGCCACAGTGTTGACACACAGACAGCCATCGCTGCCCATCCCCGCTTCGGTCTGCTTCACAAAATCCTCGAAAAAGGCACGCAGAGCGTCCCGTGCGGACGGCTTCGCGCCGAGGGCGCGGGCAAGGGCAGCGAGCGTGTCAGCCTCATCACAGGCAAGCGCCGCCAGAAACAGCCGCCGCTTGTCGCCGAACGCCGCATACAGGCTGGGCCGCCCGAGGCCCATGCGCCGGGTCAGGTCGGACAGCGACGCCCCTGCGTAGCCCTGCTCCCGGAAAACCCACACAGCGGCCTGAAGGGCCGCCGCTGCATCAAATTCTTTAGGACGTGCCATACTGTACCACCCGGTATAGTATGACACAGAAAAGAGAGAAAGCCCCTCCTACGTCCAATACAGCACACGCCCCTGTGGGAACCGGGCTTTAATTTCGGCGGCAAAGAACGCTTTCAGCGTCTTCATCATGTCGGCGGGATAGACATACTTCACGCCGCCGAATTTGTTGCGCTTTTCGGCCCGCAGCTCCTCGTCCATTTCCAGCGTCGTCTTCGGGTACCAGCCCGTCAGCACCTCTTTGGAGCCGGGCGTGAAGCGGTGCGTGATCAGCTCAAACGTGATGTCCTCGGCAAAGCCGACAGCGGCCTGCGCGTCATCCAACAGCTTAGAATACTGCGCTTCCCAGTCGTCTACCGGCATAATCGGCGCGATGACCAGACCAATCGGGTAGCCACCCCCACCCTCGCTGCGGGGCAGGGCCAGGCGGCGCAGGGCATCGAGACGGGCGGCGACGGGGGCAACACCCCCTTCCAGACGCCGGGCCACGGCATCGGCGTTGACCGAAGCGCGGGGCCGCGTGTGGCCGTTGTGCGGCAGCTCCAAAAGCGGCTCCACGGCGTCAAACTTGGTGGTGTAGCGCAGGTAAGCATTCTCGCGGGTCCCAAACCAGCGGATCGTCTCGGCGAGGCTGCCGGTCAGATGCTCCAGGCTCAGGGGGTCGGTGTAGCAGGACGCTTCAAACGTCGTCCCGGCGGCTTCATTGCGCCCCGCGCCGGGGGTCTCATAGTGCGCCAGATTGTCTAAGATGTGCGGCAGGTCGGCGAAGGCGCGGATCACTGGCGGCCCGGCCAGACTGCCCGCCAGATAACAGTACTGACAGTGTGCGGGGCAGCCTTCGGCCAGATGAAACTGCCAGTCGGCGCTCGGCGGGATGGGCTGCAATTTGCGGGCGCTCGGCGCAGACGTCACCACCGCCAGCGTCCGCTTGGCCTTGTTGTAGGTGGCCCGCTCGTCTTCCCCGCGCAGCCCCGTGATACGATTGTGCTTCAGGACTTCGACGGGCACGCCCAGCGCCTCCACCCGCGCTTTGATCTGCCGCCCCCAGGGCTGCTCCAAAGCGGCGGGCGTAAACTGCGCCTGCTGCGGCATCCACAGGCGCGGCTTCGGGCGGGCGGCGGGGGCGTCCGCAAGGGTCTCGGAGGCGGTCAAAAGGGGGAGTTCCAGAAGGGTAGTGCTCATACTCTTTAAACACCGGCGGGGGGCGGACAGTGCCCGAAAGGAGGCCCCCCGCCCCAGTTCTGGGGAGCCAGATGAATACGGAAAAGACAAGAGGGCAGGGACAAGCCGCTGCCCCTACTCCTAATTCTCCGGCTCCCCAAAATTGGGGCGGGGGGCCTAACTGCTTGCGCTGGAATAGGCCCGCGTGGCAAAGCGCCAGAACAGGACGCTGGCCCCGAAGAATGCAGCGGCCAGAAGGGGGCCGATGACGAGGGCGGGGAAGAGGGCGCGTCCCGTCAGGACCTGCACCGGGATCGAGGCCAGAAAGGCCAGCGGCAGGATGTAGGTCAGAAAAAACTGCGCCCCCGGTCCAAAGGCGCGAAAGACGGTGATCGGCGTCCGGGCCACCGAGAACACCGTGTCTAACGCCACGAACAAATTGTCCAGACGCACCAGCCAGAACGACAGCGTCATGGTCAGCAGGCTGACCGAGTAGAAAATCACCACGCCGCACAGCAGGAGCAGGGCATACGCGGCACTCTGGCCCACCGTCGGCGGCGTCGGCAGCCGCCACAGGCCGTAGCCCAAAAGGCCCGCCGCCCCCACCAGTTGGCCCAGGTTGTCCAGCGAGATAAAGCGCAGGGAGATAAAAAACTGAGAGTTGACCGGGCGCAGGAGCGTAAAGTCCAGCGTCCCCAGTCGAATTTGGTTCGGCAGGTCCGAGAGGTTCTGGTAAAAGAGCGTGTCCGTGATGCCGCGCAGGACGGAGTACGTCCCCACCAGCAGAAACATCTGCCCTTCGCTCCACCCGGCCACGGACTGCGTGTTCAGGTAAATCAGCTTCAGGAAGAGCACCAGCGAGAACAGCCAACCCAGATTGGTGAGGACATTGGCAAAGAAGTTTGCCCGAAACTCCACCGCCTGCCGCAGACAGTTGCGCCAGAAGGCGCAGTACAGCCGAAAATAACGCCGCATACCTGTAAGTTTACCTGTTTTTTCGCGCTTCGGACGGTGATGTTTGAACCGGGCAGGCGTTGGATATATTTTCAGTGTAGATGCTACAGTGTCTGCAAACGAAACAAAAGCGTAAACATCAAATATAAATGGCGCGTGAGCAGACAGCCGCGCCACGCTCGCGGAGGGGCAAAAAAATGGGTATTTTGGGATGGATTGTGGTCGGCTTTCTGGCTGGCCTGCTGGCAAAAGTGATCGTACCGGGCACGTCCAAAGAGCCGGGCGGCTTCGTGGCAACCACGATTCTCGGCATCGTCGGCGCGATTGTGGGCGGCTTCATTTTTCATTTGGTCACAAACAGTCCGAACTTCGTGAGCAAATTTGACCTTCCCAGCATTCTTTGGGCGGCCCTCGGCGCGATTGTAGTCGTCGCCATTGAGCGGGCTATCGCAGGCCGCCGTGCCATCTAGCGACGCAGCGAATGAAGAGAAAACAGCCGGGGGCACAAGGCCCCTGGCTGTTTTGCTGTGTGGGGTTACTCTGACTTCCACAAAAAATACACCCCCAGCACCCCGAACAGCAAGGCGGGCGACCATGCGGCCAGCGACGGCGGCATTTTGCCTGCAATCCCCAGAATCTTGGTCAGCAGGAGCGTGTTCCAGGCCACCCACACCATCACGATACTTAAGAAAATGCCCATGTAGGCGCCCGCACGGGCGAAGCGCAGGGTGAGCGGCGGGGCGAACAGGGCAAATGAAAAACACAGAAAGGCCATTCCGAGGCGGGAGTAGTAGTTGTAGGCGACAATAGTGTTATCCTGCCCTGTCCGCGCCTGGGCGTCCATCTGTGCGCCAAGCTGCGCCATCGTAAACTGTTCCGGCGTGTCCGCCGCGCCCTGCGACAAACTTGCCAGCGGCACCTGCAGGTTGAGGGGACTGGTTTTGGCGGTCGCTTCCACCGACACCATGCCGTCGGGGCCGAGCGTGGCGAAATACGCCTCGTGCAGAGTCCACACATCCCGGTCGTAATCGGCGGTTTTAGCGGTGATAATCGTTGGAAAGCCGCCCGGCGTCACGGCGTTTTTGTAGATAGTCAGCCCGGACAGCAGCAGCCGGTCCGGCTTGCCCGACGGGTCTTTTCGGATTTCACGGATATGGAACGAGTAGTCCTGGAAGGTAAAGACTTTGTTGGCGGCAATGGTCGGCGCGGCCTGAAGCGCATACGCGAACATCTGCGACTGCGTTTTCTGGAATTCCCGCCAGGCCGGAGGGACCACCTGGTCGCCGACCAGGAACGAGGCCGCGCTGGAGCCGAGACCGACCAGAATAATCGGCAGAAAGAGCCGCCGCAGGGGAACGCCCGCCATGCGGATGACTGTCACCTCGGAGTCGCGGGCCAGCCGGTTGACCGCCCAAGCGGACGCCAGCGCGACACCCGGCGGCAGGGTCAGCGGAATCAAAATGGGGATATTGAAGGCAATCAGCCGCGCCACAATCAGCGGCGGGATGCCGTTGCGGACGATCTGCTCAATCAGCGGAAACAGCGTGTTGCCGACCAGCATGATGACAATCAGCAGAATGCCGCCGACAAACGGCAGCACCATTTCGCCCAGCAGGTAGCGGTCTAAACGTTTCATGGGATAACTTGGAGAGCCGCAGGAGCCGGTGGGGTATAATTCCGGCGCAAGCCGCTTCGGCCTACTGCGGGTTCAGGCGGATGCTCCAATCGGTAATGTCTAGATCATCGGTCGTGACGCCGTTGACCGTCCCCGACACCACTTGCGGGATGCCGTTGCCAGACTGCGCGACATCGCCCGGCCCTTCGTTGTTGGTCGTGGTATTGTTGTACAGGCCCTGCTGCACCGCGCCGCCCGCCGAGCGGACATTCAGGTCCACAAAGCTGCCGGTGCTGGTCGGCAGGTTCAGCGCATCAAAGTATTTCGGCGTCGTCAGGCTGTCGCCAATCACGTTGACCACGTTGGTGGTGACAAAGTTGACTTCCAGTTGATTGATGTTGTCCACGGTCAGATTGGAGCCGAAGGGCACAATCTGAGCCAGAGGTATCTGGAACGAAAGCGTATTGCCGCTGACCGACGACTGAATAAGAAAGCCTGTAGAGCCGCGATAGACCGGCTGAAGCAGATCCGCGCTGATCGCATAATAGCCGGAGCCGGTCCCGCCGGGAACGCCGTTATTAAACTCGACATAGCTGGTAAACGCTCCCGCCGCGAAGCCGTTGCCGTAGGGCGGCGCGACGACCGGAACCGGGCCGGTGACACTGGTTCCGTTAGGGCCGGGGGTGTCGTTGATGTTAAACAGAATGTAGTAGTAATAGTTCGGGTTAATCGTGCCCCTGACCGTCATCGTGATAAAAAGCTGCGGCCCCGACACAGGGCTGGTGGCTCCGTTGCTGCCGCCGGGCGCTTTGGCGCATCCGGCGGGCAGCAGAAGCAGGCCGCCGAGAACGCCGAAACTAAAGAGTTGCTTTGGCAGAGAAATTCGCTTTGCAAGTTGCATTCAAACAGTATAGCCGAAATGGCCGGGGATTGACTACGGCCCCCGGCGGGGAGAACAATTGTCTGCTGGCACTCCCTCAAATCGTTCGAGGGGCTAACCCCCCTCGCTGGGGGGCGAAGCGCCTGGAACCCGCCTGCGCGGGTGAAGAGTTAGGAGAGGGCAAGATGCCGGAGCAGCCTCCTCTCCCGTTCTGTTCCCTACCCGCGCAGGCGGGTTCCAGGCGTCCGCGCCCCCCAGCGAGGGGGGTTAGCCCCTCGCAGCTGTTATCCAAACGCGCCCGCCCTACCCCGCCCGGTGAGGGAAAAGGCGAGAAGCGCAGGCCACGCGGGCTGTCCGTGGCCCTGGCCGCGCTGTCCGGCCTGCTGCTGGCCGGGGCGCTGCCGGGGCTGGACTGGGGATGGCTGGCGTGGGGCGGGCTGGTCCCGTTTCTGGGCCTGTTTCCCTTCAAGAGCGCGAAAAGCGCGTTCGGGCACGGGCTGATACTGGGCATCTTCTATCTGGGCGTGATGGCGTACTGGATTATCGTGTTTGCGGGCCATATTATCGGCCCGGCGCTCAGTGCGCTGGGCTGGCTGCTGGTGACGCTTTATCAGGCGTTCTATCTGGGCGTCTGGGCCGTCGGGGCACAGTGGCTCAAAAAAAGGCCGAACCCCTGGGCCTTCCGGCTGGGCGCTCCGGCCCTGTGGGCCATCGTGGAATGGGGGCGTCAGTCGGGGGCGCTGGGCCTGGGCTGGGGTGATCTGGCCTACACGCAGCACCTCGCCCTGCCGATACTGCAGCTAACCAAGCTGACCGGGATGTGGGGGCTGGCATTTCTCCTTGTATTGGTAAACGTCGCGCTGTGTGAAGTCTGGCAAACGCGGCGGCTGGGGGCGTTCCCCCGGCTGACGGCGGCGCTTCTGCTGCTGACGCTGGGCGGCGGCGTCTGGACAATGCGGCACGAGAACTTGCAGCCGACGTTTACCGCCGCCGCTTTGCAGGGCAACATCAACCAGAACACGGAGCAGAACCCGGCTTATACCGAGCGGGTCATGCAGACGTTCACCGCACAGGGCCGCAAGGCGGCGGTACAAGGGGCGACGCTGGTGGTCTGGCCGGAAACGGCCTTTCCCGGATTTCTGCGCGGGGATGCGTCACACAGCAATGGCCTGGGGCGGCTGTCCGCCGAGGCTGTGAAAAACCATCAAACGCTTCTGGTGGGCGGCGTGGAGCACGACTGGAAAGTCGGCAAGAACGCCAATGCCCTCTTTTCTATCAGCCCATCGGGCGTGCTGACCGGCAGCTATCAAAAGCGGCAGCTCGTGCCGTTTGGCGAGTTTGTGCCGGGCCGCTCCTGGCTGCCTTTTGTGGAAGCCCTGCACGTCACCAATTTTGACATGAAGCCCGGCGCGGGCGTGCAGCCGATTCTGGACGGCGGCCCGGACGCGGGCAAAATCGGCGCGACCATCTGTTTTGAGTCGTCGTACCCGCGCTTTCTGCGCGAACAGGTGCGGCGCGGGGCAAACCTGCTGGTCATTTCCACCGATGACACCTGGTTCGGGCGCACGGCGGCGGCCCGGCAGCATTCGGCAATTGCCGCCGTCCGCGCCGCCGAAGCCGACCGCTATCTGGTCCGAAGCGCCGCCACCGGCGTGTCCCAGGTCATTGACCCGACAGGCCGCGTGCGGGCCGAAGCGGACCTGTTTCAAGCCGCCGTCGTGTCTGCCCCGGCGCAGTCGCGCACAACCGTGACGCCTTACGTCCGCTGGGGCGACTGGTTTGTAGGCGCGTGCGTGCTGCTTTTAGTGTTGGTAAGCGTGCCGTGGAGCAGACCTACCTTCCTTGCTTCGCAGGGTCCTTCCTAAAGGAAGGATACAGACAAAACAAGATAGCCATCTGCCGCGTTCCTAATCCACCCTTTAGGGAGGACCCTGTGACCAGATACGAAGTAATGCCGCAGGCATAGGAACGAGGGAACAAGGTGGTAGGTCTCCGCATCTTGTCGATGGTCAGATTGTGTGCTTTGAGGAGTTTCCGTGCCACCTGTTCCCGCGTTTGAGCAAAAAAAGTTCGTCTCATTTTTCGTCGTCCTCGGCTGGCTGGGGCTGGCCGCCTTTGGGCTGTGGCTGCTGTACGCCCTGCGCGACCTGCTGCCGCCGTTCATTGTCGCCATGATTTTCGCCATGACGCTGACCCCCGAAGTGGACCGGTTGGAGCGGCAGGGCCTGTTCGGGCGGCGCTTCCCACGCGGGCTGGCGATTGGGGTCATTTATGCGCTGTTTCTGGGCTTCGGCGGGCTGATTGTCAAAGGGCTGTCGCTGGTGTCGGTGCAGATGACGGATTTGATCCGGCAGCACTTCGGCAGGTATCTAAACGCCCCGCCTGCCGAGGTCGTCGATATGACAAAAGCATGGCTGGCTGCCAATCATATTCCGCAGGCCCTGCGGCCTCCTATTCTCACTCAGGCCAGGCACGTCCCGGAGCTGCTGGCGCAGGGCGTGACCTGGTTCAGCGACAACCTGCCCGCGCTGGCGGGCAGCCTTGCCGTGGTGGTGCTGGTTCCATTTATCACCTTTTTCATCCTGCTGGACTTCAACAAGATTCTCGGCAAATCTATTCTTTTATTCCCGAAAGAAAAGCGCGAAGGCATCTTAGCGACGGTCACGGATATTATTGCCGTGTTCGGCAGCTACATTCGGGGTGTCACGACGGTGATGGCGCTGGATATGCTGGTGATTTTCGTGGTGCTGTGGGCCTTTGGTCTGCGCGATTATGCGCTGACGCTGGCGATCACGGCGGGCCTGCTGAACACAATCCCCTACTTCGGGCCGCTGGTGTCCACAACGCTGATGGGCCTGGTGACGCTGGCCGTGCTTGGACCGTCGGCGGCGCTGGCTGTGGTAGGGATAATGGTGGTCATCCACCAGATCTTCTTTGACCTCGTGCTGGCGCCGCGTGTCATCGGCGGCAGCGTTCACCTGCATCCGCTTCTGACGCTGATTGCGCTGATGGTCGGCGGGACACTGTTCAAGCTAGGGGGTACGCTGCTGGCCGTGCCGATAGCCGCCGCGCTTCAGGTGATCCTGGTCCGCCTGTTCCCCCAGCTGGAAACCGATGTGGTCGCCGTCCGCCGCGCCGCCAATGTGGTGCAGAAAACCATCGCCAAAGACAGCGAAGCCGTCGCCCCGCCCTTCCGCAAAGACGGCGACGAGGCCGCGCTTCAGCAGGAGCAGGACTCCGCCCGGACCGCCGCCCAGGAAGCCCAGGTGCTTCCCCGTGCGGGGGGTTAGGAATTCCCCCGCCCCCAATCGTGGGGGCTAGGGGGCAGCCCTACCCTGTGCCCGGCATTTGTCGCTGCAATAGACTACCTGCTCCCAATCCCGCGCCCATTTTTTGCGCCATGTAAACGCCCGCCCGCAGACGGGGCACACTTTAGTCGGCAGGTTGTGAGGGTTCCGCAAAGGGGCTTGTTTTGACATAGGATTATCCCGCCATCGGCTCACCCGTCGGCGTGATATGGGCGGACGTTTCCGAGGCATGGGGCGTGAAGACCCACAGCTCCGGGTTCTCGTCAAACGTCGCCTTGCTGGTCGCGCTTTCAAAGTGGTACGTTTTGCCGTTGTAAAAGCTCTGCTCACGGGCCGTGTCCGGGTCCACCGCCCGGTGCGTCACCGCGTCTGTCCACACGTCATGCTCGCTCTCCACATAAGCCATTGGTTTCGTCCTTCCCTGCCCCAGTATGCCCCGCGTGGGGCGGCGTCAATCGGTGAATGAGTACACGGGGCTGAACCCCCGCGCTTTGAAAAAGCAATTGCCCGCCTTCGCGGGCACAAGAAGTTAGCTGTCTTTGTTTTATCTTCGCCCGCGAAGGCGGGGGCTTGCCCTTTTAAAGCACGGGGGTTCAGCCCCGTGTCCCTGCCTTCTGCGCCCCTTACGTCTCCCGGTCAGCGACATAGGGCGCTTCATAAAGCAGGCAGCGGACGGTGCGATTTTGTTCCAGCACCGTCTCAGCAGGAACCACCGTGGGGCACGGATCAAACCGCTGCGGGCAGCGGGGGGCGAATGGGCAGCCGGGCGGGATGGCCGTCAGCGGCGGGGGCTGACCGGGCAGCGACGGCAGGAGCGCGTCGGTGCGGGGCCGCCGCCAGTCCGGCAGCGAGGCCAGCAGCGCCTGCGTGTACGGGTGCTTCGGGGCGGTGAAAAGCTGCTCGGCAGTGGCGTGCTCCACAATCTGCCCGGCGTACATCACCGCCACGTCGTCGCAGCGTTCACGAACCACGCCCAGATCGTGCGTGATGAGCATAATCGCCGTGCCCAGCTCCGCTTTCAGGTCGTCCATCAAATCTAAAATCTGCGCCTGCACCGTCACGTCCAAAGCGGTCGTCGGCTCATCGGCCAGCAGCACCTGCGGGCGGCACGAGAATGCAATGGCGATCATCACGCGCTGCCGCATCCCCCCGGACAGCTCATACGGGTACTGCTTCAGCCGCCGCTCGGGCAGGGAGACGCGCACGCGGGTCAGCCAGTCCAGTGCCGACGCCCGCGCCTCGGCCCGCGACACTTTCTGATGCGCCCGGATGGTCTCTTCAATCTGCTCGCCCACCGTCAGGGTCGGGTTCAAGGCAGTCATCGGGTCCTGAAACACCATCGCCACTTTCGCTCCGCGCACGTCGCGCATCTGCTTTTCGGACAGCGTCAGCAGGTCCGCCCCCGCCAGCCGCACCTGCCCCCCCGTAATGCGGCCCGGCGCGGCAATCAGCCGCAGGACGGACAGGGCCGTGACGCTCTTCCCCGACCCCGACTCCCCCACAATCCCCAGTGTCCGCCCCGCGCCAACGCCAAATGACACCCCGCGCACAGCCTGCGCGACCGGCCCGCGTCCCTCGCGCCCGAACACGGTTTCCAGATTGTCTACCTGCAAAAGTGTGTCTGTCATGGGTTATTCCCGCGCCCGTTCTGCCCAGTAACCCAGGGCGCTCTGAACGCTGTCACGGGCGTATTCAAGCTCCGGCCAGTCCTGCACCGCCCGCAGCCAGTGCGCTATCGCCGATGCCTGCGCCGAAGTAAACGAGGCAAACATCTCGTCGTTCCAAATCCGGCTTTGCACGTTGGTTTCTTTTGTCTTCTGTGCGATGTCCGCGCCCAGTGCCTCAGCCAGCGCAGCTTGGCTCCTTTCGGTCTCAAACACGGGGACATCCAGCGTATAAATCACCATGTCGGCATCTGTGCGGTCAGAGGCTCCGAGCAGTTCCGTCAGCACTTCGCCCAGCATCCCTTTGAGGTCTTCCGGGTAAAACAACGACAAGTTAGTTCTTAGCGTCACCGGGTCATCCCCGAGGTCAATGAACGTCTCTCCCGGCTGCGGCGGAGGCGGTTGGGGCGGCAAAGGCTTTGGCGGCGGGAACGCTTCCCACAGTTCGTGAACCACTACGGCGACCCCTTCTGATTTGCTGGCGGCGGCGACTTCAAAGGATACTTCCGGCATCTGTTCCATGTAATCACCCATATCCTGCGTGTCAAAGAACTCGACAAGCTCTTCCAGCGCGTGCGGCACAGGCGGCTTATCTTTGCTCACACCGTCCTCAGTTCCGCCCCTGCCCAGGCCAGTAGGCGTTTGGGGTTCTCGTAGAGGGCCGTGTCGGCTTCTTCGGCGGTCAGCCCTGCGCCGAGGGCGACGTTTCGGGCGAAGGCTTCCGTGTGCAGGTCGCCGGGCGAATGCGTGTCGGAGTTGATGAGAAATTTCGCCCCCGCCGCCCGGCCCAGCACGACGGTGTTGCCATTGCCCAGGCAGTGCCCCCGGCGGGATGTGATCTCCAAATACACATCGTTCTCACGGGCCAGCTCCGCCTCTTCGGCGGTCAGTAGGCCGGGATGGCCCAGCACGTCCACATCGGGGCACTCGACACTCGCCCGGTTTGTGCCGGGCGGGACGGGTTCCACCAGCGTTTCGCCGTGGATGACCACGAGTTTCGCCCCCGCCCGCTTCGCCCGTGCCGCCAGACCCGCAATTGACCGGGGCGGGCAGTGGGTCAGCTCCACGCCCGGCAGCACCAGAAAGCCCCATTCTTCCCACGCCAGCACGCAGTCGCGGGTCACTTTTTCGACCAGCTCTTCCATGTTCGACGCCGACGCATGATCGGTAATCGCCATCGCCGTGTAGCCGCTGACATGGGCGCGGCGGATCAGCTCCATTGGCAGCAGAGCACCGTCGGAGAAAAACGAATGGGTGTGAAAATCGTATAAGGGCATAGTGTAGTTATCCAAAAGTTTGAGCGGGTGAGAACCGCTCGCTAGGTCATGCGTTCTTCGGACGGAAGGCGGATGGACAGCGCAGATCGGCTAGTCGTTAGAAAAAGGATTATAGAAGTCAATACTTTCGCCCGTATAGTAATCGAAGTAGCTGTATTCGTCTCCCGGCAGCAACACGGTTCTGGCAAGACGCTGATAAGCAAGGAGGCTGACGAATTCGAAGCTATAAGTTCCGAACGACCCCATATTTATCACAGCCTTGTATCTAGCTTTGGTTCTTCTCGCATCAATTATCTTTCGCACATCCGCAGATTCAATCTCGACGGTGCTGAATTGGGCAGAACTCGCTCCCGAAAGGTTGAAGTTCGTAGGATCAAAGCCCCGAAATCCCGTTTTGTAGCGATGAGCGGTTCTCTGAAGCTGGGTCACATCATCAAATACCAATCGCCGAAAATCCATTGGGTCTTGAAACGTCAGGGCATCCAGAGGCCGAGCAATGGTGCGGACAAACCCCTCGTAACGCAAGATAATTTCCAGTTGGTTCAGTTCAGACCGATGACATATCTGCACAACAAGGCTTTCAGCAAAATCATATTCCGTGAAGTATTCTATAGGGTCTGTGCCCATGCAGGCTCCTTGTGTCAGACGCTTTGTCACAGTGTCACATTTTGTGTCACAGTGATAGACGATCAAGTGTATCCGTTGCTGCTTGTCCATTTGATGACGTGCACTACAACCCATTGGGTAAACTCTTCTCGTTCCATTCTGCTATCTGCAACGGCAAAAATGATTTTCTCTTGTTCATCCACACCCGCTGTGAACTCACAGCCGTTCATCACCAAAAAGGTTTCCATTGCCGCATGACCTACACGCTTGTTGGCGTCTGCAAAGGCATGATTTTTGATGAGCGAATAGCCGAGAGCGGCGGCTTTCTCCGCCAGAGTCGGGTATAAGTCTTCCCCGCCAAAGGTCATTTGCGGCTGGGCAACAGCGGACTCAACCGCGCCCGCATCACGCACACCTGGCATCCCGCCTTTTTCAGACAGGGCACGTTCCTGAAGGCGGTAAACTTGCTCCAGTGTCAGGTAGCGTGTCATGCCAGCCGCCGATACAATTCAGAGTTCTTTTGGAAAACGTATTCCATCGCTTCGTCAAACTCTACGCTGCCATGCTCATTTTTTGATGACAGCCGCACCTCGACGCTTTGAGTCACAAACTGCTCCGGCGTCAAACGCAGGCGCTGTGCTTCTTGTTCCCATTGCCGGGCCTTTTTTTTTTTTTTTTTGTTTTTTTTTTTTACCCATTGCCGGGCCTGTTCGTCGGTCAGTTCCAAAGTCAGTGTGGTCATTGTTTCAGTCCTTTCAGAGTTTAGTCAAACAAGCTTGAAATGCTCATGTCCTTGTTGATACGGTGGATGGCCTCTCCGAACAGGGAGGCGACGGAAAGCTGAGTGATCTTGGGCCGCTTTTTGTCTTCGGGCAGCGGGATGCTGTCGGTGATGACGACTTCGGCGATGGCGGGGTGGTCGTTCAGGCGGTCTACGGCGTCGTTTGTCAGAACGCCGTGGGTGGCGCAGATGTGGATTTCGGGCTTGCAGCCTTTGCCGATCAGCGCATTGACACACTCGATAATCGAGCCGCCCGTCGTGATCATGTCTTCCAGGATAATCGGCGTTTTGCCCGCGACGTCTCCGGCCAGATCGGTAATCTCGGTGTGCCCGTGGTCTTCGTGGTGCTTGTAGCCAACGGCGAGGGGGGCGTTGAGCTGGCGGACCAGTTTACGCGCCTGCTTGACCCGGCCTTCATCAGGCGAGACGATGACGACGTTCTCTAGCTGCTTGCTCTGGAAATAATCGGCGAACATCCCCCGCGCCGTCATGTGGTCCAGCGGGATATTGAAGAAGCCCTGAATGGCGTCGGCGTGGAGGTCTAACGTGATAATTCGGTCCGCGCCCGCCGCCGTGATGACGTCGGCGATGAGCTTGGCGGTGATCGCCTCGCGGGGCCGGTCTTTTTTCTCCTGCCGGGCATAGCCGAAGTACGGCAGCACCGCAGTAATCCGGTCGGCGCTGGCCCGGCGCATGGCGTCAATCAAAATCAGCAGTTCGACGAGGTTGGTGTCTACCGGCGGGCAGGTGGGCTGAATGATAAACGCATCTGCCCCGCGCACGCTTTCATTGTACTGCACATAGGTTTCGCCGTCAGAAAACCGCTCGATCCGCACGTCTCCGAGGGGCAGGCGCAGCCACTCGGCAATGGCCTGACAGAGTTTCGGGTTGCCGCTCCCGGCAAACAGCTTGATTTCGGTATTATCGCTCACAGTGATCCCCTTGTTCTTCCCGCCTGGCCCGGTCGCCGCTGACCGTTAGCGTTTGGGCAGGCACGAAAGATTATACCGGAGGGGGGGGAGGGTTGGCAAGGGGACAAAGCGCAAGTCAGGCTGTGAGGAAGGCCCGCTGCACGAACCAGAACGCCCCGGCAAGGATGACGCCGACAGCGCCCACCGTCACCACCCGGCGGCGCAGGATCAGGCTGCGGCGGCCAATCCAGGCCAGCAGCGGGGCGGCGGCCAGCACAATACACATCTGCCCGATCTCCACGCCCAGATTGAACGAAAATAGGGACCAGCCCAAAGCGTAGCGCGGCAGGCTCATTTCCTGCAGCGCATTAGCGAAGCCGAAGCCGTGGATAAAGCCGAAGCCGAACGCAAACCACAGGCGCGGATCATGCCGCCCTTCGTTTTTGCTTTTACTGAGCAGGCTGTGCAGTCCGACAAAGACGATGCTCAGAGCAATCGCCGGCTCGATAATCCGCGCAGGCGGGTTGAGGATGCCAAACGTCGCCAGCCCCAGCGTGATGCTGTGCGCGACGGTGAACGCCGTCACAATCTTTAAAAGCTGCTTGAGCGAGCCGCCCAGAAACAGCAGGCCCAGGATAAACAAAATATGGTCCGGGCCGAGGAAGATATGATGCACGCCTTCAAACGTGAACTGCTTGACCACGGCCCAGATGCTCTGCCGCGTGCCTGCGCGGTAGTCCAGGACGGGCGCGTCTTTGTCTAAAACAGCCTCGCGCTCTAGCGTCCCCTCTTGAAAGACATTCAGAAACGTCTTGTGGCGCGGGTCGTAGGGAAACAGCAGAGCGCGGACGTGCAGCGTCCGGGGCATTTTTGCGTAGGGGAACCAGAAGTGCAGACGGACATCACTGCGGTCCGGGATCGGCTCCGTGCTTCGCAGCTCCCCCGTCAGCCGCGTGCCGTCTGCCGTGATCTCAAGACGTGGCAGCAGGGCAACGGCCAGCGCGGGTCCCTGCCGCGTGGCGACGGCGGGGATCAGCAGCATCTCCGGCTCCACGGTGGGCAGGCCATGCGCGAGGTCCGTGGCGGAGGCTTGAATACTGACTTCGATTCCTGCCGTGCCCAGCCGCACGTCGGCAAAGCTCGACGGGGCGCTGTGGGCGCGGGCAGGCAGCGGAGTCAGCGCGGCCAAAAGCGCCAGCAGGCAGAACGCGGCGGAGCGGATGTACAGGAGTGTTTTCATGAGTGGTTAGGCGGAGTTCGACGCCGGAATGCCGGGGGTGTAAAAACCCCCGGCAGGGAGGCGTCCTTCGGACGAAGAGGGGCTATGGCGGATATTATCCGCCTGGCAGTTTCGCGGAAGCCTGCGCGGTGGGCGGGCGCGAGCCGAGCGTTTGCAGCGTGTCGGCGGCGGTTCGGGCGAAGATCGGGCTGAAATTCGGATTGAGACTGAGCGCGTCGGCCAGGTACTTTCCAGCAGAAACGCGGTCCCCCGCTTTGGCGTAGATCATGCCGGCGTGGAAGTAAATGCGGGCATCGGGGGTGTGCCAGGCCAGCGCCGTCGTAATGGCGGCTTTGGCCTGATCCTGGAGGCCGTTCTTGTAGTAGCACCAGGCCAGTGTGTCGGCTTCGGTGACGTTTTTGGTCAGCTTGTGCTCTTCGGCGAACTGCATGGCCTGAACCAGATTGCGGTCGTGGTCGGCATAAAACTGGGCCATCTGCATATGGTCATGGACGCTGATGTCGGTGTTTCGCTTGTGCAGGTCTTCCAAAAGCGCATACTGCCGCTCGGCCTCGGCCTTATCGCCCGTGACAGCATACAGGTCGCCCAGTGCGGCCAGAGAAGTGATTTCGGGGGCGACCGCCAGCGATTTTTTGTAAGAGGCGATTGCGGCAGGATAATTCTTTTTGGCCGCCTGCACCATGCCCATTGCGGCCAGAGCGCGGTAATTGTTGGGCGTGCCTTTCAGGGCATCCTGAAGTATCTGGTCGGCGGGCAGCAGGGCGCCTTCATTGAAGAGCATCAAGGCAAGCTGCGTGCTGCACCAGGTGGTATTTTCGGCATAAGGAGCACCGGTTTTGATGGCTTTTGCCATCAGCCAGGTGGCCTTGCGCGGGTTGCCGGTCAAATACAAGAGGTGAGCGCCCCGGCTGTAGGAAGAGGTGTCGGGCCGAATATCCAGCATCTTCTGGTATGCCGTGAACGCTTCGTTGTACTGCCCCAGCTCCATATTGGCATCGCCGATGAGGCCATAG
This sequence comes from uncultured Armatimonadales bacterium, assembly GCA_964251675.1. Classification (GTDB taxonomy): domain Bacteria; phylum Armatimonadota; class Armatimonadia; order Armatimonadales; family Capsulimonadaceae; genus JANXMY01. The sequence continues at coordinate 140,648 of CAXUKS010000005.1, forward strand.
GCCATGTTATTGCGCGGCTCCAGGGCAATGGCTTTATTGGCCCAGTCCATGCTCTGGTCAAACTGGTGGCGGTCACTCGTCACCCAAGCCATGCCGGTCAGAGCGTCGGCGCTGCGGGAGTTTTGCGCCAGCGCCCGCGTGTATGCCAACTCAGCGTAGCCATAGTAATGGTAGTCGGCGGTCTCACGCGGCTTCTGCATCAGGGCATCGCCGAGGCTGACCCAGGCTTTGTCGTCGGCGGGGTTGGCGCGGGCCTTGCCCATCCATTTGGCGATAGCCTTGTCGGTGGCTGACACGCTCCCCGGCGCGGGGATAGACGCCAGCACGGCCTCCGCCGTGGGCGGCGCGGGGGCCGCGCTTGCGGCGGCCTGCCCGGCGTGCCGGGTGGCACAGCCGCCGGTGGTCAGAGTGCCGGCCAGCAGCGCCAGCAGAGTTTTAAGCAGAGGTACGTTCTTCATGGCAGGCTTTCAGAAAAAAGTTTCGCCCCCCGCCCCCGAAAGCGGAAGCGAGGGGCGGGCTGCCCTATGAGGGCGAAGGCGTCACCGAGTTGATGCCGGAGTCCTTGCTGTTGCGCGTGCCTGCGTTCGGCGTGGCGGCATAGGGGAAGGTCATGTTGTAGACCTGATCGTTCTGGTTGACATTGTCCCCCAGCAGGGTGACGGCGCTGTAGGTCGGGCCGCTGGCAACGGCGGTCAGCGCAATATCTACCACATCATCGCCGAAACGCCGCCCGTTGGGCCAGCCGCCGGGGGCGCTTTTGCCCGCCGAAGTCGTCAGCGTGTCGCCGCCGATAAAGCCGAGGCGGTTAAACGCCGCCTGCCCGGAAATGTTGCAGGGGCCGGTTGAAGTGTCCACACGGATCACATCGGGGATATAGACGCCGACCAAGTCGGTGCGGCCCGTCGTGGCGAAGGTCGTGCCGTAGGTGGCGTTGATCAGCGCGGCGACTTCCGGGTTCGCCGCATAGGTTCTGTATTTGGCGGCGTCGCTGGTCGGAATGTCCCGGTTGTAGTTGTCCTTGTCGCGGATAGCGACCAGGACTTCGTTGAACAGGGGGTTCGCTTCGCGGTTGACCTGAATGAAGGGGCCGGAGCTGGTGTCATCGCCGGTGGCGGAGCGCAGGGTGATCCGGGGGCGGGAGACGGACGCATAGACGCCGACGCCGGAGTTGATCCCGTCGCCGCCGGTGAACGCGCCTTTATACTGGAACGCGGGCAGATCGGTCAGGGGGATGACGATGGCGTAATGCAGGACATTGTAGCCCTTGAAGCCGTCGACGCCGGTTCCGTCCTGTCCCAGTCCTTTGCCCTGTTTACTGCTCAGAATGCGCGGGTCCAGCAGGTCGAAGATGCCGGGCGTGTCGGCATAAAAGCCGTCTTCGCGGGAGCCGGCAAAGACCGTCGTGATCCCCGCCGCGTTCGGGATGGCGGGCAGGTCATAGGTGGCTTCGCGGGTGTAGGTGTCCAGAGCCGCCCGTGCGGTCGCGCCGCTGACGGCGAGGCCCGTGTTGGGGTCGTTATATTTCGGGGTTGTCCGCAGGCCGGTGTTGTAGGGCGGAACAATCAGCGTGGTGTTCGGGTTCAGAACCGTGGACGTGCCGCCGACGGTCTTGGTGACGGTGTAGGTCTGCACAAAGTTCTGGTGCGCGTCCCCGATGTCCTGAATAGCCCCGACATCGGCGGCCCCGTTTTTGTTTGCGCCGCGTCCGTAGCGCAGGATCGTGTCCAGGTTCTTGTAGCTGCCGTTTTGGCTGCTGACGGGGGAGAACTTGAAGTCGTAGCGCTGCACTTCCGCGCCCGTGATGGGGTTAGCAATATGGATAGAGTAGCGGGCGTCGTCGGAGAACGAGTCATAGGTGACGCCGTCGCCCGGCTCGGAGAAGGGCCGGACGCTGACTTCGACGACCAGCACTTTGGAGCCGTCGGGCCGGTTGCGCCGGAAGGTGTAAACGTCGGTGAGGTTGGCCTGCGGGTCGAGTTTGATCAGCGGGGCATCGCTGTGGCTGGAAGCATGGGCGGGGCTGCCGCCGAGCGCCAATGCGCCGAGAGCGGCGAGTGCCGCCGCCGGGAGTAGGGTTTTGAGGTTCATTGAGTGTGTCTCCTGAATACCAAGATTAGGACTGGATAAGTTTAGGACCGGGCAAGAGCCGTGCGGCGTCGCCGCACGGCGGTGAAGGCGGTCAGCAGCAGCAGGCCGCTTCCCAGGGAAACCAGCGTGCTGGCTTCCGGCACGGGCGCGGCGGAGGCAGCGGGGCCAAGCGTCGTTCCGGTCGTTGCGGCGCCATCGAGGTCCAGCGTGTCAAAGGTAATCAGGGACGGAGCGAAACTGCTGCTGAACGTGAAGCCGCTGAAAGTTGTGCCCGGCGTGAACGTTGCCGAGTCCGCCAGAAACGACGCGATGCCGACGCCCGGATCGTAGGGCGCAAAGATAAAACCGGTCGGGGCGGTCAGGTTGGTAATCGCCCCGCTGACCTGCGGCAGCCCGTTCAGGTTGACGACAAGGAGGTCAGTCGCCGTGAGGTTGGTGACGCTGTAGCTGTAATTAAACAGCGGCCCGGTGGTGATGACGGTGGAATTGACAAGAACCTGAGCGTGGGCCGTGCCGGTCAAAAGCAGTGTGCCAAGCGCTCCGGCCGTCAGCGCGGCGGCCAGACGGGGCAGGCGCAGGCCAGTCAGGCGAGAGGGGGGCAGGCGGAATGGGGACAGCATAAAAGCGGCCTTCCTAATTGTCTATGCGCGGCAAGCGCAAATCGGAGAGTGCGCGGGACGATGGTACTGTCCCGGCGGTGAAGACGCACCTTAAATAAACAAAAGCAAGACAGGTGCGGTCGCGCCCGGCGGGCGCGGCAGTGGCGGGCAAAACAGCGTTTTCGGCGGTCGTGCAGAAGCGGAAGGAGAGCAAAAGAAGAACGTAAGCAGAGCAGAACCAGGACAGGGCAGAACATAACAAGCGACCGGCCATCAGACTTACTTCGGGAGTCTACCTCGCGCATTATTAAATGAAGCCGACGCCGCTTGCGTTTGATTAACAAAGGGTTACAAAGGAGAAACCGGCTCTCAAGAGCCGGTCTATTAGCAAGCGGAGAAAGTCGCTCCGCGACTCAGGACAAAGACATACTAAGTAGGGGTTGATCCTCTCTTGAGTGGCGGAGCGACTTTTTCCATTTGCTCATAGACCGGCACTTCCAGTGCCGGTGTCCTCCTCCTGCGTTCCCCATCGGGTATACTCCCCCTATCATGCGACACTTTGATACCGCCCGCGACACGCCCGAAGCCCTCCGCGCCGCCCTGACCGCCCGCGACACCGCCCGCGAAGCGGCTGTAGAAGCCACCGTCCGCGCCATTTTGGACGACGTCAAAGCACGCGGCGACGCCGCCGTGCTGGACTACACCCGCCGCTTCGACTGGCCGGAGGCGACAACCGAGAAGTTGGAAGCGCCTCACCCGTATCACGGCTTTGAGGCCGCTTGGAGCGCGTTCGCCCCCCCCTTGAAGGAGAGTATTACCCGTGCGGCAGGAAATATCGCAGGCTTTCACCGGGCCGAGAAGCAGCACTTGCAGTCGTGGACGTATTCACCACCGAGCCAGAGCTACGCGGAAGGGGCGCGGTCTCTGGGGCAGACGTTGCAGCCTGTGGGGCGGGTTGGGATTTATGTGCCGGGAGGCAAAGCGGTCTACCCTAGCACAATCCTGATGGCGTACCTGCCCGCCCGTATCGCGCATGTCGAAAATTTTGTGGTTTGCACACCGCCGGATACTGACGGCAGTCTTTCACCCCTCATTGAAGGGGTTTTGCATCAGGTCAGCCGCGTTTATCCGGCTCTGGGTGAAACACAGGTCTTCAAAATTGGTGGGGCGCAGGCGATTGGCGCGATGGCTTATGGAACCGAAACCGTGCCCAAGTGCGATGTGATTGTCGGGCCGGGCAATGCCTATGTCAACGCCGCTAAGAAGCTTGTCTACGGCGAGGTGGGGATCGATATGCTGGCCGGGCCGTCGGAAGTCGCTATTGTGGCCGATGAACACGCGAACCCGGTCCTCGTCGCCGCCGATCTGCTAGCACAGACCGAACACGGTCCCGACAACAAAGGCGTGTTGTTCTGTCATTCGGCGGCGATTTTGGAACAGTGTATTTCTGAATTAGCAAAACAGCGTGAACAGCTTTCCCGGAAAGAGATTTTGGCAGTGACGGCGAACAATCTCATTTTCGTCAAAACGAACTCGGTGGAAGAGTCGCTGGCACTCTCTAATATGCTGGCCCCAGAACACTTGGAGCTGATGGTCCGCGAGCCGCTTTCGGTGCTGCCACTCGTGAAAAACGCCGGGGCCGTGCTGCTTGGTGAACACACGTCAGCGTCTATCGGCGACTACTGGGCGGGGCCGTCGCACACCCTGCCCACCGCAGGCGCGGCCCGGTTCTCGTCGCCGCTGTCTGTAGACACCTTCCTGAAACGCACCAGCATTGTCTATTATTCCAAAGAAGCCGCCGAAGAAGCCGCCGAAGATGTGGCCCGCTTCGCCGAAGCCGAAGGCTTTGACGGCCACGCGCAGGCCGCCCGGCTGAGGGGACCTAACCCCCTAGCCCCCTTCCCTAAGAAGGAAGGGGGAGCGGAGTAGAGGACAAGGCCCCGGCGTTCTTTCCTGACCCTTCCTTCTTAGGGAGGGGTGGCGAAGAATGAGCCGGGGTAGGTCTCTGAAAGGCCGGGCGCACTACACTACCTATGACCTACACCACCCCTAACGCCGAGACGCGCCGCGCCGACATTGACGCCATTATCTTTGACATGGACGGCGTCCTGCTCGACATCACCGACAGCATCCGTGTCGTGGCCTGCCTGGCCGTCCCCTATTACCTGCGAACCGTCCTCGGCTGGCCCGCACCCGATGACCTGGTCACATCCCAGGACATCGAGCTGTTCAAAAACGCAGGCGGCTTCAACGACGATTTAGATTTAGTTTACGCGCTGGTACTGCACTACATCGCCAAAGGCCATGAACACCCGATGGCGACGCCGGACACATTAAACGTCATTCAGCCCAAGCTGAACCGCTATGCCGCCCGCATCGGTGACCGGGGCGGCTGGCTCCGCGCCGCTGAGAATATCGCGTTTGAGAACCTCAGCGCCGAAGACCGCCTGGCCGTGGAAACCGACTACCGCAAGCCGCTCATCAAACAGGTCTTTCTGGAGCTGTTCGCGGGCGATCTGTCCGAGCGGCTGTACGGCGCTCCGGCGACTCTCTACACCGGCCCCGGCTACATCTTGAAAGACAGGCCGCTCCTTGACCTCGCCAAGCTGCCTGCGGGTGTCCCCCTGGGAATGCAAACGGGCCGCTCACTGGCCGAGGCACAGGTGGGGTTGGAGTTATGCGGCCTTGCCGGCCGTATCCCTGACGAGCATATTATCACCAAAAACAACGGCTTCCCCAAGCCCCTTCCTGGCGGCCTGCGGCTTCTCGCCAAGCGGATGGGCTTCCGCACCGCAATCTACATCGGCGACACCCGCGACGACCTGCGGACCGTGCAGGCGTTCAACGCCGACCGTGCCGAAGGCGACGCCGTATTCCTCTCCGCCCAGGTGCTGACCGGGCCGCTCGGCCAGACCAACGAAAAGATGTTCCGCCAATCCGGCGCGGACATCGTGGCAAGCGACGTAAACGAAGTTTTGGACTGGATATGCGGCTGACAGAGGAGAAAGCAAGATGACACTCGCTGGCAAAGTGGCAGTGGTGACCGGCGGCAGCCGGGGTATTGGCCGCGCGATCTCCATGCGTCTGGCCCGCGACGGGGCAGAGGTGATTCTCACCTACCAGCAGAACAGCGAAGCCGCCGAGGAAGTGGTCCGCGCCATCACCGAAGCCGGAGGCCGCGCCCATACCCTCTCGGTAGACGGCGGCGATTTGGACGAGATTCATTCTTTTTTCGCGCAGGTGGACGCCCTTTCGCCGCACCTGGACATTCTCGTCAACAATGTCGGCACAGCCACCCAGGGGCCGAAGCCGCTGGGGACGATGGATGCGGTGGAGTACGACCGTATCTTCAGCCTGAATACACGCGGGCTGTTCTTCACCACGCAGGAGGCGCTGACACGGATGCGCGACGGGGGCCGCATCGTCAATGTCTCCAGTGTCGCCTCCCGCGTGGTCGCGCCGGGCCGCTCGGTCTACGCAGGCACAAAAGGGGCCGTGGAAGCCTTCACGCGGGTCTGGGCCGCTGAGCTGGGAGCGCGGGGCATCACGGTCAACAGCGTCTCGCCGGGGACCGTAGAGACCGAGCGGCTGCAAGCGCAACTCACGCCCGAAATGCGCCAGTCGTTTATTGAGAAAACCCCGCTGGCCCGCATCGGGCAGCCCGAAGACATCGCCGACATCGTGGCTTTTCTGTGCAGCGAGGACGGACGCTGGCTGACCGCGCAGAACCTTCTCGCCAGCGGCGGGATGGGCTGAGAAGCGGGCTGGGCTGAGAACCAGGCTGGGCTGCCGAGAGGAGACACTTCAAGATGCTCCGCATTTCCAGAGCGGACATCGTGGCTAGTGACGCGAGCGAGGTTTTGGACTGGGTGAACGCAGAACATGGCTGACACAGCCAAAGCGCGTCAAATCTAAAATGTAGCCCTTGTCGTCGCTATTAAATTCTTTCGCGTGGGCATTGGCCGCACGACTGATTATTGTCTCTGTAACGCCCGTATAAAGCAAGTGACTTTCACCATTGTCTTTGGGGTTGCCGCCTGCGTTGTGTCCGTAAGAATAATCAAATCTGAGTGTTTGTTTCATACGGTCATACAGCACAACGCTGGTGGAGCCGAAGCTAAACGAAGAAAAATCCCAGTTCAGCCGAAAGAACCTTGCGTTTGGGAAGTGTTTAAGCGCGGCTGACAGTTGCAAAAGCGGCGCATCGTCTGCACCTAAGCCGCCATCAGTAGGAAGGCTGCCAACATCTAATTTTACAAACGGCACAGCCCGCATCGGCTTGGGCTGCGCTTTGACCGAAGTGACTGCAAGAGCAAACAGCATTCCGCAGGCTATCGCAGTAATTATTTCTTTGGCCTTTGGCATATAATCGAAATATATCACAGAAACTCTCCTTTGTCATGTTCGTGCCGTAGGCAGTGTTTGGCTTATTGTAACACGGCGACAACGTTTTTTGACTACTTGCGTAATAATTTCCTCAACAGGAGACACTTTCCATGCTTCCGATTACCCGTGTGACGCTCTACACCAGCGGCGTCGGCTACTTTGAGCGCGGCGGCGCGGTGGACGGCGATGCCCAAATCACGCTGTATTTCCCCCTCGGCGCGGTCAACGATGTGCTGAAGTCGCTGGTGCTTTTGGACGGCGATGGCGAGATTTCGCCTGTCACCTATGCCGCGCAGGACCCGGTGCTGAAAGCCCTGCAGGCGTTCTCGCTGGACATCAGCGACGCCCCAAGCCGGGCGAAGCTGCTGGGCCGAATGCGCGGGGTCGACGTCACTCTCACGACTGAAGACCCCACGCCGCTGACGGGCATCATTGCAGGCGTGGAAACGCAGACCGTCTTCCTGCCGGAAGTCCGCCAGGGTGTCACTGAGCATACACTGCTCACGCTGCTGGCCGGGAATGCCCTGCACACAGTGCCACTGGACTCGGTCCGCAGCCTGCAAATCAACGATGCCGCGCTGGCCGAAGAGCTGCGCGGGGCGCTGGCCGCCGTTGCCCAGGGGCGGGATGCGGGCAAGCGGCCCGTGACACTGACTTTTCGCGGCGAAGGCCGCCGCACGGTGCAGGTGGGCTACCTGCTGGAAGCCCCTGCCTGGCAGACCTCCTACCGGCTGGTGCTGGGCGAGACACCCCGCCTGCAAGGCTGGGCGCTGGTGCAGAACACCGGGCAGGACGATTGGAGCGAGGCCCATCTCAGCCTCGTGTCAGGCCGCCCCATTTCGTTTATTCAGGACCTCTACACGCCGCTCTATGTCCACCGACCGACCGTGCAGCCACGTATTGCCGCCTCGCCCACGCCGCAGGCCTACGCCAGCGATATGAGCGCAGACTTCATGGAGCAGGAAGAGCAGACGAGAGGCGGGGCTTATCCAATGGCAGCCCCGGCTCCCGTCGCTTCCCTGCGCCGCCGTGCTGCCGTCGACGAGGCTCCCGCGCCTCTCAGCCCCGGCCAGGCCGCACGCGCCAGCGTCGCCGCATCAGGTGCGGCCCTGGGCACGGCCTTTGCCTACCACATTGACGTGCCCGTGTCCGTGCCGCGCCAGCAGTCCGCCATGATCCCCTTTGTGGCCGCGCCCGTCGAGGCCGAGCGCGTCTCGGTGTATAACAGCCGCGTTCAGGCCACCCATCCGCTGACGGGGGTGCGCCTCAAAAATACCACCGGTCTGCACCTGATGGGCGGGCCGCTGACGGTCTTTGACACGCCGGAGAGCGGCGCGGCAGGCTACGTCGGCGATGCCCTGATGGATGACACCGAGGCGGGCCAAACGCGCCTGCTGACCTATGCCCTGGACCTCGCCGTGGATGCTGATGCCCGGCAGGATCGGCAAAGTGGTGTCGTCAGCGACGTACGTCTCACGCAGGGAGTCCTGCGCGTGCGGCTGACCTCACAGCAGGTGACGGAGTATGTGTTCAAGAACAACAGCAATGCGGCCAAAACGCTGGTGACCGAACACCCCGTTCGCTCCGAGTGGGAGCTGATAGAGCCGACCGACCCCGCCGAGCGCACCGCCATGGAGTACCGCTTTGAGCTGTCCCTGCCGGGCAAAGCCGCCGCCTCGCTGCGGGTGGTGACGGAGCGGCAGGTTTGGGAATCGCTGCGCCTGCTGGACACGGCCAGCGAGCTTTTTCTGTCTCACGGACGCTCCGGGGCCGCCTCCAGTCCGGTCCGCGCCGCGCTGGAAGACGTCGCCGCCCGGCGTCAGCGGCTGGGCGAGCTAGAAGCTGCTGTCGCGGACATGAACACCCAAATCAGCACCATCACGCAGGGGCAGGAGCGCATCCGCAAGAACATGGAGGCGCTGGACCACAAGTCCGATTTGTACCGCCGCTATGTGGGCGAGCTGGACAGGCAGGAAACGCAGATCGCCGCGCTGACGGCAGAGCGCGACACCCGGCAGGCGGCGCTGATTGCCGCCCGCGCCGACTTCAGCCGTCACCTGGCGGCGCTGACTGTTAGAGACGCGCCGCCTCGAGTTTGATATTCCGCAGGGCCTCCCGTGCTGCTTACCGGTCAGAAGCCGCAGGCCGCACAGCCGAGGACTTCCATTCTCACGGCTTCTTTTGGCCTCTGACAGCATCCAGTCAGGCGCTGCATCTTTTGGAAAAACGCCGGTGAACGATAACCACGCTCAAATAGCAGCAGGTATACTTCAAGTGCTGGGGACGCTGCCGCTGATTGCCTACCCTTTCGTGCTGCTCGCCAATGTCATGTCGGCGGCAGCGAAACCGGAGCCGGGCACATCGCGCCTGCATCTTATAGTCGTCCGAACGTTTTTAATCGGCACGACCACCTACCCGATTGTATTCCTGCTGTGCCTGTTCGCCGCGAGACGCGCTTTGGGGCGCGGCGACCTGGAACGGGGGCTGGTCCTCAGCAGCCTGCCACTGATGGAGATCGCCGCCCTGTGCGGCCTGCTGGCCCTCTGGCAGCGGCTGGACCGGAACAAGTAAATACAAAGAGCAAGTAGACAAACCGCCGCCCGTTTGGTACAATACGTCCCTATGACCCTTCCTGTAAACACACTCTCCGGCGCGGCGACAACGCGGGAGGCCACCCTGGAGCGGCGCACATCGGAAACCGACATCTCCCTGACCGTGGTGCTGGACGGCGACGGCAGCAGCGAGCTTGTCACCGGCGTCGGCTTTCTGGACCATATGCTCACCCATGTCGCCCGCCACGGCCTGCTGCACCTGAGCATTCGGGCCGTCGGCGACCTGCATATTGATGACCACCATACCGTCGAGGATGTCGGCATCGCGCTGGGGACGGCGCTGAAAGAGGCCGTCGGCGATAAAGTAGGCATCGCCCGCTACGGCTTTTCCCTGCTGCCGATGGACGAGGCGTTAGTGTCCTGCGCTCTGGATTGGAGCGGGCGCGGGCTGCTGGTGCAGGACTTCGCGTTTCCGTCCCCGAAGATCGGCACCTTTGACACTGAGCTTGTCCCGGAGTTCTTCCGGGCTGTGGCCGCGAACGCCGGGCTGACCCTGCACTTTGAGCAGCGGCGCGGGGCCAACGCGCACCACGTCGCCGAGGCCGCGTTTAAAGCCTTTGGCCGGGCGCTCGATATGGCAAAGCGCCGGGATGAGCGGGTGCAGGGCATTCCCAGCACGAAAGGCAGTTTGTAATTATGGCCGCTCCCGCTTCGCCGCCGCTGGAAGTGACCTTTCCGCATACGTTTCTGGCTGATATTGCCTACCGGGTCGGATCCGCGCTGTTTTCCGGCATCGGCATTATCGGAATGGGCGTGGCTTTCACGCATCACCGGACGCAGGACCTTCTGGTGCTTGCCCTTCCCTTCCTGCTGTTCTTCGCCGTGCTGCTGGTGGTGATGACGTTTTCGCTGACCGCCGACGAGGCGGGTCTGCACCAGCGGTCCATTCTGGGCCGCCGCGACGCCCGCTGGGAAGACCTGGACCGCCTGGATCAGGGGCAGGCGTATTCCGTGTATCGAAGCGGCAAGGAGCCAGTCTGGCTTGCGCTGGTCTCCACGAAAGCGCAGGAGGCAATTGCGCTGGAAATCATCCGCCGCGCCGCCCTGCGCCCGTCGAATGCCAAAATGGAACACCCGCTGAAGCGGCAATGGGTGCGCTAGTTCCACACAGCTCCGATGCCCGCGCAGGCGGGGAATTGCCCTGTGAAAGCACGGGGGTTCAGCCCCGTGACACTCTCGGCCAAAGTACACCTATGAAAGTCGCCATTATTGATTACGGCATGGGCAACCTGCGAAGCGTCGAAAAAGCCTTCCACAAAGTCGGCATAGACGGCGCGTTCGTCACCGATGACCCCCGCGCCGTCGCGGATGCCGACAAGGCCGTGCTGCCGGGCGACGGGGCATTTGACTCCACCATGCACTCTCTGCGCCGCTCGGGTGTAGACCAGATTGCATTGGAGTTCATCGCCTCGGGCCGCCCGTTTCTGGGCATCTGTGTCGGGATGCAGGCGCTGCTGACCAGCAGCGAGGAAGGCGAGCCGGGCGTGTTGGGGCTGAACGTCGTGCCGGGCCGTGTCCGCCGGTTTCCTGCGGACCGGGCGCTCAAAGTGCCGCAGATTGGCTGGAACACCGTGTCGTTCACGCCCGGCTCCCCCCTCGGCGCGGACCTGCCGGGCGAGTCGCCGATGGCCTACTTCCTGCACTCGTACTACTGCGCCCCCGACGACCCCGCCGACTGGGCCGCGACCACCGACTACGGCGCGGTCTACTGCTCGGCCCTGCACCGGGGCAATGTGTGGGCGACACAGTTCCACCCCGAAAAGTCCGGCCCGGTCGGCCTGGCGATTTTGCGTAACTTTTCGCGTTTATAGATCACGTTTATAGAAGGCGCCGGACGGCGCAAGGAGACACACATGGTAGAAGCATTGGGCGCAGCCACTGCCACGCTGAGCTTGTTCGGCGGGATTTCCCTGCTGGTCTGGGCCTCCACCAAAGCCAAGATTGCCCGCATTCGGGCGGAGCGGGAAAATGCGCCCGCAGGCACTCTGCCGCAGGACGAGGCAATACTAGCAGAACTCAGGGCTATGAAGCAGCAGATGGCCGAGATGCACAGCACGAGCCATCAGTTTGATCTGTCGTTTGACGATGCTCTGAACCGCCTGGAAAGCCGCGTCAGCCGCATTGAAACCAAAGCCGCCACTCGCACCGCAGTGACTGCCGAAGACACGCCCGCCACACAGACGAACGGCACGGGTCGTTAATCCACACAAATCGCACGGCTCTTTGGCGGGCGCCGGGCATGGACAATGATAACACTTTCCCCCGAACTTGTCCGCTGGGCGGCACGGGCCGTTGGGCCAAAGGTGCAGGTTCAGAATGTGCGCCGCCTTGCCGGGTCCACGACCTCCTCACTGCTGGCACTGGACATTCTGGGCGGTGCATCTACCCTGCCCTGCGTCCTGCGCGTCTATGACAACGCCCCCTGGTTGGCCTCGGAACCTGAGGCGCCCCGCCGCGAAGCCGCCGCCCTGGCGCGTGTCACGGCGGCGGGCCTGGCTGCCCCCGCTCTGCTGGCCTGTGACCCCGAGGGAACCTGTTCCGGCGGTGTCCCCTGCCTCCTGATGACGTGCCTGCCCGGCGAAGTCGTTCTGCGTCCCGGCAATTTGGACCGCTGGCTGCATGGGCTGGCCTCGGCACTGCCGCCCCTCCACGCGCTCCCCGCCGACGATTTCCCCTGGGGCTACCAGCCCTATGCCAGCCTGTCCACGCTGACCCCGCCGCTCTGGTCGCGTGTGCCTCGGCTCTGGGAACGGGCGCTTGCGCTTGCTCAGAAGCCTCCCCCACCCACGCCGCTGTGCTTTATCCACCGCGATTATCACCCGAACAACGTTCTCTGGCAGAACGACCGCGTCTCAGGGATTGTAGACTGGCCCAGTGCCTGCGTGGGCGATGCCAGCGTGGATGTGGCCTGGTGCCGCAAGAACCTGATGTATCTGCACGGCATCGGGGCCGCCGAGACATTCCTGCAAGCCTACGAGGCCGTGGCCGGGCCATCGTTCTCCTTTCAGCCTTATTGGGATGTCATGGTGCTGCTGGAAGAACTGCCCGGCCCACCACGTCCCTACCCACCCTGGGCCGAGTTCGGGATGCGCGTGACGGCAGAAGCGATGCGCGGGCGCGTGGATGACTACTTGGAAAGCGTGCTGGCGCGGCTGTGAAGAAGCGGGGGGGAATAAGAACCATGCCATAAATGGCACAGCTATCGGGCGAGGACGCCAGGAACTACCGCTTCGCGGCACTCAGAATAGTGTTGAATTGGCTTTTTCCTAGGCCCGCGAAGCGGTGCTTGCTGACCGGAGGCTGATGAGCCGCGCCATTTGAGCCGCGCCATTTGAGCCGCGCCATTTGAGCCGCGCCAT
>CAXUKS010000006.1:0-44150 GCA_964251675.1 uncultured Armatimonadales bacterium
GCGCTGCCCTGACTCAGCTTCCGCAGGCCGAGCAGAACTTGATCTATCAGCAGCAGGCCACGGATGCCGCGATCCGCAAGGCGCAGGCAGACCTCGCTTCCCAGCGAGCGGCAACGGCAGGCGCAAAGCAGCAGGTCGCCCTCAGCCGGGGCCAGGTTCTCAATCAGGTCGCCCAGGCGGAAAGCCAGGTGGAACAGGCCCGGCGGCAGGCACAGCAGTATCAGGCCCAGGCTAAAAGCGCCCTGGCCGCTGTGAACTCACAGAACCAGACTGTCCGCACCGCCCAGCGGGCTGCCGACGCCGCCGATGCTCAAATCGCTGGTGCGAATGCCAATGCCATCCGCACCGCCAACGACCAGAAACGCTATGCCACGCTCGTGACGCAGGAAGCAGTTACGCCGCAGCAGTACGACTCCGCCGCCGCCAGCGCGGTCAGTGCTCGCTCCAATCTGGACGCTGTTCGTTATCAAGCCTCGCAGGCCCATTCGCAGATCAACGCGGCCCGCGCCAATGTTTCCCAGGCCCAGGCGCAGTATCAGGCCGCTCTGCGGGCCGCCGAAGCCGCCCAGCAGAATGTCGCCGTCGCGCAGGCCACCCTCGGCATCGCCCGCGCCAATTTAGGGCAGATCGGCGTCCAGCAGGCAAACGTCGTTGACAAGCTCGGCCAGGATGCCAGCGCCCAGGCCGACCTCTCCACGGCTCAGGCCGGGCGAACGCAGGTGGGCGTGCGCCGCGAAGAGATCAAAACCGCTCAGGCGCAGGCAAACTCGTCCAAAGCCGCTCTGCAAAACGCGCAGGTGACCCTGAACGACACTTACCTGTATGCGCCCAATGAAGGCACGGTCGTTAAAAAGACAGTCAACATCGGCGCCTCGCTGTCACCCGGCCAGACCATTTTGACCATCACGCAGGGCCAGTACGTCTACGTGACGGCAAACTTCAAAGAGACCCAGCTTCGCAATGTCAAGCCGGGCCAGCCGGTAGAAGTGGAAGTAGATTCGTTCCCCGGACTGATTTTCAAGGGCTATGTCCGCAGCATCAACGAGGCCACCGGCGCGACGCAGGCGCTCCTGCCGCCGGATAATGCGACCGGCAACTTCACCAAAGTTGTTCAGCGCGTTCCGGTCCGCATCGAGCTTCAGGCAGCGAAAGACGGCGACGACAAAAAATTCGCCCACGCGCCGGACATTCACAATCTGCGCCAGGGAATGTCCACAGTCGTCACGATTGATGTCAGCACCGGACGGCACTAGTTCTTAGAAAGCACCTATGTCCACACAAGTGATTGACCACCGGGGCCGCCGCCCCGGCAAGCCGCCGCCTTCGGGCGGCGGCAAAGAGGGTGGAAGCGGCGGCGGCGAGGGCGGTGGCCCGCCCAAAGCCGGGGCCGTACAGGCGGCGGCGGATTCCACAAAATGGTTCATTCTGGTTGGCCTGATCACGGCGGCCATTATGGAGGTGCTGGACACCACCATCATCAATGTCGCCCTGCCGCAAATGGCTGGCAACCTCAACGCTACGATTGATGAGATCGCATGGGTCTCTACGGGCTACATTCTCTCCAATGTCATTGTCCTGCCGATGACCGCGTGGCTGGGCGCCCGATTTGGGCGCAAGCGGTATCTGTGTTTCTCCATCGGGTTATTTATTGTCGCCTCGTTCTTCTGCGGCACATCCAAATCGCTGATTGAAGTTGTTTTCTGGCGCATCCTGCAGGGCGCGGGCGGGGCGGCGCTGCTGTCCACCGCGCAGGCCACGCTGCGGCAGATTTTCCCGCGTGAGCAGCAGGGTCTGGTGCAGTCCATTTTCATTCTGGGCATCATCATGGCCCCCACCCTGGGACCGGCGCTCGGCGGCTATATCACGGACAACTATAACTGGCCCTGGGTGTTCTTTGTCAACATTCCCATTGGGCTGGTCTCGCTGTTTCTGGTTGCCACATTCCTGCACGATGCCCCGACGGCGGCCAAAGCTGGCCCGATTGACCTGCCCGGCATCGCCCTTTTGACTGTGGGCCTCGGCTCGCTGCAATACGTGCTGGAAGAAGGCAAACGGTATGACTGGTTCGCCGACCCGTGGATCACGCGGCTCTCGATCATCGCCGCCATTTCGCTGGCGGCCATGATTTACTGGGAGCTGTCGCCGCGCAACAAGTCCCCAGTTGTCGACTTTCATGTGCTGAAAAACCGGGACCTGACTGCCGGTCTGATTTTGTTTCTGGCGCTTGGCTTCGGCCTCTACGGAGCGATTTTCATCTTTCCGCAGTTCACGCAGAACATTCTCGGCTTTACGCCTACGGCCACGGGACTGGTGCTGCTTCCGGGCGGGCTTGCAACCGGCGTTTCCGCGATGATCTGCGGACGGGCCACGGCAGGCAAGAAGCCGCTGGTAGACCCGCGTATTCTCATTTTGATTGGCATGGCGCTGTTTATCTGGTCTATGTGGGATTTAGGGCATCTGTCCATTGCCTCGGGGGAGCCTGATACGCGGGCGGCGCTGATTATTCGCGGCTTTGGGCTGGGCTTTTTGTTCACGCCGATTAACTTTGTCGTGTTCGCAGCCCTGAAGCCAACCGAAGTGCAGCAGGCATCGGGCCTAATTAATCTGGCCCGGCAGCTTGGCGGCTCATTCGGCATTGCGGTTCTGAACACCTATGTTTCTAATATGGAGGCATACCACCGGGCCAATCTGGTGGAAAACCTGTATGCCGGAAACGAAGCCTACACGCAGCGGCTGGCGGGTATTACAGCCAGCATCGTGCAGCGAGCGGGCTTGAGCCTGGCCGATGCCCAGCAGGCGGCACTGCATTCGATGGAACGGACGATCAGCGCCCAGGCGGCAGTGATGGCCTACAACGATGCCTTCCTGCTGCTCGGCGTCACGTTTGTGTTTGCCATCCCCGCTATATTTATTCTGAAGCCCGTCAAGAAAGCCCCGCCCGGCGGCGCGGGGGGCGGGCATTAGGCGCGAATTCCGGTAACACTTTGCCCTTCGGGGGCGTATCAAAAGATACGCCCTCTTTTGTTTTCTGAAAGGCTGCCTCATGCACAAACATTCGTCGCCCGCTCTGCTCTTTTCGGTGGTCTGTCTGACCGCTCCCCTCGCGGCGCACGCCGCCATCACCCCGGCCGTTTTTGATACCTCTCCGGTGGCTCTCGCCAAAGGAGCGCCTGCTGCGTCTGCCTTTCCCGACGCCTCGGCCATTACCCTGCGCGACGAGAGCGTGGTGACGCTGAACGCCGACGGGACAGGCACGGATGTGACCCACCAGACATTCAAAGTCTTCAATCAGCGCGGCCACGACAAAGGCGAAGTCTCTATTCCGTTCAATGCGTCCAATGAAAAGATCACCAACCTGCACGCCCGCACTATCCGGGCCGACGGCTCGGTGCTGACCGCGCAGCCGGGCGACATTCACCAGAGCGCCCCGTTTTCCGACTTTGCCATGTATGACGACGCCAAAGTCATCAGCGTCTCGATGCCCGGCATTGAAGACGGCGTAATTGTAGATTATGTCTACACCCGCCGCACGACCCGAGCCTTCCTGCCCGGTCAGTTCAGCTCCCTGTGGAGCTTCCGCGACGGCGTGGACCCGGTGGTGTCCAGCAAAATGACGCTGATCGCTCCGCTGTCGGTCAAGCTCAGCACCCTGCCGCACAACGCGGCCAGCATGACCACAACCCGCAAAGCCTCGGCGGATGGCAAAAAAGTGACGTATACGTGGAAGATGGCGGGCCTGCCGCCGCTGGTTCCCGAGCCGATGATGCCGCCGGCCAATTCCCTCATTCCCTGGGTGGAAATCTCCACGGTTCCGTCGTGGCAGGCGATTTCGAAGTGGTATCACGGCCTCGCCGCCGGACAGATGACGGTCTCACCCGAAATCAAGGAAACCGTCAAAACGCTGACAGCAGGCAAGACTACGGACACGGACAAGGCGCGGGCGATTTACTACTGGGTGGAAGGCCGGACGCGCTATGTGGCGCTGGAGCTGGGTCTGTCGGCCTTTCAGCCGCACCCCGCCGCCGCCGTCTGCCGCAACCGCTACGGTGACTGCAAGGACATGGCGACCCTGCTGGTGACCATGCTTCACGAAGCAGGCATCAAAACCGCGTGGCCGGTTCTGCTTGGTGCGGGCAGTCAGCAGCCGGTGAGCAGCTACCTGGCCGCGCCGCTGTTTTTCAACCACGCCATTGTCCGCGCCGACATTGACGGCAAGCCGTACTGGCTGGACTCCACGGCGCAAATGTGCCCGTTCGGCGACATCCCCGGCAGCGACCGGGGCGTGGATGCGCTGGTTGTCCGCAATGGGGTCGGAACCTTCGAGAAGATCCCGCTCGGCAGCCCCGCTGACAATTCGCAGGCCACGCTGACGACCGTAGCCCTGCACGCCGACGGCAGCGCGGACTGCGTGACCAAAATCACCCTGAACGGCGATGCGGGCCTGGGAGCACGGATCTCCTTCCGAGGCCTGCAAACCGCGCAGGTGCGCCCTGCCTTCCAGAACATGGTGAGCAGCTTCAGCCCGAATGCCAAGCTGGCTGACTATACGCTTTCGGATTTAAACGACCGGGACCAGCCCGTGGTTTTCACGATCAAGTACCACGCGCCGCTGTGGGCGACGCGCACCAGCCACCTGCTGATTTTGACCGGCAAAGACATGACAGCGGCCCCGTATGACCGCACGGACCGGACGTTCCCCCTGTATGAAAGCAAAACCGGCGGCGCGACCGACGACACGGTGATCACCCTGCCGCCCGGCTATGCACTGGAAGACAAGCCGGAAGACATCCATGAGACGACGCAAATCGGCGACGTTCTGGCAACAACGACCCTCAGCGGTGACACGCTGACGCAGCATCTGGCGGTCACCTCGCGCCCCGGCCAGATTGCGCCGGATGCCTACACCGCCGCGAAAACCCAGCATGAGAAGATCGTCGCCCTGCGCCGCCAGCCGATTGTGCTGCTGCGCTCGGACAAGACGGCGAGCCTGTAACGCCGACAGGAAAAAGCGGGCGGGGATTTCTCCCCGCCCGCTTTTTCTGTCTTGCTATCAATACCTGTGCGGCGGTTCGGCGCGATCGGAAAGGCGAATGGTGACGGCAGCCAGAGCGTCGGCCATCTCACTGGCCGTCACCGGCTGACGGCCATTTTTTTTGAGAAGCGGGCTGCTGGCGGGCAGGAAGCCCTGCGAGACCAGATGAGTCAGCGCCGCCCCTTCGGCTTTGGAAGCGCGGGCAGGGACCTTGACAGGCGTCGGCTTTTCGGCAGGATGCAGGGGCTTCCGGGCGGCCTCTACGTAGCGCACGAAACGGTCCAGCGTGACGGCCAGCTCATAGCGGGTCACGGGCTTGTCCCCCCGGAACCGTCCGTCCACGTCGCGCCCCATGATTTTTTCATGGGTCACTCGTCCCACCGCTCCGGCGGCAAAGTGCCCGGCAGGCACGTCGTTCGGGAGCGGCGCGGCCTTCGGAGTTGGGGCCGCCAGTGCCAGCGGCGCAGCAGCAAACAGGAGGGCAGCGGTCAGTAGCAGGGAGTTCATAGGGGGCCTCTTAAGAGATCGCAAACATATCTTCGGTGATGCCGCGCCGCTGCTCCAGAGCGCGGCCCGTGCCGAGGGCGACGCAGGAAAGCGGATCATCGGCGACATAGGCGGGAACCTGCGCGATTTCGGCGATAAGCTGGTCCAGGCCGCGCAGCAAGGCCGTTCCGCCTGTCAGCACAATGCCCCGCTCAATGATGTCCGACGACAGCTCCGGCGGCGTCTTTTCCAGCACGTTCTTGACCCGGAGCACGATCTGAGCAATCGGCTCGGCCATGCATTCGCGTATCTCTTCCGAGGTCACGGTGATGGTTTGCGGCAGGCCGCTCAGAAGGTCTCGTCCGCGCACTTCCCGCGCCGCTTCCTCGCGCTGCGGGACCGCGCTGCCAATAGCCAGCTTGATTTCTTCGGCCATCTGATCGCCAATCAGCAGGTTGTAGTTGGTGCGGATGTGCCGGATAATCACATCGTCGAGCTTCATGCCGCCGATGCGAAGCGACCGGGACAGCACGATGCCGTCCAGAGACAGCACGGCAATATCGGTCGTGCCACCGCCGATATCCACCACCATGTTGCCGCCCGGCGCGGAGATCGGCAGGCCCGCGCCAATCGCCGCCGCCATTGGCTCTTCAATCGTCAGCGCCTCGCCCGCGCCCGCCGCCAGTGCCGCCTGTTTGACGGCCCGTTGCTCCACGCTCGTGACGCCCGACGGGACAGCCAGGAGGACGCGGGGCTTAAACAGTCGCTTGACCCCGCAGACTTTTTGCAGAATGTGTTCCAGCATTTGCTGGGTCGTCGTGTAGTCAGCGATCACGCCGTCGGTCATCGGGCGCACGGCGACAATGTTCATAGGGGTACGCCCTAGCATCTCCCGCGCCTTTTCGCCGACCGCCATGACTTTGCCGGTGTTGACGTTCTTGGCAACCACCGACGGCTCGCGCATGATAATACCTTTGCCGTGGACATAGACCAGCACGTTCGCCGTTCCGAGGTCAATGCCGATGTCCTGAGAAAGTCGCATTAAGTGGCGGCTCCCACGACAGCGGCCAGCGCCTCGGCAGTGATAGGGCTGCCGTCTTCCTGCCGCTCCACCTCAGCCCCCACCCCGCGAAGCTTCTCCTCGAACCCGGCATAGCCCCGGTCCAGATACTGCACGCCGGTAATCTCGGTGACGCCTTCGGCGGCCAGGCCCGCCAGCACCAGCGCCGCCGTGGCCCGCAGGTCAGACCCCGCCACCGGAGCACCGGTCAGGCGCGGCACGCCTTTGATCACCGCCGACGCCGCTTCCGCTTTGATGTCTGCGCCCATCCGCGACAGCTCATCAATATACCGGAAACGCCGCTCGTAGACCGTCTCGGTGATGACCGACGTGCCCGCCGCCAGTGTCATCAGCGCGGCAAACGGCGGCTGCATATCGGTCGGGAAGCCCGGATGTGGACTGGCGCTGACATTGACTGCCTTCAAGCTGCGCCCACGTGGGACCCACACGCGCACGCCGTCGTCATCGAAGCGCACTTCGACCCCCGCCTCGGCCAGCTTGCGTGTCACCGGCTGGACGTGCTCCTTGATGGCGTCCCGGATATACAGGTCGCCGCCTGTGACGGCAGCGGCAACCGCGAACGTGCCCGCTTCAATCCGGTCGGCGTCAACTCTCTTTTCCGAGCCGTGCAGGGCGCGGACGCCTTCTATCAGAATCTCTTTGGAGCCTGCCCCTCGGATTTTTGCGCCCATGCGGTTCAGGCTGTCGGCGGCGGCGACGACATCCGGCTCTTCGGCGGCATTGGAAATCGTCGTTGTGCCGTCCGCCAGCGCGGCGGCGGACATCAGGTGCGTGGTTGCACCGACACTCGGGAAGTCCAGGTAAATGCTCGCCCCGCGCAGGCCGCGTGGCGCGTCCGCCTGCACAAAGCCGTGCTCCACAGAAATCTGTGCGCCCAGCCGTTCCAGTCCTTTGAGGTGGTAGTCCACAGGTCGTGCGCCGATGTCGCAGCCGCCCGGCAGGGCCACCCGCGCCGTACCGAAGCGGGCCAGCATCGGACCAAGCACGGAGAACGAGGCCCGCATCAATCTAATCAGCTCATACGGCGCTTCATGGGAAACCAGATTGGCGGCGTCCAGGGTGACAGTACCGTCGGGGGTAAACTCGGCGTGGACGCCCAGATGCCGGAGCAGCTCCAGCAGGGTCAGGACATCGGAAATCCGGGGGACATTAGTGAGAACGGTCTGGCCCGACGCGGGGAGGATAGCGGCGGGAAGAATGGCGAGGGTAGCATTTTTGCTGCCACTGAGGCGCACTTCCCCTTCAAGGCGTCGTCCGCCGACGGTGCGAATTTTCTGCAAAGGCGTGGCCTCCAAATATGAGTGGAACGCCAGCGGGTCTTTTGTGCCATCGCGCAAGATGAGCCGCCCGCCGGTCGTTGTCTTGTGTTATTGTTTCTTACAAACGAGTATACAAGAGATAGAGCCGCTTGTCAAGAGAGACACTACGGATAGCGGCTGTCAGCCGCCGCGCTTAATCTGGCTGACAATCGTAGCGTCTTTGATGGCTTTGTCATCCGCCAGCAGAAACGCCTTGCTCAAAACTATCGCCAGCATCCGGTCTCCTTCGAAGGGCAGAAACAGGTCGCCGCTGTTGGTGTCGTCACTGCGCCCTGGCACAATGCACAAGTATTGATCGTTCGGCTCCATCAGGATGTTGCCGCTGCCCAGATGGATTTTGTACGTTCTTAAATCCCCGCGCACCACCAAAAACTTGCCGTCCAGATGGCAGCGGTCCGCGATTTTCAGGCGTGGCAGGAGCCGGACCAGTACCGCCGCCCGCGTTTTGGCCGTCTCGCTCAGGTCCCCGAACGCATAATCCTGCCAGTAATTTCGGAACCGCCCTTCCGGCCCGCCGTCCGCCCAGGTCGGGTCATTGCTAACACTCGAAACGCCGACAAATAAATCCACATCGCGCATCACTTCAGACAGCACCAGCGGCGGGATTTGGTCCAGCGGCAGCGGCTCGGCAGGCGTTTCCCGATACCCCGGCGCATAGCCCCCGCCGCCCGCGTGGGCGTAGTTGGTCCCGGCCTCTGCCTTGTAGAAGCGCACCTGATCGGTCGCCAGCCGCAGGTAGGTTCCCGTCTCGTTGGTGTCCGTGCCGTAATTATCGCCGATGCCTTCCACCCAGAACTCCGCCCGCAGGCCGTGCTTCGGCAGGGGCAGCGTCGCAGGCGGATACGAGTCATCCACCATCAGCCGCAGTGAGTTCTTCCAGCCGCGCAGGACGCACAGGCTATTGAACTGATGCTGCTTCAAAATATGCGCGGCAAAGCGGTTGGAGTACGTCCGCGTGTTTCGCTCGGCATCGGTCAGGAGATACACTTCCCGGTGCGCCTGCTTGAACGGCTGCACCATCCCCTGCCCTTCCAGCGCGTCCCGCCACTGCATGACTTCTTCGGGTTTAGCGTTAATCGGATGCCACAGCCTCACCTCGGCGTTATCCACCGCCCCGTCAAACGCCGCCCCGCCCGGCAGCGCGGCCACGCCGCCGACCGTCCAAATCAGCCGCCGCGTCAGATTGCCCAGCACCGGATGCGCCATGTACCGCTCGTGCCACACCGAAAGTGGCCAGACCCGCTCCGCCGCCAGAAACCCGTCCAGCCGCGCCGCCTGCGCGGACACCGCCTGCGCCACTTCCGCCTCGGCGGCTTTCAGCGCCTTGACCTCGGCGGCAAACTCACGCTTGACCCCGGCGGGGACCGCCTTGCGAAGTTTGCCATCCGCCCCGAACCATTCCAGCCGCGTCCGGCCCGTTTTGCCGTCCAGCGTCAGCGTCGCCGAACCCTCGTCGCCAAACACTTCCCGCCGCGTGCCGTCTGCGTCCAGCCCGCCCGTGGGAACCGCAAAATCTTCCAGGGCGTCCACCGTCATGCCCGCGCTTTTCGCCGCCGTTTCAATCGCCGCCGCGATCAGCTTCATCGCCCCCCGGTCCCGCAGCCGGGTCCGCAGCCGCGCCAGCGGTCCCACCCCCACGGCTCCCGGCATCTGCCCCAGCGCCCAGATACCCGCGTTGCCCGCCTTCGTCGCCCAGGTTCCGTAGCCGACCACGCTTGTAAACGCCGCCTGCGTCAAATGCCCCACCGCCCGCGCCATCTCCGGCGTCGGGCAGAGTGAGGCATACCAGGCTAGTCCTTTCAGGAGTGCAATGTTTTTTTCGCTGATTGTGGCTTGATATTCTCGCAGAGCCACACTATACTCTGTCGAATTCCGCAGAGCCTCGGCACGGATCGCAGCATTATTGGGGCTGTCAACTTCCTCTAAAGGGTTCAACGCAACAGGGTAAATGGGAGCGATCAACGTGAACGCAGGTGGGGTTGTAGTTAAATTCAGCCATGCTGCCAAAGAGCCAGTCAGTTCTACCGCGCCAATCGCTTCCTTGTGCCGTGCGGCTTCGGCCAGCCATTTGGCACTTGGCTTTCCGCCATCTGCCGTGGCTGCATGAGCAAAAACTGCTTCCCAATCCGAACATCGTTCAGCGGACATAGCATTCATGTCTGATGCCACCCGGTCTGTCCACGCTTCACCAAGTTCGGGCCTACTGTCGCGGGTGATGCCAGGCAAGCGACTGATGCGGTCAGCCAATTTCCAATTTTTTTGAGTGTTTGTACTTTTCCTCTCTAGCATCGGGATAAGTTGACGAAGCAGATTATTTTCCTCAATCGAGGGTGACGCTTTTGTGTAATGCCATTCTAAGTTTCGAACAATTCCTGACAACGGCAGCCAGAAGAAATAATGATCTCCATACGCGCTACCCGGCTGATAGAAGTCAATAACGGCTTTCAGCATAAAGGTGATAGCATTGGAAGACAGAGGCAATCTTCGCTGCAATAATTCATTGAGGAGCTGCTTCAGGGCAAATGCTGTATTAGGCTTTGGGCTGTGACTCCAAACATTCCAGTCCATAGCGTCCTGTGGAGGAAGCACTTCTCTTAAGCTTTGGAAGGCAGCATGAACAACACTCAAATTGTCAGAGACGCTGCCAGCAAGTATTTTTGCGCCACTTGGAAAATGCTCAACTCCAGCGTACCACGGTTCATTCGGTGGCCCTATTTCTTCAATGTAGTCTTCTAACAATCCCATCGCTCTACCCTCCCACCAATTGAACCAGCTTGACGAACGAGACTTCGGTGTCCACTTTCAGCGTCACCGGCGCGTCCAAATCTTCCACCTGCTGGTCGCCGACCAGCACGAAAAAGCCATTGCGCTCAAACGCCTGCACGGCCTTTTCATACTGCGCTTCCCAGTCGATGCGCCGCTTGGCCGTGTGTTTCGGCTTTTCGCCGTTCAGGGCAGCTTCGGTGGCGGTCGGCGTGACCAGCCCGCGAAAGACAGCATCAGGCGGGGCGGCGTGGTACTGCTGCACTTCTTCATAGACGCGGCGGCGGATCAGCTCGCGCACGGTGACGGTGGCCGTCAGCAGGTCCAGACGCAGGGAGGCGGTGCGCTCGCCGCCCAGCGTCTCATCGTAAAGCAGGACGGATGTCATGGCAGTTCTCCTTAAACCAGGTCTGGAAATTGCACGGGGAAGCCACGCATTAGAAATGCATGGCTGAGGAGCCTTCGGCTGAATGTCCCTGCGGGACAGAATACCAGCAATGGCCTTTTGTCGTTGGCCTTGCCGTCCCGCAGGGACGTTCGGCGTCTGCGCCCCTCAGCCATGTATTTCAATACGTGGCTCTCTGTGCGTGTGGAATCAGAAAGCATTCCTCTACCCTATCAGTTCAGTATACCAAGCAGCGCAGCGTTCTTTCCCGACGTCAGGCTGGACAGAGGTGCAGCTTTGCAAAATTATCGCCAAATGAGACGAAACAGAAGAGCGGAACAGGATTTTCGGGGATTTGGGTGTAAACTATCAGCACACAGTCAGGTATATCAGCCTATTTGTCAAAGGAAACGATCAATGGCCCTCAGCCCCCTTGCCGGAGAACCCGCTCCCCAGAGTTTGCTCATCAACGTGCCGCAGCTTATTTCGGCTTATTACACCGAAACGCCGGACCCCGACAACCCCGCGCAGGCCGTCACTTTCGGCACCTCCGGCCATCGCGGATCGTCGCTGGCGGGCACGTTCAACGAAGACCACATTCTGGCGATCTGTCAGGCCATCGCCGAGCAGCGGTCGGCGGACGGCATCACTGGCCCGCTGTTTTTGGGGATGGACACGCACGCCCTCTCCGAACCGGCGCAGCGGACGGCGCTGGAAGTGTTCGCAGCCAACGGCGTTCAGGTGCGTCCGCAGGAAGGCGGCGGGTACACGCCGACGCCCGCCGTGTCCTTTGCCATTCTGAGCCACAACGCGGCGCAGACGGGCACACACGCTGACGGCGTGCTGCTGACCCCCTCGCATAACCCGCCGGGCGACGGGGGCTTGAAGTATAACCCGCCCTCCGGCGGCCCGGCGGGGACCGAGACGACGAAGCGCATTCAGGACCGCGCCAACGCCCTGCTCCGGGGCGGCCTTTCTGAAGTCAAGCGGCTGTCCTATGCACAGGCAGTGAGTGCAGACACCACGCGGCCTTACGATTTCGTGACACCCTATGTCGCCGCGCTCGGCAGCACTCTGGATATGGACGCTATCGCGCAGTCGGAGCTGAAAATCGGGGCGGACCCGATGGGCGGCGCAAGCCTGGGCTACTGGGGCCGGATTGCCGAGCAGTACACGCTCAACTTGGAGGTCGTCACCCCCGACGCTGATCCCACGTTCCGTTTTATGACCGTGGACAAAGACGGCAAAATCCGCATGGACTGCTCCTCGCCGTCCGCGATGGCCTCGCTCATTGGCCTGAAAGACCGTTACGGCATCGCCTTTGGCAGCGACCCCGACGCCGACCGGCACGGGATTGTGACCCCCTCGGTGGGCCTGATGAACCCGAACCACTATCTGGCCGTCGCCATCTCGTATCTGTTCGCAAACCGCCCCGGCTGGCGAGCCGAGGCCGCTGTGGGCAAAACGCTGGTGTCCAGCAGTATGATTGACCGGGTCGCCTCCGGTTTGGGCCGCACACTGGCCGAGGTCCCCGTGGGCTTCAAGTGGTTCGTGGACGGCCTGCTGTCCGGCGGCTACGGCTTTGGCGGCGAGGAAAGCGCGGGGGCCTCGTTTTTGCGCCGTGACGGCGGCGTCTGGACCACCGATAAAGACGGCCTTCTGCTCTGCTTGTTGGCCGCCGAAATCACTGCCGTCACAGACCGTGACCCCGGCCTGCATTATCAAGACTTGGAAGCCAAATACGGCAGTCCCGTCTATGAGCGTATCGATGCCCCTGCCTCTCTGGCACAGGCCAAAATGCTGGCCGCGCTGTCGCCGGAACAGGTCACAGCGACCGCGCTGGCCGGAGAAGCCATCACCGCCAAGCTCACCCGCGCCCCCGGCAATGATGCCCCCATCGGCGGGCTGAAAGTGACCACCGAGAACGGCTGGTTCGCCGCCCGGCCTTCGGGCACGGAGCCGGTCTATAAAATCTACGCGGAGAGCTTTGTCGGCGAGGCGCACCTGCATCAGATACAGGCCGAGGCACAGGAAATTGTCGGTGCGGCCTTCGCGGCGGCGGGGGTGTGACCTACCTTCCTTGCTTCGCAGGGTCCTTCCTAAAGGAAGGATACAGACAAAACACGGGGGGCTACTGCCTCAGCATCCTAATCCTCCCTTTAGGGAGGACCCTGCGAAGCAAGGAAGATAGGTCTCTTTCTGAAAGCAACTATGAACGATTTCTATTCCCCTTACACCCACGGCTTCCTGCGGGCTGCCGTCTGCGTGCCGCACCTGCGCGTCGCCGACCCCGCCTACAACACCGAGCGGACACTGGCGCTGGCCCGGCAAGCCTCCGATGTGGGCGCGGCGCTGGCGCTGTTCCCGGAGATGGGGCTGTCGGCGTATACCAACGAAGACCTGTTTCATCAAGACGCGCTTTTAGACGCCGTGCGGGACGCTTTGCAAAAAGTGGTGGCCGAAAGCAAAACGCTGTTGCCGCTGCTGCTCGTGGGTGCGCCTCTGCGCTTTGACGGACAGCTCTTCAACTGCGCCGTGGCAATCTACCGGGGCCGGGTGCTGGGTTTGACGCCGAAAAGCTACCTGCCGAACTACCGGGAGTTCTACGAGAAGCGGCAGTTTACGTCCGCCCGCGAGGCCATCTCCCGCGAGGTGACGCTCTTCGGCGAGACGGTCCCGCTGGGCAATGATCTTGTCTACATGGCAGACAATGTAGAAAACTTTGCCCTGCACGCCGAAATCTGCGAAGATGTCTGGACGCCCCTTCCGCCCTCCACGCTAGCGGCACTCGGCGGGGCCACAGTGCTGACTAACCTCTCGGCCAGCAATATCACCGTCGGCAAAGCTGATTACCGGCGCATTCTCTGCGCGGGGCAGTCCGCCCGGTGCGTCGCTGCCTATCTTTACTCCGCCGCCGGGCCGGGCGAATCAACGACTGACTTGGCCTGGGACGGCCACGCGCTGATCTATGAAAACGGCGAGCGGCTGGCGGAGTCCGAGCGGTTCCCCGCTGACGAGCAGATGATTGTTGCGGACATTGATCTGGACCGGCTGGCACAGGAGCGGATGCGGCTGACATCGTTCCATGACACCGTGGGGGACTACAAAGACGCTGTCCGCACCCTGCGCCGCGTGCCGTTCACGCTGGAAGTCCCTACGGTGAGCGGGCCATTACGGCGGCCCTTAGAACGCTTTCCCTACGTTCCGAACAGCGCCCGCGAGCGGGACGAGCGGTGTTATGAAGCCTACAATATCCAGGTTCACGGCCTGATGAAGCGGCTGCAAAGTACGGGTATCCAAAAAATCGTGATCGGCGTCTCCGGCGGCCTCGACTCCACCCATGCGCTGATTGTCGCGGCCCGCACGATGGACCGTCTGGGCCTGCCGCGCACGAACGTTCTCGGCTACACCATGCCGGGCTTTGCCACCAGCAGCGGCACGAAGTCCAATGCCCTGGCGCTGATGGAGGCTCTCGGCGTCACCTCCCACGAGATAGACATTCGGCCCTCCTGCCTGCAAATGCTGCGCGACATCGGCCACCCCTTCGCCGCCGACGGCAGCCCGCTGTATGACATCACGTTTGAAAACGTGCAGGCCGGGGAGCGCACTTCGCATCTCTTTCGGATCGCCAATTTCCAGAATGGCCTCGTGCTGGGCACGGGCGATCTCAGCGAGCTGGCCCTGGGCTGGGCCACTTACGGCGTCGGCGACCAGATGTCGCACTACAATGTCAATGCCTCCGTGCCGAAGACGCTCATCCAGTACCTCCTGCGCTGGGTCATCGCCACCGACCAGTTTGGCCCCGAGGCCGGGGCAATTATTCAGGCCATTGTAGACACCGAAATCTCCCCCGAATTGGTCCCCCACTCCGGCGACCCTGCCGAGTCGCCGCTGCAAAGCACGCAGGAGAAGATCGGGCCGTATGAGCTGCAGGACTTCCACCTCTACTACCTCACCCGCTACGGCTTCCGCCCCTCCAAAGTCGCCTACCTCGCCTACGAAGCCTGGGGCGACAGAGCGCGGGGGGCCTGGCCGGACCCGTTCCCCGAAGACAAGAATGAATACGATCTGCCGACCATCAAAAAATGGCTGGCCCTGTTCCTGTTCCGCTTCTTCCAGACCAGCCAGTTCAAACGCACCGCCGTCCCCAACGGCCCCAAAGTCGGCTCCGGCGGCTCGCTGTCTCCCCGAGGCGACTGGCGAGCGCCCAGCGATTCGGTGGCAACTGTCTGGCTGGAAGAGTTAGAGAAAAACGTGCCGGATTAAAAACTCGGAGGAAACACCATGCCAAATTACGAACAATTTATTCGCTTTTACGAGAGCGATTTTTCAAGTACACTTTTTCCATTGGATACCAATAGGCTACTCATCACTGAACACACAGAGGAGATTGCCCGTTTTGTCTACCAAGATACAACGAATGGTACAGGACAATTTCTGCCACAGATAAGAGCATATGCATCAAAGCCTGGTTTCCATGTTCGCCGCACAATAAAGTTAGACCCAGTTGCTGAGTTTTTTCTGTATGACCTTATTCTTCGCAATCGAGCTAGTTTCCGCCGTGATTTCAGCACAAACAGGCGTAATTTTGGATACCTTTTTGAAGACGGCGAACTTCTATCATCGGGCGAAAGCCATCGTCTCTTCAAAACTCAAGTGGTTCAGGCTAGTGGGCAATATAGCTATTGGGCAAAGTTTGACATTTCTGCCTACTTTAACTCTATTTATCATCATGACCTTGTCACTTGGTTTCGAGAAGATGGCAACCGAACAGAAAACGATATCAACGCATTTGGAAAGTTCTTTCGAGAAATTAATTCAGGCAGATCATTGGATTGTTTGCCACAGGGTATTGCTCCCAGCAAAATTATTGGCAGTCACTTCCTTAAGTTTGTAGACAATACTGTTCGCCTGCGATCTGAATTGATGCTTAGATTTATGGACGACTTCTATTTGTTTTCCAACGATGAAAGGGCGGTTGTTGAGGATTTCACGCTTATTCAACGCTTACTAGGGGACAAAGGACTCTCAATAAACCCAATGAAAACTAAGATAGGCGAGGTGATTATTGCTGATATTGGCAGAAATATAGAAGCTATGCGTGGTAGGCTTTTACTGAGGAGAACACATATTATCGAGGCATCGGCGATAGAAATGCCAAATATGGAAGAGCCTCTGGCGTTAAGCCAAGTGGAAGTAGAGTACCTTTATGATATGCTTCAGAATGAAAATATTGAGGAGGAAGATGCAGAGCTTGTTTTGGCATTAATGAGAGATCATAGTGACAACGTTTTGCACCATTTAGAAAACTTTCTTTCTAGGTTCCCCAATCTAAGCCGTCAAATATATCACTTTTGTCGCTACATAAACGATCCCAATGATATACAAATCATTTTGAACAGGCTTTTAAGTCGCCCTAACTACCTCTCTGAATATCAACTGTTTTGGATGGGGAAAATTGTTCAGGAATATCTTTTACAATCGCCCCAAATAGGCGACACTATAATCAGCTTGCTAAATCATCCAAATGCGTCTCAAATTTCAAGGGCAAAGCTCTTGGAAATACCAGAGAGACGTTTTGGCCTTCCTGAAATACGCTATGAATATATACGGACAGGTTCTTCTGATTGGTTGTCTTGGGCTGCGGCAGTTGGCTCGCGCAGTGAGCCGAGTGCGGGCAGAAATCATCTATTAGGATATTTCAGAAATAGTAGTCCCATGAACAAACTTATCGCCAACTATGTAATCAGTCTGCCATAGTCAGCCACGCATCATGTCCGGGTCGATTCCATTCTCCCAGCAGAACTTTTGATACGCGGCGGGGGCGATTTCGGAGGGCTTGATTTCGCTGCGGCCGCCCCAGAAGACGTTGGTGTAGCCGACGGGGATGCCGAGGCTTTCTAAATGGGCGTCCATCGCGGCTTTGTGGGCGAGCAGGACGGATTTATCCAGGCCGTGGGCGACACCCATGATATTGACGTTCTTGAACTCTGGGCCGCCTTCGCGCCAGTAGGCGTGGGTCATAATATGGAAGCGGCCTACCTCGCGGCCTGCTTCCAATTCGCGGCCTGCGGGGACGGCCCAATGGAAAAGCGCGTTATAGCGCGTGACGCGCTGGTCGCCTGCACCGGGCTTGACGTGTTCCAGAAATGTCGAAAAACGGCCAATCACGCCCCGGTCGTGGAGCGAATGGCCGACGGACAGGAACGTTTCGAGGGAGACGCCCGCTTCATCGGCGCGGGCCTGCCACAAATCACGGGTCAGCTCTTCGGGTTCGAATTCGCGCTTCAGCGCCGTCAGCACCTGCCAGTCCAGATCGGACAGCTCGACGATGTGGGTGTCTAAAACGTCAGCAGGGACGGGGGCGAGACTGCCAATGGCAATCCCCTTGCGCCGGATATGGCCGACACCCAGCGCAAAAAGATGTTTGGCGGGCATCAGGCGGTAGCCCTCGGCGCCGATTTTTGCGGCCAGAAAGTCGGCGTGTTTGGACAGAGAATAGCCCTGCGGCACTTTCAGGGTGGTCCACAGCTTGTACTGCGAGCCGGGCGTGGCGCTGTCGGTGGAGCGAATGACGACGTGGCCGGAAAACGGGTCTTCCTCAAAGAGATACGTAAACGCGGCGTCCAGCTTATCGGCAGGAACCTGCCAGGCCACCAGCGAACCGTGGGCCAGATTGGTGGCGAGCAGAGTCTGCCGCACCCGGCGAATAGTCCCGGCGCGGAGCATGGCCTGAATGCGGCTGATCACGATGTCTAGCGCAACGCCGGACTGGGCGGCGATCTCGGAAAGTGGATCGGGCGAGAAGCCCTGGATGGTGTCTTCGGAAACCGCCAGAATGGCGGTGTTGACGGCATCGTCAATCCCGGCGGGCACAGCATCAGCCGTGGGGCGCGGGGTGTCTAAAGTGATTCCCATAGGCCAATTATACCCGCAAAAGGGGTGTCTTGCGGCACAACTCAGGGTACACTGCACCTATGAGTCAAGACACATTTGCCCCCACCCAGTTTCGAGAGCATCAGGAAGCCCTGGAAGCACAAACGCTTTCGCCCTATGCCGTTCAGGCTGCCCACTCACGCGGGCGTGCCGTCCCTGAAGACCCGGACCCCAGCCGCACGGAGTTTCAGCGGGACCGGGACCGTATTCTGCATTCCAAAGCGTTCCGGCGCTTGAAGCACAAAACGCAGGTCTTTATTGACCCTGAGGAAGACCACTACCGAACGCGCCTGACGCACACGCTGGAAGTGGCGGGCATTGCCCGGACCCTGGCCCGCGCCCTGCGGCTGAACGAGGACCTGGCCGAAGCCATTACCCTCGCCCATGATCTCGGCCACACGCCGTTCGGCCACGGCGGCGAGGAGGCGCTGGACGAAGTGCTGCGCGAGTATGTCCCCGGCGGCGACTTCAAGCATTATGACCAGAGCCTGCGGATTGTGGATGTCCTGGAACGCGATGGCAAAGGGCTGAACCTGACCTGGGAAGTGCGCGACGGAATTCTGGGCCACTCCAAAGGCAGCAAAGATTTAGGCATTGTGGAAGGAACCAACCTGCCGACCTCGCTGGAAGGGATGTGCGTTCGGATTGCAGACCGGATCGCCTACATCAACCATGACATTGATGACAGCGTTCGGGCGGGCGTTCTCAACATAGATGATCTGCCGCAGGATGCGTTAGACGTTCTGGGGCGCTCGCACTCGGTCCGCATCGGCACGATGGTAATGAACGTGCTGGAATCGAGCGTCGGGCAGAACGAAGTCCGCATGACCGGCGAAGTCCTGGAAGCCACCAACCGCCTCAAAGACTATATGTATGCCAATGTCTACACGATGGACACACGCGGCAACATTGAGCTGCACAAAGCGCAGTTCATGCTCAAAGAACTGTTCCGGCTGTATATGGGGTCTCAGCAGATGAGCCTGCCGATAGACGGCTATGCCCCTGCCGAATTCAGCGAGTTGTCTGTGGAAGACCGCGCCCGGCGCGTCACCGACTTTATTGCAGGTATGACCGACCGCTACGCCGCCATGAAGTTCCGGCAGCACTTCTTCCCGGAAGCCTGGAGCGTAGCGTAAGCACTGACGGTTTACCTGGAGCGCCCCAGCAGTTTAACTGCCGGGGCGCTTTGCGGTCAGTAGTCCAGGATTTTATCGGCGTCAAAAACGATCTGTGCCAGCTCCCCTTCCCCGACAATTTGTGCGCCCGGCACGGTGTTTCCCGGCGTCACCCCACACGTCCGGGAGCAATGCGGGCAAAGGCGGATGCGCCCGCCGGCTTTTACGAAGCTCGCCATGACCGCGCCGAGGCTCATCGGTGGCATGGCTGGCATGGCGGCGGCGGGGGCCAGGCTTTTATCGCTCCACCCAATCTTGGCGAGGTTGGGACCGCTGGCGTCCAGCATGAGCGTCACCTGCGCCCCCATCTTCCGCAGGGAAGTGGCTAATCCAATCCCCATCATCGCGGCGTGCAGGGCATTCTCGCCTTCAGAGTTGCTGAGGTGGACGACAATATTCTGCGGTCCGGCCAGCGGGGCCGCCGCCGCAGCGGGGGCGAGGGCGGCAAGTGTCAGCCCGGCAAGGCCCTGCGTGATTCGTCTAAGTGCGTTTTTGCGGTCCATTTACGATTATCCTTTGGGTCATTGGCGCGGGTCGAAAGCGCCTTCATAAACGCCCCGGGCAGGGTCCTGGAACCAGAGCTGACGCCAGCGGCCGAATTTGGCGTGGCCGTCGGCGTAGACATTGTTCATGCCGTCCCCGTGGCGGCTGAGTGCCAGCTCTTTGGTCACGTCTTTGGCGCTGTCAAAAGTCATGGTTTGCATGAATGAGGTCATGGCTCCGGGCGTGTTGAGCGGGTCTGCCGGGTTCCAATAGACCGGGAAAAAGTTGTCCCGCGTCAGATTGTCCGTGCTTTCGCTGAGATAGATCACGCTGGCCGGGCTGGCTATCGACGCCACGCTGTTGTACTGCCGCCGCCCGTCAATCCACAGATTCATGAAGTAGGACGAGACGCGCAGGCCCTTCTGTTCAAACGTCGGGGCGGCCAGCGGCGTGTTCCAGTTGGTGCTGGCATCATTCGGGCAGCGAAAGATGCCGTAGTTTTTGACATACGGCTGGACGGTATCGGTCCAGGAAGTCGGGGCCGCCGGCTGCGAGGCCAGCGGATACCGCTCATCGTAGTCCTGTGTGTACTGCATGAAGGCCAGGCCGACCTGCCGGCAGTTGGACAGGCAGGCAGTGCGGCGGGCATTTTCCCGAACTTTCTGAAAGACCGGAAAGAGGATCGCCGCGAGAATCGCGATGATGGCGATGACGACGAGCAGCTCAATCAGGGTAAAGCCCCGACGTGAGTGGATAGGTTGCATGGTTTTCTTTCTCTGACAGGCGGCACAAAGCGAGGCTCAGAAACGAGTCGCAGGGTTTGCCGGGCGGCAGGACAGGGTGCGCTCCGGGGCGCAGAAAGCCAGTCAGAGAAAAGACGGAGGCGGGGTCAGAGGAAGACGGGACAGGGAAAGCGCAAAGGTATCACCGGGGCGGGCATGTCGCCGCAGATTGAAGCCCGGAAAAAGGGAAGCCGTCAGATCGGGGCGGACGACGGGCCAGGAAGTCACGGCGGCGAGTGCGGCAGGCGCTCCCTGATCACAGCGAGCAGTGATGGCAGCCTGCGCCGCAGGAGCATGAGAGCCGCAGCAGCAGACCATTTTGCCGCCGCGCATCATGCCGCGACACATCTTGCAGTGGCACATGGGGGCGGGTGCTGAAGCCGCAAGCGTGGGGACTGGCGAAGCTGGCCCATAAGCGCAGGCGCGGGCGCAAAAGCTAAAGGCTCCGAGCAGGGCGTAGACGCCCCACAGCAGCGCAAGGGCGACTGCCGAAAAACGCCGCCGGTCTCGGTCTGTAATTTTTGCCGGGCTGTTGACCATACGGCTTAAGTATTCCACAAAGCCAGCGTGGTTGTCAACAAAATTATCGGCCCCGTTGTTGCTTCTTCGCCGCGTCGTCCTGCCCGTAGGCGCACCACTTATACACCGGGCAGCGGGAGCAAATTGGGACTGTGGGCAGGCAAATGGCCCGGCCATGCTGCAAAAACAGCCGGTTGGAGCCGGCCCACAGGTCGCGGGGCATAACTTTCTCTAACGCCTTCTCGGTCGCGTCGGGCGTTTTGGTTGTCACCCACCCCAGTCGGTTCGTAATTCGGTGGCAGTGAATGTCCACGCAAAGCGCGGCTTTCTCGAACGCATAAATGAGAACGCAGTTGGCGGTTTTGCGCCCCACGCCCGGAAGGGCGAGCAGGGCCTCTAAATCGTCCGGGACCTGACCGCCGTGCTGCTCCACGAGAATCTTTGCCAGCGCGATCAGCCGGGGCGCTTTTTCGGCGCGGTACTCGCTGCCGTTCAGCAGAGTGTATAATTGCGCTTCGTCGGCGCGGGCCAGCGCGGCGGCATTTGGGTAGGCGGCAAAGACGCGGGCAGAGACTGCCGTGGTCTGCTCCTCGCGGGTGCGCTGCGAGATGACGGTGGCGATCAGCACCTGGTAGGGGTCCCCTAGCTCCACTGCGCCGCGCCCGTGGTAGGTGGCGGCGAGCGTGTCCATGACGGTACGAATTTCGGGTGGGGGAGCAGGCATAGAAAGTGTCTTTTCTGTGTGTTTATCGGCTATAATAACAATCCCTATGAACTCGCAGCCACAAGACCTCTCTTTTGCCGCTTCTCTGGCGGACAGCCCGGACGGCCTCGCGGTCCTCGCTGACATGATGCCGCAGCTTGTCTGGAGCACGCGGCCCGACGGCTACCATGACTATTACAATCGCCGCTGGTATGATTACACAGGCACGACACGCAATCAGACGGAAGGGGCGGGCTGGTCTACTCTGCTGCACCCGGACGACCTGGAGCGCAGCATTGCCCGCTGGCAGCTGGCTTTGGACACCGGCGAATCGTATGAGATTGAGTACCGCATCCGCCGCGCCTCGGATGGCGCGTATCGCTGGTTTTTGGGCCGCGCCGAGCCGATCCGCAATGCCGAAGGGGCGATCACGCGCTGGTTCGGGACCTGCACGGATATTGATGACCAGAAGCAGGCCGAACTGGAGCTGGCGCAAATCTCCCGGCGGGAGCGCACGATTGCCGAAGCCCTGCAGGGCACTGTTCAGCCGACCCTGCCCGAAGGCATTCCGGGCCTCGATTTAGCCTCTTACTACCGAGCCGCCTTGAATGAAGCCAATGTCGGGGGCGATTTCTCCGATGTGTTTCCCGTGGCGAAGGGCTGCTACTGCCTCGTCGTGGGCGACCTCTCCGGCAAGGGGCTGGCGGCAGCCGCGCAGGTGGCCGTGGTCCGCAATATGCTTCGCTACGCCGTCTACACGGAGCGCACGATTGCCGAAGGTGTCACGCGGCTGAACCATATACTCATTGTCAACAACCTGCTGTCCGGCTTTGCAACGCTCGTGGTCTGCACGTTTGACCTCGGTGCCAAGACGCTCACCTATGTCTCTTGCGGCCAGGAGCCAGCCCTGCTGCGCCGCACCACCAACGGCCAGGTGCAAGAGCTGCCGCCGACCGGCCCCATTCTGGGCATGACGGAAACCGCCCAGTATACCCAGCAGACACTTTCCCTGGTTCCGGGCGATGCGTTTGCGCTGTACACCGACGGCCTGACGGAAGCGGGACCGAACCGGATTGATCTGCTGGGCGTCCAGGGCCTCGCCGCCCTGATGGCCGACGACGCCCGCACCGCCCGCGAGATCGCTGATCATATCATTCGCGGGGCCGAGGACTATTCCAACGGCGAGTTCCGCGACGATGTCTGCCTCCTCATCGGTATTGTGCAGGCTAACGGCACAGCCCACTAAACGCGTCCGTAAGGCTGCTCCGTGGTCAGCCCTGGCACAGCGGCAAAGTGCTTTACGTTGAACGTGCAAAGCGTCGCCCCCTGCCCCAGCGCGGTTGCCGCAATCAGGGCATCTACCAAGCCTAAACTGTGGCTGAGGTGGTAGTCGCGCAAAAACTCCAAACCACGCTGACAGTCCACCTCGGATGCCCAGAGGATAGGCAGGCCCAAAAGAAAAACTTGCAGCCGGGCGAGTTCTACTTTATTGCGGCATCCATTGACCAATTCCATTGCCACAAAGCCGGGGATGCCCGGTCGTTCGGTCAAATTGCTGTACCAGAGAACAGCCGGGGCAAACCCGCGCCGAATATCCACCAAAACATCCGTGTCTAAAAGGCGCATCATCCGTGCCCTCGTGTCTCCGCCTGCTGCCGCAGTTCCCGCGCATATTCCAAGCTGTCCCCAATATCTTCTCTGTCCGCCCAGTCGCCAATGAGACCGTTGGCCTTCCAGTACGCCACCACATCCGCCCCGGTTTTCAGCTCCGGCAACGGCTCGGTCAGCGGCAGCCCGTCTTCAATCAGAGACAGCGCATATTCCTTTACAGGCTTTTCCCGCCGTGCAGCGGCTTCCTCTAGCCGCAGCTCCGTTTGCGGTGGCAAGTCTAGTGTGATTGTCATAGCTATTTCCCTTCCCTGATTTCGTTTGCCAATTTTACCACTTCTTCCACAGGCATTTCAATTCGGCCCTGCGGAATAAAGACCCAGTGCTTCTTTTTGATCTCGTCGTCCGTTGCCAACTACATTCGCAGAATAGGCGGTTTTTTGTTCAGCAGAAGCTCTTTATTCTTCAGCACAATCGCTATGCCTGTGAAGGTCTTATCAATGTCTCGCGCATAGCGGCTGCTGGCTGTTACCGTCTCAATCTCGCTCCAGGGAATGAAGCCAAAAACGTAGTTGGAAGAATTGTCTATGATCCCATCGCGGTCAACAACGAGCACAGGCAGGTTTTGGCGCATGACTTTCCCCATCGTGTTTGCCAACTGCCATGCGGGCGCGGTCGCCAGACCAATGAACACGACAAGCCACAAGCTAAGAACGCCGTTCAGGACCATCCAACCATCCGAAACAGTACCGGAAAAGATGCTATAAAGTGAAAAGACAAGACCTGCTAAGGACAGCATCACCATTCCCAGCCCCATGACTGCAAGAGTTATGTTCCATTTGCGGTATTTCTGAAACTTAGCGCGGTTTAGCGGCACTTGCAGGCTTTCGGCGGTCATTTTTGACATTATTCCCACTCAATCGTCGCCGGGGGCTTGCTAGTGATGTCCAGGACGACGCGGTTGACGCCGGGGACTTCGTTGACAATGCGGTTCGAGATGCGGTCCAGCACCTCATAGGGCAGGCGTGCCCAGTCGGCGGTCATGGCGTCTTCGCTGGTCACAGCGCGGATGACGATGGGGTAGGCATAGGTGCGCTGGTCGCCCATGACGCCGACGCTTTTAGTCGGCACGAGGACGGCGAAGGACTGCCAGACTTTGCGGTACAGGCCCGCCCGCTTGATCTCGTCAATGATGATCCAGTCGGCGGAGCGCAGCAGGTCCAGGCGGTCTTTGGTAACTTCGCCGGTGATGCGAATGGCAAGGCCAGGGCCGGGGAAGGGCTGACGCCAGACCAGATCGGTGGGCAGGCCCAGCTCCTCGGCGACGGCGCGGACTTCATCTTTGAAGAGATACCGCAGCGGCTCGACCAGTTTGAACTTCATATCTTCCGGCAGGCCAACATTGTGATGCGTCTTGATCTTGGCGGCCTTGCCCGTGCCCGACTCAATGACGTCCGGGTAGAGCGTGCCCTGCGCCAGAAAGTCAGCATCCGTCAGCTTGTTCGATTCTTCCTCAAAGACGCGCACAAACTCCTCGCCGATGATTTTGCGCTTCTGTTCCGGGTCGGTGACACCGGCGAGGCGGCCCAGAAACCGCGCTTCAGCGTCCACAGTGATGAGGTTGATGTTCAGAGCGGCAGCAAAGCGGCGCTGGACGTCCTCGGCCTCGCCTTTGCGGAGCAGGCCGTGGTCCACGAAAATGCAGACAAGCTGATTGCCAATGGCCTTATGTACCAGCGCGGCGACGGTGCAGCTATCAATGCCGCCGGACAGGCCGCAGACGACTTTGGAACTGCCGACCTGCTCGCGCACGAGCCGTATCTGCTGCTCGACAAAGCTTTCCATCTGCCACAGGCCGGACGTGCCGCAGACTTTTTCCAGAAAGCCCCGAATGACTTCCGTGCCCCACGGGGTATGGACGACTTCCGGGTGGAACTGCACGGCATAAAAGCGGCGCGTGGCATCGTACATAGCGGCCACCGGGCAGTTTTCGGTGGACGCTGCCACCACAAAGCCGGGCGGGGGCGCCTCCACGGTGTCGCCGTGGCTCATCCAGCAGATGAGGTCCGGGTTCAGGCCCTCGAACATGACGCTCGGGTCCCGCACTTCGAGCTGCGTTTTGCCAAATTCTTTCATCGTTGCCGCTGTGACTTTGCCGCCCAGATCATGCGCCATCGACTGCATCCCGTAGCAGATGCCCAGCACCGGCAGGCCCAGCGCATAGACGCCTTTGTCAATTTGCGGAGCGCCGTCGTCATAGACCGACGACGGCCCGCCGGACAAAATCAGGCCCACGGGCTTCCGGGCCGTGATGGTTTCCAGCGGCGTGTCATACGGCAAAATCTCGCAGTAGACCCGGCACTCCCGGATGCGCCGGGCGATAAGCTGCGTGTACTGGGCGCCGAAGTCCAGCACGATGACCAGTTCCGGCGTCAGCACTGGGTCAAAGACATCCGCGCCACGCGGCTCATAGTTGGTCAGGATCGGCTGATCCTGATGTTGGGGGGTCAAAGACATCGCACGCTCCCCATTCGTCCCGCTGCGGGCAAGTTCGTTTTCGCAAATTTTATCATATTTTCTTTATCCTCTACTTTTGGCTCTCTTCCGGCGCGGTGGGCAGGAACAAGACGGTCAAACGCTCTTCGTCTTCTAATTCCACCTCGGCATCAGCGAGGGCTTCGTAATACTCATAGCGGCGCGGCGGCTCAAACGAGGGGCGCACGGGGACATACCACCAATCCTGTTCCTGCCGAACGCCCTGTGTCAACGCTTCCAAGATTGCCCCGCCGGGGTGCTTGTCCTTCAGGTACCGGGCTGCGATTTCGACGATTTCTTTTTCACTCATGGTTTTTAACTCCCCCAAAACTCCTGCTGAACACGTTGGGCATCACGGACACAATCACGCGCATCCTGAAGGCCAACCTGTCGGTAAGGTCTATAATCGGCGTCTTCCCGGAACCGACGCAGTACCAGAATTAGCCTTTTGATTGTCTTTTTACTCGAGGGAGCAATAGACAAGTTATTCTG
Organism: uncultured Armatimonadales bacterium; assembly: GCA_964251675.1. GTDB lineage: Bacteria > Armatimonadota > Armatimonadia > Armatimonadales > Capsulimonadaceae > JANXMY01. Next base: position 26,300 of record CAXUKS010000006.1, read on the forward strand.
AACGTATTCCGGTACTTTTTCGTGTGGCGGGTTGTTCCAGCCATTCGGAAAGGTTGTCAGATTTTGCCTGATCTCATGCGTGGCAGCGCAGTAAGACGCATAATAAGAGCGACTGACGCTGCTTCGGTAGTTCCCTTCACGCAGCAAAGTTTTCGCCGCGCTCAGGCTGTCTTCACTTAACTCTCGCCATGTCTCCATAAAAATCTACCGCCCCTGGCCGACGCCCTGGGCACGCTGCTGGGATTTGCCTTCGGTTTTGATCTGCGGAGCGACGACCAGCTCGGCCTGCTGCATTTCGGAAATCGTCCGTGCGCCGCAGGTTGCCATCGACAGACGCAGAGCGCCGACGAGGTTCATCGTGCCGTCGTCTTTGTGGGCGGGGCCAAGCAAAATCTCGCGGAGCGTGCCCATGATGCTGACGCTGATGCGGGTTCCGCGCGGCAGGTCGGCATTGGACATCGCCATGCCCCACGAGTAGCCGGGGGCGGGGGCTTCGGAGGCGGCGGCAATGGAGGAGCCGAGCATGACGGCATCGGCCCCGGAGGCGATGGCTTTGGCGAGGTCGCCGCCGTTGCGGATGCCGCCGTCGGCCAAGATGGGGATATATTTGCCAGTGCGCTCCTGAAACGCCTCGCGGGCGGCGGCGCAGTCGGCCACGGCGGTGACCTGCGGGACGCCCACGCCCAGCACGGAGCGAGTGGTGCAGATCGCGCCCGGTCCGACGCCAATCAGAAGCGCGGATGCCCCGGCTTCCATCAGCTCGGTGGCGGCCTGAAACGAGACGCAGTTGCCGACAATCACGGGTACGGGAGAGTCGCGGCAGAACTGGGCGAGGTCTACAGTCTCAGCGTGGGTGGAATAGTGCCGGGCGGTGGCGACCTGCGAGGCGACCACAAAGAAGTCTGCCCCGGCTTCAATGGCGGCGGCGGCGAGACGCGGGGCGGTGGGCGGAATGGCGGCGACGGCGGCGAGGCCGCCGAGTGCTTTAATCTCCTGCACCCGCCGGGCCACCAAATCCTCGCGGACAGGGGCGGTGTAGAGCTTTTGCATCTTTTCAATGATGCCCTCGGACGGCGTCTCGGCGATCTCCTGCAAAATTCCTTCCGCGTCGTCGTAGCGGGTTTGCAGGCCTTCGCCGTTTAAGACGGCAAAGCCGCCGAGATGGGTCATCTCGGCGGCCATGCGCGGGTTCACAGCGGCGTCCATCGCGCTGGCGACAATAGGAATAGCAAAACGGTGACGGCCCAGGCTCCAGCCTGTGTCCACATCACGGGGGTCTATAGACAGCGCCGAGGGAACCAGCGAGACCTCATCAAAGCCGTAGACCCGCCGCGCCTTCTTGTTGCCTCCCAGTGTGATTGTCTGTTCCAACGTGTTACCCTCTTAAATGTTTCGGGAAAGTATACCCGACGCGAGGGCGAGGCTGTCAACCGGGAGAAGGAGACAACCAGATTTCGAGGGGCTGAACCCCCTCGCTGTGGGGCCCAGACGCCTTAAACCCGCCTGCGCGGGTAAGGAGCAGAAGGAAAGTAAACGCCTTCCGCGCCTTGTCCTAATCTCAATTCTTCACCCGCGCAGGCGGGTTCACGGCGTCCGCGCCCCACAGCGAGGGGGTTCAGCCCCTCGAAGTCTTCGGCGAGAGGCGCTCACCTTCCGTCTCTTAGCTTACCTTCTGTCTCTTAGCTTACAGTGACGACGGCTTTGCCGTCGGAGCGGTCAAGGTCGGCGGCATCACGGGCGGCGGCGTCGCTTTTGTAGTGGAGGGCTTTTTCGGCACAGACCGTGGTTCCGTGGGGGTCAGTGCGGCGGAACTCGATTTTGTCCGACAGGCCCTGAATGATCTGCATGCCGTAGCCACCGATGCGCTCGCCGCCGTCGAAGTCGGCGCGGCGCGTGCCCGCCTGCGGCACTTCTTTGAACGAGAAGCCCGTGCCCCGGTCCTGCACGATCAGCTTGACATGATCACTGAAGTATTCCAGCACGACGTTGTAGCGGTCTTCGTGGGACTGCGCGTGCCGGATGACGTTGCCACACAGCTCGCCGACTAGAATCTCCACGTCATCAATGTCTGTCTCTGCCACCTGCAAATGGTCCAGCAGGGCGCGGCCCAGAACGCGGGTAATGCGAATATACGCCAGGTCTTCGGGCAGTTCGAGGGACAGTCGCAGAATCATTGAGGCCAGCTTTCCAGGGTCACGGGGTCGAGGGTTAAGCGTGCTTGCTTGATGCCTGGTTTATACCCGGAAAGCGGGGGCGGTGTAACGTGGACGCGCCCCCCGCCCCAATAATGGGGAGCCGGAAGAAGAACAGGAAGGGCGCAGCAAGCAGCGCCTCTACTCTGATTCCCCCATTATTGGGGGTTAGGGGGTCCTAACGCACCCCCATCAGCAAATCAAACACAAGCTGATCCAGCTTTTCGTAAGGCTTGGGGCGGGCGGCCAGCGCGTCGGCGTCGAAGGCGCGGTCTTTGAGGGCCTGCGCGTTTTCCGGGGTGTATTTGGCCGCAAGCATCGACTCCAGCGCGGAGTCCCCGGCGTTGATCTCGGCCAGCAGGCTTTGAATGTCGGGGTCGGCGTTGTACTGTTTGGCTCTTTCTTTAAAGATCAAATAGGTCCGCATGCAGCCTTTCGCAAACTCCCAGACATCAGCAGGGTCCGAGGTCCGCAGGGGGTGGGCGTCAAAGTGCCTGGGGCCGTCGTAGCCGTAGTCTTCCAGCAGCTTCACCAGGAAGAAGTTCTGCTTGTAGTCTTCCTGGCCGAACCGGAAATCCTGATCGTAGCGGCCCGGCTTCTGGCCGTTCAGGTCAATATGAAACAGCTTGCCCGCTTCCATCGCCTGCGCGACGGCGTGGTAGAACGACAGCCCCGCCATGGTCTCATGGGCAAACTCCGGGTTGACGCCCACCATTTCCGGGTGTGCCAGCGTGCTGATAAAGCCCAGCATCGCGCCGACGGTGGGCAGGTAAATATCACCGCGTGGCTCGTTCGGCTTCGGCTCCAGGGCAAACTTCAAATCATAGCCCTGGGCGAGGGAGTATTCGCAGAGGAAGTCTATCGCGTCCCGGAAGCGTTTGGCGGCAGTGACGGGGTCTTTGCTGGCTTCGACTTCCACGCCCTCGCGCCCGCCCCAGAAGACATAAATGGGAGCACCTAGCTCGACGCCGAGATCAATCGAGCGCATGGTTTTCTGCCGGGCCAGTGCCCGGACATCGGGGTCATTGGCCGTAAATGCGCCGTCTTTGAAGATAGGGTGCGTAAATAAGTTGGTGGTCGCCATCGCACAGACCATGCCGCTGTCGGAGAGGGCTTGTTTGAATTCTTTGACAATGGCGTCGCGCTCGGCAGGCGCAGCATCAAACGGGACCAGATCGTTATCATGCAGGTTGACGCCATACGCGCCCAGTTCGCCTAATTTGCGGACTCGCTCCACGGGGGAGACGGGCACGCGGACCGGGCCGCCGAAGGGGTCCGCGCCGGGGTTGCCGACGGTCCACAGGCCGAAAGTAAACTTATCTGATTTTTGCGGGGTGTAGTCTGTCATGGTGAAGGGAAGCTCCTTTGCACTGACCGTGTTCCAGTGGCAGTGCTATTCGCGTCAGACCGGGTTTTCTCCTGCCTGCTGACTGGAGAGGCCACCGATTGCAGCCACGGATTGCAGTCACGGATTGCAGCCACGCCCCAAGAGCCACGGATTGAAATCCGTGGCTGGGGAGCCTGCGGCTGAATGTCCCTGCGGGACACAAGAAGTGCAAGACCCACGAAGTGGGCGTCCCGCAGGGACGTTCGGCGTCTGCGCCCCTCAGCCATGCATTTCAATGCGTGGCCGCAATCCGTGGCCGCAATCCGTGGCCGCAATCCGTGGCCGCAATCCGTGGCTTCTGTGCGCGTGACTGCTGACGTCAGCATACGAGAAAACTCAATGGCCCTGCTGAAAAGTCACTGGGGATTGCGAGGGGCTACCCCTCGCAATCCGTCATCCATTTGCCTGCACTGCAGATTCAGCGTTCTTGGGATACTCATAGACCCTAAGCAGAACTGGCAACACTGCCAATAATACAGATAGCATTTACTTTAGACGGCAAGAAAGTTTTTACTTGATGCGACCACAGCTACGAAACCACACTCTTTGCTCCGGGCGCGAAGACGCCTGCGCCCGCTGCCAGATCACTCGGCAGGCAAAGACCGGTCAGCCGACTTATCTTCTGCTGGGGCCGCACAATGCCCATGTCCGGGAAGCGATTATTCAGGCACTGGAAGCCGCAAACACGCCGTATCTGGTGCGGCAGGATGTGCTGGCACTGCCGACGCTGCGTGCCCGCGTGTCCGGCATGACAGGGGCGTTTCTGGAGCACCTGCCGGACGCGACCACGCGGGATGTGCATGGCGTGTTCTTTTCCGGCGACCTCGACGATGCGGCCAGTGCTCTGTCGGCCTTTGTCAAAGCCGAGCCGCTGACGGCGCTGATTGAGCGGGCGCAGCACGACTGGGTGCGGGACGCTCTGGAAGACGACTGGCTGTTTAGTTTGTTTCATCCGATTGTCCATGCCAGTACGGGCAAAGTGTTTGCCCATGAGGCACTGATCCGTGCCCGCCATCCGCAGACCGGCGAGACCATCGGCGCGGGGCCGATTATCGAGGCGTCCATCCGGCTCGGCTTGCAGCACGTTTTGGACCAGCAGGCCCGCAAAGCGGCCATCCGCAATGCCGCCGCCCTGCGGATGCCCGGCACGCGCCTGTTTATCAACTTCATGCCGAATACGATTTATGACCCGGCAATTTGCCTGCGAACCACCGTGGAAACGGCGCAGGAGTGCGGCACAGACCTGTCTTCTCTGGTGTTTGAGGTGGTAGAAACCGAGAATATCCCGGACATGAAGCGGCTGCTGAAAATTTTAGACTATTACCGCTCACACGGCGTCGGAACGGCGGTAGACGATATGGGCGCAGGCTTTTCCAGCTTGGAATACCTGACGGCCCTGCGCCCGGATTATGTCAAGCTGGACCGCGATCTGGTGGTCCGCGCCGAACACAATAGCAGTGCGCGGCAGACGCTGGATTCGATTGTCGCGCAGGCCAAGCATCTTGGCATTCTGGTCATCGCTGAGGGCATTGAAACTGAAGAACAGATGCGGCTGTGCCAGGACGCCGGGGCGGACTTCATGCAGGGCTTTTTGTTTGCCCGGCCCGCCAACCCGCCGGAGACGGTGCGGGCGCTGCCGCAAACCGCCTGCCCGGTGATGCGTTTTGCAGCGTAAGCGGCCTACAGCTCACCGGGGCGCACTTCGCCGATTTCGCGGCCATCTGCATGCAGGCGCAGGAACCCGAGCCAAATCTGCGCGACGGCGCGGGGGCGCGTGCAGGGCGTCTGCACTGTCAGTGTGCGTGCGGCGAAGTCAATACGCTCGATGAGGCCGATGTCGAGCAAAGCGCCGCCGGGGGCAATCAAGCCGACCAGAAGACGCGAAAACCGCTGGGCGGGAACGACCGTAATGGAGCGGGTGCCAAATTGACGCTCAATGGCAGCAAGCTCCGCCGTGCGCCAGCCGTCGCCGTTGACCACCACATACAGCCCGCCGTCGCCCGTTTGCGCGGCGTGGAGGACGGGCCGCCCCAGCGTCTCCCCCAGAAACCGCGCCAGATGATGCGGGATTATCTCCCCCACCCCGAGGCCGGTGTTTGCCAGGGCGACCTCGTCCAGCGAAAACGCCTGCGACCGTGCTCCTTCCAGCGCGGACAGGAAGCGGGCGGCGCGGCGAGTGGTGCGGGTCGCCGGAGTCTTGCGCCGCGCTTCGGGCGGCACGGGAACACGCCAGACTTCCGGGGCGTCCAGATGAGAGAACAGGGCCAGCAGCGGGTCCAGGTCAGAGCCGCGTGTCAGCGCCACGATGGCCTGCGGGAGCAGCAGCTCGGCCAGCCTCTTCTTGTAGGCACGCGCCGTGCTGCCCGTCACCATGCCGTCGGTGTCTACAAGCACAAGATCAGGCTTGGCGCGTTTGGCGACCCGTGCCATTGCCACAGCCCCGGTGCAGACAGTCAGGATTTGCCGGATGGGCGAGACCGCGCCGACGAAGTAGCCGCCGAGCGGGGGCAGATCGCGCAAAGATTTGAATTCGGCTCCGGCGGCAGCCAGACCCGCTCCGACGGTTCCGGGCGGACCGATTTCACTCTGGCCGAGGTCGCTGTCAACAACGGCAACGCGAAGTCCTCCGCCGGCAAGCGCCAGCGCGGTGTCGCGCACCCAGGTTGTTTTGCCGTGGTCGGTTCCGCCCAGCGTCAGCACGACGGCCCCGCGTGGCAGCGCCCGCAGGCGGGTCAGCAGGCTGTCATCGGCAGAGACTAAAGGTGGAAGCTCAGGCATAATAACGGGCTAATGAACTGGGACAGTCTGCCGAAGATAAATAAAAGTATTATGCAAAAGGTGTAAAACGCGATGAAACTGAGTAAAATAAACGCGGATGCGGCAGTGTCGCCGCCCGCACACTCTTATGCTGTTTTGCACTGCGACGAGGAGGTCGTATGAAGCCAATGATGTTGATCCCGCCCGCTCAGGCGGAAGCCCTGTTCGACGCCTTCGCGGGAACTGTCCCGGACGGCGGCTTTCTCGATGAGCGTTTCGCTCCCCAGCCCTGGCTGGATGAAGATACCCCCGACGATTTTGTTCTCTTCCCCGTGGGTAAAGACCGGGTCACGACCTCACTGTCTCGTGGCCGGCAGGCAGCATGAGGTCTGGCGACAGCGCCCAGCAGCCGCCCAGCTCCTCAAACAACTTTCGGTGAAAGTCCTGCGAAACAGCCCACAGCCGCGCATACCAGGCTTCCAGATCGGCCACGCTCACGCAGTCGGTCAGCACGACATTCAGCTCTGTCGGATGCTCCCCGCCGCTCATTGTCAAGTTGCTGGAGCCGACAATCGCTAAACCCTCCGCGCCTGCCTGCCCCGGCGGGTAGGTGATGAGGGTTACTTTGGAATGAATGCGCCCGCGTGCATACAGCCGCACCCGGAGGCGTCCTTCGGCGACCAGAGCGGCCAGCGTCAGCAGCAGGGCACGGTTTTCCTCAGTGCGCGGCAGGGCGTCAATCGTCTGACGCAGGTTCAGCGCGGTTTCCGCCGCCGCCCGGTCGTGACTGTCGCGCAGGGTCGCCGCCACATCCTCCCCGCCCTTGACGGTGGCCTCACCCCCGCGCCCCCGTGCCCCCGCTTCCTCGCGGACCTGCTCTTCGGTCAGCCGGTTGACAGCGTTGCCAATCAAAATTTCTACTGTCGGCGTCGCCGCCAGCCCCGCCCGCAGCGGCGTCAGGCCGTCCAGAAACAAGTAGCCGACGGCAAACCGGGCCGTGTCCGCCCCCGCACCCAGCGCCTCCCGTACCCGACGCCCCAGTGCGTCTGCTCCTGTGTCCAGCACTTCGCTCATAGGTGTCTATTATACCAAAGACGCCCCAGGCTTGACAAGCGAAACCGCTGCCTGAGACCTGTCCTTCCCTTCAGGGAGGACCCTGCGAAGCGAAGAATAAGCGAAGCAAGGTGGTAAGTTTCCAGTCTAATGCATCGGGCGCTTTGCGGCCTGCCGGTTCGCGGCCTGCCAGAAGGGGCGCAGGGCGACCCACAAAATCCCCAGCGATAACGCCCCCCACAGCACCGCCCAGACCACCGGCGGCAGAGGGATAATCTGCGACATCAGGACGGCATCCGACACCGGCCCGCCCGGCACGGACAGGCCGACCAGCGTTTTCAAATCGAACAGAGCGTTCAAAACGCATTGCACGCCCAGAAACATGGCCGTCAGCTCCGCCGCCCGCGCCGGCAGGCGAAGAGCAGACAGCAGCAGGCCCGCTGCTATCGCAATCCCCCACCCCCATCCGAACCCGTTGCGAACGAGGAACAGGTCCAGCAAAACCATAATACTGCCCGACAGGCCGAGCGCCAGACGCGCCAGACCTGGACGCCGTGCCAGCGTCAGCAGCAGTGCCCCGTAGGCGGTCGCGCCGAGGTAGCCTGCCATCACAATCGCAATGCCCCAGCCGCCCAGCGCCTGCGTGACGCCTGAAGCATCTGGCTGGATAAAGATTCGCTCGGCCACCCCGCCCGTCAGCGTCGCCGCCAGGGCATGACCGCCTTCGTGGATAAATGTCACAAACAGCCGCACAGGATACAGCAGGGCCGAAGCGTAGGGAACATACCAGAGCGCGACGGATGCCGCGCAGGCCAGCAGCAGCGTCGTCAGAGCGGGGCGGGATGGCGTGGGCGTCCGTGGCGATAGGGGGGTCTGAGTGGGTATCATCTGATTCAGGATACTATCCCTATGGCTTTTTTTGTTCCGCGCTTTGTCCCCCCGGACTTTCTGCCGCCCCGGCTGGCCGGACGGCAGGAAATTGTCGGCATCGGCGGCGAGATGACCGTGCCCATACTGCTGGCTGCATACCGGCAGGGCATTTTTCCGTGGCCGCACGCCGATTACCCCCTGCTCTGGTTCTGCCCCGCCGCACGGGCTGTACTGGACTTTGACCGGCTGCGCGTGCCGCCGCGTCTGGCCCGCCTGCGCCGGAACACGCCGCTGACGTTTACGATTGACCAGGACTTTGCCGCCGTTCTCCGTGCCTGCCGGGACACGCCCCGTCCAGGCAGTGGGGGGACCTGGATTACGCCGGATATCGTGGACGCCTACCTGCGTCTCCATGCGGCAGGCTACGCGCACAGCGTCGAAGTCTGGAGCGAGGCCGGGGTGCTGGTAGGCGGCCTGTACGGCGTGGCGGTGGGCGGCGTGTTCAGCGGCGAAAGCATGTTCCACACGGTTGGCAATGCCTCCAAGCTGGCGCTGCTGGTTCTAGTCGAGCATCTGTCGGCACGCGGCGCGGCGTGGATGGATATTCAGCAGCTCACGCCGCACATGGAGGCGCTGGGGGCACACGAGCTTCCCCGTGCGGTGTTTCTGGACCGGCTGGCCGCCGCGCAGGCGGTGGACTGTACATTGTTTCCTCTCTGAGCGTTTATGCGGTACACTGTGAGCGTGAAACCAACCAAACTTTTGCGCGTCCTCCCCTGCGCCATTCTCAGCCTTTTCATCGTTCTGCCGACGCTGGCCGCCCCCGCCCCGGCACTGACCCTGCCGCAGATTCTGGCCCGGCACAACAAAGCCGCACAGACGCCCGCTGCCCGCAAAGATAACAATGCTCATAAAGTTGTCTACACCATTGCGGCGGGCGGGCTGACGGGGACGCTGACAACGTGGGACGCTTCGGGCCATCGCTCACGGACAGAGATGGTCATGGGGCCGATTGCCATGACCACCGGCAGCGACGGCAAGCGCCGCTGGCAGCAGGATGGCACGGGAAACGTGCGTATTCTTGGCGGCGAAGAGCTGTCCGAAGACAGCGCCGACGCCGGGTTTTCGCTGGAAAACTACGACCCGCTCGGCAAATCCAAATCCGGCACCTCGGTCACGCTCAGGCCGGGCCGGGATAAAGTCACCGGCTGCTACGTGCTGGACGTTATGCCCAAAGGCGGCTCCAGGCAGACGATTCTGATTGACCCAAAGACCTATCTGGTGCGGCAGACCACCCAGCACAAAAGCGGCATGGACAGCATTGTCAAGTTTCTGGCCTATCAAGCACAGTTCGGCACGCAGATACCAAGCCGCATGGAAATCGGCTTCGGCGGCCTGCCGCTGAAAGTCATCGCCACGCTGGCCTCGGCGACAGCATTGCCGCAGGTGAGTGCCGCGCTGTTTCAGCCGCCTCCGACGGCCCGCGACTGGCGCTTTTTGCAGCCGGGCCTCAAAGAAGCGATCCTTCCCTTCACCCTGCAAGGCAATGAAATTATCGTGCCGGTTACGGTCAACGGCCACCCCCTGCGAATGTTGCTGGACAGCGGCGCGGGCAGCGCATTCGTGTCGGCGGAAGCCGCACGGACGGCGGGGCTGACCACGGAAGGCGACCTGCCCGCGATGGGCTACGGCGGCGCGGCGGCGACGGGCCTGGCGAAGGAGGCCACGCTTGAGATTGGGCAGATGGTGTCTTTGTCCCATCAGGTGCTGCACGTTATCAAAGACGAGAACGTCGCCAGGCAGCTTTCCGCCTTCGGCGTGGACGGTGCGGTGGGCTACGAGATTTTCTCGCGCTTCACAGTGCGTATTGACTACGCTGCAAAGACGGTCACGCTGTCCGACCCGGCCCTGCCCGTGCCGACGGCGGGCCGCAGTGTGGCGCTGCCGCTGAAGCTGGAAACACGGACGCCGACAATTCTGGCCTCGGTAGACGGCAAGCCTGCCGCCCGGTTCCTGGTAGACACCGGCGATTCCGGCGCTTTGCATCTGTATACCGCCTATGCGACCGCGAACGGCCTGCTGCCGAAAGAGGGCGACCTGACCGTGCTGAAACAGCAGGGCATCGGGGTTGGCGGCACGCTGAATGAGCAGGTTTCGCCCGGCCACACGCTGATGCTGGGCACCGTGTTCCTGCAAAACGTGCCAATCGCCACGATGACAGGCGGCGGCATCAGCGGCGTCTCCAGCCATGCGGGCGGCCTCGGCAATGCGGTTCTGAGCCGCTTTGTGGTGACTTTTGACTACGCCCACGGACGGCTGACACTGGCGGAGGCCAAACCCGGCCCCATATTTCCGCATCGCCGCCTTGCCCCGCCGGTGCGCCCGGCGGTGGATATTCCTGCCGCCGCGCCTCCTGCCGAAGTGCCTCCTGCCACCGCGCCTCCTGCCGAAGTGCCTCCTGTCCCGGTGCCTTCTGACACTGTGCTGACCCTGGACGCGCTGCTGGCGCATCACTTGGAATCGCTGGGCGGCAAAGCGGCGGTGGAAGCGATCACCAATACCCGCGTCTCCGCCGATGTTGAGACTGGCGGCATCAAAGGAGCCATTGTCACGGTGTTTGCCGCCCCGGACAAAGAATTCGAAGAGGACAATCTCGGCATCCTGCATATCACGCAGGGCTACGACGGTAAAACGGCCTGGCAGCGCGACACCAACGGCAACACCCGCCTGCTGGCCGGGGAAGAGCTGCGCGACCTGCGCGTGCAGCTTTATTTTGATACCAACTCGTATGTTCTGCCCGGACGCATCCCCGGCACGCTGACCCTGCGGCCCGCGCCGGAGACCGTCACCGGCAACTGGATCGTAGATGCTCTGCCGGAAGGCGGCAAGCCAACCACGCTGTTTTTTGACCCGAAAACGTGGTTCATCGTCAAAGAGCAGCATTTAGACGACGACGTGACGGTCACGACGACCTATGACGACTACCGCACGGTGGACGGCGTCCGCTTTCCCTACCTCACCAAAACGACCAACGGCACGCCGCGCTATGACATCACAGGAACCGTGACCAAAATCGAGAACAATGTCACCCTGCCGCCCGGCCTGTTTGCGCCGCCCACCGAAGCCATCAAAAATTACGGATTTGTCACCCCCGGCAAGAAATCGGCGACCGTGCCTTTTGATATGGACGACGGCGAGATTGCCTTTGATGTCAAAATCAACGGCAAGACCAAGCGCGTCTTTCTGGACAGCGGCGCGAGCGGCATTGCCCTCTCGCAGCGGGTCGCCACGCAGCTTGGCCTCCAAAGCAGCGGCGTTCTGGAAGCACGCGGCTATGGCGGCTCGGCGGACCTGCACCCCATTTTAATTGACACATTTGAAGTGCCCGGTGCGGTGAAGCTGACCAGCATTGCGGCCATTGCGCTGGAATTGCCTGCGTCGCTCGATTCATACTTCACCCGGCCCTCGGCGGGGTTTGTGGGCTATGATCTGCTGTCTCGCTTTGTGGTGCGGATAGACTTCGCCCGCAAGAAGCTGACATTTATCGATGCCGACACGTTCAAGCCTTCGGCTTCTGATGGCAAGGCGGTTCCGATTGAGCTGGACAACAACGTGCCATCGCTCACTGCCCGCCTTGACAGCCTGCCGAGTGCGCGGTTTCTGGTAGATACCGGCGATGAAGCCCATTTGCGGCTCTACAGCCCGTTTGTGGCAAAATATGGTCTCGCCAAAAAGTACCCGCATGGGGCGCTGACGATGGGCGGCGGCATCGGCGGCGTGTCTCAGTCCCGGCAGACCCGGATCGGGTCGTTTACTGTTGCCGGGGTAACGCTCCGTGATATGCCGGCGGACTTTTCGCTGGACCCTAAAGGCGGCGCGTCGCAGGTGCTGGCCGGGTCGCTCGGCTCCGGGCTGCTGTCGCGGTTCGTGCTGACTCTGGACTACCTGCATTCCCGCGCCTTTTTCGCGGCTGGCTCCGGGACGAAAGCGCCGTTCGAGACGCGCACCCTGGGGATCAGCCTGCTGGAAACCAGAGACCCGCGTGGCGGAACGCACCTGGCTGTGGCCGACCTCCGGCCCGAAGCGCCTGCCGCGAAGGCCGGGCTGCATGTGTTTGACGAGATTTTGGCGGTTGATGGCAAGCCCGTCAGGGGCCTGAGCCTCGCCGCCGCCCGCCACCTGCTGGCCCCCCGCACGGGGCAGACGGCGCATGTCCTGCGCGTGCAGTCCGCCGCAGGTGCTCCGCACACCGTTCGGGCACGGTTTTATGATCCGCTTGGCAAGCCCTGAGGCGTGGGAAGTTACGTTTATGCCTGCCTCGCACGCGGGTATTAAGGTGCAAGGCTGGTACACTTCCCTGCCCAAGAGGAGCAACTCATGCGAACACTGAATACGAACAAAACACGCTGGGCCGCGCTGCCCGTCGCCGCCCTGCTGCTGTCCACGGCTCTTGCCGGATGCAAAGGCAAGGAAGAAGAGACCACGCCGCCCCCGGCGGCGGCGACCACTCCGACCGCAGGCGGACCGTCTACGCCCGGCACAGACCCCGCTGGCACGCCGGGATCAGCTCCCGGCGGACCGGGCGGCACGATGATGAACAAGCCTTCGGCGAACCCGAACGGCGCGACGGGTGATGCGGTCATCACGGCTAAAGTTAAAAGCGCCCTGATTGCCGACACCAAAGTCGGCGCCACGGGCATCAACGTCGACACCAAAAGCGGCACGGTTATTCTGAAAGGCACCGTCAGCACCACCGCTGCCAAAGCAGCCGCCGTGGCCGACGCCAAGAAAATGGAAGGCGTCAAGAACGTCATCGACCAGCTTGCCGTCAAGCCGTAACCTACCGAGGAGACTTCTATGCCCTACACAATTAACGGACAGCCTGGGTCCATCGCCGAAGAGCCGCATGACCAGAACGGCACAGTTTATGTTCCCTTCAAGCAGGTCACCGATGCCCTCGGCGGCAGCGTGACGTGGGACAACACCACCAAAACCGCGACCGGAACCATCGGTCAGTGGACGGCGACGTTCATGCTGGCCTCGGACACTGCCGATGTCAATGGCACGACGGTGAACTTCCCCGCACCGTCCTATGTCAACAACGGTGAGCTGTATGTGCCCGCCCAGTTCTACAATGCCGCCTATGGCTACAACGTGACCGCCAATGGCACGGATGTCAGCATCGGTCTTTAGTTCAAGCCAAGAAGCGCCCCCGGCACTGCCGGGGGCGCTTTTTTGATGTCCTGCTCCCAATCAAGAGATTTAGTCCCTTTTGAGCGTCTCCGCTGCCTGTGCATACAAATCAAGCTCGGCATGGCCCGTAATGGCGCGGAAGGCGTCGCGGATCTGGGTGCGGCCCTGAGAAATCAAAAAGTCACCGGGCGGGGCGGACTGCTCGCCAATGACGTACACGCCGGTTTCGTCGGGAGCCAGCACGCGCTCATACGACGGCACATCGCGCCGGTAGCCAACCAGCGAAACCACCGAGTCCACGGTCAGCCGCTTGGTTTCGTGGTTGACCTGCAAAGTCACATGGAAGCAGTTATTCGCCAGCGAGTGCCGAACGGCGTCAATCTGCGTCACCGGGCTGTAGCGCACCTGCGGGTGGCTGCTCGTGACCAGCAAATTGGCTTTCTTCAAAATCGTATCCCGGCGCGAAAGCAGGTCGCCCGGAATGACCGGGACGGGCAGCGGGTCGCGGGAGGGGGACACCCAGATTACCTGCCCGTGCGGTTCCTGCGCGGCCACTTCGGCCAGCAGCACGGCGGCAGAAGCCGCCGAGGTTCCATTGCCGACCAGCAGCGTCGTCTTACTCCGAAAGTGTATCCGGTCACGGCCCTTGATGTCAGGCAAAACGTGAAAGATAGGACGGAAGCTGCCCATCTCGCCCAGCGCGGGCATTCCGCCCGCGCCCAGCCAGCGCGGAGAGCGGGTGATGCCGGTGGAGTCCAGAATATAATCACCCGTGTAAATTTTTTCTTCCAGCGGCGAGCGGGTCAGCAGGCGAAAGCGCCGGTGGGTGCGCTTCTCGGGGGCGTCCGCGTGTTCTTCGGGAAACAGATACGAGCGGCCCAGCGAGACGGCACGGGTTTCCCGGTGAATGTTTTTGCCCAGCAGGTGCGCGAGAGGGTCCAGATAATACTCCACAAACTCGCCGCCGAGCGGATAAAGCCGCTCTTCGGGAAACTTGTCCACGGCCACTTTGCCGTCCCGAATAGCTTCTTTGACGGCCAGCTCGCCGAGCGGACTCCGCAGGGAGGCCCAGGGGGTGAACATGGAAACGTGCGCCCAGGTCCGCACCTGCGGGGCGATTTCCGTGCCCTGCTCAAACAGGGTGACGCTGTGGCCGAGGCGCAGGGCATAGAGTGCGGCTTCCAGGCCCAGCGGTCCGCCGCCCAGCACGAGGGCGCGGGGCGGCTCTTCCAGCCGTTTCTGACGGAACACGGGCAGTTCGGCAGGGGCGTCATCGCCCTCATAATCCTGGCTTTTCATGGTATCTATCATACCCTACCCGCCCCGCCAGCGCCAGTGCGGGTTGACTTTAGACCCCAAAAACGCCTATAATTCTTCAGTCCCACTGTCCTCCTGAAAGTTCGGGGCAGGACAAGATAGACAGGAAGAGTATTTTTTGCCTTATCGAATTTTTCTGGGCCTGCTGGCCCTGCTGACAGTTCCGGCCCATGCGGCAGCCTCGTTTCAGCCGCGCCTCGGCGCGACATCGTACATTACTCCACGCGGGCAGATCGCCTGCGTTCTTATTAATGACCAGCCCGTCGCCACGCTCCGCACGGCAGCAGGGGGGCAAACGCCCGCCCAGCGGGCGGTGGGCGTCCGGCAGCGGCTGGCAAACATGACGGCGGCGGGCCTGAATGCGGCGGGGATCAGCCTCGGCCCGGTCGGCAAGCGCGGCAAGGGCGGCTGGGAAATCCGGGGGCTGGGCGGCCCGCTCCTGATGGTCACGCCCGCCGAAGCCCGCGCCCAGAAGCAGACACCGCGCCATCTGGCGATGCAGTGGGCACGCGCCATGAAAATGCGTCTCGCCGAGCCGGCGCTGATTTTGTCGACCCGGCCCGCGCTGATTCCCGCTGGCAGCCGCCGGACGGTGACGGTCGGCGGGGCGGCCCGCAGCACGGACGTTTCGGTGACGTCCAGCGATACCACGGTGCTGACGGCGGCGTATACTCCAGTCACTCGCAAGATGACACTGAACGCCGTCGGTCCCGGACAGGCCACCGTAGCCGTGCGCGTCGGCGGCGATGCCCTGCCCTTTGCCGTGTCTGTGCGCCGCTATGCCGCCCAGGTTGCGCCCCGCGTGACGGTGCGCGTCACAGGCCGCCCCGATGCACCCGCCGCCCTGGTGCAGACGGCCATTTATCTGGGATTGAAGCACGCGCTGAATGCCGAAGACGGGGCGCAGGTGCGCCTGCTGAAAACGCCCCGCGCCGGACTTGCTCTGCGGGCAGGGGCGTCGCTGACCCGCCGCCTGCCCCTGCGGGTTGCCGGGCCAAATCTGCTTTCGGTGGAAGCCGCCCCGGTGGTCACGGTGATCAATCAGCCGCTGCCCGCTGAAAAAGCGGAGGCGATGTACTATTCCAACAACCCGGAAACCGTCAAAAGCGCCCAGACATTGTTCACCGGGCCGCTGACTCTCTTCCGCTCGGTGCGTCTGGACTACCACCACATGAACGGCACGGCGGCGGCGCTGGTTTTTCACGCCGACGTGGTCAATCAGAGCGGCAAACCCGTGTCGGTGCATTTGATGTCCGGTGTCTCGCCGCCGCTGGTAGACACCGTGCAGGTTGGGCTGCTGGCCGGATCACGGTTTCTGACGGCGCTCGACGGCGGCGTGGGTCTGGTGATGGAAGTGCCGCCGCATTCGCGTATCCCTCTGGTAGTGCAGTCATTCGGGCCGGGGCTGACCGTCAGCGGCATCTTGCAGGTACGGCAGACCGACGGCCCGGCGGGGGCGGCAAGCCTGAGCGTGGTGGCCGACGGCAACCGGCAGGCGCTGGTGTCCTCAGCGATGCACCTGGCGAAAACAGATATGGATGCCGCACCCGCCGCACCGCTGGATGCCGGAAGCGTCCGCGCAACGTCGCCTTACGTCTTTGGCCCGCCGCTGGTGTCGCTGTCGGGTCAGTACGCGGTGGGCGGGCAATGGAAGTACCTGCGCCTCGGCAATGCCGAGTCTCTGAAGAACGCAGACGGCTCGAAAACGCTGTGGGGCAACTACGGCGTCTCGTATTTCGTGACTCTGACTCTGACGAACCCCACTGATAAAGCCCGCACGGTCGGTGTCTATTTCACCCCCGAGGCCGGGTTTGCCGCCGGTGTCTTTCAGGTCTCAGGCGAGCCTCGGCGCGAGTTTCCCCCGGCCCTGCCGCCGCTGGAAAGCGAAGTGACGCGGGTGCGTCTGCAGCCGGGGCAGTCGCATACGGTGCGCCTGCGGACGATTTTGCTGAACGGCTCGGCCTACCCGGCGTCGCTGATTGTGCATGCGCTGTAGACCGCCTTATGGCAATCCAAACAAAACCTGACAATGCAGCAGGCACGCAAAGCGGAGCAAAGGCCAGGGCGGCGTGGCTGGACCTCTGGCTGCCCGCCCTGCTGCTGTTTCTGGGCACGGGGACCGTGTACCTGCTGACACAGACACGGGCCAATACGTTTGATGCCATCTCGTATGCCAATCAGATCGCCCATCTGTATCCGCGCACAGGCAATGTCCGCTGGCTGTTTCACCCGCACCACTTATTGTTCAATGCACTCGGCTGGGTTCTCTGGCGAGGGGCGCAGGCGCTCGGCTATGCCGGAGGCAGCCTGCCGGTGCTGCAAACGCTGAACGGTGTGCTGGGCGCGGCGGGGGTCAGCGTGTTTTATCTGACCCTGCGGCAGAGCGTGCAGCGGTCCCATACCCTGCCCCTGCTGGCGGCGCTGGGGCTGGCGGGGTCGTTCGGGTACTGGATTTGCGCGACTGATGGCCGCGTGAATATGCCGTCGCTGTTTTTGATGCTGTGCGCGTTCTGGGCGCTGACCTGGACACTGGCCTTGCCGACGCTCGGACGGGCTATTGGAACCGGTCTGCTGGCGGGCGGCGCAGTGCTGCTGCATGAAAGCGCGGGGCTGTTTTTGGGTGTCGTGCTGGCGGGCGTCTGGCTGGCCGAAGCGAACCCGCTTCAAACTGCCGCCGAAGTGCGGCGGGCGCGGTGGGTGCGAACTGCTGCCTGCGCGGCGGCGTGGGGCGTTATCGTGGCCGTGCCCTACCTGCTGGTGGGGGTCTGGGGGCTGGGGCTGCATTCGGTGAGCAGCTTCCGGGCATGGAGCAACGAGTACGCGGAGCTGGGCTGGTGGTGGGATTTTCGGATCTTCCACAACCTCCGGCTGGATTTGTATGCGTTCCGGCACGCGGCGTTTGTGGAGCCGCCGGGCAAGACGGGGACGTTCCACCTGACGGCGCATATTCCCTTTGCGCTGAAGGGCCTGTACTTTGCATCCCTGCTGGGCTGGCTGGCGGTGATCAACGGGATCGTCTTCGTCTTCAACCTGATCCCCGCCTACCCGCTCGACGGCGGCCGCATCGCGCTGGCCCTGGGCT
>CAXUKS010000006.1:44160-44415 GCA_964251675.1 uncultured Armatimonadales bacterium
GCTGAAGGGCCTGTACTTTGCATCCCTGCTGGGCTGGCTGGCGGCGGTCTATGCCTGGGCGGCGGCGCTTCCGCTGCTGTGGCGCTCGCACAACCGGCCCCTGATGATCGTCTGCGTGCTGTGGGCGGTGCTGTACGGGGCGTTTTTCACGGTCTGGTCGCCGGGCTACTTTGTGTTCTGGGTTCCTGTGCTGGCTCCGACGGGCGTGCTGCTGGCACTGGCGCTGGCGAGCCGCAGCCGGCTGCGGCTCGCCAG
>CAXUKS010000006.1:44425-152409 GCA_964251675.1 uncultured Armatimonadales bacterium
ACGCGGCGGTATGTGGGTCAACTGGTTTCTGGGAGGCTGGATTTTTCTGTATGCCCTGCTGAACTGGCAGGCCAGTATCAAGCCGCACCTGTCCCCGGCCTCGGACCCGTTCCGGCGCATCGCCGCCGATGTTCGTGCCCATACGGCCCCCGGTGACGTGGTATTAGTGGCGGGGGCAGGCGATGGCGGCCCGGTGGAAGTGGCCCTGCCCTACTTCGCCGACCGCGAAGTGGTGTCTCTGCACGGCCTCCTGACCCGCGCCCGCGACAACCGCCCCGCCGCGCTGACATCGGCACAGGCGCAGATGGACGCCGCCCTCACCTCCGGCCACGCCGTCTACGCCCTCGATGAAGTCATCCCCGGCCCCGGCCACAACCGGCACACGCAGGCGGCGCTCCTGCACCGGCACGGCCTGACCACGACCGATCTGAGCGGCCTCCTGCGCCCGTACACGCGCACGCTGGCCTGGCAAAGCGGGCGCGGCCCGGTGTGGCGCTTGACTTCCAAGCCTGCCGCCCTGACAAAAAAATAGGTACGGAATTACTACGTGCGCCTGCTCAATCCCCGATTTATGCTGTATAATAGATGAAGCTGAAGAGACACGCGGGGCCAGCCCTCTGAAAGCATGGGGGTTAGCCCCATGATCCTCTAAAGAACGCCGGGCAAACCTCCGATACTTTCCCCAAGAGCGCAGAGCCGCGCCATTCTCAGCGAGTAACCCCACACCAACGGCGGTGCGTGATCTAACGCTTCTATCCCAGGAGAACCTGACCATGCTGCCGTCCGTCACTGAACCCATTCGCTTCAACGACTTACCTACCCTGCTTGGCCCGTATGCCCGCACCGCCCCGGTCTATGTGTATCTGATGAGCTGCGGCAACGTCAAAGCCACCCGTTTCCCAATTCCCGGCGATGCCGAGGACCTGATGCTCGTCCTGCGCCCACGCGGGATGTTCTCCCCCGACGCGGCTTCGGCGTAGGCGGCCCCCCCGCCCCAATTCTGGGGAGCCAGAGTAGGGGCGCGATTTATCGCGCCCTCACCTTACTACCCGCCGCTTAGGAAGCCAACTGATACAGAGCCGGTCGATAGCGCGGGCGCGGAATGGGCGTGTTGGTGTCCCGCGCCGCCTCTAGCCAAGTCTGTTTGGCAATCTGCACTTCCCGTACCGCCTCTTCGGGCGTCTCTCCAAAGGCCGAGCAGTATTTCAGGTCCGGGATGTCTGCGATATAGCCGCCGTCGGCCTTGCTGTAAAAGACGTTGATGTGATAATCTGTCATTGTTGCTCCCCTTCTGTTTCCTCTTGACCTTCTTCGGTATTATCTAAAGATAAGTCGTAAGCCTCAATCAATTCTACCACTTGACGTACCTGATACGGTTTTGCCTCCCCGTGTGCGCTTTGAATGTTGACTAATTCAGCAACGTTCGGGTGCTTGAAAACCTGATGACTTCCGTTTACCCGTATCCTGACGAAACCCATCGCTTCGAGAAGGCCCACCAGTTCGTTGAACTTAATGTTCTTGGAACCAGACAGCACTTTCTGAAGCAGTCGCTTCTTATTCATTCTTCCCCCTGCACCAGCGCAATCTCCTCCGCCGTCAGCCCGTACAGCGCATACACCAGCCCGTCAATCTGCGCGTTCAGCCCCTCACCGCTGCCTTGTCCTTGTGCAGTAAGGGCGGGATCCCCCCGCCCTCCTTTTTTGGCCTTTGGACACAATCTAAAAAACCCCTGAAAGAGCCTCGCCCAACCCTCTCCGTCGGAAGGAGAGGGAGCCGGAGTTGGGAAACAAACAGAAAGGAGGGCAGGGATTCTTAAATCAGCCCTTGCAAGCGTTCTTTGAGGCGCGTGTGCCGCCCGGTGTCGCTTTGCTTCTTCACAGCCATCGCAATCGCCCGCTGGGGGCCAATCAGACACGCGAACTTGCGGGCGCGGGTCAGTCCCGTGTAGAGCAGATTGCGCTGCAAGAGCATATAATGCTGGGTGTGCAGGGCCAGCACCACGGCGGGATATTCGCTTCCCTGGCTTTTGTGGTATGTGATGCTATACGCCAGGGTCAGCTCGTCAAGGTCAGAAAACTCGTAGATTACTTCGGCTGTGCCGGACACATCAGGAAAGCCGACGGTGAGAATCTCGTCGTCGTGGTTGACCGCCAGCACCGCGCCGATGTCGCCGTTGTAGACAAACTTGTCGTAGTTGTTGCGGACCTGCATGACGCGGTCCCCCACCCGGAACAGGCGCGGGCCGCGCTGGATTTCATCCACGCCGGGGCGGGCGGGGTTTAGCGTCTCTTGAAGCCGGGTGTTGAGATGCGCCGCACCTGCGCTGCCGCGCTGCATGGGGGTCAGGACCTGGATATCGCCGGGGGCGTAGCCGCGCTTCGGGAGGGAACGGGCGACCACGGCCACCACTTTGTCGGCGACTTCTTCGGCTTCATCCGCATTCAGCCACGCGCAGTCCCGCCCCGCGCTCGGCGGCGGAAGCTGCGGCATCCGGCCCGCGTTGATGGCATGGGCATTGGTGATGATGAGGCTCTCGGCGGCCTGCCGGAACACCTGTGTCAAGCGGGCCACGGGGACCGCGCCGCTGTCAATCAGGTCCCGCAGGACGTTCCCCGGCCCCACCGAGGGAAGCTGATCGACATCGCCCACAAACAGCACCTGCGCGTCGCGGGGAATGGCTTTCAGCAGCGAATAGGTCAGCACCATGTCCAGCATGGAGCTTTCATCCACAATCAGCACATCACATTCCAACGGCAGGTCTTCGCCGCGCTTGAAGCCGCCGCCTTCGGGGTTGAACTCCAAGAGGCGATGCACGGTTTTGGCCTCCCGGCCCGTCACCTCGGTCATCCGCTTGGCGGCCCGGCCTGTGGGCGAGGCCAGCAGAACATCTTTATTCTGCGCCTCGAACGCCGCGACAATGACATTGGTAGTGGCGGTTTTGCCGACGCCCGGCCCGCCGGTCAGCACCGAAAAGCGCGAGGTGAGCGCGGTTTCGACAGCGTCCCGCTGCTCGTCCGACAGCGGAAACTCATGGCCGTCCATCAGCGCGGTCAGCCAGTTTTTATTGGCGGGAGCGGGTGGCGGGGAGGCAATCAGCGCGTTCAGCTTGTCGGCCAGCCCGATTTCGGTCTTGTGGAGCGACGGTGTATAAATCGCCGTTTCGGACTGCCCCATCAGCGTAGACGTTTCGGCGACAACGCGGCCACTTTCAGCCAGCGCCGTCATGGCAGAGGCCACATCGCCGACGCCTAAAATCTCGTTGGCGCGGTCTTCCAGCTCGGTCTGGGTCAGGAACGCATTGCCGCCGGTGTCTACGGCTTCGTTCAGCACATACACCACGCCCGCTTCAATGCGGCGGGGGTCGTCCTCGGCAATCCCGATGGCGCGGGCGATTTTGTCCGCACTTTTAAAGCCAATGCCCCAGATGTCCGAGGCTAATTGGTAGGGGTTGCGCTCCACAATCTCAATCGCCTGCCCCCCGTACTGCTTGTAAATCTTGACGGCGTAGGCAGGCGAGACGCCGTGCGACTGCAAAAACAGCATGATGTTCCGCACTTCGCGCTGGTCTTTCCACGCCTGCGTGATCTTCGCCAGTGTCTTTTCGCCGAGGCCCGGCACGGCCAGCAGCTTGCGCGGATGCTGCTCGATGATGTCTAAAGACTCGGCCCCGAACTTGGCGACAATGCGCTTTGCTGTCACAGGGCCAACGCCTTTGACCATGCCGCTGCCGAGATATTTTTCAATCGCAAACGCTGTCGCAGGCCGGACCACTTCATAGCGGGCGACCTGCATCTGCTTCCCCCACTGGGCATGGTTGATCCATGTCCCGTGGCACAGCAGGGACTCGCCGACGACGGGGTTGGTGAAGTTACCAAGAATGGTGATGACGTCGCGGGCATTCGGCGGCAGGAGGCGGGCCACAGTGTAGCCGTTTTCCTCGTTGTGGAAGGTGATGCGCTCAATGACGCCTTCCAGCGCGTCCAGCGGCGGGCCGCCCTCGGGGGAAGTCAGGGGGTTAGTTGGTTGAAAGGCACACACAGAAAGAGTATACCCGGCGGGGCGAAGATGGGAGATAGGAAGCCCCCTAGCCCCCAATACTGGGGGAACCAGACAGTTAGGATTTAGCCCTTTCTGTTCTCTATCCGGTTCCCCCATTATTGGGGGCCAGGGGGTCTTACGTCTTCGCCGTCATCCGCCGGGTCGGGTCCACAATGACGGCGTCAAACACGGCGACATTGGACTGCACCTGCGCGTTGGTGCCGACGATGCACCGCTCCAGATGCGTGTTCTGGCTGACACGGGCATTGTCCCACAGAATTGTGTTTATAAGTGTTGCGCCGTCTTCAATCACGCTGCCGTCGCCGACAATCACGTTCTCGCCGAGCGTCGCGCCCGCGCCCACGGTGACATTGCTGCCGAGCGCGACCAATTTGCCGAGTTTGGCGGTAGGGTCGACGGTGACGTTTTCGCCGCGCCAGACGCCGCTGGCGTCCTGTGTCATGGACATCTCCACATGCACTTTCCCGGCCAGCGCGTCGAAGTTGGTTTGACGATAGACCAGGGGGTTGCCGACATCCTGCCAGTACGAATCGGTGTGGAAGGCATACAGGGGACGCCCTTCAGCCAGAAGCTGCGGGAAGACTTCATTGCCGAAGCCGTAGAACTTGCCCGGTGGGATGAGGTCAAAGACGCCCGGCTCAAAGATATAGACGCCGGTGTTGGCGGTGTTGGAAAAGACGTCGCTGCCTTTGGGCTTTTCCAAGAAGCGCGTGATGCGTCCGTCCTCCTCGGTGATCACAATGCCGAACTGCGACGGGTCCTCCACCCGCGTCGTCGCCAGCGTCGCCGCTGCGTTCTTGTCGCGGTGCAGGGCCAAGAGGCCCGTCAGGTCAATATCGGAGATGTCGTCACCGCCGACCACCAAAAACGTCTCGCCCGCGAAGAAGTCCTCGGACAGCTTGACGCTGCCAGCGTCGCCCCAGAGCTTTTCTTCCAGCGAATACGTAATGTTTACGCCAAGCTGCGAGCCGTCGCCGAGGTACTTTTGCACGACATCGCCCAGGTAGTGGAGGTTGACTCGAATATCGGTAAAGCCGTGCTTCTTCAAATCCAGCACGATATGGTCAATCACGGGGCGGTTGACGATGGGGACCATCGGCTTAGGAATGGCGCGGGTGAGCGGGTCCATACGGGAGCCAACCCCCGCTGCTAAAATCATTGCTTTCATAGGTGCCTGTGTCTCCTTCTTCTTTGGGTTCGACACCCGGCTTGCTTACTCCTGCCCAAAGAACGCACGGACGGATGCGGCGACGTGCTGCGCCTGTGCTTCAGACAGCTCGGGATGGACCGGCAGGGACAGCACTTCGCGGGAGGCCCGCTCGCTTTCGGGAATGTCGCCTGCGGCGTAGCCGAGGAATGCATAGGCTTCCTGCAAATGGATTGGCAGGGGGTAGTAGATGGCCGACTGCACGCCCCGCGATGCCAGAAACTTCTGCAGGTCATCGCGCCGTCCGTCCAGCACGCGCACGGTGTACTGATGGTAAATATGGCGGCTGCCGCTTTCTTCGCAGGGCAGGACCAGTCCGGTCAGGTCCGTCAGCGCGGCCTCATAGCGGGCGGCATTGGCGCGGCGCTGCTCGTTCCAGTCGTCGAGGCGGCGGGCTTTGACACGCAAAAGTGCCGCCTGCATCCCGCCCAGACGCG
Organism: uncultured Armatimonadales bacterium; assembly: GCA_964251675.1. Lineage (GTDB taxonomy): Bacteria > Armatimonadota > Armatimonadia > Armatimonadales > Capsulimonadaceae > JANXMY01. The sequence goes on from CAXUKS010000006.1 coordinate 50,129, forward strand.
AACAGTAGCCGATTTCTTTGTGAAAGTAGCCTTTGCCGCCGGAGCCGTGGAAGCGCAGCAATTTGATCTGTTCGGCCAGCACGTCGTCGTCCGTCAGCACCATACCCGCATCGCCGCAGGCCCCTAAGTTTTTGGTCGGGTAAAACGACAGCGTGTTGGCATCGCCCCACGAGCCGAGCGGCTTGCCCTGATGGGTTGCGCCAATGGCCTGCGCGGCATCGCCCAAAATCTGTACAGGGTGGGTGCGGGCGATCTGCGCGAAGCGGGTCATGTCAGCAATTTGGCCGAACAGATGCACCGGCAGAATGGCTTTGGTTTTGTCCGTAATTTTCGCCTCGGCGGCGTCGGGGGAAAGATTATAAGTCTGCGGGTCAATATCGGCAAATACCGGGGTCGCCCCTGCCAGGCAGATGGTCTCCCCGGTGGCAATAAATGTAAACGGCGAGGTGATGACTTCGTCGCCCGGCCCGATACCCATGGCCAGCAGCGACAGCAGCAGCGCGTCCGTGCCGGAATTGACGCCGAGGCCGTGTTTCGCGCCACAGGCCAGCGCGATCTCGCGCTCCAGGGCGGTGGTGTTTGCCCCCAGCCCGCCAAAATCGCAGGCGTCCATGACCTGCTCGAAGGCTTTGGTCAGCTCCCCGCGCAGCGCGTGGTGCTGTGCCTGTAAATCCGCCATCGGGACTGTCATTGAAGCCTGAGTGCCCGCGTTGTTCTGTGCCAAACTTGTTTCCTGCCCTGCTAATAAATAAATGTCACTGAGTTTGACAACGCCAGAGGCGTTTTGTTGCACTCATTCCACAGATGTCACAGGCATACCCATTTTCGGGTAATCTAGCTTGACAAGTGACACACGATGACTGAAGGAGGCACACAACGAATGGCGGATAAGCCGAATTTCGGACTGACCGGGCTGGCCGTGATGGGGCAGAACCTCGCACGCAACGTCGCCCACAAAGGATTTCCCATCGCGGTACACAACCGCACCACCGAGAAGACCGAAAGGTTTATGGAAGAGCACGGCAGCGAAGGCGCACTGGTTGGCTCGGACAGCGTGGAAGAGTTCGTGAACGCCCTGCAATCGCCCCGTGCCATTATGATTATGGTCAAAGCGGGCCAGCCTGTCGACGACGTGATTGCCGAGCTGAAGCCTTTGCTGTCTAAAGGGGATTTATTGATTGACGGCGGCAACTCGCTGTTTTCGGACACCGAGCGCCGGGTCAAAGAACTCGAAGCCGATGGCCTGCTGTTCCTCGGCACCGGCGTCTCCGGCGGCGAGGAGGGCGCGCTGAACGGCCCCAGCATCATGCCCGGCGGCAGCGAAGACGCCTACAAAATTGTCGAGTCGATCTTTACCAAAATCGCCGCGCAGGTGGACGGCACGCCCTGCTGCACCTACATCGGCGACGGCGGCGCGGGGCATTATGTCAAAATGGTGCACAACGGCATTGAGTACGCCGATATGCAGCTTATCGCCGAAGCCTACGACCTGCTGAAAAACGGCGCGGGCCTGACCAATGACGAGCTGCATTCGGTCTTTACTAAGTGGAACGAGGGCGACCTGGACTCATTTCTGATTGAGATCACCGCCCAGATATTCGCCAAAAAAGATGACCTGGACACCGGCGATGACCTCGTTGACCGCGTTCTGGACAAAGCCGCCCAGAAAGGCACCGGCAAATGGACCGCCCAGAGTGCGCTGGATTTAGGCATCCCCGTCACCGCCATCACCGAAGCTGTCTATGCCCGTGCGCTCTCGGCGTTCAAAGACCAGCGCGTCGCGGCGTCCAAAGTCCTGCCCGGCCCCGACGGCACGTATGACGGTGACCGGGAAGCGTTCATCGACGACATCCGCGAGGCGCTCTATGCGTCTAAAGTCGTCGCCTACGCGCAAGGGTTTGACCAGATGCTGGCCGCCGCCAAAGAGCATGGCTGGACCCTGCACCCCGGCGAGATTGCGACCATCTGGCGCGGCGGCTGCATTATCCGTGCCCGGTTTTTAGACCGTATCAAAGACGCCTACGACCAGAACCCGGACCTCGCCAACCTGATGCTGGCCCCGTACTTTACCGACGCCATCAAGACCAGCCAGGACGGCTGGCGGCGCGTGGTCGGCACAGCGGCCAGTCTCGGCATCCCCATCCCGGCGTTCTCCTCGGCGCTGGCCTACTACGACGGCTACCGCCGCGAGCGCCTGCCCGCGAACCTCATCCAGGCCCAGCGCGACCTGTTCGGCGCCCACACCTACGAGCGCACCGACAAAGAGGGCGCGTTCCATTCCCAGTGGGCCGACGAAAAGCAGGAGCCGAAGAACCAGGCGCAGCATGGTGTGGAAACCACGGATTAAAAGCAACAGGGGGCAAATTCGGATGAGACGCAAATTACAGAAGGCATCCAATCTACTACCGCTGGCTATGCTGGCACTTTTGGCGGTTTCCTGCGAGGCCGCCCCCCGTTACACTCTCACCGACCTCGGCCCCGGCGTCGCCTCTGCCATCAACAGCCAGAGCCAAGTCGTCGGAACTTCCAATCCGTTTTATCAGGTCGGCCACGCGGTTCTTTGGCAGAAAGGAACCGTTCAGGAATTAGGACCGGCCTGGAGCCAGGCTTACGCGATCAATGACAAAGGGCAAGTCGTTGGGCTGTGTAAGGGCCGCGCCGTTTTGTGGCAGGGCGGGCACATGGCGGAGTTGAGCGCTCTGTCGCCGCCGAATACAGACTATAGGCCAGCCCAGCAGAGCGGCGCGACGAGCATTAACAACGCAGGCCAGATCGCCGGATATTCCGTGTTCACGTTGCGGCCGGGGCTGCCCCAGCCGCAGCAAGTGAATTTTCCCTATGCGTTTTTGTGGCAGGGCGGGCACATGGTCAGCCTCGGGCTGCAAAATGACGCCTTGAGCACTACCATCAACGCAGCGGGCAAGATCAACTTTTTCATCCCTGTCCAAACACCCGTTGGCAGTCACCTCAGCAGCATCACTGGCCTCAACGATAAGAACCAAGTCACTGGCACACTGTCTCTCGGCCTCGTGACTAAGAATGGGCATGGCACCAAAATCCATGCCTTTCTTTCAGTCAACGGTCGGGCGCGGGACTTGGGGACGCTGGGGGGGGTGTACAGCACGCCGCACGCCATCAATAATTCCGGGGATGTCGTGGGTGTGTCCGATCTGGCAGGCCAGACGCTTCACTTCGCAGCACCGCGTGGGCACTCTTCCAGGTACGTACTGGATCAAGTGAGTCATGCCTTCCTGTGGCGTGCTGGCAAGATGTGGGACCTGAACCGTCTCCTACCTGCACGATCCGGCTGGGTTCTGGTTTCGGCCAATGGCCTTAACAAGCGGGGGCAGATCGTGGGGGACGGCCTTTATCAGAACCGTCATCATGCGTTTCTGCTTACGCCGAAGTAACAGTGTGGTGTATTGGAAGACACGAAAGTCAACTGATTAGCCAAATGCCACCGGTCTTCTCTTCCACCCGGAGGGTGCTTCTCCTAGCGAGGGGTTTTCAACCCCTCGAACCCTCAACAATGAAAACACACATGACAAAAACTTACTTGATCGCCTCGGTGTTGCTTGTCTTGCTGGCTTTCGTCGGCGCGTCCGGCAAAGCACAAGCCGCGCCGCGGCTGAAAGTCGTGGCCTATGTGCCGAACTGGAACGACGCGGCGGGGCTGGCGAAGACGATTGACTACGCCAAGCTCACGCACCTAAATCTCGCGTTTGAGAACCCCATCACTGATGCCGGGGATCTGTCGTTTACGGCGGGTAATGCGGCGCTGATTGACGCCGCGCACGCGCATCATGTCCCGGTGCTGCTGTCGATTGCGGGCGGCGGGGTTCCGGCGGACAAGGTGCTGATGGCCCGCTATTCGCTGCTGCTGGGCACGGAAAAGCGGGCGGGGTTTGTGGCGAAGATTGCCGCGTTTCTGACGGCGCACAAGCTGGATGGGCTGGATGTGGATTTGGAGGGGCCAGCGATTGGCCCGGACTATGGGGCGTTTATCCATGACCTGTCTGTGGCCCTGAAGCCGTCGGGGAAGCTGCTGACGGCGGCGCTGTCGCAGGGCTACGGGGGCGCAAGCGTGCCGTCGTCGGTGTTTGCGGACCTGGACTGGGTCAACATCATGGCCTATGACGCGACCGGCCCGTGGAACCCGGACCGACCGGGGCCGCATTCGCCGCTGGCGTTTGCCCAGAGCAGCACGGCGTACTGGCTGGGACGCGGCCTGCCAAAATCTAAAGCCGTGCTGGGCCTGCCCTTTTATGGCTACGGCTTCGGCCCGGCGTTTCGCGCAGAGGGCTACACATACGCGCAGATTGTGGCGGCGCACCCCGGCGCGGAACAAGCCGACCAGATTGGGCAGACCATTTATTACAACGGTCTGCCAACAATCCGGGCCAAGATGCAGTATGTGCGGGACGAAGGGCTGGCAGGCGCGATGGTATGGTCTATCGACCAGGACGCTGCCGGGGAACAGTCGCTGCTGACGGCGATTGATCAAGCCCGGCGGACGGGAAAACCTAGTCCGGATCAGCCTGCACGGTAAACGGGGACAGGACTTTGTTGCCGCCGGTGTCGGTCAAATTGCTGACTTTGCCAGCCACCATGTCCAGACGAGTGGATTTCACATGACCGTCACAGTAAAGGACGTTGCAGCGGCCATTGTGGCGAGCCACGAGATTGCCCAGTTTCTGGTAGCCGTGCCAGGTGTTCAGAGCCGGAGCGGTGTCGCTGAACTGGCCGGTCGGCTCGCCTAAAGACTTGACGCCAAAGCCATCGGCAGAAAAAGCCCCGTCGCCGTCGGCGAGCCAGATAGTTGTTGCGGGCGTCTCCAGCCGGGCAAGGCTGTAGACATCCGGCGGGTAGGCATCGCTGACCGGCGGGCGTCCGACGCCGTGACCGGTGCCGTAGTAAGCCGAGTTCATGCAGTAGGAACCGGGCCGAAAGGTCGGCGTGTTGTCAGCAAGCTGTGTCCAGGGCACATAGGTCCCAAAGGACACCGGTCCGGCGACACGCGGCCCGGCGGGGGTGGAGCCGCTGAGCTGCGTGTCGGCGGGGTCCAGGAAGTCGCCCTGACTGGTCTGGTCCGGGCAGGTGAAAATTTGGGCGCTTTTGACAAATGGCTGGATGGCATCCATCCACTGATAATGCTGGCCGCTGGCATCCCCGGCGGGCGAGTAGCGGGCGCCGCCTTGCCATCCGCCGATGTAGTGATTGACCATCGCTTCATCATTGTCCTGGGAATACTGGGTCAGCGCCAGACCCATTTGCTTGAGATTGGATTCGCAGGAGATGGCACGGGCGTTTTCGCGCACTTTCTGGAAGACGGGAAACAAAATCGCCGCGAGAATGGCGATAATGGCGATGACGACGAGCAGTTCAATCAGGGTGAACCCAGCACGTCTGGCAGGCTGGCTCCGGGTGGCACCGGGCGACGAGTGAGTGGGCATACGAGGAGTAAACATAAGACAAAGACTTTCTAATAAAACGCAGCGAACAGCAGGAACAGAGGCCGAGCAGCACACTACTCCGGCACAGCCGCCCCGGCGGCATCCCGGCGGGCCAGAATGGCACGCGGAACCAGGGGCAGAGCCAGCAGGGCCAGCGCCGTCGTGGCGGCGCTGATCCAGATGAGCGGCGGCAGGGAATTGTGCAGACGCTCAAACAGCCAGGAGCCGCCAATATCGGCCCCGGTGGTTCCGAGGTTGGCGGCGCTCATCAGCAGCGAGTAGGCCATCGCTTCTGCGCCAATCGGCGCGGCGCGGGCAGCCAGGTCCATCAGCGCCACCGCTACGAAAATGCCGAGCAGGCCGCTGATTGCCTGAATGACAATGGCCGAAGTGCGGGAATGGTAGCCGAGAAACAGCAGTGAGCCGAAGACGCTCAGAATGATGCTTCCCGTCAGCAGAGTTTTGAGCGGGATGCGGGTACAGAGCAGACCGTACAGCAGAGCGCCGACAATCGCGCAGCCATTGTACAGACCTCCAAGCCAGCCCAAAAACACCGAATCGAAGTCCAGCACATTGGTCTGATAATAATACAGCGGCGTGCTGATCTGCCCGAAGCCCGGCGACAGGTCTTTCAGAAAGATAAACAGCGCTGCCAGCCACAGCGCCCGCGCCCCAAAGACGGGCTTCATCCGAGCTTTCATATCCGCCCAAGTGGCACGGGGATAGGAGGCACCCGCACTTGTGACGACGCGCCGCTCTGGCAGGAGCAGCAGGGCCGCTGGAACCATACCCAGAAACAGGGCCGCGCTGATGCCGCTGGTTAGGCCGAACGCATGGCCGACCAAGTAGCCGCCAATCGGCTGGGCCACCAAAATGGTCCCGGCAATGATTGTCTCGCGCAGGGTTCCCAGCCGCCCCGTCCACCCCCGCAGACGCCCGACTTCCACCAGCAGGCCGCCGGACACACTGCTCGCCAGTACGGCAAACGCATTGGCGGCCACAAGCGTCCAGACCAGCGGGCCGTAGTGACGTGGAACCAGCCCCAGCAGCCCCCAGCAAGCGCCCGCGCCGAGGCCGCTGAGCAGCAGATAGTTCCGGCGGCGCGACCCCCACAGCGGCACGGCGTCGGCCAGCAGGCCAGCGACCGGCTTGAAGTACCAGGCCAGACTGGTCAGACCGAAGAACGCCGCCATTTGGACGGGAGAGAGATGCAGATGTACTTTCAGCAGATGCTGAAGTGGCAGCTTGGCGATTCGGCTGTCACTGACAAAGGTAGAAAGAAGCAGTCCCACCACCACCATTCCCAGCAGTCGCCGTGCGGAGGTAGGGGCATGAGGGCTATGTGTATCCGGCGGGGCAGCAGTCAAGGCCATTGGTCAATGGTCTTTCTAATGTCTAGGCTGCAAGATGCAGCAGTGAAGACAGCGCATTATACCAGCAGTCCAAAGCAGAAAGCAACTTTTTTGTAGCCAAAGACATAGAAGGATTTGCAGCAGGCAGCGCAGAATATCACGCCGCCCAACGGCTTCCCAAAGCCGTTGACTTTGTGCCTACCACCGGGCCGATTGCAGGCTGGAATTTGACATGAAGTGCCAAGAAACGCAGAAAGGACGCCCCATGAAACACTGTTCACTCTTTGTACCTGCCGCCATTCTGCCGGTTCTGGCTGTCTCGGCGGCAGCCCTGTCCCCCGCCGCACTCGCTGAAGCCGGGCCTTCGGGCTGGAAAACGGTGGCTGTGGGCAAAAACGTCGTGATGACGCCGCCGGACCTGCAGCCCGGCGAGTTTTACCAGATTGTCGTCTTTCCGCGCACGTCTCAGGGCGGCGCGGCGATTACCGATTTTCTGGATGCGTTCGCCCGCAAAGACGTGGCCGGGCGGGGCAAGGTCCAGGGCCAGCCCGAGCCAGCGTCGGCCAAAAGCCATACCGTCGCGTCGGCCACCCGCGTATTCGTCACACCGCAGGGGGCGTCGCGGGTGGCCCTCTACGTCGCCGTCTCCTTGGACGGCGAAAACGTGCGAGTCGTCGGCATCGTCAGCTCAGGCGGCGACCTGCTTACCCGCTACCGGGCGCAGGAAGCCGCCGTGAGCAAGTATGTCGTCAGCAAAGAGAAAGCCGACGCCGTCGCTTCCGGGCGGGGCCTGAGCGTCGAGAAGCTGCCCCCCACCCCCACCGGCATGAAACCTGGCGGCAAGATTGTCCCCGGCATCTATGCAGGCAACGCCGTCACCGACAACGACGGCAAGATCCGGGACCGCCTGCGCCTGTACCTGTATGCTTCGGGCGAGTATCTGCTGTGCAACTCGGCGGGCGAGAAGGTCCGGTTCGGGGACGGCGATTATTCTTATGATCCCATCACAGGAAAGATGTCGGTAGGGCGCACCTTCAGCCTGAACAATAACCGCTTTGAGCCGGACGAGGAATTCTGCCTGTATGGGCACGGCGCGGACGGCAAACCCTACATTCACGCGAGCGACTACCGTGGCTACGGCTCGGTCGTGACAATCCTGCGCTATGTCGGCCCCACCGACCGGCCCTCGCCCAGGCAGCAGGAAGCGTCCAAAGCCGCCGCTGACGCCGAGGCGAGACGCTACAAATATGTGACCGCTCCCGGCAAAGGCGTCCCGGCCAGCCAGATTGCCGCCATTGTGCATAACCAGACACTCAAGACGGGGGCGGGCGTCTCGTCCACGGATGATGTCTACCTGCTGCTGCGGGACGGCACGGTGCATGACGGCCTGCCGGTCCCGCCGGACACGATGGACATCTCCCTGTCGCGCCGCCGCGAACCCCAGAAATGGGGGCATTGGCGCAAGTCAGGCAGCAAATATCTTGTCTCCTGGCCGGACAGCGCCAACCACTTCGCTCCCCTGGCCGGAGAAACCGCCCGCCCCGCCCCGCCCGGTCAGCATCTGTCTGGCCGCTTTGGAACCGGCGAAACCAGCGGTTCCTCTGTCTTCGGCGGCTCCTACCGTCTGTGGGGCGTCACGTTCACCCCTGCCGGGCGGTTCCTCAAAGACAGCCGGGGCGGCGCGAGCAGCGGCTCACTTGGCCAGACCATGAACGGTACCAGCGTGGACACAACTTACGACGACGACGGCTCTTACACGTCGGCCATCACGCCCTCGACGGTCGTCGGAGCCGGGAACAAGAAACCCGCTGGGCATCGGGGCGGCACGTATTCCCTGTCCGGCTACGTTCTGACGCTGCACTACGACGATGGCCGGGTCGCCCGCCTGCCGTTCTTCTTCACGTCCCCCAAGCATGACCAGATTTACTTTGAAGGTGCAAACTTGGCCTTCGACAACGGCAAATAAAAGGAAACAGATGGAATACGCTTACGGCCTCGAAGTACCTCGAACATTGGAAGAAGTCTGCAATCCGCGAAAAATGGCCTTGCTGGTTTATGACATGCAGGTTGGTATCCTCAGCCAGATCAAAGGCGGGGAGCAGATCACGGCGAACGTCCTGCGGGTGCTGCATGCGGCCCGCACCGCCGGGGTGCGCGTTTTCTTCTCCCGGCACTTGTCCCTGCCCAAAGAAAGTGCCGGAGTATACCAGCTCAGAACGGCAATGGCCTGGCAGCATGTCGATACCGTGGCGGCGGTCACGCCCTGGTTCCTGCGCGATGCGCCCGGCTTTCAGCTCATTCCAGAGCTGGCCCCGCAGCCGAGCGAGGCGGTGTTTGACAAGATCACCATGTCTGCCTTTGAAGGGACATACCTGAATATTGCCCTGCGCGACTGTGGGATCAATACATTTGTCGTCGTCGGCGTCGCCACCGAGATTGGCATCGACCCCACCGTGCGCCACGCAGCCGACCTGGGCTATCTCCCGGTTCTCGTCACGGATGCCTGCGGCGCGGGCCATGCCGAGGCGGCGGCACGGAGTCTGGAAAGCCTGACCTTCTCCGGGGACACGCTGATGACGGATGTGGACACGCTCTGTCAATTGCTTTCCCAGAACGCAGACTCCGTCTGACCGCACCGGCAGGTACACTCACGCTATGAAAATCGTGCAGCTCGACATTCAGGGCTTTCGCTCCCTCAAAAACGTCTCCTGGCGGCCCGGTGATCTCAACGTCATCATCGGGCCAAACGGCAGCGGAAAGTCCAACCTGCTGAAAATGCTGGACTTGGCCTTGGATAACCGCAAATGAACAACGCAACACCAATAAGCATCCTTGCACTTCTCATTGGATTTGCACCAACTCAGCTCAAAGCACAGATACCCCTACCCCCAGTGTCAAGCCCTGGGCAAAAATCAGTACTCAGCCAAACCATTCGCGGCGTCACTGTCACCTTGTCTGATATCGGATGGAACACGTTTGCCCCGTCCAATAACCAGGGTGCTAGTTCTCGTGTTTTCCAGGTCGGTTATAGCGTGCAAGCAAATCCAATGCCGCATCTTGCACTGAACAAGAGTCTTCTCGACTACGTCACGGCAGCAACACAGACTGCTCCTGACGGCTCTGCGCTAGGCTACGGAAGCTGCTATGCTTCTGATTTGGCGGGCAGGAAAATCGCTGCTTGGATTACTTCAGAACTAGATAGCACGCGCTGGCCGATGGTCAAAATTAATATCGACGTTTTGGACCCAGCAGCATCCATCCGCGCTTCAGGCCGTTCCGTTGAACCGATTAAATTTTTTGATATTCCCACGCCCACAGAAGTAGACCAAATGACTCCGGTTCACGCCGAAACAGTGACACCCCTTGGAACAAGGATTGTTGTGGAAAAGGTTTTTTGTTCAACCGCTACAGGTAACACTCACACCACTTTTCTGTTTCGAGTTGTTCCTGATGCCAGTGCACCAGATTTAAGCTTTAAACTTGAGGGTGGCGATAAGGCCGTAGATGATACGGGCAAAAATCTCGGCGGCGGCAATGTGAATCTAAGAAGTGATATGCCGGATATGATAGATCAAAAGAATGATCCCATGCTCTATAGCACCAGTATCACGGGCATTCCGTCTTCTAACGCACAAACCATGCAGCTAACATTGAATGCCTCTGAAACGTCCGAGCGTTTGAGGGATGACAGATATTATCGGCATTTCCATTTTCTTGTATCATTAGTACCATCGCAGGACAAAGCGGCCACATCCACCCTTGGAAGGTAGAAGGAAACTGGTCGGTTAAAGGCGAACTGTGTCCGGGTAAGATTATCAGGAAATAAAATGTTGCAGGGCAATGACCCGGAGGAGACATCGCATGGAGATCGCAATGGTGGGCCTGGGCCGCATGGGCATGAATATGCTGGAGCGGCTGGCACAGGACGGGCACACAGTCTACGGGTTCGATACGTCGCCCGAGAAGAAGACCGAAGTGGAGCAGCGCGGCGGGGTCGGCGTCACCGATTTGGCGCAGGCGATTTCCCAGCAGAACCAGACGCCTAAAGTAGCGTGGATTATGGTGCCGCAGGGCAAGCCGGTGGATGAAACGATTGAAAAACTGAGAGCCGTGATGTCGCCGGGCGATATTATCATTGACGGCGGCAACTCCTACTTCAAAGACTCGGTGCATCGGGCGGGCGAGCTGGAAAAAGAAGGCATTCACTACCTGGACTGCGGCACATCGGGCGGCGTGTGGGGGCTGAGGGAAGGCTACTGCCTGATGTATGGCGGCAGCCCGGAGGCGGCCAAGTTTTGTGAGCCGGTGTTCAAAACCCTGGCCCCGGAAGACGGCTATGTTTACACGGGTGCATCGGGGTCCGGGCACTATGTCAAGATGGTGCATAACGGCATTGAATACGGGATGCTGCAGGCGTATGGCGAAGGGTTTGACATTCTTCATGCCAGCGAATACAAGCTGGACCTGACGGCCATTGCCGGAGCGTGGCGCTACGGAAGCGTCGTCCGGTCGTGGCTGCTGGACCTGCTGGTGCTGGCCTTCAAGAGCGATGAGAACCTGCAAAAAGTGCGCGGCTATGTCGAGGACTCCGGCGAAGGCCGCTGGACCATTCAGGAAGCCATCGATCACAACGTTCCTGCCCCGGTCATCACGGCGTCGCTGTATGAGCGGTTCCACTCGCGTCAGCCAGAAAACTTTGCCGCCAAAGTCATTGCGTCCCTGCGGAACGAATTTGGCGGGCACGCCGTCAAGTCTACGGAAAGCACGGTTCATGACGCAACAGGGTCTGGCGACGGCGTCACCTACACGGGCACGTCGGACAGCACCGCCGACCAGATTCAGCCGGGCGCGTCGGCCACCGAGGCTGCCGAAGCGATTGATGCCACAGATCAGACCGCAAGCACGACAAAGGAGTAATATTGGATAAGCTCTGGGCCAACCTGCACGGGGGAAGCACCCACTTTCCAATCGCTTTGATGATTGCGTCGTTCCTGTTTGATGCAGCGGCATCTTGGGGGCGCGAGCCCTACAAGCGGGACCTGCACGTCGCAGGCTTTTATGCGCTGATGCTGGGCGCGGCGGCCACATTTGTGGCCGTCGTGTCCGGGCTGGTTATCTCGGCTTGGGCTTTTTTCGGCAGCGGCACGCTGGCCGCACACCATGATTATGTCTGGCCCGCCTTCGGGCTGATGATCGGCCTCGCCGTGTGGCGGCTGGTCGTGCGGGATACCGCCTCCCGGCCTGCATTTGCCGTGTACCTCGTCTGCGCCGCAATCACGGCAGGACTCATGGCGGCAGCGGGCTACTGGGGCGGCGAGCAGATGGGAAGTTAGGAACACACCAAATGGCAAAAGAACTTAAAGGGCTGGCTCTGGGGCTGACGGCAGGGCTGGGCGTGGTCGGGCTGGCGTATATCTCGTCCGCCGTGGTCACCCACGCTGCTCCCACACCGACTCAGGCTGCCGGGGAGAAAACGGGAGACAAAGCCCCGGCTCCGCCTGCCGCCACAGACACCACGCAGATGGTCGCCACGGGGCGCAAGCTGTATGTCGCTAATTGCGCTGGCTGCCATGGGCAGGATGCCGAAGGCAAAATTGGCCCTAACCTGCACGCGCTTGGCGACCCGGATGCCAGAGTCTATCGGCATATTGCCAACGGCTTCGGACGCAAAATGCCCGCCTACAAAGACATATTGAGCAAGGACCAGATTGATACACTGGTCGCTTACATACAGACGCTCAAATAACAAAATTCAAACAACAAATAGAGAGGGAGGCTTTATGCCCGCGAAAGAACCGACCGATCAAGGCTTATCGGACACTCAAGCCACCGCCGCCGACACACTGCTGATCGAGCGTCCCATTCCTCCCTGCTGCCTCGTCATCTTCGGCGCGACCGGGGACCTCACCCACCGTAAGCTGATCCCCGCATTGTTTTCTCTGGAAGCGCAGGGGCTGCTGCCGGACCACTTTAAAATTGTCGGCTTTGCCCGGCGCGAGTATTCCGACCATTCATTCCGCGACGAATTGCAATCTTCCGTGGAAGAGTTCGCGCCCGATCTGTGGAAAGAATCCCACAAAGAATGGGCCAAGTTCGCCCGGCGCGTCGTCTTCCATCGCTCGGACTTTGACAACGCGCAGGGCTTTTCCTGGCTGAAAGAGCGGCTGGATAAATTTGATGCCAGTGATAAAACAGGCGGCAACCGGCTCTATTATCTCGCTACGCCGCCCAGCACCTATACGACCGTCATCGGGCAGCTTGGCAAGGCCGGACTGGTCAAAAGCGGCGATTCCCCCGACAGCAAAGGTTTCACCCGCATTATTGTGGAAAAGCCGTTTGGCTCAGATTTAGACAGTGCTCGCGCCCTCAATGCCGAGCTAAAGCTAGTCTTTGACGAAGACCAGATTTATCGCATTGACCACTATTTAGGCAAAGAGACCGTCCAGAATATCTTTGTGTTCCGGTTCGCCAATCTGATGTTCGAGCCGCTGTGGAACTCTAAATATGTAGATAATGTGCAGGTGACGGTGGCCGAAACCGTGGGCGTCGAGCAGCGAGCGGGCTACTTTGACAATGCGGGCGAGCTGCGCGATATGGTGCAGTCCCACGCGCTGCAAATGCTGGCGCTGGTGGCGATGGAGCCGCCAAACACGCTGAGTGCGAGCGACATCCGCGACGAAAAAGCCAAAGTCCTGCGGGCCATCAAGCCGGTTCTGGCCGGTGACTGCGAAGAATGCGTCGTGCGCGGGCAGTACGGCGCGGGCAAGATGAGCGACAAAGACGTGCCTGCCTACCGCGACGAGCCGAATGTGCCCAAAGAGTCGGTCACAGACAGCTTTGTGGCCTTGAAGCTGGAAATTCAGAACTGGCGCTGGGCCGGGGTTCCGTTTTACGTCCGCGCCGGAAAGCGGATGCCGGAGCGTGTCACGGAAGTCAACATCACGTTCAAAGACGTGCCGCGTGTCCTGCTGGCGAATGAAACCGATGATGCCGCCGAGCCGAATGTAATCACCATTCGGGTTCAGCCCAATGAAGGTATTTCCATGCGCCTCGGGGCCAAGCCCCCCGGCCAGAAAACCGTCGTGCGGCCTGTAGATATGAACTTCACTTACGGCACGAGCTTCGGCCAGCGCATTCATGATGCCTACGAGCGGCTGATTATGGATGCGCTGATTGGGGACGCTGCGCTCTTCACCCGCGACGACGAAGTGGAAGCCGAGTGGAGCCTGATTACGCCCATTCTGGAACACTGGACCAAAACCAAAGCGCCGGAGCTTCCGAACTATCCGGCAGGCTCCTGGGGACCGGACGCCGCCGACAAGATGGTGACGGACTCAGGCCGCAAGTGGTGGAACCGGTAACGCAGTATTTCAGACTTGGAGACCTACCTTCCTTGCTTCGCAGGGTCCTCCCTAAAGGGAGGATACAGACAGAATAAAAAGGGCGCGATAAATCTTGCCCCCACGTCTTATATCCTAATCCTCCCTTTAGGGAGGACCCTGCGAAGCAAGGAAGGCAGGTCTCTTACTCGCACACACAGAAAGCACACATTATGCCCACAGTCGCCATCGAAGGCCAGGAAACGTTTGAAGTCGAGGACGGCAAAAAGCTTGTCCTTGCGATTGAAGACTCCGGCTACGACATCCTGCACCGCTGCGGCGGTGTCGCCCGCTGCACCACCTGCAAAGTGCATTTTCTCAGCGGCGAGCCGACCGAAATGAACGACGCCGAGCGCAAAACGCTGACCGAAGACGGCCTGCTCGGCGAATACCGCCTGTCCTGTCAGGTGCGTGTCACCGGGGACATGACCCTGGACCCGCCAGACCGCGCCGGGGAGCGCGGCATTCCCGCCGGGAACCGTCCCGAAGATTAGACCGAGGATCAAACAAATGGCGTCTTACCTTGCCCGCTACCAAAGCGGGGAGCGGGAACAAGTTTGGGCGGAACTTACAGCACTCGGCCAGCAAGTCCGGCAGGAACACATCCTGCCGGACGCGCTTGCCGTCTCTTATGAAACCATGCGCCGCGTCAAACACAATGCTGAGGCGATTGCCGCCCGGTTAAAAAGCATTAGGTATCGTTTTGATTACGACCCTGAAGACGAACGAAGCTATGCGTTCGATGCTCCTTACTATCCCCCTTCACCAAACGCCATAGAGCAAGTCGCAGAACTTGAAAGTCTTGCTGGCCCCCTCCCGCTTTCGTTACGGGCCTGGTACGAGATCGGCGGCAGCATCAACTTTCTCGGTTCCCATGACCTCTGGCCGGACGCATATACGGACCCGCTTGTTATTTACCCGGTTGAGGTTACCCTCACGGAGTATAGCGACTGGCAGGAGATGGTCGCCGACGAAGGGCTTGAAGAGGTCGGCCCATTCAGCATTCCAATTGCGCCAGACTTCTATCACAAAAACGACACAAGCGGCGGAGGGCCTTACAGCATTGAGATGCCAAGTTTGTCTGCCGACGCCATGCTCAACGAGTGGCATGAAGCGAACTTTGTTGAGTATTTACGTGAGTGCTTCCGGTGGGGAGGCTTTCCTGGCTTCGATATTAGGCACCCGATGAATCCACAGCACCTGGTCGCGGATTGTGCCATGCCTCCTGAACATCTCGCTTTGCTGACAGCAGATTTGCTGCCAATTTAGAGAATGCTATGACTGATATACGCCTCGGCTTCCTGTATGATCGCGCCGTTTTGGACCACCGCCCGCCGGGCGGACACCCGGAGCGGCCTGCTCGCGTGCATGCCGTCATGGATTTATTGGAGAGCGAAGGAATGCTGGAGCGGGTGACACGCCTGCCCGTGACGCCTGCGACGCGGGCGCAGCTAGAGCGTGTCCACACGCCCGCCTATTTGGACTTTGTAGAAGAAGTAGTCGCCGAAGGCGGCGGCAATCTGGACGGCGGGGACACCGTTGCCTCGGCTGGCTCGTGGGCGGCGGCCTCAGCAGCGGCAGGAGCCTCGGTCGGCGCGGTGGATGCCGTAATGACCGGGGGCATGGACGCGAGCTTTGCGCTGGTGCGTCCGCCGGGGCATCATGCGCCCTCCGACCGGGCAATGGGGTTCTGCATCCTGAACAATGCCGCCGTTGCCGCCGCGCACGCGATTGAGACGTATGGCCTGTCGCGGGTGCTGCTGGTAGACTTTGATGTCCACCACGGCAACGGTACGCAGGACTGCTTTTACGGCTCGCCGGAAGTTCTGTATTTTTCCACGCACCAATCGCCCGCGTACCCGTTTACCGGCGCTGTCAACGAAACCGGCGAAGGGGCGGGTATCGGGTATACAGTCAATGTCCCCCTGCCGCCTGATGTCGGGGAGGCAGGTTTTTTGCAGGCATTTGACCAAGTCCTGCGCCCCCTCGCGCATCGCTTCAAACCAGGCATGGTGATTGTGTCGGCGGGCTACGACGCGCACTGGCGCAACGCGCCATATGTGCAGGGCATTCGGGAGCGGCTGACGGTGCGCGGGCTGGCGGCTCTGTCGCGGTCGCTGAAAGAAATCAGTGACGCCTCCTGTCCGGGCCGCCTCGTGGGCATTCTGGAAGGCGGCTACGATTTGGATGCTCTGGCCTGGGGCGTTCTGGCGACGCTTGGCGTGTGGCTTGGCGATCCCGAGACGCCGGACCCGCTCGGCCCGGCCCCTGGCGAGGTGCGGGAGCCGGACATCACGCCACTGCTGGCCGAGGTCCGCCGGGTGCATGGGCTGGAAGGGGCCTGAAGAAGACCCCGAGGTGTGCCGATAAAAAGTGAAGGAAACACTTCGGAACACCTTATGTCTGACACAAACACGCTGCCGCTTCGTCTTGAGTCTGTTGCCGCCTCCGGCGGGGCAGATGTGGCCGCGACTATCCTGCTGGGCGAAGACGGCGCGGTGCAGTCATTTGATTCGGAGGCTGAACGGCTGTTTCACTGCCGGGCGAGCGACGCCGTCGGGCAGACCGTGTGGCTGCTCCTGCCTGGCTTTCCCCGCGCCCTGCTGCGGCAGGCCCCCGATTCGGCCAGCCGCCTGCTGCGTCTGGAGGCCTGCCCCAAAGACGGCTCCCGGCTGGCGGTGGAAGTGGCGCTCACACGCCTGCGAATCGGCAGCCAGCGGTTCTGGGTCTGTGCGCTGACGGATGTGGCCCGCCGCCAGCCGGAGCAGGAAACCCTGCGCCGCTCGGAAGAAAGCAGCCGACTACTGTTTGACCGTGCCCTGGTCGGCCTGTATCAGACAACCCCTGACGGCCACTACCTGCGGGTCAACATGGCCCTGGCACGCATTTATGGGTACGAGTCGCCCGAAGTACTGGTGGCACAGCAGGTCAGTGCCGCCCGCGATGTGTATGTACAGCCCGGTCGGCGCCAGGAGTTCTGCCGCCTGCTGGAAACGCAGGAAACGCTGCTGGACTTTGAGGCCGAGGTGCGCCGCCGGGACGGCAGCACGATTTGGGTTTCGGAAAATGCCCGCGCCGTGCGCGATGACGACGGGTGCCTGCTGTATTACGAAGGCACGGTGCAGGACATCACGGCCCGGCGACAGGCCGAGGAAGACTTGCGGCGCAGCGAAGAGGAAAATCGGACGGTCTTTGAGGCGGCAGGAGTGGGTATTGTCCGGCTGGACGGGGAAGGCAAAATCACCCGTGCTAACCCTGCCCTGGCCCGGATGCTTGGCTATGCGCCGGAGGAGCTGACCGGGATGGCCTTTGCACGGCTGACGCACCCGGATGACCCGCCTGCCAACGCCCAGCTTCAATGGGATATGCAGGAAGGCCGCTGCGAAAGCTACTGCACTGAAAAGCGCCTGTGCCAGCGCGACGGCAGTCCCTTTCTGGCGGATTACACGCTGACAATGGTGCGCGAGGGCGAAGGGCCGGGGCAGCGCTTTTCTATCGGCATTGTGGAAGACGGCGAAGAGCGGCGGCGGGCACGGACACGCATTCTGGCCTTGAACACCGATCTGGAGCGGCGCATTGGGCGCATTGCTGCCCTGCACAAAATCGACAGGGCGATTATGTCCGGACAGAGCCGGGATGCGACGCTGACCACACTGCTGGAACACACCCGCGAACAGCTTCACGCCGGGGCTGCCGCCATTTTGCTGACCGACCCGGCAGGCGGGGATGCGCTGTCCTGCGCCGCCGTGTCCGGGCTGGACTGCACGCCCGCAGGCCGCGTCGCGCAGACACGCGGCTTCAGCTACGCCGGACAGGCGGTGCGCGAGCAGCGCACGGTGGAACTGCGCCTGTCATGGACGCCCGAAGTGTTTGCCGATGACCCGGCAGTTGCTCGTGCGGGCTTTGCGGCCTACTGGGCTGTGCCGCTGATCGCGCACGGCGCGGTGCAGGGGGTTCTGGAAGTTTTCCGATCCTCTCCCGAAGAAGTAGATGGCGAATGGCGCGAATTTTTGGAAGTGCTGGCCGGGCAGGCGGCGATTGCTCTGGACAGCGCGAGTTTGTGTCAGGATTTGCAGCGCAGCAACGCCGAGCTGATAGTTGCGTATGACGCCACGATTGAAGGCTGGGGCCGGGCGCTGGATTTGCGCGATCAGGAAACGCAGGGCCACTCCGAGCGGGTCACGGTCATGACGCTGAAGCTGGCACAGTCCATCGGCCTGACGGGCGACGCACTCGTGCCGCTGCGGCGCGGGGCACTGCTCCACGACATCGGCAAAATGGGCGTGCCCGACCGCATTCTGCTTAAAACTGATGAACTGTCCCCGACCGAATGGCGGCTGATGCGCCGCCACCCCGAAGACGCCTACGCCATGCTCTCCCCCATCGCCTTCCTGCGCCCGGCTCTGGATATACCGTGGTGTCACCATGAGAAATGGGACGGCACGGGCTACCCACGCGGCCTGAAAGGGGAGCAAATCCCGCTGGCCGCCCGGCTATTCGCCATCGCCGATGTCTGGGACGCCCTGCGCTCCGACCGCCCCTACCGCGCCGCCTGGCCTGAGGCACGGACACTGGACCACATTCGCAGCCTGGCCGGAACCCATTTTGACCCGGCCCTGGTGTCCGTGTTCATGAACATGATGGGTGCGTCGGTGGCCTCACCCTCAGCCTCTGAAGTCGGCCTGCTCCCCCTGGACGACCTGATGCCGCTGAACAATCTTAGGCCGCTCGCGGCGTAGGCCCGGTGTCCCTCCCCTGTCAGGGGAGGGGAAGTACGACAAGAACCGGAACAGATACGGCCCCCGCTGGCAAAGCGGGGGCCTCATTTCTGGTCTTGCTCTCGACCCTCCCCTGACAAGGGAGGGGCCTACGCGGCTGCGACGCGGATTTTCGAGAACGCCGCGCTGATCTTGTGCGAGTCCGGGTAGAAGTGCCGGACGCCAATAGCCCCACCGGTGAAGGTGCTGTCCGTGACATCGAGCAGTGGCTTAGTCATATCGCTGACAAAGACCTGGAGGCGCGGGCCGACAGCGCGGACGCGGACGGAATAGGGCGTGTCGGCTTTGACCGCCAGCGGCGCGGTGGCAAGCGAAGTCCAGGCGTTGTCGGCTTTGCCCAGTTCCACCGTGCCTGTCTCCGCGCTCAGGCCGATGTAATAGCCCTGGTACGTATCCGGGCCAATGCTTGGCAGGCTGACCCGGCAAAGCAGCCCGGCGTTGCCGTTCGCGCCGACTGTTACCTGGGCGTCATAGACAAAGTCCTTGAACTGCGTCTCCGTCTGCACAGCTTTCACTCCGGGCGGGCCGGAGCCGTCGTTCGGGACCGGCGACAGCGCGGCGTTTTTCACCTGCCAGCCGCCGCCGTAGTAAATCCAGCCGTCTGCGTGACCGCCGGAGAACGCATCGGCATAAGTCGGTTTCGGCGCGGAAGGCGTGCCAATGGTCGGGAAGTCGGTCAGGCGCAGCATCTCAGAGCCGAATGGAACCAGCGTGACCGTCTCAGTCGGAGCTGCCGAGGCCACCGGGCTGAGGGGCGGGTCGTAGGCCGCCCGGCCACTGGGGATCAGCGTCCACTGGTTCAGCTTTTTGGCCTTCGCGGTCAGTGACACAGGTGTTTTTGCCTGCTCATAGGGGTTTGCTGGCATTGGCCCCTGGTGAAACTGAAACCCGGCTTCCGGCAGCAGCGCATAGTTCCACGGCGAGGTCGGCGTGACAGTATACGCGGCATAATCCGGCTTCGGTCCGGCCTCCACCTGCTTCCAGTCTTCGGCGATTTTGAGTGAATAGACCAGCGGCCCGCGCCGCACCGACACCGAGCGGCTGACGCCGCCGGGAATCACCCGCGCCGTCATCGGCAGGCGCACCGTGACGACATCCCCGGTCTTCCATTCGCGGGTCACCACAGCAAACGTCCCCGCTTTCGGGGTCGGCTCCGCCTTGCCGTTGACCAGAATAGCGGGCGACTGGCACCAGCCGGGAACGCGCAGGGAAAGCGGGAAGCGGGACGGCTGCGAGACCGCCATCTTTAAAGTGACCTCCTCGCCGAACGGGTAATTGGTGGCCGTCGTGATGGTCGCCTTCGCGCCGCCCGCGACGGGAGTCGTGACCACAGACGGCAGGTAAGTCATCAGGGCCAGACCGCCGTTCGGGGCGCTTGCCCAGGCGTTCTGCACCAGCTTGGGCCAGCCCATGTGGAAGTTGTAGCAGCAGCAGGCGTAGCCGGAGCGGGGCGCGGGCGTCCGTCCGTCATCGTAGTCCTGGTTGAAGCCGAGGCCGCCACGCGGCGCGGTGACATTATTCGTCAAAGTGTAGTAGACGTGCTGATGGATGTTGGTGGACAGCGCGGCAGGCAGGGCATTGAAGGCCAACGTCTCGATGTCATCGCCAATCGCAGCGTTGCCGAAGATACGCAAAGCCGTCTCATCAGACAGCATCCGCTCGACGATGGAGCATAGTTCGATGCCCTGTGTCGGCGAGCGGCCCGCCAGAAACTCGGTGCCCGACTCGATCCCCGCGGACAGGCCGTGATCGCGCCGCAGGTTGGCGACACCAGCGTAATAGGCCCGCGAATCAGCCTCCAGCCCCGAACGCTGGTAATACACGGCGGGCATTTTGAGGGCCTGCGGGACATTAACATTGTGCTTGGGCTGGTAGTCGTTGCCAAAGTCCAGGAAGCGGTTGTTGGTGAAAATGTCGCGCCAGTCATAGGCCTGCGCGTGCAGGGTGTCGGCCAGCGTCAGCAGGAACGCATCCCCGGTGCGCCGGTACAGCCAGAAGATGGTGTCGATCTGATCGCCCGCCCGCGACTTGCCCCACTCTTTCAGGGGCCGGGCAGCGATGTCTTTTGCCATATACTGATAGTACGCCGTCAGCAGCGCGACAGGGCGCGGGTCATTGGTCGCTTCAGCGTAGTCCCGCAGGATATAGGACGCGACCATGCGCGGCCACCAATCATCGTTGGCAGCCGGGCCGAACGAGCCGTCTGGGCGACGGCTCGCCAGAATGCCTTCCACCCAACGGTTTGCCAGTGTCTTCATAGCCGGGTCATCCAGGGTGTAGGCCAGCGGGACGAGGCCCTTGACGTAGTACGGCCCCTTTTCCCAGTCTTCGCCCTTGCCGCCCAGCCAGCCGCTGTCCTGGGTAATCGCAGGCAGGACGCCTTCGGCCTGCCCGGTCAGCCCGTCGCGTTGCAGCTCCAGCTGGTGCTTCACCCACCCGACGGCTTTGATGCTGCCCAGCGGCAGCGGCCCATAGATCGGGTCGTGCAGCACGGGCGTCTCCGCCCGCGCTTCTTTGGCTCCGCAGCCTTCGGCGGCAAACATCGCCGCCACCGCTAGTTCCAGTCCGGCTTGCAGCACAGAGCGCCGTGTCATCATTGATTTTGGTTCTTTCGCCGCCACTTTACTTTAAACGCTGTGCCACAGGCGAAATTCCCTGCGCGGCTTTCTGCGACTGCCGGTAGAGTCCGTCAAGCTGCGAGGGCGTCACGGCCACATAATTCGGCCCCAGGGAGTCCAGCATCTTCTTCAGGTCGCTCGGGCGAGCGCCCCAGTTCTGAATAAACGCATTGACAAACGCAGGCCGCACGTCCCCCACCCGGTCGCGCACGGATTGTGCCAGCTTTTCGCCGCCGCCGTCATAGGCGACTGCCCGGAACACGGACTGTCCGGTCGGCAGCGTGTAGGTCGCTTCCGGGTAGGTCTGAGAGCCGCGTGGGCCATAGTCCGGCAGCAGAAACGGCACCTGCGGCATATCCGCGCCGATGGCGGCGATGGTGTCCCGCATCGGGTTGGTATCAAAGCCCATGATCCGCAGGCCGCGCAGGTCCAGACGGTCCATATACGCTTGTGTGAGCGTCCAGTAGTTTTTAAGCGCCTCGTCTCGCCAAGGCAGCGCCGTGGCCCAATCAGGGGGATAGATATACCCTGCCCCGGAGACGTCGCAGAAGAACTCATCGGTCGGCGCGGCGTGTTCGTAGTACCATCGGGCCATCGTGGGTGCCAGGTCAATCAGGGTTGGCCCCATGCCATAGCCCAGCGGGAAGGTCCCGTGCAGGGGATCGTTGAAGTAGCCGCGCCAGAAGCCGCGATAGGTCACAAGGTTGTCACCGTCGGACATCGTGAGCGCCACATAGACTTTGGTGGGATCGAGCTTCGGCACAGGCAGGGCGGGCTTCTGCTTCAGGGCCGTTTGTTTGACGCCGCTCATCACTGAAAAATTAGAAACATAGTCGGAGACCGTGGTGATTTTGCCGTACCGTGAGGCCAGCTTGACGCCTTCCATCTCGCCCAGCCCGGTGCCGTCGCCCGCCCACCAATAGCCGCGCACAATGGCACCCATCGGGGTTGCCAGGAACAGTGCTTCCACTTCGGCCAGCTCCGCCGCGCTATTTGCGCCGGGCCTGTTCTTCTCGTTTGGCCCCGTCACCCAGAAGCACATTCCTTTCGCGGCGATGATGTCATCCACCTGCAAGCCGAGAAGGCGCGGGACCAGGCACAGGCTCAGGCACGGGTTCATGTCCGGCAGCAGAGTATTTCGCACGAATCTCAGCGCGTCAGCATCGTCTTTGAACCGCCCGCGCAGGTCGGCTTTGATGGGGATATTATACTTCGCGGCCAGCTCCGGCGTTGCAATCAAATAGTCACGGGCACCGGCGACGCTGACGGCGACGCAGGGGGTGACATAGACGTTCGGGTCGGCCACGACCGCGCCTTTGTAGGCGCTTCGGAACGTTTGGAGCAGGCTCATCGGGTCATCGACGGCTTTGGGCGCATCGGTGTCGCCCTGCTCCTGCATGACCTTGAGCCAGAAAGTGTCGTCATCTCCGCCGACCAGATACAGGCGCGGCTTGCTGCGGTTGACCAGCCCTTGCAGCGAAGCCAGCAGAAGCTGCTGGTCGCGGGGCAGATAGCGCACATCAGCCACCAGCAGGTGACGCGCCGGGGTGGCCCGCTTGGGCTGCAAAGGCATCGACGGCGGCGGCACGGCCGCCCGCGTCCCGCTGACAGCAGCGAGGCCAAGCGCGGCCAGCGCGGCGGCGGTCAGCAGTGTTTTAGTGTATTTCATAGGTTTTTTCAGTTTGGCTCCGCTTTGTTGCCTAAATGCTCTTATACAGAGTGCCGGGGGAGAGTGCCGGGGGTATAAAACCCCCGGCATTGAGTTCAGCCGCCCTCCGGGCGGAAGATAATCTGTGTTCCTAAGCCCGGCAGGGCGTCTGCGTTTCCTGCCGGGGGTTTTATACCCCCGGCACTCTCCCCCGGCACTCTGTATAAGAGCATTTAGGCAACAAAGCCGTTTGGCTCTCTCAGTTTGTCTCTGTCGTAGAGTTGTAATACGGTCAATCGCCTCCGGCGTGTTCCAGGCCCGCTGGGCGGGGTTCTACTTGGCCGCCTCGTCCAGCTTTGCCTGAAGGAGCGCGGCAATTTCTTTGCGCTGCATAGCGTTTGCACTTGCACTTTCCAACGGTGTCTGCCCCCAGGCTTTCTGCCGGGGGTCCGCCCCCGCGTTCAGAAGCAGGGCCACCATGTCTTTGTTACCGCTCTGGACAGCCTGAATCAGCGCAGTGCCGTTGCCGTTATTTGTGGCATTGGGGTCCGCGCCTGCCTTCAGCAGCAGCGCCGCCGCCGCCGTGCCGCCACTGCCACTTGCCCGTACCAGAATGCTCTGCCCACCCCAGCGGGTGTGGGCATTGGGGTCTGCGCCCGCTTTCAGCAGCAGAGCGACCAGAGCGGCGCGTTGAAAATCAGGGACGGCCATCAGCGGCGTTTCGCTGCTGTCATTGCGGACATCCACCGCCGCTTTGTGGGCCAGCAGCAGCGATGCCGTGTCTTCGGCCTGAGCGCGGACGGCGTAAAACAGCGGCGTCTCCCCCGTCCCGCTCTGAGCGGAGACATTTGCGCCTGCCGCCAGCAAATCCTGGGCCGCTCCCAGCGCGTCCGGGGCGCGGCAGGCGTAGTGCAGCGGGCACAGGGCGTAAGCATCCCGGTCCGTCGTTGTGGCCCCATGCTTCAGGAGCCAGGCCAGCGAACGGCGGGCATTCCACAGGGCGGCGACGTGCAGGGGGGTCGCGCCGGACACAGCCCGCAGCGTGGGCAGGGCGGGGTTGGCGCGTGCCAGCTTCGTCATCAGCGGCACATCGTCCAAAGCCGCCGCCTGAAAGAACGCCGTCTGCGTCTCCACCGGTGCATGGCTTTTGAGCAGTAGCAAGCGATTGGAATCGTCGCGGTTCAGAAGTGCGTACATCAAAGGCGTCAGGCCGTACTGGTCCCGCAGGTCCACTTTCGCGCCATGAGCAATCAGTGTGGCTTCAATGGATTTTCTGGACTGGTCGCTGTCGTCAAAGACGTAAGAAAAGCCGAACTCATTGTTGCCATGCGAGGCAGCGGGATTACCGCTCAGACCGCCGAGACGCATTGCCCAGTGCAGGGGCGTGTCACCTCGATTGTTACGCAGGTTGACATCGGCCCCGGCGTTCAGCAGCGCGAGGACGGTTTTCGGGTCGCCGGTCTGGACCGCCGTGTGCAGGGGCGTGTTGCCGCTGCCGCTCCGCAGGTTCACCGAGACTCCCCGCGACAGCAGGCGGTTGACAAAATCCACATTGCGCTGGGAGGCGGCGACATGAAGGGGAGTCTGACCGTCGCTGCCCGCCGCCGTCAGGCTGGCCCCTTTGGAGACCAGCAGATCAAACACTTTGCCGTCCCGGTCATTGCCGCGTGTCACATCCAGAACCAGCGGCGTCTGCCCCTGCCCGTCGGAAGCGTTCGGGTCCGCTCCGTGTGCCAGAAGCAGGGCAGGCATTCTCAGCTTGTCCTCGCCCCAGTTGTATTCAATCGCCTCCGTCAGCGGCAGGCGGTTTTGGTTGTCCTGCATTTTGATAATTTTGGGGTCGGCGTCCAGCAGAGCCGCTGCTTTGGCGGCATCATGGCTGCGGATGGCATCCGCCAGACTCTCCCGGTCGGCGGCGGGGTCCTGCGCGGCAGGAGCGGCAGGCGCAGGGGCGACAGGCGGCGTCTGTGCGCGGCAGGGGGCAAGGACAGCGAGTGCGGCGCAGATAGTGAGGGAACTCAGCAGGCGAGAGGGCATTGTCATTGGTCTCCGTAATGTTAAGCTGTCTCCGGGGCGAGAGTCGTTCATCTTGACGGTGGTTCGGGCCGGGACGCGGGGGGGAAGCCAGAGCGGTCAGGGTTAGCAAAAAAAGCAAATAGCACCAGCCTGTTCACCGCCAAGGCATATTTTTCCTGCCGGGCTGATCACTGCCGCCGGGCACGGCGGGGCAGGCGGCGGCGAACGGCCAGCACGGCGACATCGTCATGGAACTTGCCCCGGCAGAAAGCGGACACGCGGCTGAGAAGGCGGGACACAAGGCGGCGCGGCGGCAGGGGGGCGAAGCGGGCGAGAAGAGACTTGAGACGCGGCAGGCCAAGCCAGTCGCGCCGGTTTTCCGGCGGGCGGGCATCGGAAACGCCATCAGTGTAAAGAAGCAGCGTGCCGCCGGGGGGCAGGTCGGCCTCATGCTGCTCAAAGCGGGCCATCTCTGGCGGGAAGGCTCCGACAGGCGGCCCGGTTCCGTCTAATTCACGCACGGCGTCGCGGCCTTCGGCGGAAGCAATCAGCGCGGGTTCATGGCCGCCGCTGGCATAGGTCAGCCGCCCCGTGCCCTGCGCCAGCGTGCCGACAAACACGGTGCCGAAGCCTTCAAAAAGTGGGTCCGGCTCCACCATCGCATTGACAGCTCCCAGCGTCTCGGCGGGCGACAGCCCTGCCGCCAGGCAGTCCGCGAGAAGATCGCGCATCAGCACCGCCTGCGCGGCCTGCTCCGGCCCGTGCCCGGCGATATCGCCGATGACCACGGCCACGTTCCCGGAGCCGTCTTCCAGCGGGAAGGCATGATGAAAGTCGCCGCCGGACGGCGGCGTGGCCGGGTAATCCGCATGGGCGGCGCTGTATTCAGGAGACAATTTTTGCGAGGGCAAGGAATGTGTTTCAGGCTTCATAGATCAGGCTTCGGTATCGCACGAACAGTATATCACAAATTGCGATATTGTGCCAGAGCCGTCACGCCGGGAGAGAAGTTCACGGGGCGGAACCCCGTGGTTCGCACAGTCAGCGCGGCGTCAGCAGAAAGGCATGAGGCTTGCCGTCCCGCGTCCCGCTCCCCACAATCCAGCCCCTGTTATTGAGAGCACTGGCGCGTGTCAGCGTCCAGCCGGAGCCAGCAGGCAAAAGCGTGTTCAAGTCCACCGGTTTCTCATCGCGCCAGAGGCAGGCGCGAATTGTTCCCTTTGAGTCCACCGACTGCCCGGCAATAACACCTGCATTGTTGATTCCCCACGCCGCACTGCCGGTGTCACCAGGCAGGGGCGGCAGCTTTGCCATCCGGCTGCCCCTCCACACAACTGCCTGTGTTTTCTCCGGGACATCCGCCCCGCCCTGCCATTCGGGCTGTTCGTCATCCGCGAAGCCGACAATTTGCCCCCGCGCATTAATGGCATACGCATACGAATTTCGCTGCCCTGGCAGTTTGCCGAGGTCACGGAGATTGTGCGTCTTTGGCTCCCAAAGAAACGCATGGCAAGGCAGCGGCACATTCAGGACGGCATTGCGCCCTACCGTGGACCAGCCGACGACTTGCCCCTGTGCATTCAGGGCACGGGCGACGCTCCGGTTGCCATTTGGAACGCGGCTCAAGGTCCCAATTGGAGTCAGTTTTCCGTGCTCATAAAAAAAGCCCCGATACGCATTTTGCCCGGCGATCTGCCCCAGATCATTGATGGCGAACGGCTGAAAATAAGCATCCTGCTGAGTCAACTGACGCAGCGTGCCGCGCTCGTACAAAAATCCGCGACTGAATTCCAGGCCGCTCATAAAGATCGGCCCAAAGCTGCCGGAGCTGCCCACAATCTGGCCGGAGTTGTTGATACCATAAGCCACGCTGTAGGCAAAATCTTCTATGTATGATTTCGGCAAAGCGCCTAAAACTGTCTTCTTGCCCAAGCTCCACAAGAAAGCCTGCCCCGCTCCGCCTACCACCTGCCCTTGTTCATTGATAGCCGTCGCGCCAATTTTGCCCAGAGGATTTATGTTCAGTTCCCCTAAATCCATCACACTATAGCCCGCGCTGGAAGGCACGGCAGCGGCAGGCAGGGTCAGCAGGAGCAGGGCGGCGGTAAAAAGTCTGAGCATTGTGTTATTTTCTGTGTGGCGTCAGCAGAAAAGTGTGGGGCTTGCCATGAAATATGCCTTGCCCCGCGATGTGGCCCCTGTTGTCCACATGGGCTGCCTGTTCCAGAACCCAGCCTGAGTTTTTTGTGAGCAAATCATTTAAGTCATACCAGTAGCCGTGTGTCCACAGCAGGGCATGGGGTTCTTGTGGAAAGTCTGCTGTGCTGCTGTTTGTGTCGCCCACAATGTCTCCTGCGTTGTTAATTGCCGTCGCTTCTCCGGCTCCCAGGTCACGAATTTGCCTGTCGATCCAGCAGACGGCATGGCTGGGAATACCTGAGTCGGCAGGAAAGGAGTCTATGCAAGCATATCCCACAATGATGCCCTGGTCATTGAGCGCGACGGCGGTGCTGATCTGATAACCGGGCAGTGAGCCGAGGTCATACATCCTGCCCCGCTGCCACAAAAACCCGTGGTCCTGGACGCGGGTCCAGGCCCCGCTCGCATAACGCTTGAGTGTGCCGACAACTTGGCCGCGTCGGTTGCTCGCGCTGGAAATGATGCCCCTATAAGCGGGCAGCGGTGCAAGCTGCGGCAGGCGGCTGTGGGCAGGTGGGAAGAGTACATTTCTTTCTAGAGATCGAGGGAGAAGCGCAACACGATAGGCCGGATGCATAGCCGTGATTGGCGGACGCCTGGCATATTGCGTAAACTGCCCTGCATCTAAGGCGGGCACAGGCGCATTCTCAGAAATAGGCGGTGTGTTGGCAGACCGCCCGTAAAGCCAGAGAATACCTCCCATGACAGTCAGCAGGCCGCTGAGTGCCAGCACGAGTGAACGCATGATAGACAACCTTTAGCGCGGCGTCAGCAGATAGGCGCGGGGCTTGCCGTTGAGCGTGCCTGTGCCGACGACCTGCCCGGCGGCGTTGGTTCCGGTGGCGGTTTCCAGCACCCAGCCGGAGTGGGCGGGGAGTTGGGCGTTCAGGTCGCGGGCCGTTTTGCCTTGCCAGAGGACGGCGCGGGTGCGGCCTGTGGCGGAGGCGGTGGACGTGCCGACAACATCGCCGGTGGGGCTGAGGCCCCCGGCGGCGCTGTCAGTGTCGCCGGGCAGGGGGGCAAGGTCGGTCAAATGGCCCGCGTCCCACAGGAACGCATGGCGGGTGGGGCCGTCGCTGACTTCCGAGGTTCCGGCAATCTGCCCCTGGGCATTGACGCGGTCGGCCAGGCTGTTCGCGCCGCCGAGCGTGCCGAGGTCGGTCATTGCGCCGCTCTGCCACGCGAAGGCATGGGTCTGACCAAATGTTTCCGTGTCCGCTTTGCCGACGACAATTCCTGCATCGCTGACGGCGTAAGCGGCGCTGTAAGGGCCACCGAGCGTGCCGAGGTCGGTCAAATGGCCGCCGTCCGAGAGGAACGCACGGGCAACCAGGGCGTGCCAGCGGTCACGGTCGCCCGTCATTGCCCACCCCGCCGCCTGCCCGGCGTCATTGATGCCGTGTGCCTCGGAGTACGGATAGCCGGGCAGGGAGCCGACCCGGTGCGGCGTGCCGTCCCACACAAACGCCCGGCCCCGGTTCGGGATATTGTACGACGCCCCCGCGACCCGCCCCCCGGCGCTGATGGCGTTCGCCAGACTGAATCGCTGCCGGGGCAGTGCGCCGAGCGAGGCCGTGCCGCCCGCCGCCCAGACTTCGCCGCGTGAGGCGGCGTCATCAGTCAGGGCCACCTGACCGGAGTTGTCAAGGCCCGACGGCAGGCCGTCGCCGAGGTCGGTCACCGTGTAGCCGGGGGACAGGGGGGACACCGAGGCA
Source organism: uncultured Armatimonadales bacterium (assembly GCA_964251675.1). Lineage (GTDB taxonomy): Bacteria > Armatimonadota > Armatimonadia > Armatimonadales > Capsulimonadaceae > JANXMY01. The sequence continues at coordinate 79,287 of CAXUKS010000006.1, forward strand.
AGGCCATGTGAGGCTGCTGCCGCCGTGAGACGCCAGGGCAGGATCGCGGGCACGGCCAGGGCCAGCAGCCAGGCCAGACCGCGCCGGGCAGGAGCGGAGCGCAGGCCGGTCAGGCGGCGGCGCAGAGTCCGAAAGCCCGGCGACAGGCCCAGCGCCGGGGCGGCGGTCTCGCCGCCGGTTAGGCGAAGCAGAAGGTGTCCATAGAGCGCAGGCGAGGCCCCAGTCGCTTGCAGTGCCAGCGCATCGCAGGCTTCTTCACGGGCGGCAGCCCATTCGGAGACCGCCCACCAGACGAGCGGGTGAAAAAAGAACAGGGTGCGGGCCAGGGTCGGCAGCGCGGCCAGCCGCAGGTCCCCGCGCTTGACGTGCGCCATCTCGTGCGCCAGCATCAGCCGCATTTCCTCGGCAGACAGCATGGAAGACAGGCCCAGCGGCAGCAGAATAATGGGCTTGAGCCAGCCCGCGACGCAGGGAGCATTCACCGCCGCGCTTTCGCGCACCTCCGGGGCGCAGCGCAGGCCAAGCCTCTGGGCCAGCGCATCGCAGTCCACACCAGGGAGAGTCACCGAGACGGCCCCGCACATTTGCCGGGCCAAACGTGTCCCCTGCCCCGCCAGCACGGCCAGCGACGCCAGCACGCCCAGTCCCCACAGCGCCATCAAGGCCAGAGGCCACACGCGAGGTGCAGCGTTGTCCAACTGGCTGACTGCCGAAGGCGGCAGGGCAATCGCTGGATGAGCGGCGGCAGCAGGAACTGCTGCCGGCGCGAGGCGCGGGGCGGCCAGCGGAGCCAGCATTGGGGGTTGGGTCACAGTGGGAGCGGGCAGGAGCGGCACGGACAGCGGGGCCAGCCAGCACAGGTCCAGCACCAGCTTCAGGCAAGCCAGCCACCACAGCGCGGCCCGCAGGCTCCCGGGCAGGCGCGGCAGGAGGCGGCACACGAGGCCGACACCCAGCACAGCCAGCCCGCCGGTCAGGGCGGCGTGACCCAGCCGGGCGGCCCCCGAGCTTGCCGGAGTCGCGCACCCATTCAGCACAGACAACAGCGCGGCAGGAATGCTCAACGTCTAGCTCCCTTCGGCATCGGTCTCCGTGAGGTCTGCGTCAAGGCCGTCCACCAGACGCCGCAGCTCGGCCCGCTCCCACTCGGTCAGCTTGTTGGGCTGGCTGAGATAGGCTACAAACGGCGACAGTGAGCCGCCCAGCGACTTCTCCACGAAGTCCGAGACGAGGCCCTGCATCAGTTCGGTTTTGGCGACCACGGGCGTGTAGAGAAACGCGCCGCCATCTTTACTGCGTGCCAGAAAGTTCTTCTTTCGCAGGCGCTCCATCATGGTCAACACTGTGGTGCGGGCCAGATTATGTGACTCCCCGAACTGTTCGGCAACTTCGCGGACAGTGACAGGGGCACGGTCGGTGACATAATGCAGCAGGGCCAGTTCCTGGTCCCCGAGCGTGGGCGGTTTATTCATGCGGGGCGTGTGCTTTCTTTGCGTGCTGACGGCAGGAGCGGAAACTATTCCGTGATGATGCCAGTATAGCATAGGACTACACCCGTCGTCAAGCGGAACAGCCTTGAATCTCATCCGCCGAGCGGGTACACTGAAAAGAGTTTTATGAAATACGCACTGCCCCTGTTGATTACGCTGACTGCTGCTGCACTTTCGCCCGCCGCACACGCCGTTTCGGCGGCCCCTGCACTGCCGGAGACGGTCCCGATGGCTACTCTGTCCTCCCTGTCGCCCGCGCTGGCGGCGTGGAGTCCGCCGCCCCTCCTGCTGTGGGGCAACACGCCTGACCCGTCCCTGTCTCTGACCGCCGACTGGCGGCGCGTGTTCGATGTCGCTGCCCTCGGGGCCTTTGATGTGCCTCTGCGAAACGACCCCGGCGAGCGCACCAACATTCTGCTGTCCGCGCAGGCCGTGGACAATCTGACACTGGCCCCCGGCGCAGAGTTTTCGTTCAATGACACCGTTGGCGAGCGGACCCCGGAGCGCGGCTATCAGGACGGGCTGATGTTTGATCAGGGAAAAGTCGTGCGCGGAACCGGCGGCGGCATCTGCCTCGTCGCCACTGGTCTGTACAACGCCGCCCTGCACGCAGGACTGCCGATTGAGGAGCGGCATCCGCATTCGGGCGTCGTCAGCTATGCCCCGCCCGGTTGTGATGCAGGCATCTACTACGGGCAGAACGACTTGAAGTTCCGCAACACCACCGGCAAGCCGCTCACTATCCGCGCCGTCCCGGAAGGCGACCGCGTCGCCGTGCGCCTGTTCGGGCGGACCCCGCCGCCGGGCCGGGCCGTGGTGGTCAAGCCTCTGGCCTTGACAACCCTGCCGTGGAGCGTGAAAACGACAACCGACCCGGCCCTCCTGCCGGGGCAGGTAGTGATAGATCAAAAGCCCCGTGCGGGCTACGATGTCACCCTGGCCCGGTACTGGACGTTGAAAGGCCGCGTCGTCAAGCGCGAGATCGTGACGCAGGAGCACCGCGCCCCGCGCCCCGAAGTGCGCCGCATTGGTCCCGCCCCGGTGCTGCCGGGCTTGCTGCCAACGGTGCTGCCGATGACGTCCCCGGAGGCCACGCCGGTGCTGCCACCAAACGGCGGCGGGCCGGTGACAGACGCGGAGCCGGGGGATTAAAGCCGGGGGTGTAGAAACCCCCGGCAAAGAAATGTCCTTCGGACACAGAGAAGCCAGCAAAGAACAGGTTTTTTCCTCACCCGAAGGGTGCTTCCCTGCCGGGGGTTTTTACACCCCCGGTGGCACATTGCCTATGACACACACTATTTCCCTATCCCCCCAACAAGCCGCCGCGACACGGGCCGAAGACCTGCGAGCGCAGCTTTCCCACGCCAACTACCTGTATCATGTCCTGGACCAGCCGGAAATGGCCGATGCCGAGTACGACCGGCTCCTGCGCGAGCTAACTGAGCTGGAAGACGCGAACCCGGCGCTCGTGACGGCGGACTCGCCGACGCAGCGGATCGGAGCCTCGCCGCTGTCCGAGTTTCAGCCGCACACGCACCGGCAGCCGATGCTGTCTCTGGGCAATGCCTTCAACGACGACGAGTTGCGGGCGTTTGACGAAAAGGTAAAACGGCATCTGGGGCTGGCCGATGACGCTTCGGTCGAGTATGTCACGGAGCTGAAAATCGACGGGCTGGCGATCTCGCTGACCTATGACAACGGGGTGTTTCAGACCGCCGCCACGCGCGGCGACGGACTGACCGGCGAGGACATCACGGCCAATATCAAGACGGTGTCCAGCCTGCCCTTGCGCCTGCGCGGCGCGTTCCCGGACTTTGTGGAAGTGCGCGGCGAAGTTTATTTGGACCATGCTGAGTTTGCGCGGATCAATGCCGAGCGCGAGGAGGCGGGCGAGCCGGTGTTTGCCAACCCCCGCAACGCCGCCGCCGGCAGCGTCCGGCAGCTCAACCCGGCAGTGACGGCAAAGCGCCGCCTAACGCTCTTTTTGTACGCTTTGGGCGAAAGCAGTGCGCGGGTTGCCGAATCGCAGGCGGGGCTGCTGGACACGCTCAAAGAGTGGGGAATGCGGGTCAATCCAAACGTCCAAACCTGCCCCGACATTGAGGCCGTGCTGGCCTATGTAGCCGAGTGGACCGAGAAAAAGGGCTCGCTGCCCTATGACATTGACGGCATCGTGGTCAAAGTCAATCCCTACACGCAGCAGCAGGATTTGGGGGCCGTGGCACGGACGCCCCGCTGGGCCATTGCCTACAAGTTCCCCGCGCTGCAGGGGCGCACTAAAATTATAGACATCATCGCGCAGGTCGGGCGCACCGGGGCAATTACGCCAGTTGCGCTCGTGGAACCCGTCACCCTGCCGCCGAACTCTGTGGTGCAGCGGGCGACCCTGCACAATCAGGCCGAGATTGACCGCAAAGATGTCCGGGTCGGCGACACCGTGGTCATCCAAAAAGCAGGCGATGTTATCCCCGAAATCGTGCAGGTGGTCTTGGAGTCCCGCCCCGAAGGCACGCAGCCCTACACGCTCCCCAAAACCTGCCCCGCCTGCGGCACGGCGCTCGTCCGGCCCGAGGGAACCCCGGTCACGCGCTGCCCGAATGCCTCGGGCTGCCCCGGCCAGACGGTCCAGCGAATCATTCACTTTGTCTCGCGCCGGGCGATGGATATTCAGTGGCTTGGCGAAAAGCACGCCGCGCAGCTTCTGGAAGCGGGGCTAATCAAAGACGCCGCCGACTTGTACACGCTGAAAAAAGACGACTTGCTGCCGCTGGAGCGCATGGGCGACAAGCTGGCAGACAACATCCTGGCGGCGATTGAAGGCAGCAAGCGCCCGCCTCTGCCCCGCCTGATTTTCGCCCTCGGAATTCGCTTAATTGGCGAGCATTCGGGCGAGATACTGGCCCGGCACTTCGGGTCACTGGACAAATTAGGGGCAGCCACGGTGGAAGAGCTGGCCGCCGTGCATGAAATCGGCCTGACCACCGCCGAGGCGATTGTGGCGTTCTTCGGGCAGCCCGAGACGACTATCTTGCTGGACAAACTCAAACAGGCTGGGGTGCAGCCCGTCACCGAAGGCTTTGCGCCTGCCTCAGATTTATTCGCCGGGCAGTCGTTTGTCTTCACGGGGTCCCTGCAAACCATGACCCGCGACGGGGCTGAAGCCACGGTCAAACAACTGGGAGGCCGCGCTGCATCGTCGGTATCCAAACAGACGGATTACGTGGTCGCCGGGGAGAACGCGGGCAGCAAGCTGGAAAAAGCGCGGACGCTGGGCGTTCCGGTGCTGACCGAGGAAGAGTTTCACGCGCTGGCGGCAGGGCAGGTCCCGGACTGGCTGATAACGCAGCGCGAGGAAGCCGCTGCCAAAAAAGCCAAACGCACGAAGAAGCCTGCGGACGATGCGCCGACGCTGGCAGGACTTGACGCGCCGGACGGCGAATAAGCGGGGCATGACGCAGGTTTCAGACACAGACGCTCGGCGGGACAATGGGCGCCCGGTAGCGCCGGTCAAAGAACGGCTGGCCGCGCTGGACGTGTGCCGGGGCTTTGCCATTCTCGTCGTGGTGTTTATCCATGTCTCCGGCCACTTCCTGCCCGCCCTGCATCCCCGCCACGCCGCCCCCTACCCCGCCTGGTGGCTACTGATCATGCCCAATCAAGCCGCGCAGTGGGCGGTCCCCTGCTTTTTGATGCTCAGTGCGCTGGTCAACGCCCGCAGCGTGGCCGGGGGAGATTTAGGCCGCTACGCCCGCCGCCGCGTTCAAACCGCCCTGCTTCCCTATGTGTTATGGAGCCTCTTTTACGTCGCCGTCGGTGTGATCGTCAACCATCAGCCGCGCCCCGGCGTCCACTCTCTGCTGACGCTTCTGCAAACCGGCAAGGCGTGGTATCACCTGTACTTTTTTGTGCTGGTGCTGGAGCTGTACGTTCTCCTGCCCCTCTTCGTGCCTGTCTTCAAGTGCCGCCCGCCCTTTTGGGCTGTGGCTTTCGGCGCGGCGCTACTGCAAACCGGCGCTTATCTCTTAAACCGCTTCGTCTTCCTGCATTCGTTCCAGAGCACCATTTTGTGGGACATCCTGCCGGTCGCCCTGGGTCTCTGGCTGTGGAGCCGCCCGCTGCCACTGCCAGACACGCTGAAAAAAGCCTTGTGGCCTTCGCTTGCCGTGGTAGTGACGGGGCTGGCGATATATCTGCCGCCCGCAATGGCCGTGCAGCTTCATCAGCCGCTGAACACCGCCGTTTATCAGTTTGGGCAATGGGGCTATGCGGCGGGGATGAGCGTCTTTGTGCTGGCCCTGTCCACCGCGCTGGGAACGAACCGGCTTTCCCAAGTGCTTGGTTTTCTGGGGGCTGAGTCGCTGATCATTTATGTGCTGCATCCGCTGGCAATTCTGGCGCTGGACAAATACGGCCTCAATCACCGCGTCAGCACCGCGCCGGGGCTGGTTGTTTACTACGCCGCCTGTCTCGCGCTGCCACTGGCGGCGGGCTGGATTTGGAAAACAGTTAGACGGCCAAAGAACTAATCCGGGATATAGCCCGGCGTGAACGGCATCAGCCGCCCGGCCAGCTCGTGAGCAATATCGGCATGAACGGTGATTGTTTCAGGGCCGTAGTCCACCGAATGCACCCGGCCCATCTCGTAGCACTGCGCGACGACGTCTGAGCGTCCGTAGGGCAGTACCAGTGTCACCGTTGCCAGCAGGGATTGCAGCGTCGCTTCCATCCGGTCCATCAGGAACGGGATGCCTTCGCGCTTCAGGGCCGAGAGGTAGCATGAGTTGGGCGTTTCCACGATCAGCTCCTGCAGCGCGTAGCTGTCGCTCATCGTGTCGGCTTTATTGTAGACCGTGATCATCGGCTTGTCAGCGGCTCCCAGCTCGGTCAAAACCTCCATGACCGCCCGCATCTGCCGTTCGCGCTCCGGGTGGCTGGTATCCACGACATGCACCAGAAAGTCCGCCTGCACCACTTCTTCCAGCGTGGCCCGGAACGAGGCCACCAGATGATGCGGCAGGTTGCGAATAAAGCCGACCGTGTCGGTCATCAGCACGGACCAGCCGCCATGCGGCAGGACGACGCGCCGCGTGGTTGGGTCCAGCGTGGAGAACAGCATCCGGTCCGCCAGCACTTCCGCGCCGGACAATAAATTGAGAAGTGTGCTTTTACCCGCCGACGTGTACCCCACCAGAGCGCACGTCGGGAACGGCAGCTTGTGCCGCAGTTGCCGCTGCTGAGAACGCTGCTCTTTAATCTCATCGATCTCGTGGCCGAGCAGGGTAATCCGCTCCTTGACCCGCCGCCGGTCGCTTTCCAGCTTGGTTTCGCCGGGGCCACGCCCGCCGATGCCGCCCTGCTGCCGCTCGAACTTGGTGTAAAGTGACGACAGCCGGGGCAGCAGGTAGTTAAGCTGTGCCAGCTCCACTTGCAGCTTGCCTTCGCGGGTGCGTGCCCGCTGGGCGAAGATGTCTAAGATGAGCTGCGTCCGGTCCAGCACCCGCCGTTCCAGAGCGTTGGTCAGGTTGCGCTGCTGCGTGGGTGACAGCTCATCGTCAAAGATGACCAGCTCCGTATCCGTAGACGCGATCTCGCCTTTGAGGTCTTCCACTTTGCCCGGCCCAATATAAGTTGCTTTATCCGGGGCGCGGCGCGATTGTGAAAACTCCCCTACTACCCGTGCCCCCGCCGTCATCGCCAGTTCCGTCAGCTCGGAGAGCCGCATCGCCATGTCGTCTTCGCCGCCCGCCAGAGACAGCGAGACAATCAGCGCCCGCTCCTGCATCGCCGTGTCATAAGTGTGTTGTGCCATAGATAGAGAGTATACCCAGCAGCGTTATTTGCTAACAACTCTCACTATTTTCAGATTGCCGCGAACCCTTTTGGTGGGCTTTCCCGTTAAAGACATCAAACTTTGACGGAGGGATATATTAATGTCTGATTTTATGACAGCGACCATCATGCTGGGGACCGCGCTCTGCTTCGCCTTTCCTGTTCTGCTGCTCATCTTCGGCGTTCTGCTTGCAAGGGCAACGCAGCGGGCCGAGATTGATCCGGCCACCCGGCGCGTCGGCCTCTGGCTGATTGGGGCGGGGCTGCTGGGTATCGCCCTGTATATTGTCGGCGGCTTGACCAACTTGGTGGCTTTGTGCTGGGCTGCTGTCGCTTTGGCTGTCTTCACTGCCGTGCTTGGCGTCCTGTTCCTGTGCAGCTCTTTAGGACGGTCCTTTCGGGCTGTGTCCTGGGTGCTTCTCATTGATACGCTTGTCGTGGTGGCCTTCTTGCTATTCGCCCTTCGGGTCGCGGCTGCGGCGCAGAAAATCGAGGCTTACAACAATTCCAATGAGGCGGAGGTGCGGGCCGCCCTCGCACGAAACCCGAACGACCCCGCCGCGCATTCCAGCCTGGCTTACATCGACTCGCATCGCGGCGACCACGTGGGCGAGATAGCCGAGTGGCGCCAGGTCCTGCGCGTGGAGCCAGACAACATAGATGCCCTGCTGCTGCTCGGCGGCAGGCTGACCCAAGCGGGGAAAGTGGACGAGGCAAGGCCGATCTTCCAGCGCCTGGCCGCTCGGCATGATCAGTTCAGCGCCAACGCACACAAGTGGCTGGTGCGGCACGGCGGGAAGCAGTAATAAGCACCGGCGGAGCCGGGCAAGTCTGGTCAATCGCTGAGAACGGCGAGAGGGAGCGCGTGAAGGCGCTCAGGATGAGCGATCACGTCAATCCGAATGATCTTCCCCTGCGCGATTGCCGGGATGACAACTGTCCGAAGCCGTCCCTGCGGGGCCACAACAATGCCTACGACCCCATCCACCCACGCAGGCCGGGCCGCCTGAGCACGCCCGGAGAAAATTTTAGCCACGGCAGACGCCCCACGAAGCTCTTTCGAGCCGCTTCCCAGCCCGGCGGTGCGGTGGACTTGGAACACGGTGTCCGGGTCAAGGACAGCCAAAAGCGCCTCGAAGTCTCCGCCGCTTCGGAAGACCGCTCTGCAACGTCTCCAATCTGGTCGAAGGGCACATCAAATAAGTCTTGCAGCACTGAGGCAATTCGCTCGGCGGGGGCCACCGTATCCAGAACTACAAGCATGGCGAGACCCACCGATTCGGCCAGAAGCGCTTCATGTTCGGGATTGCTTATCATGTTCGGGATTGCTTATCATGTTCGGGATTGCTTCGGTCCTCGCGGGGCGCAGCCTGCTCGCGCCCCGGTTTTTCTGCTGCATAATTTTTCTGTCATTAGACTTCTTGCATAAATGCGTAACTCTGTTCGCCTGGATTGAAATCCAGGGCGGCTGGGGGCGATTGTATGCCGCTGGCATCAGGAACCCTGTCCTGAAGGACACGGCTATCGGGTGAGGACGCCGAAAACTACCGCTTCGCGGCACTGGGATATTGTTTCTTAGCCCCGCGAAGCGAGGGGTTCCCGGCGTCTGCGCCCGATAGCCGTGTCCTTCAGGACAGGGTTCCTGATGGCATGGTTCCTGTTGGGTGCATCTATGCAACAACGCCCAAGAGGTCTATTATTCTTAAAGAATTCGCAGACGACTTTGATTACCGCCGGGCGTTGAAGATGACTTTCGTGCCGTCGCGCTCCAAATTGAAAGGCAGCTCTTTCATATCGGCCAGCACTTCGCGGACGGCGCTCTGGCGGTCGGGGGGGCAGTAGAGAAGCAGAAAGCCGCCGCCGCCGGCCCCGGCGATTTTGCCGCCTGTGGCTCCCGCATCCAGCGCCTGCTCATACAGGGCGTCAATATCCGGGCTGGTGATACGGCCCGCCATCTGCTTTTTCCACTCCCAGCCAAGCTGCATCAGGCGTCCGACTTTGTTGTTGTTGCCTTCGCACAGCGCGGTTTCCACCTCGCCGACCTGTCCTTTGATTTTATCCAGCCACGCCCGGCGGCTGTCGATGTTGGCGGTCTGCTCGCTGAGAATTGTGTCTGCCGACCGCGTGATGCCGGTGTAAAACAGCATCAGAGCCTCGCCGAAGCGGCGGCGCTTTTCCTCAGACAGCTCCACCGCCGTGGTCACTACCGATCCGTCGGAACAGAATTCAAAGCGGCGCAGGCCGCCGTAGGCGGCGATATACTGGTCCTGCTTGCCGATAGGCTTGCCGAGAATGTCAATCTCAATCGCGCACGCCCGCGCGGCCAGCGTTTCCGCCGTCACCAGAATGCCCCGGTAGGCATACATCGCGTGCAGCAGGCCCACGGTGACAGTGCTGGACGAACCGAGGCCGCTGCCCTCACTGGGAATGTCGGCCATCGTCGCGATCTCCACGCCGCTTTCTATTCCTGTCAGGGTCATGCACTCGCGGACCAGCTCATGCTCGATTTGATCGACACGGTCCACCATCTCGGTGCGCGTGTAGCCGACCCGGATTTTGCCGTCGAACCGCTCTTTGATCACGACATAGATATACTTGTCAATGGCCGACGAGATGACCGCACCGCCGTCCTGCGCGTAGTAGCCCTTCATGTCCGTGCCGCCGCCTGCGAACGAGATCCGCAGAGGCGTTTGTGTAATTATCATAAAATAGCTTCCTCGGCAGGGAAGGTAATACGCAGGGCGAGACCGGGGGCCAGAATAGTATCCCTTATCCTTCCCCCAGGGGCGACCTGCGCTCCATCCCATAGTATACTTTCGGCAACGATGGCTCTATCACCAATGGTGACGCCCGCACCGACGATGTTTCGCCCGACAAAAGAGACATTATGCCCCACTTGAGCCGCTGGGTCCACCCACAACTGCGGGTCAGCGAAGGTGACGCCCGCCCGGCCCGCCAGGCAGTCCCAGTTGGCCTGCCGGTAGCTCTGGGGCGTGCCGGTGTCCTGCAGATAGCCGCCCAGCGGCGTACCGTGGAGGACCTGTCCCTCGTCCAGCAGTCTAGGAAAAATGTCGCGGCCAAAGTCTGACGGCTCATTTTCAGGAATGGCGTCCAGCACCGTAGGGTCCAGGACGTAGACGCCCGCGTTGGCCCACCGCGAAAAGATTTGGTCGGGAGGCGGCTTTTCCACGAAGCGCGTGATGCGGCCTGCATCATCCAGACCGACGATGCCTGCTGCCGTGGGGTTCGGGTGCTCAAATAGCGCCACTGTGCCTGTCCCGCCGTGTGAGCGGTGAAAGTCCCACAGACAGCCCAGATCAGCGTGGATCAAGTTGTCGCCGTAGATGACGAAGAACGGCGCATCCCGCAGCAGCGCGGCGGCAGCCTTGACGCCGCCCGCCGTGCCGCGCAGGGTGTCCTCAAAAAAATAGTGCAGGCGGACGCCTTGAAACTCCGGGCCAAACGTGTCCGGGATACTCTGAGGCCGGTGAAACAAGTTGATGGCACACTCAGTCATGCCCTGCTCAGAAAGCCACGCCAGCGTCCGCGCCAGCAGGGGCACACCCACAATCGGAACCATAGGCTTTGGCAGAGTCAGAGTCAGAGGGCGCAGGCGGGTCCCCTCTCCCGCCGCTAAAATCATCGCTTTCATGGCGCTATTATAACAGGCGTGTCAAATGGGGAGTGGGTGCGTGCTACAATAGGCTATGGAAAAAAAAGCTGTCTTTACCGATGTCGGCCCGCTTCAGGGCGCTCCGTATTCCCCCGCCGTGCGCGTCGGGCCGTTTTTGTATGTCTCCGGCCAAATCCCGATTGACCCGGCGACCAGCCGCGTGGTGGAAGGAGATTTCGAGACACAGGTGCGTCAGTGCCTGCGAAACCTCGCCGCTCTGCTGAAGCAGGAAGGGCTGGGGCTGGACAGCGTCATCAAAACAACGGTCTTTCTCAAAGACCTGAACAACTTCGCCGCGCTGAACACAGTCTATGGGCCGTATTTCAGCGGCGTCAAACCCGCCCGCTCCACGATTGAAGTGGCCCGCCTGCCGATGGACGTAATGGTGGAAATCGAAGCCATCGCCGTCGCGCCGGACGCTTAAACCCGTGGTACAAAAAGAGGCCCGGAAGAGAAATCTTCCGGGCCTTGTCTGTTTACTCGGTCGGGGTTTTGGCGGGGCGCCCGCGACGGCGCGGAGCCGCCGGAGTCGTTTCGCCGCCTGCCGCCCCGGCTCGCTGGGCCGCTGCACGCTGGCCGCGCATCTCACCGCCCCGGCGTCCGATCTCGGCATAGAATTCCGTGCCGCGCTCGCGCTTGACGGTCTCGCCGCCCTTTTTGCCGATGCTCTGGTAGAAAGACGCGCCGTAGCGGTTTTTCACCGTTTCGCCGCCCTTGCGCCCGGCTTCACGGGCAAGCTCCGGGTTTGCGGCAAAGCCGCCCTCTTTGTCATGGTCATGGGAGCCACGATGGGCTTCCGCAATTTTGCGTGCTCCCTCGGAGCCAGCCACGGGTCCTGGTTTCGCCATGGGTCTTACCTCTTCTATGGTTCTGTTTTCAGGAAGGTTCAATTTGGGTTATTAGCTTACGGACGGCTTGGGGTCGTCCGTATTCACGGAGGCTTCCAGCTCCGCTTTCTTTTCACGCGCAGCTTGCTTGCCGGCGTTGACAGCATCAGCGACGCTGGCTTTCTGGTCTTCGACCAGCGCCTTGCCCCTGTCCACAAGGCTCTGAGCACCGTCTTTAGCGGTGTCGGCGCTATCGGAGGCTTTTGCACTCAGGTCGTTGGCCGTAGATTTGGCGGTCTCAGCAGCCTCGGCAGCTTTAGCTTTGACAGTCTCGGTGGCCTCTTCGACTTTGGTTTTCACTGTATCAGTGGCCTCATCGACTTTAGCCTTGACTGTATCAGTGACTTCATCCACTTTGGCTTTGGCGCTTGCCACGGTGTCGCTGGCCTGATCGGAGATTTCCATGGCCTTCAGCTTGGCTGTATCACTCAGGTCAGTGGCTTTGGTCTTTGCCAGATCAGAGTAATCATCTGCTTTCTGCTTGATCAGGTCCCGTGTCTCATCGCCCTTCTGGGGGGCGTAGAGCAGAGCCAGCAGTGCGCCCAGGGCACCGCCTAAAAGCAGTCCGGCGATAAATCCGCCCCCGCCCGATTTCTCTGTGTTGTCGTTGTCAGCCATTGGTGTCTTGTCTCCTTCGGAAAGTTACTTGCTTCAGTTGTCTTCTGACTTTTAGATGTCTTCGTAGCGGCGGGCATTTCCCGCTGTCTTTGTCTGCGCTTTTGCCCGCGCCGCCGAAGAGTGCGTGTACACGGAAAACCCTTTGGAAATCCCCGTAATCAGGCTGCTCAGGCTAATCAGCGGCCCGGTCACAGACTTCTGCACAACGTCCGCTGTGCGCTCGGTTTTCACGGAAAGGCTGTCGGTCAGCACCTCGCCTTTGGTCAGAATTTGATCGGCCTTTTCGCCGACATTAGTGGTCACGCGCTGCACGGTTTCAATGGTATCCGTGGCCTTGCCAATCACCGGGTCCAGCTTGTCGGCCAGCGTATCCAGAAGTTTGACCAGCTTGCTCAGGGCAAACGCCGTGACGCCAAAAAGAACAACAGTAATCAAAGCGAACAGCCCCACAAAAATGAACAGGGCGGTCGTCGCAGCAGTGGTCATAAAGAAGCTCCGTCAAATTAGTATGCTAACGCTATACCCGCCTGCTCGCTCCGGCCAAACCGCTTATTTTCCGAAGCGTGGGCGCAAGCCGGGCGACTGCCCGTGCCCGGTGACTACGGATGTTCTTTTCGGCCTCGGTCAGCTCCGCCATTGTTTGGTTCAGCTCGGGGAACAAAAACAGGGGATCATAGCCGAAGCCGCCGCCGCCGCGCCCCTCCCGCAAAATCACCCCGGCGCACTCTCCGTGCGCCGTCCAGGTCGTGCCATTGGGCAGGGCCAGTGCTGCGGCGCAGACAAACCGCGCCGTCCGCGCCTCGCCCAGAACCTCAGCCATCGCTTCCAGCAGCTTGGCATTGCGGGCAGCGTCCGTCGCCTCTGGCCCGGCCCAGCGGGCGGAATAAATTCCCGGTGCGCCGCCGAGTGCGTCCACGCACAGCCCTGAATCGTCAGCCAGCGAGGGCAGGTTCGTGGCTGCCGCCAGCGCAACGGCTTTGAGACGCGCATTTTCCGCAAAGGTTTGGCCTGTCTCCTCGACCGCCGGCAGTGGGTCCGGCCAGTCACGCGGCGTTTGCAGCGTCAGCCCCGCTTCCGGCAGGTGCTGTGCCAGCAAAGCGCGGAACTCCGACACTTTGCCCGCGTTGCCGGTAGCGAGGAATAGAGATAGGCCACCCCCACCCCCAATTCTGGGGGAGCCAGAAAAGGAACTGGAAGGGTTTGATCCCAGCTCTTCGGTTCCCCCATTATTGGGGGCCAGGGGGTCTTTTCCGGTTTCCATCTCACTCATCACACAATCCCTGCCAGCACTTCGCGCTGTTTGGCAAGCATCTGCCGGGTCCCCACCCCCGCCAAATCAAGCAGGCGGTTCAGGCGGTCGCGGTCAAACGGCGTGCCTTCCGCTGTGCCCTGCACCTCCACAAAGCGGCCCGTGTCCGTCATCACGACGTTCATGTCCACCGACGCCTGCGAGTCTTCCTCATAGGCCAGATCCAGCCGCTCTTCGCCCAGAACAACGCCGACCGACACGGCGGCAACCCATTCCGTCAGCGGCAGCGTTTTAATCTGCCCCTTGCCGCGCATCCAGTCCAATGCTTCCACAAGCGCCACAAACGCACCGGAAATGGCCGCTGTGCGCGTACCGCCGTCGGCCTGAAGGACGTCGCAGTCCAGCGTAATCGTGCGCTCGCCCAGCGCCGCCATCTCCACCACCGAACGCAGAGAGCGGCCAATCAGCCGCTGGATTTCCACGGTGCGCCCCCCGGCGGGCTTGCCGACATCGCGGCCCGACCGGGTGTGGGTCGCACGCGGGAGCATGGCATATTCAGCGGTCAGCCAGCCCTGACCTTTGCCTTTCAGGAACGGCGGCACGCGGTCTTCCACACTGGCCGTGCAGAGAACGCGGGTTTGACCGACTTCGACCAGGCAGGAGCCTTCGGCATAGCGGGCATACGAGCGGGTGAGTGTAATGGGCCGGTACTGATCCAGAGCGCGGCCATCTTCGCGTGGCATAGGGAAACCTCGGTGTTTGAATTTGAGCGTGAGAATTTGAGTGTGCGAATGGAGGGAGTATACCCGAACCAGGGACCTCTCCCCCGCCCTCTCCTTCAGAGAGGGAGCCAGAACAGGAGCAGACACGTTTTCCCGATTGCGCCCTCTTTTCCTAACTTTCTTACTCCCCTCTGAAGGAAGGGCTGAGGGAGGTTCCTACAGCCGCAGGCGCTCCACCGGCGGCAGCGGCTCACCGAGGAGGGCGGAGGCATAACGGCGGAAGGCTTCGGGGTCGCCGGTGGCGGCGAAGCGGGGCGGAGCAGCGGGGGCGTCTGGCAGGAGCGGCAGGAATGGGAGAGCGCAGCGGACGGCCTCCTCGGAGGGGTCCACAAAGACAGGCCGAAACTCAGGGTCGGCCAGCGCGGCAATGGCGCGGTGCAGGGCGGGCAGCAAAAACGGAAAGTGGGTGCAGCCCAGAATGATTGTCTGAGCACGGGCCGCGTGCAGCGGAGCCAGATAGTCGCGGGCGGCGTCTTCGGCCTCGGCGGTTTCAGCATGGCCCGATTCAACAAGCGGCACAAAGCGCGGGCATCCCACTTCGGTGACGACCCGCACTGGGTCCAGGGCGTGAACAGCGGCGGTGAACGCGAGGCTTTGCGCGGTTGCATTGGTGGAGAGGACACCGATGGGGCCGCCGCCGCGCTCTACGGCGGCCTGTGCGCCCGGCGCGATGGTCCCCACAATCGGCAGGCCGGGATAGGCCGAACAGGCGGATTCGAGTCCCGCCACGGTGGACGTACCGCTGGCGATGAGGATCATTTTTGCGCCAGACTGCACCAGATGCGCCGTCAGGCGCAGGGCCAGATCGCGCACCACCGCCAGCGGCTTGTCGCCATAGGGAACATTGGCGGTGTCAGCCAGATACAGCACGGACGCGCCGGGAGCCAGCCGCTGCACTTCGCGCAACACGCTCAGGCCGCCCAGCCCGGAATCAAAGATGCCGATGTCGGGAGAAGTTTCGGACATCATGGCGCGGTCTTCGCCTCGGCGGCGCGGGTCACGGGGATGGGTCCATCGGTGGTGAATTCGCCGAACGTCGTCACCGGCGTGCCTTTGACTTGAATTTGGTAGCTGTTGATTTCGGGAAACTGGCCGAGCGTGCGCCCGAGCGCGGTCAGGGCATCGGTCTGGTGCCCCTCGCCGCCGGTTTCATCCACCGGGCTTTCCGAGAAATCCAGCGTCGCCACACCGTTGTCAAAAGACAGGCCGCGCAGGGCCACGCCTTTGGGCAGGGGGCTTCCCGGCGCGGTCAGGAGCGCATCCACAGCGGCGCGAACCGGCGTTTGCGGCGTCGCCAGCGTGACCGTGCGCGGCATGAGGGCATCTTCGCTGCCCTTTGCTTTGGGGTTGACCACGTAGACGGTCGCTTTTTCACGCGGCGCGGGCGGTATGCTGACCGAAGGCGCCGGGCTGGAGGACGGGCGATGGCAGCCAGACAGGATCAGGGACAAACAGGCTACCGCGATGGCGGCAGGCACGAAAAATGCTCTCACGCTTAGAACGCCTTCCGGGCGCTGCCCTGTTCGCGGCTTGCAGACTGAGCCTGCCCGAGACGATCCTGCATGAAATCGCGCAGACCGGCCATGATGCCTTCGGCGATTTTCTGCTGGGTGTCATCGGTTCGCAGTTTGGTCAGGTCAGTGTCGCAGTTCATGTAGCCAGTTTCCACCAGCACGGCAGGCATCAGGCTCCCGCGCAGAACGCCAAAGCCAGTGGGAAAGCGCACGGTGTCGGAGCGGATTCCGAGACGCGGAATGCCGGAGCTTTCTGCCATGCGCCGGGAAATGTCAGCCGCCATGAGGCGGCACACGGGGTTCTGGGCATGGTAGTAAATCGTGCTTCCCGAATGCGAGTTCTGCCCACCGCTGGAGTCGGCGTGGATAGAGACAAAGAAATCGGCACGGCGGGCATTGGCGATCTGCGGGCGGCCCATTACCGGAATAAACGTGTCATCGGAGCGGGTCATTACCACTGTCGCGCCGTTCTGAGTCAGCAGATCGCGCAGGCGGCGGCCCACCGAGAGAGTAATGTCTTTCTCATAGACTTTCCCGCTGCGGAACTCATCCCGCGCCCCGGAGTCCTTGCCGCCATGCCCCGGATCGATACAAATGATCTTCCCAGCCAGCGACGTGCTGAGCGGGTTCAGCGGCGGCTTCGGGCCTTCAGTCACCAGCGGCGCGGAAGGCGCCTCCGGGCCGCCGGTCAACACATTGATCGTATAGGTCATGCCGCTGCCCGCAGGCTGCGAGTCCACGGTGAAGCCGACAGCGCGGGACAGGTCCAGCACAACGCGCCCGAAGTTCATCTGCGAGGTCAGCAGCCGCCCGACCCGGATAGCTTTGATGAACGGGCTGCCGACCGCCTGCGCGGCCTGCACCGTGCTTTCGGGGGTGGCTCCGGCCAGATCAAAAGCCAGTCGGCTCGGGCTGTCCAGGGTCTCCGTGCGGTACTTCGCGGGGCCGGTGGTGGAGATCAAAATCTGGGTGAGGGCCGGGCTGACGATTTTGTACGCGACATTGGTGATTGTCACAGGACCAGCGTTTCTCGGCAGAACCGGCGGCACGGGGTTGACCACCACACGCGGCGGGCTGACCGGCAGCGGGGCCAGCGGCGCGGGAGGGGCAGGCGTGACCGCGACTTGCGATTCGGCCCCTTCGCCGAGGGCGACTTTGACCTGGCTGGACTGCACGCCGCTTTCCACGCGGAACGGCATTCCCTGCTTCAAGTCAATGGTGATGCGAACGGTCTGGTAGTCAATCTGCCCGCTGCGTATCTGTGTCACGCCGCCCGACTGGCTGGGAATGCTGGCCGGTGTCGTCGCTAAATCCAGCCCGTACAAATCCACATACAGCCGCTCCGGCTTGTCGATGCGCTTGACGGTATAGTAGACGGGATATGACGTGTAAATCGTCAGCGACTTGTCATCCTGGCGCACGACCTGGAGCCGCGCCCGAACGGTCAGCGTCGCCGTGGTCGGCTGCCAGTCCGCCGTGCCGCCGAGCGCCTGCGCGACGCGGGCAAAGGGCACGCACATCCGGCCCTGCACCGCCGTGTACGGACTGGTGAAGCGCCGCCCCGCCGCCGATGTAATCAGCACCGTGCCATCCGTCTGCCGCTGAAACTTCGCGCCCAGAAGCTGCACCGCATCCACCGGCGCCCGCACCTGCCCGTCCGGCCCCACAAACGGCTTGACCTGAAACGGGACTACCCGCCCCCCGATCAAAATCGTGGCCGGTGTCGGCTCCGCCAGCGCAGGCAGCGCCGCAGCGGCCATCAGGGCAAACGCGCCGACGGCGCAGGTAAGTGTCCTCATAAGCAGTGTCTCCGGGCTAATATCATAAGCAAAAAAGAAGAGAAATAAGCAGTAATACCGGCATTCTAACACAGGTTTGCGTCAGCGGTCAAGGCGAACGCCGAAAACATGTTTAAAATTGGCCGAAATTGCGCTGAGTTGAAGCCGTTTTTCTCTGCGTTCGTTCTATGGTATACTTTTGGCAGTAGGTCCAAAACGTCTTGGGCGTTTGAGCGGGGAACCTCTTTTCCATTTTGGAGCGGAGGGTGCATCTGGCGTCAGGCCACTAATGCTGATTGAGAAATGGTATCAGGAGAAAATACAAAGATGATAAATACATCAGCCAGCAACGAGCTAGAGGCCGAAAAGCGACCACAAATTTCAGCTAGCCGCACTTATGAGCCTGAAGAGTTTGAAGCGGACACGGAAGAGGAGCGAACTGTGGCCCTTCTTGCAGAACGACGGCGGCTGTTTTTGATGGCACTCAATGCGAAGCAGCCTGTTACGGGGTCGATGCCAAAAATTTAACACGGACTAAAGAGGCACGGATGTACCTTCAAGAACTGCGCGGGGAGGTCAGTCAAGGTGACATCTTTGACAATCTCTCCATTGTTTATGTCAGGCAGGATGGCGAACGTGTGGCCCTGAATACCCGCGTTATGCTAATCACCTATGACTGTGAATATGACAAGCCTTCCACAAAGCTGGTTTTAGTGGCCGATATTTTTCCACTTGCAGAAGTTCCCACAGAGAGGCAAGGAAACGTTCGTAAGAACAAGATATTCAGCACTCTTTACTTGCCAGACTCCACAACCCAAGCCGAATCGTTTGTAGATTTCCGTTATGCAGGTTTGCTGGAGAAAGCTGTGATTGTAACAGATGCGCGGGCCGAACGGCGGGCAGCTTCTCTCAGCGATGAAGCACAGCTTGCATCGCAAGAACAACTTTCTGCCTTTTTTGGATACGGGCGCGGTCGCTAATCCATCATTGTTATATTCTCTGCGTCATCGTCATCCACCGGCGTGACTTCCCACCAGTTGTGGCCGGATTTGACTTCTACGCGCAGCGGCACATCTAAGGGGTAGGCGTGCTGCATGGCGTCGCGGACGAGGGCGGACAGGGGGCGCACTTCGGCTTCGGGGCATTCAAACAACAATTCATCGTGGACTTGCAGGACCATCTTGGCTTCCAGCTTTTGGGCGGGCAGGGCGCGGGCGACGCGCAGCATGGCGAGCTTGATGATGTCGGCGCTGGTTCCCTGCACCGGCATATTGGCGGCCTCACGCTCGGCGGCCTGCCGGAACTGAAAGACGCGGGAGTTGATGTCGGGGACGTAGCGGCGGCGGCCTAAAAGCGTCTGCACGTAGCCCTTTTCGCGGGCGGTTTCCATGACGGTCTCTAAATAAGCGCGGACTCCAGGATAGAGGTCTAAGTACGCTTTGATCAGCTCTGCAGCGCGGGCCTGCGGGACGGCAAGCTCGGCAGCAACGCGAAAGGCACTGGCTCCGTAGATGACGGCGAAATTGATAGTCTTGGCCTGCCGCCGCTGGTCGCCCGTGACAGGCTGGTCGCCGGGCACTTCAAAGATGCGCCGGGCCGTCTGCGCGTGAATGTCGCTGCCCGAATTGAACGCGGCGACCAAACCGGGGTCTTTGGTGATATGGGCAAAGAGGCGCAGCTCGATCTGCGAGTAGTCCGCCGACACCAGCACATGACCGGGGGCAGCGACAAAGCCTTTGCGGATTTCGCGGCCAATCTCGGTGCGGATGGGGATGTTCTGCAAATTGGGGTTCGACGACGACAGACGCCCGGTGCTGGTGACGGTCTGGTTCAGCGACGTATGCACCTTGCCGGTTTCGGCGTTCACCAGCGCGGGCAGGGCGTCGGCGTAAGTGGATTTCAGCTTGGACACTTCGCGCCACTGAATAATCTTCCCGGCAATCTCATGGCCTTTGGCCTCTAAATCTTCCAGCACATCCGCGCCCGTGGAATAGCCTGTTTTGGTCTTCTTGCCCACCGGCAGCTTGAGCTTATCGAACAGGACCTCTTGCAACTGCTTGGTAGAGCCGATGGAGAACGTCTCCCCGGCCAATTTGAAAATCTCCGCTTCCAGAGTCTCAATCTGCCCGCCAAGCGTTTTTGCCACCCCGCGCAGGTAATCGGCGTCGATGGTCACACCCGCCCGCTCCATACTTGCCAGAATGGGGGCCAGTGGCAGCTCGATGTCCTCTAAGATGCCACGCAGCTCGTCGCGCTCCAGCCGGGGCGTGAGAGCGATTTCCAGAGCCTGCACTGCCGAGGCTTCATCGGCGGTAGTTCCCAGCGGGTCTTCGGGGTCAGCAATGAGCTCCAAGCCCGCATTGTCAGCGGCCAGGTTTGCCAGTGGGTACGAAGTCCGGCCCGCCGCCAGCAGGTAGGCGGCCAGCAGAGCATCAAAGGCCCCGCCGCGCAGAGTGACGCCGAAACGGCCCAGAACGCCGGTGACCAGCTTCAAGTCATAGACAGATTTGGCGCGTGCCTCCTCTTCCAGCCAGGGGGTCAGCGCCGTCCCCCACTCTGCCCAGCCCGCATAAAACGCGCCGTCCGGCAGGCCCAGGGCGACACCAGTTAGCTGTGCATTCATCAGGGACAGAGCCGCTGGCTTGATACCCTCGGGGGGCGTCAGGTGAAGCTGCACGGCCACCGGCGCGTCGGCATCGGCCAGGCGTTTCAGCAGTGTATCGAACTGCGCTTGCGTGCCAATCACTTCGCTGCCGAGGCCGGACGGCGCGGCGGCGGCGGCGGCTTCTTCCGGCACAGGCTCCAGCGACTTGGCCCGCTGGTCACGCTCTAAGCCCGGCACGCGCTTTAACAGCGTTCGGAATTCCAGCCGCTCGAAGAACTCTTTGATGGCGTCAAAATCCGGCCCGACGCTCTGGTAGTCCGACGAAAGCGCCACCCAGTCGGGCAGAGGCACATCGCGGACGATGGTAGCCAGCCGCTTGCACTGCGTCGCCGTGTCGGTGTGTTCAATCAGCGCCTTTTTGGTTTTTTCGGGCAGCTCGTCCACATGAAACAGCAGGTTCTCCAGCGTGCCATAGTCTTTGAGCAGCTTGGACGCCCCCTTTTCGCCGATGCCGGGGACGCCCGGCAGGTTGTCCGAGGAGTCGCCTTTGAGGCCCTTGAAATCGGGGATTTGCGCGGGCGTCAGACCGTAGCGGGCCTTGACTTCCCCTTCGTCATAGACTTTGACATCGGTGACACCTTTGACGGTGATCATCACGCGCACTGTACCACGGCCTTCTAAGGGGCTGCCATCGTCCACTAATTGCAGCGCATCGCCGTCGCCGGTGACAATCAGCACATCATAGCCCGCCGTTTTGCCGATCTCGGCCAGCGTTCCGCAGACGTCGTCCGCTTCGTAGCCGGGCACTTCCACATTGGGAACTCGAAACACCGCCGCTGCTTCCCGTGCCAGTGCCCGCTGCGGCTTCAAATCATCCGGCATGGACTTCCGCGTGCCTTTGTAGGACTCCAGTTCTTTGTGCCGGAACGTCGCCACGGGCGGGTCAAACGCGGCAAAGATGGCGTCCGGCTGCTCACGCTCTAAGATGGTCAGCAGCATCAGGACGAACGAATACACGGCATTGGTAGGCAGCCGGTCGGACGTGGACAGGGCACGCATGGCAAAGAAGCCGCGATACAGGAGGCTGTTGCCGTCTAAAATCACAAGTTTGGGCATGGTAGGGGGATTATACCCGGAGTGACCTAACCCCCCGGCCCCCTTCCCTAAGAGGGAAGGGGGAGCGAGAAAAGAACTGTAGGGGCAGGGCTTGCCCCTGCCCTCTTGTTCCTTGCCCCTGCCTTTCCTATCTTATCCGTATTCGTCTGCCTCCCCCTTCCTTTTTAGGGAAGGGGGCCGGGGGGTTAGGTCTCACGCCGCCTGCCGCTTGCGGTACTCTTTCAGCCCATAGCGTCCCAAAAGCAGCACCGGTATCCAGAGCGGCGCATAGGCCAGCAGCCAGATGACGAGCGCCAGCAGCGTTTGCGCCGCCCCCACCAGCGATTGCCCGGCATCACGGCCCGTGTCTTTGAGGCCGCTCAGGAAGCCGCCGGTGACAGGGGCGGGTTTCTTCGGCGTTTGGTCCAGGTCAATCGTAATCGTGGACAGGGCCGCCATGCGCTTCAGCAGGACCAGCCGGGCGCGGGATTGGGCCAGTTGAATCCGCAGGTCGCGGGTGCTTTGTTCATCGCGCCATTTGGCTTTTGCACCAAGTGCCTTCAGCCGCGCCTCACTGCGGGCGACATCGTTTTCCAGCACGTTTTCTTCCGAGTCGGCGTCGCTAGTCTGCTCGGTAATGTCCTCACCGGTGACGTTTTTGGCCTGCACACTGCCGAGCCGAGCGATTTGGGCGAGGAACGCCTCAAACTGCACGACGGGGACTTTGACGATTAGCTCCGCGCTTTTCAAGCCCTCTGCCGAGGTATCCAGTGTGTTGGAGGCCACATAGCCGCCGGTCTCCTTAACCATCGTCCCAACCGTATCACTGCTTGTTTCAGGGTTGGCAAGCTGCACGGTGATGGACGCCTCCTTGTGGACCTGCCGCGTGGGGGAATCAAAAGTGACGAGGCCATTCCCATTGGAAATCAGCGGGCGACCACCACCGGTGACTGCCGATGGCACAGGTGAGTTAGCGTCGTAGTATTGAGCTTTACCAAGCCCATTTGCGTCCGTATACGTGCCGTTAGTGCTTTTAGCTATAACACTGGCATCATTGAGGCTACCCCCAGCCGCGCTCACGGCAACTGGCGGCGGCATTTTTGGCCTGGGCTGCGGCGCAGAGGCGATTTGTTCAGTTCGCGCAGAGCGTCTGGCAGAGATTTGATTTCTCTGAATGACAGTAAACACAAAGCACCATGCCACAAGTGCCACCCCGGCCAGCACCCATTTCAGCGATGGGCTGAGAGGCCGCCGGGACGGCACAGGTCGGCTACTCACAGGTGGGACACTTAAAATGCGGGCGCGTAAGTCGGCATCAAGCGGCTCTATTGGCTCGGAGGCACGAAGGTCTTCGGTGAGCTGTGTCATGGCGGCAATCTCCTCCCGGCAGGCCGGGCACTGGGCTAAATGGCGGCGGACGGCGAAGCGGCGAACTACGGACAGCTCGCCGTCGACGTAGGCTTTCAGGTCGTCGGTGTATTTGGTGCAGGCGGTCATGGGGTGGCTTCCTCCCCGTCGGAATGGACGTAAGCGGTCAGGCTGCCGCGCAGGCGGCGGAAGGCATAAGACAGGCGGGACTTGATGGTCCCCACCGGCACTTGCAGCACGGCGGCGCACTCGGCGTAGGTCAGCTCGTGCAGCTCGTGTAAAATGACGGCGTCCCGGTGTTCGGGAGTGAGCGCGTCAAGCGCAAGATGCACCTGTGAAGACAGCTCGCCCACAGCGGCGCGGTGGGCAGGGCCATAGTCAGCGGCTTCGGGCAAGTCTCGGCTGTCGTCCAGCGTCAGTGTTGGAACGGGGCGGCGTTCCAGATGTTTGCGGCAGTGGTTCAGGGCGACCTGATAAGCCCAAGTGGACAGCGTGCTGTCGCCGCGAAAGTTTGCCATGCCGCGATAGAGGGCCACGAAAATCTCCTGAACTAAATCTTCGGCGTCCGTCTCGTTGGCGGCATAGCGGCGGGCGAGGCACAGCAGACGCGGGCCGTGGGTATCCACAAAGGCTGCGAAGGCGTGCCGGTTCCCTGCCGCAATCTGCCTGGCTGTTTGTCTGTCGCTCTGCACCGTGCCTGCCTTTGCTGCCTTGTTTCTATTGAGTTTGTTCCAAGAGGCAGGCAAAAGGTTCAAATCCCAGCCAAGAAACTTTTTCTTGATTTATTATTATATTTACTAGTTTGTTTATAGACAATTAGATATTCATCGGGTATTATCAATTCAGCATTTTGCAAGTAAAGACAATGATAGTCAAGACAAGGACAGGAGAACACATGCTTTTGAAGAAGAAACTGGGGCTGGTATTAGCGGCCCTTCTGGCCGGGATGTCACTGGCAGGAACGGCTCGCGCCGACCAAAAACTGCTGAACGTCTCGTATGACCCGACGCGGGAATTGTACCAGGATTACAACACGGCCTTTGCGCGGTACTGGCAAGGCAAAGCACACCAGAAGATCACCGTCCAGCAGTCGCATGGCGGGTCTGGCAAGCAGGCAAGATCGGTGATTGACGGCCTCGGCGCGGATGTCGTCACGCTCGGAATTGCCTCCGACATCAATGCGATCCAGCAGCGCGGCCTGATCAAACCCGGCTGGGCGGCACGGCTCCCTTACGGGTCAACACCTTACACGTCCACCATCGTTTTTCTGGTCCGCAAAGGCAACCCGAAAGGCATTCAGAACTGGCCGGACTTGATCAAACCGGGCGTTTCCGTCGTGACCCCGAACCCCAAGTCTTCCAGTGGCGGGCAGTGGGCGTATCTGGCGGCCTGGGGCTACGCGCTGAAGGCCTCCAAAGGAAACCAGGGCGCGGCACGCGCTTATGTCGCAAGCCTGTACAAGAATGTGCCTATTCTGGACTCTGGTGCACGCGGCGCAACGGTGACGTTTACCCAGCGACGTGTCGGCGATGTGCTGATCGCCTGGGAAAATGAAGCCGACTTGATCGCCACGACCCTGGGCCGGGGCCAGTATGATATTGTGCGCCCGTCCATCAGTATCCTGGCAGAGCCGCCCGTCGCCCTTGTCGACAAAAATGTGGATGCCCACGGCACACGCCCCGTTGCGACTGCGTATCTGCAGTATCTGTATTCGCCCGAAGGACAGCAAATCGCTGCGCGGCACTTTTACCGCCCGCGCAATGCCGCCGTCGCACGGCAGTACGCCGCGCAGTTCCCTCCCATTCGGCTGTTCACCGCTGAAAAGACGTTCGGCGGGTGGGAGACGATTCGGAAAACACACTTTGCAGATGGGGCGATCTTCGACCAGATCTACTCCAAACATTAGCGACCTTTCTGGTTGCAATTCTGGACAATTACGGGTATTCTTTGGGGGCGACCAATGTGGCCGCCCCCAATTTGCCCGAAACAGCAATTTTATGAACCTAACACGAACAGCCGCGCTGGCCGCATCCGCCCTGACCCTTCTGCTGGCCGGGTGCTCCACGCCCAAAGCCACCGGTCCTGCCCCATCCGGCGGCGCCGCCGGGACTGGCCCTGTCACGCTTTTAAACGTTTCTTATGACCCGACTCGGGAACTCTACCAGGATTACAATCCTGCATTTGTCAAATACTGGAAATCGAAGAGCGGGCAAACCGTCACGATTCAGCAGTCGCATGGCGGCTCCGGGAAGCAGTCCCGGTCCGTTCAGGATGGCCTAGCGGCGGATGTCGTCACCCTGGCGCTCTCCTATGATATCGACGCGCTCCAAAAGGCAGGCTTGATCAACGAGGGATGGCAGAAACGCCTGCCGAATAATTCCGCGCCCTACACGTCCACCATTGTCTTTGTGGTCCGCAAGGGAAACCCCAAGAAAATCAAAGACTGGTCGGACCTCGTTCGCCCCGGCGTCGGTGTCGTGACCGCAAACCCGAAAACCGGCGGCGGCGCACGCTGGAACTATCTTGCCGCCTGGGGCTATGCCCTGCAGGCTTCCAACGGCAGCCAGGCATCTGCAAAAGATTTTGTTTCCAAGCTTTACCGCAACGTTTCCATCCTGGACTCCGGCGCACGCGGCTCCACCGTGACCTTCACCCAGCGCCATGTCGGCGATGTGCTGATCGCCTGGGAGAACGAAGCCTATCTCACCATCAATCAGCTTGGCAAAGGTCAGTACGAGATTGTTGACCCTTCGGTGAGTATTTTGGCCGAGCCGTCTGTGGCGGTGGTGGACAAAAATGTGGATAAAAAAGGAACCCGTGCCGTCGCGGAAGCTTATCTGCAGTATTTGTATTCGCCCGAAGGGCAGACAATCGCCGCCAAGCGGTTTTATCGCCCCCGCGACCAGGCCGTCGCCAAACAGTTCTCCGCCCAGTTCCCGGCAATCAAGCTGTTCACCATAGACGATGTCTTTGGCGGCTGGCAGAACGCGCAGAAGACGCATTTCTCGGATGGCGGCGTTTTCGACAAAATCTACGTGAAGAAATAGGCAAAGACGAAGAAATAGGCAAAGACACAGTAAATCCTATGGCCGTCACTACCGCACAAGCGAATTTAAAACCGATCAAGTCGCGGCGTATTCTGCCCGGCTTCAGCCTGTCCCTGGGGTACACCCTCTTTTACCTGAGCCTTCTGGTGCTGCTCCCGCTGTCGACCACGTTCTTTAAAGCAGCAACTGTGGGAAAAGCCGGGTTCTGGACAGTCATCAGCGATCCGCGCACCATTGCCGCCTTCAAGCTCAGCTTCGGGACATCGGCGCTGGCGGCCCTGCTGAACTCCGTATTCGGCCTTTTAGTGGCATGGACTTTGGTTCGCTACCCATTTCCCGGAAGGCGGCTGATCGACGGTTTGGTAGACCTCCCGTTCGCCCTTCCCACGGCGGTCGCTGGAATCTGCCTGAGCGCAGTTTATGCTGAAAACGGGTGGATCGGCCAGCACCTGTACACGCTGCATCTGGCGCACACGGCAAACGGATGGCGGATCGCGCACGGCGGCCATCTGGATGTGTCCTACACGCCGCTGGGCATTCTTGTGGCCCTGGTCTTTGTCGGCCTGCCGTTTGTCGTGCGGACCGTTCAGCCTGTCCTGCAGGATCTGGAAACCGACGTGGAGGAAGCGGCAGCGGGTTTGGGGGCGTCGCGGTGGCAGATATTCGTCCGTGTCCTCCTTCCTACCCTGCTCCCGGCCACGCTGACCGGAGCGACCCTGGCATTCGCACGGGCTTTGGGGGAATACGGCTCGGTGATTTTTATCTCCAACAACATTCCCCTGGAAGGCGAGATTGTGCCAAAGCTGATCATGGACAAGCTGGATGGGTTTGACTACGCGGGTGCGACGGTGATTGCCGTCGTGATGCTGCTGGCTTCGTTTGCACTGCTTCTGTTCATCAATCTTCTCCAAAGCTGGAGCCGCAAGCGCATAGGAATGCTGTAGAAACTGAACTTAGAAAATGGCACAAACTGGAATTAATCTTGCCCCGACCCTGCCGCCCGCCAAGCGGCCCCGGCTGGCGACCGAACCCTGGCCCATCCGCCTGCTGTTCGTCCTGGCAACGCTGGCCTTCCTGACCCTGTTCCTCGGGCTGCCGCTGGCCGCCGTCTTCGCGCAGGCTCTGCAGGACGGCAAGCCCGCCTACTTCGCAGCCCTGCGCGATCCGAACACAATCATCGCGATCAAGCTGACGTTGCTGACTGCGGCGATTTCGGTTCCGCTGAACGTTCTGTTCGGCATTGCGGCGGCTTGGGCAATTGCAAAATTCGACTTTCGCGGCAAAAACCTGGTGCTGACCCTGATCGATTTGCCGTTTGCCGTGTCTCCGGTTGTCGCTGGGCTGATTTTCGTGTTGCTGCTGGGCCGGTTTACCCCGCTTGGCGGCTGGTTTCAGGCGCACAACATACAAATCATCTTTGCCGTGCCGGGGATTGTGATCGCAACGACCTTTGTGACGTTTCCATTTGTCGCCCGTGAGCTGCTGCCGGTGATGCAGGCGCAGGGGGTGGAAGAGGAGCAGGCGGCGATTGTGCTCGGAGCAACGGGCTGGCAGACTTTCTCACGGATCACGCTCCCAAACATCAAGTGGGGGTTGATTTATGGGGTGATTTTATGCAATGCCCGTGCGATGGGCGAGTTCGGGGCAGTCTCCGTAGTATCGGGGAAAATCGTCGGTCAAACTAACACTCTGCCTTTGCAGGTGGAATCGTTCAACGACGATTACAATTTTGTAGGGGCTTTTGCTGCCGCCTCTCTGCTGGCTTTGCTGGGGCTGGTCACACTGGCAATTAAATCGTTTGTGGAGTGGAAAACCGCGCACCGGGAGGCAACAGAGTAATTATGAGTATTGAAGTTCGTAGTTTAAACAAATCGTTTGGCGCATTCCAGGCGCTCCGTGACGTCAACTTAACCGTCCAAACCGGAGAATTGGTGGCTCTTCTGGGGCCTTCCGGGTCGGGCAAGACCACCCTGCTGCGGATTATCGCCGGGCTGGAGTTTCCGACGCAGGGGTCTATTCTCTTCAATGATCAGGATGTTGCACAGCGCGATGCCCGCTCGCGGCAGGTGGGGTTTGTGTTTCAGCACTATGCCCTGTTCCGGCACATGAGCGTGTTTGAAAACATCGCGTTCGGCCTGCGCGTTCGCCCGCGTGCGACGCGGCCTGCTAAAAACGTGATTAAAGAGCGCGTGATGGAGCTGCTGAAGCTGGTGCAGCTTGAAGGACTGGCCCAAAGGTATCCGTCGCAGCTTTCCGGCGGACAGCGGCAGCGGGTGGCCCTGGCACGGGCGCTGGCTGTAGAGCCGGATGTGCTGCTTTTGGATGAGCCGTTCGGCGCACTCGACGCCCGCGTCCGGCAGGAGCTGCGAACGTGGCTGCGGCGTCTGCACGATGAACTGCACATCACCAGCGTGTTTGTGACTCACGATCAGGAGGAAGCTCTTGAAGTCGCCGACCGCGTGGTGGTGATGAACCACGGCAAGATTGAGCAGATCGGCACGCCGGACGAGGTCTATGAAGAGCCTGCCAATCCGTTTGTGATGAACTTCCTGGGCAGCGTGAACCTGTTCCATGGCCGGGTGCATGACGGGGAGGCGCGTCTGGGGCCGCTGAAGGCCCCCGCACCGGGTCTAGCCACCGGGGGCGAAGCGCAGGCCATTGGCTATGTGCGTCCGCATGAGCTGGATATTGCCCGCTCGCGCAATGGCGCTCCCACCGTGGAAGCCGTGGTGCGCTATGTTCACGCGGTCGGGCCAACGGTGCGCGTGGAGCTGGAGCGCACCGACGGCGGCGGTTCTATGGGCGCAGAGCTGACCCGTGAGCGGTTCGCCGATCTGGCCTTGAAGCCCGGCGAGGAAGTCCATGTGACCCCGCGTAAAATGCAGGTGTTCCAGGAAGACTATTCGATTTAGTAGGGGGCGCGATAAATCGCGCCTCTACAGTTCTTTCTGATACTCCCGCCACAGCGCCTCAAACTCGTCCATCAATCCAGCCAGAACAGCAAAGCCGCCCTGCCAGAAGGCGGGGTCCTGTAAATCCACATCGACCTGCGCCATCAGCTCATGCGGGGTCAGGCTGCCGCCCGCCGACAGCATCTCCAAATACTTTTCCGCGAAAGCCTCTCCGCCGGTGCGTGCCCGCTGGTACAAAGACAGCGCCAAAAGCTCCCCGAACGAATACGCATAGACATAAAACGGCGACCCAATAAAGTGGCCGACATAGGACCACCACAGGCGGTGGTCATCGCCCAGTGCCACCGCGTCGCCGAACATGAGCTGCTGCTCCGCCTGCCAGTAATCCCCAAACTGCTCCGTGGTCAGCTCGCCCGACGTGCGCCGGTGGCCGTGGATCGCCTGCTCAAAGCGGTACATCGCCGTCTGCCGGGGAATAGTCGCAAATGTGCCTTCAATCTTTTCCGCGTACAGCGCCAGCTTTTCTTTCAAGCTGGCCTGTTTCGTCACACGCTCAAAGACCAGCATCTCGCCAAATGTGGACGCCAGCTCGGCCAGCGGCAGGGTCCCCTGAAAGTTTACCAGAGACTGCCGACGCGACAGCGACGCATGGACGCCGTGGCCCAGCTCATGCGCCAGCGTCATCACGTCCTTCATGCGGCCCAGATAGTTCATCAGCACATAAGGGTGCGTGTCCGGGGTGACATACGAGCAGAACGCGCCGCCGACTTTACCTTTGGTCGCCGGGGCATCAATCCAGTTTTTGTCAAAGAACTCGGCAGCCCGGTCGCGCATCTTCGGCGCGAAGTCGCCGAAGGCATCCAGCACAAGCGTTTGTGCTTCCGGGTACGTAATGGTTTCCTCGGCCTTGAACAGCGGCGCATAGCGGTCATAATGGGTCAGCGTGTCGACGCCGAGAATCTCACGCTTCAAGTGGTAGTAGCGGGCCACCAGCGGGTAGTTTCGAACCACGGTATCCACCACGAGGCTCACCGTCGCTTCGTCCAGCTCATTTGCCAGGTGGCGTGACTCCTGCGGAGTGGCATAGCGGCGCAGGCGGTCTTTGACATTCTTGTCCTGCATCAGCGTATTGAAGATGTAGGTCAGCGTCCGGCTTTGCTCTTTCAGCCCGGCGGTGAAGGCTTCGGCGGCCTGGCGGCGCAGCTCGCGGTCGGGGTCCATGAGCTTTGCCAGGATCTGCGCCTGGGACAATTCTTCCCCGTTCAGGTGGAACACCGCCGTGGAAGTCGTCTCGTTGAACAGCCGCCCGAACGCCCGCCCGCCAGTGTTGGCGAGTTCTTCCATTAACCGCTCTTCGGTTTCGGACAGCACATGGTCCCGCTGGGCACGAACCGTGCCGATATAATGCGCGTAGTCCTGCAATTCGGGAGTGTCCAGCAGTGGCTCAAGCGTTTCATCGGGAACGGCAGCCAGCTCCAAGTCAAAAAACAGCATTGGCAGGCTCAGGCGCGTTCCCGCCTCGCGCATCTTCTGCAGGAACGCCCCTCGCGCTGGGTCGCCATTGTTTTTTTTCAAGCAGAAGACGGCATACGAGATTGGCTTGCCTGCTTCCATCCACAGGCTTTCGTAATCCTGAATGGCATTCGCCAGCGTCGCCGCCGTCAGGTCCGGCGTATCGATCTTGCCCCGGTAGTGCGTCTGAAATGCGTCCGCCCGCGCCGTGCCGTCCAGCAGAGCCGCCTCAATGCGTGGGTCGTCCATGCCGCTGTACAGATCGCCGAGGTTCCAGTGCACATCGGCCCCAAACTGCTCCAATTCTGTGGAGGTAGTCTTGCTGCTCACGAAAAATCCTCTTTCATTTTTGTATCATTCGAGGCTTGATACTTGCCATAAGCTGAACTACTCCATAAGCTACTTGCAGCGCGAGTTCCGCTTCTGCTTCCTGTGCTGTTTCTCCGCTGTGAATGATTCTGTTGCGTTTCTTATAACTTGTGCTCAGATTATCCCAGAAATTATCAGGTTCTCGAAACAACGAGCGCCCTGTGGTGAGAAACAAAATGACGCTCATTTTGTTTTTCATTCCAAAGCGAGTGTCTTTTAACCAGTCACGTCCACTGCCCCACTCCTCAGTTAAAATCTGATCCACTATCGTCTCGTATTTTGTGTTAAAATTTGCGTCAATCGTGCTCCAACAAAATAGAATGGCTTCCCGAAAACGGCCATCGCGCAGCGCCTGTTCCGCGTCAAGAAGAAAAAGGCTGGCGACTTCTGGCTCGCCTCCGCCTGCCATCCCGGAACGCACAGACCTAACAATAGATGCCCAGCTTCGAGACAAAGACGAAACGGGAGGGTCTGCCTCAAAAGTCAGCGCATCCCCCCATGTTGACTGATTTTCTTCTGCCGTGAAAACAAATGGGCTGGCCTGCACTTTTGTTAGCTCGACAACAGTAGCCTGACGTGTTTCAGCACGATACCAGCGTATCAAACGATTAATCTGCCTGAGCAGCAGACTCGCTTGCTGCCCTTTTAATGCAAGCTGCGGCTCGAGTTCTACAGAAGGTGGGGCTTCAAACACAAGCGAAACAGCGGTGCGTTTCGCACCCAGGCCGTCAAGCTTTGGTACGGACTTTTTCTGAATGTGAAGTGGCTTACCGGGAGTGCTAGACGGGTACTCACCACTGGGCAGGCGCAGCAAATAAGGCAGAACACTTTGAACACGAATAAACATGAGCGTTCTTGTCAGGAAAATAGCATTCGCAGCTTGCCCGGAAATCCTTTTTGGGCTGCATACGAGTTAAGTTCCGCTAGATACTTGTCGCTGACACTGGTAAGGTCAAGTCCTGTCGGGAAAGAAACATGGGCAACCAGCCATTCCCCCTGCTTGAATATATCCGCTCTAACTTGACTGTTCTCGCTGCGAAACGTTCCTGCGTATTCGCCGTAATGGTTTTTGACGGCAGCGGCAAAAACGGTATCCACTTGAACTGACATAAGAACCTCCTGAATACTTTGATCTGCTGTTAGCAGCAAATTATACCCGGTGGAAGCCAAGCCCGGTAAATTACTTTGTGGTTTCATCCATACTGACGCGCATTTCGCCGCCGGGATGGTCGGCCAGCTCTTCGGCCTGACGGGCTTCGGCGGGCGTGTTGAAATGAAGTGCCTTCTCGGCCACCACGGTAGTTCCGTGCGGGTCCGAACGCCGAAACTCAATATGGTCGGCCATCAGGCGAATGAGTTCCAGGCCGAAGCCCCCGAGGCGGTCCGTGCCGTCGCGGTCTGGCCGGACAGAGCCGACGGTGCTGACATTGGCTGCTGAAAATCCGATGCCGCGATCTTCCACAATAATTGCTACCCGGTCCGCATGGTATTCCAGTGAGACCGTATAATGGCTGTCAGTTGTCGTCCGGGCATGGCGCACGACGTTCGTGCACAGCTCTCCGATAATGAATTCAATATCGATGATGTCCTGCGGCACGACGCCGAGGTCCTCCATGAGCGTGTGTCCAATGCGCCGCGCAATGCGTAAATAAGTGCCATCACCCGGTAAATCCAGCGAAATTCTCAAAATCATGCGCTTATCTGCTTTCCCGCTAAGATTTGCCCAAAATGAGGCGCCGCTAACCCTGCCTGCCAGATTGCCTGCGTGGTATAATAACAGCATGGCTGGACACACACATGGAGCGACAAGCGGGCGGGGATTATGGCTGTCGCTGGGCCTGACCCTGGCGTTTGTCGGAGCAGAGATCATTTTCGGCCTGCGGGCACGCTCGCTGGCGCTGCTTTCTGACGCAGGGCACAACGCAAGCGATGCGCTGGCGCTGGGGCTGGCGGCGTATGCCATCTGGGTGGCCCGCCGCCCGGCAAACTCCGGCAAGACGTTCGGCTACCACCGGGTCGCCATTCTCACCGCCCTGGGAAACGCCGCTGCGCTCGTGGTGATCGCTCTGGGCATTCTGCTGGAAGCCTGGCACGCTTTCCGGCACCCGGAGCCGGTCTCGGGCAGTCTGATGATGGGCGTGGCTGCGTTCGGAGTTTTGCTGAACACCGTGATTGCCTGGCGCCTGCATGCGGACAGCAAGCACAGCATCAATGCCCGGGCGGCCTATATCCACATGGCAGGCGATGCGCTGTCGTCCCTGGGCGTCGTAATTGCCGGCCTCGTCATCCGGCTGACGGGCTGGAGCCTCGCGGACCCACTGGTGTCTGTGCTGATTGCGGGCTTTATTTTGTATTCGTCATGGGGGATTATCGAGGAGGCCACCAACATTCTGCTGGAAGGCGCCCCGAAGGGAATGGCCGTGGAAGAAGTCGCAGCGGCTATCCGGGACATTGAGCCGGTGTGCGGTGTTCACGACCTGCACGTCTGGACAGTCAGCGACGGCCTGCACTTTTTGTCCTGCCACATCGTTCTGGCCGGCGACTTAACGGTCACGGAGGCACAGGCCGTCGTGTCGGAAGTCAACACACGTCTGCACGATGAGTTCAGCATCGGCCACGCGACCATCCAAACCGAGACGGCGGAGGGGAATGCCTGCCGTCAGTCCGGCCCGGCCCTGCTGTGCGAACTGGAGCCGCATGCGGCAGGGTGCGGCCACACGCATTGAGGGAACCACTCAATGCTTGAAGTAGTGATACGCGATGATCAGCAGTGTCCAGCCCGCCAAACCGACCCAATGCAGGAGTGTGACACGGCGGGCAAATAAACCAATCCCAATTGCAGCAAACATAATTGGTAAAATCAGAGTCATCGGGGAGCCGCCTCCGTATCAGCCACTCCTGCCTCCGGGGACGGAGAGGTCTCCCCAGGCAGCGGCAGGCGGGTCGTGCGGACCCAGCCCGCCCCGCGCCGACGCCCGGCCAGACGCAGGCCAATTTTCCAGACCGCATAAAACGGCGCACGGGCCAGCGCGGCATACGCCGCACGAGAGGCCCCGGCGGCACGCAGACCGCCCAGAATGTACAGAAGCAGGCCCGCGCCCGTCACGCCCAGGGCCGTCGCCCAGTGACCCGCGTGCGGCAATATGCCCAGCACGCCGCCCCCGCCCACCAGAATAACCCACGCACACAGCAGAGCACCCAGCTCCGCCAGCGGCGGCGTCAGCAAATCTATCGCCATGTCCAGCAGCAGCAGGTTCCGCCCGCACAGACCCTCCCAGAGCAGACTTAGGCCGCGCTCGCGGGTCAGACCCGCCCGCCCGCGCTCCCAGCGGTCGCGCTGCGAGGCCGCCTGCGCCGCCGTCACGGGCATCTGCGCCCGGACGCGAGCGTCGGGCACGTAGGCCACGCGCACCCCGTACCGCCGTGCCAGATCAAGCCCGTAGTCCAAATCTTCCGTCAGGCTGCCGCCCGGCCAGGGCAGGGCCGAGGCCAGCGGCCACGTAAACGCCATGCCGTTGCCTTTCAGGCCCGCACTCAGGCCCAGGCGCTCACGGCCCAGCGGCTTGATATGGTTGACCAGATCGAAGGCTCCCGCCATCAGCGCCGCCCGCCAGCCATCCCCCACGTTCAGCACGCCGTAGCGCCCCTGCACAGCCCCGAACCCGCGAGCGGCGCGGGAGCGTTCCAGCCCCTGCCCGATACGGGTCAAAAAGTCCGGCGCGGCAAACGTGTCGGCATCCACGATCACCACGCCGTCAGGCCGCTCGGGCAGGGCGTGCAGGTAAGCCATCGCAAAGTTCAGCGCGTAGCCTTTGCCGCGCTCCTCGGCGCTGATGCGCTCCAGAACCGTGATGCCTCGCGCACGGGCAATTTCTGCGGTCTCATCGGTGCAGTTGTCGGCGACAACAATCAGCTCCCGGCATTCTTCGGGGAAATCCTGTGCCAGCAGGCTGTCCAAAGTCGCCGCCAGCACCAGCGCCTCGTCGTGCGCGGGCACAACGACGGCCAGCGCCAGCGGGGCGGCCTTCGCCGCCCTGGCCTGGCGGCGCGGCAGGATTGCCGCCACCAGCAGGGTCAGCAGCGACGCGACGCTGAGAACGCAGACAGCCCCGACCAAAGAAGTCAGCACGGTTAAAAACGCGGTCAGCAGCATCACATCAGGCTTTCTGAAGACGTTTTCGCAGCCAGGACGGCCCGGCAGACTTGATACGATTGAGGGTCACGCCAATCACTTTGTCCCGGCCCAGTGCGTCCAGCGCCTGCGCGACCACGTCACGGGGCGTCACGCCCGCACGGGCGACCACCAGCAGGCCATCCATATGCCGGGTCAATGGCAGGGCATTGTCGGAGGCGACGGCGGGCATATCCACGATGACCACGTCAAAGGCCATCCGGGCAGACAAGATAAGCTGCGCGACGCGGGGCGAGCGGGCCAGACGGGCGGCGTTGGCAGGCGCTTTGCCTGCTGGGATGACCACCAGGTTGTCTGCGCCCGCGATCTGCAGGGTCGGCACGACACTGGCACTGTCTTCCAGCACCGGAATGACCCCTTCGCCGCGAGCAGGCGCCCCAATCCGCACGGCCAGATCACCTTTGCCAAGGCTCATGTCAATCAGACACACGCGCTTGAACGTGTCGCGGGCGATGGTCATGGCAAGATGCAGGGCAACGGTAGTTTTCCCCTCCCCTACCACGGCACTGGTGATGCCGAGGACGTAAGGACGGTCCGAACCCAGGGTTTCGCCGCTGATCAGCGTCACATCGCCGACGCCTGCAATCTGCCTTTCCAGCGAAGCGTAAAGATGGCTGAACTCGGCAGGCGTTTTTTCAACACGCAGATTGATCGGTGGAGCGCTCGGAAGCTCGGGAAGATCCTCGCCCGTGGCTCGTTCCGGCAGGCTGGGAAACTCCTCCGGACGCAGCGTTCGGTTGGGCCGGGGCAGAGTGTCCCTGTTCATAATGATGGTCTTGTCAAACGGCTCGTCATCCACATACGCATCCGCATCGGCGCTGGGCATGGATTCAGGACGCGAGCGCGTGGCAAGGCGGGCTTCCTGAGCCTGGCGCAGCAGCACGGCCATTTCATCAGCTCGCAGGGTGCGGCTTTGCCATTCGGGAACCAGTGTCGTTTCCGGCTCTGTGAACTCGTCAGTCAAGGGTTCGGGCATCAGGGCGTTATCCTTCCGGTCCGGGCAGGACGGCGGGCGTGTGTGTCAGGGCGCGGCGGGAAGAGGAGGAGCGCAGGTCGGCGGCTTCCGGCAGGCAGGCCAGCACGGGAACGCCCAGCAGGCGCTCGGCATCGGCTTCGTAGCGCAGGGAATGGTCAGCCCATTCACTCAGAACTACCAGAATGAAGCCCACCAGGACACCTAAAATCAAGCTGCCGATCAGCATTCCGATCAGCTTGGTGCGCCCGGTGGTCGGCAGGGCGTAGGTGACGCCAATCGGTGTCAGGCTGGACGTGGAAGTAAGGCGGTCAAGGTCGGCTTTGGTTTTGACTTCGCGCCGCTGTTTTTCAAGGCTTTGATACGCATCCTGCAGCCCGCTGTAGTCACGGATTTTGTCGGTGAGCTGCCGCTGGGCATTGGGGATCTGCGTGACAATGCCCTGGTACTTGCCAATCTGCTGGCGCAGGTTTTGCATAAGCTGCTGGTCCGCTTCGGCGGCGATACTGGCTTCGGCGATTTGCTGCTGCAAGGCTTGATACTGCGGGTTTTCGGCAAGCTTCGTCTGGGTGTTGCGCTTGTTTTCCGGCGCGGCGGCCTGCCGCTGCTGCGTTTGCAAAGCTTTGATCTGCTCGTCAATGGCGACAATGATCGGGTGCTGGGGTGTCAGCGGGCCGTGCCCGGAGCCGCCCGCCATTTCGGCGTCGCGCTTGGCCAGCAGGGTTGCGACTTCTTTTTCCAGCGGCGTCTGGTCGGAGACGGTCTGCTCGGAAATGCTCATCGGTTTTATAGCCTGGAGCTGCTGCTGCAAAAAAGTCTTTTTGTGCTGGTTTTCCCCGAGCGTCACCTCTTTGTCGGTGAGCTGGGCCTGCAAACTGGACAACTGGTTGCTGTAGGAAGTTCCAGCATCGGAAAGCTGACCGCCATAGGAGGCTTTGAAGTCAGCCAGAGCCTTTTCGGAAATCCGCATCCGGCGGGCATACTCGGCAAGTTGGCTGTCCAGAAACCGCACGCTGGTTGTAGAAGTCAAGCTCTTGTCCGCGCCGACTTCTTCAATATACTGCGCCTGCAAGGCATCCAGAATGCGCTTGCATTCATCGGGGTTGTTCCAGGTCAGCGAAAGGGAAAACTGGTTCGGGCTTTCCACAGAGGCAGCCAGATTTTTCTGAAGCGCACCATAGCGCGGATCATCGGCCTGCGGGTCCACGTTGATGGGGGCTGCCAACTGCGCTTTTTGCAGGGCCACGTCCAGAAAGCCGCCCTGCTGGTTCTGCTTGATGAGGTCGTTGAATTGGTCCACGCTTTTCTGCGCGGGCGTCACCCAGGTGTTCGCATCGTCCTGCCCCAGTATGTTGGCGACGCTCTGCGTCTGCACCTGAGTCATCGCCGTGGCGTGGAATGTTTTGGACCGGGCGTACAGCGCCGCCATTGTCAGGCTGCTGACAATAATCAGTGCCCCCCAGAACAAAAGCTGGTGACGGAAAAACGAGTCTACCATTCGGAACAGGATTGGAGTGCGACGGTACATAAGTTAGGTCTGTCTCTCGGTGTTTGGCCTGAGTATCGGGGATTAACGCCGCGTTCTTTATGGCAGAAACGGCCCGTGAAGTTCCCGGCGGCGCACTCAGTCGGGGGCGAGCGCGTCAGTAAGCGCCTTCGGCACGCAGAACAGCAGGGATGGTCATGACTAAAATCCGAAAATACAGCAGGACAGACTGCTGTTCGATGTACAGCAAATCCAGCTCAATGGAGCGCTCAAAACTCAGGCTGGCGCGGCCGGACACCTGCCACAGTCCGGTGACACCCGGCACGCACAGCAGGCGCTGCTGCTGGCGGGGCGTGTATTTGGCAGTCTCAGCGGGCAGGGCGGGGCGCGGGCCGACCAGGCTCATTTCGCCCTTGACGACATTGAGAAGCTGGGGCAGCTCGTCCAGCGAAAACTTACGCAGGACACGGCCCACGCGGGTGACGCGGGGGTCGTTTTTCATTTTGAAAACCGGGCCGGAACGCTCGTTGTGCATTTCCAGCAGGTGACGCTTCGATTCGGCGTCAGTGACCATGGAGCGGAATTTGTAAAACCAGAACTCTTGGCCCTGCTGCCCCACTCGTTTTTGTTTGAACAGCACCGGGCCGGGGCTGTCCACCCGAATCAGGAGGGCGATGACGCCGAATACGGGCCAGACCAGCAGAAGCAGCAGGCCGCACAGAATCAAATCCAGCACACGCTGCGCGTTTTTCGCGCCGCTGCGCCGGGCGTAAACACCTGGCAGCAGAATCACGTTCTGGCCGGCAGTTTGATTATTTTGAGGCGCGGGTTCGGGACGCGGCCCATCGCCGCCCCGAAATGTGCGTCCGTCACCGTAAGTGGGAGTTTCCATACATTCTGACCTCGGGCACTCCGGCCCTGAAATAAACGGCTTCACTCTGATTCTCAAGAGATTCAGGCAGGCACCGATGACTTTACGTGCAAGATTCATGCCAAACTCGTCTCCGCCCTTTGGGAACTTCCCAGCCCCGCCGGTCGTCAGTCTTTGCGAAAGCGGCAGAAAGAAGCGAAAGGCGCGTTGTCATGAATAATCTTCGGGAAGTTGAGCCGAAAACTGGAATATCAGAGATGGCAATCATTGGCCCGTATCAGATTCAGGAAGAGCTGGGACGTGGTTTTTCTTCCGTCGTCTACCTAGCCGCCGATTTGCGGCGCGGGCGGGCAGTCGCGCTGAAAGTGCTGACATTCCCACCGGACCTGCCGCCCGCGCTTCGGGCAGACCTGACCGAGCGTTTCCGGCGCGAGGCGCGGGCGGTGGCGGGCCTGACGCATCCGCAGATTGTGTCTGTCGATGTCGGGGAAACGGAAAGCGGGCAGCCGTTTCTGGCTCTAGAGCGGCTGCGTGGGCAAACCCTGCGTCAGCGCCTGCGCTCGGCGGGCCGCCTGCCGCTGGCGGAGGCACTGCCGATTGCGCTGCGCGTTGCCGAGGCGCTGGACTACGCGCACGGACGCGGCATTGTGCACCGGGACATCAAGCCCGACAACCTCTTTTTGTGCCTGCCGGATGCCTTCTCGGAGAGCAGCGCCGCTTGCCCAAAGCTGATGGATTTCGGGATTTCGCGCACGGTGTCTGATCAGGAGCTGACGCAGGACGGCATGGTGGTCGGTTCCCCGGCCTATATGTCCCCGGAGCAGATCAACGGAGAGCCGGTGGACGGGCGGACGGATGTATTCTCACTGGCGGTGACGCTGGCAGAGATGTTGACCGGAAGGAAGCCGTTTGAGGCGGACACGGTTCCGGCAGTGATGCAGCAGATTTTGCGTCAGCCGCCCCGTCTGGACGGCCTGAGCCACCCGCGTCTGGAGCGCGTGCTGCGAAAAGCGATGGCGAAGCGGCCCGGCCAGCGGTACGCCTCGGCGGCGGCGTTTGCGGAGGCTCTGCGCCGCGCCGCTCCCCTGTCCGCCCCGGCCCCGTCGGTCACGACGCAGTTTGCGCGGCCCGTGCGGACGCCAAAAGCGTTTTCCGGGCGCGGCCTCTGGCTCGGCGCGGCGGCTCTGGTCGGGGCGGCGGTTGGGATCGGCGCAGTGCAGCAGTGGCCGCCCGCCCCGCCCCGGACGGCTGCCGCCGCCGTCCGCTCGGTGCCGGTGTACGTCTACCGAACCCGCGTGGTCAAGACGCTCGTTCCTGCCGCATCTGCGTCTGCGAAGCCGGTTCCCCCGCCCGCTTCCCCGCCCCGTCTGGCAATAGTTCCCCGTCTGGCTGCGCTGCCCGCTTCTGCCGCGCCCACTCCTGCCGCGCCCACTCCTGCCGTGCTTCGGACTGCCCCGGCGTCCCCGCGCCCGGCTCCAAAGCCTGCGCGGCTCGCGCTTCGGCCCCGGCGGCTGGCCCCGCCGCCACCGGTGGTTATTGCTCTGGCTGCTGCCGAGACGCCCCTGCCGACAGTGCGCGTCAGCGAGGCCCGGCAGGAAACCCTGCGCCGCACCGAAGCTGCCGCTCCGCCTGACACCCTGCCGGACGGCCCGCCGCGTCTGCTGTCGCACACCGCCCCACTTTTGCCGTCCGGCGTGACAGGCGACGGCGCACAGGTGACGCTGCATCTGCGCGTCAACAGGTTCGGCGAAGTGACCGATGCGGACGTAGTTCAATCCTCGGGCAATGACGATCTCGACGCGGCGGCTTTGGACACCGTCGGCGATTGGACCTATGCCCCGGCCCTGCATAACGGACGCGCTGTGCGCGGCGAAACTGATACTGTGGTGTCGTTTCCCGCCCCGTAACGTGGTAGAATACAGGAACACACCTACTTTGTCGAAGGAGAACACACACAGATTATGGGAGCCATCCTCGTCACGGGCGGAGCCGGGTATATCGGCAGCCACACCAGCAAGCTGCTCATCCAAAAAGGCTACGACGTTGTTATTCTGGACTCGCTGGAGCTGGGGCATCAGCAGGTTTTGAAGTATCTGCCCGGCGCGAAGTTCGTGCAGGGCGACATCGGCGACGGCGCACTGGTGGCCCGCACGATTCAGGAAAACGAGATTGACTCGGTGATCCACTTCGCCGCGTATGCGTCGGTCCCGGACAGCGTCGCCGACCCGGTCAAGTACTACCAGAACAACATCGTCAAGACGCTGGCTCTTTTAGACGCCGTCAACTCGCAGGGCGTCAAGCACGTTTTGTTTTCCTCGTCGGCGGCTACGTTCGGCGAGACCAAGTACGTTCCCATCGACGAAGGCCACCCGCAGTTCCCGACCAACCCCTACGGCCAGACCAAGCTGGACGGCGAGCATATCCTGCACTGGTACGATGTCGCGTTTGGCATCAAAAGCATCTCCCTGCGCTACTTCTGCGCCGCCGGGGCGGACCCGGATGGGGAGCTTGGCGAGGACCACACGCCTGAGACGCACATGATCCCTCTGACCCTCTTCGCCGCGCTGGGCCGCCGCCCGGATATTAAAATGTTCGGCACAGACTACCCCACCCCCGACGGCACCGGCATCCGCGACTATATCCACGTCACCGACCTGGGACAGGCCCACATTCTCGGCCTCGAAGCCCTGAAAAATGGCGCGGACACCAACGCCTACAACCTCGGCAACGGCAAAGGCTACTCTGTCCGCGAAGTCGTCGAAACAGGCCGCAAAGTCACCGGCAAAGAGATCGTCGCCATCGAGTCCCCCCGCCGCCCCGGCGACCCCGCCGAGCTAGTCGCCTCCGCCGCCAAGATCGAAAAAGAGCTGGGCTGGAAAGCCCAGTACGGCGACCTGCCCACCATCATGCGAACCGCCTACGAGTGGTTTAAGGCGCATCCGAACGGCTACGAGGGGTAGTCACATCCCAAATGGTAGGGGTAGGGCTTGTCCCTACCCTTTACAGGCTGACGTATGCGCGGAGCAAAAATGGCAAGCGTAATAATCACCGGCTGGCGAATCGGCTTGCAGAAAATTGGAATGACCAAGCTCATTCGTGAATACACTGATTTTGGCCTGAAAGCCTCTAAAGACTGCACAGACCGCGTCCTGGATGGCGAGACTGTGACGATTGCCGTGGAGTCCGTTGACCATGCTATGCAACTAGCAGCGCGGCTCCAGCATATTGGTGCGACTACAAAGATGCATAGCCATTGATAGACGCAATCGAAAGCATTCCCGGCGTCTGCGGCGGCGAGCCGTGCATCGTGCGGTCTCGCTTGCCGGTCTGGCTGCTGGAATAGGCCCGCCGCCTCGGCACAAGCGAAGCGGAACTGCTGCAAGCCTACCCGACACTGCACGCACAGGATTTAGCGAACGCCTGGGGATACGTGCGGGCGCATCCCGAAGAAATTGAGCGGCAAATTCAGGAAAACGAGTCAGACAACATTTCCAGTTAGTTTTGCCCATAATATGAGGCGTACAAGAAAGGCACACACTATGACTGTTACTCTTGATCCTGCACCCAATTCCGAAGAGTTGCTTTCTGACCTTGCTGGGCCAAACGGACAGCACAAGGAAGAAATAGCATCCTCTCTGCTTGCGGGGGCATTGGAACGGGCAGCCCACGAGTGCGAGGTAGAGGCTATCCTAATGGGACTGGAAGACAGCATGGCGGGACGGGTAACGCCACTGGCTGATTGGGAGGCAAGGTTTAGGAGTAAGCACCATATTCGTGGCGATGTGGAGCCGATGACGGACTTGGAGGCTGAGAGCCTGTCATTCTGAAAGCAGAAAAACCCTGATGAACAAACGGCAATGGCTAATACTCGGTTTGGGAAGCACAGCGGCAGTGCTGACGGTTGTACTGGCGATTGCGAGTGACCCCATGCCCTACGCTCTCGATGGGCCAACCGTGGAAACCAGCCCCGGTCATTACTCGCAGAGCTTTACGAAAGTGATTGCGTTGCCAACTTGGGCCGCTCTTTCGGCAGTCGGCTTCATGGTGCTGACCGGGGCGCTGGTTTATAAATCCCGGAATGTGGACGGTTAATCAAGGAGGCTGGGCGGCATTGCTCAAATCTCAATACTTTGGCGGGGACGGACAGGCGGCGGCGGATGTGCCGACTGAGAACATTGACACGCAGATTAAAAACCGGGAAGACGGCGGGGTGCTGTGGCTGGATATTGTGGACCCGGCAGACCAGGATTTTGAGATGCTGGCCTCCGAGTTCGGCTTTCATCCGCTGGCGATTGAGGACTTGCAGCAGCGGGACCAGCGGCCCAAAGTGGTGGAATATGGCGACTATTTGTTTGTCGTCGCCCACGAATGGCGGCCCTCGCCGGAGCGGGCAGACCTGTCCAAGCCCTGCGTGGAACGCTGTACCGAGCTGCATATTTTTGTGGGGCCAAATTATTTAGTCTCTCTGCACGACGGCGATTCCGAAGCCATGAAGACGGCCCGCAAGCGCTGGGAGACCAACCGGGATATGCGGCGGCAGGGACCGTACTTTCTGCTGTACCTGATACTGGACTCGCTGGTGGATGACTACTACCCGGCGCTGGATGCTTACGACGAGCGCACGGACAAGCTGGAAGAGATAATTCTTAAGCCGCTGACGCAGGAGTTTCACCTGTTCGGGCCGCAGGCCACGGAAACGGACGAAGTGGCGGCCAATCCGCTGGAAAGCATTCTGGACCTGCGCCGGGAGCTGCTGGAAATGCGCCGCTACGTCGCCCCCCTGCGCGATGCCGTCAATGTGCTGCTGCGGCGCGTGGAGTCGGTGGAAGACGACGACAGCGCCGCCCCGCGCCGCCGCGACCGGGCGCGGGCACTGTTTGCCTATTTTCAAGATGTGTACGACCACACGATCCGCGTGGTGGACACGATTGACACCTACCGCGATTTGATGTCGGGCACGCTGGACGCGCATCTGGCCGTCGCCTCCAACCGGCTGAATGAGATTGTCAAGGTGCTGACGTCGGCGTCTATCATTTTGATGACCTGGGCCACGATCAGCGGCGTGTACGGCATGAATTTTACCGATATGCCCGAGCTGCACTGGCGTTACGGCTACCCGTATGCGCTGGGCCTGATGGCCGGGCTGGGCATCCTTGAGGCGGCATACTTCAAGCGGCGCAAATGGCTGTAGATGGAAAATTGGCACTGGAAGTGCCGGTTTCTTTTCTTCAAACAGTATCGGGTACACTCACCCCATGATGTCTTTGCTTCGCTGGTTTCGCGGCCTCAACGCGCTTTTGATTTTCCTTCCCATCTCCGTCGTCCTGCATTACCAGCACGGAGTCAATCCGCTTTGGGTGTTTGTGGCGGCGGCGCTGGCGATTGTGCCGCTGGCCGGGCTGATGGGACAGGCCACGGAAGAACTTGCCAAGCATCTGGGCGCGTCCTGGGGCGGGCTGCTGAATGCGACGTTTGGGAACGCGACCGAGCTGATTATTGGCCTGTTTGCGCTGCATGAAGGGCAGATCGGCCTGCTGCGGGCCTCCATTGTCGGCTCTATCATTGGAAACCTGATGCTGGTGCTGGGGATCAGCATTCTGGCGGGCGGCCTGAAGCACAAAATGCAGACGTTCAACCAGGATCAGGCGCAGTCTCATTCCATTAACTTACTGGTGGCTGTAGTCTCTCTCACTCTTCCGGCTATATTTGCCCTTCATTACAATCAGCTCAATAGTCCTGCGAACCTAGATGTAGAGCATCTTTCGCTCTGGGTTTCCGGCATTCTTCTGGTCGTCTATGTGGCGTCCCTCTTTTTCTCGCTGAAAACCCACGAAGCTCTGTTCCGGGACTGCGAGGCCGAAGCGCAAGAAGAGCCGCCGACCTGGGATAAGCGGACGGCATTCGCCGTGCTGGCGGCGGCCACGGCGCTGATTGCGGTGGAAAGCGAGTTTTTGGTGTCCAGCGTGCAGGGAGCGGCGAAAGGGCTGGGCGTCAACGAAGTCTTCATCGGCGTCGTGATTGTGGCGATCATCGGCAATGCTGCCGAGCATTCCACGGCGGTCTGGATGGCAATGAAGAACAAAATGGACATCACGATGAACATTGCCATCGGGTCATCCACACAGATCGCCATGTTTGTTGCACCCGTGCTGGTTTTTGCCAGCCTTCTGCTAGGTCATCCCATGACCTATATCTTCACGGTTCCCGAGTTATCCGCCATCACTGTCAGCGTCTTAATCACGGCATTTATTGCAGGCGACGGCAAGTGTCACTGGCTGGAAGGGGCGCAGCTTCTGGCGGTGTATGCGATTATCGCGCTGGCATTTTTCTATCTGCCGCCGGGCTGATCTGCTGCCAAGTTGTTACAACCACAAACGCGCCGGGTACAACAGTGGCAGGAGAACTCCCGCCATGAAACGATCCTCGTTTGCCGCCCTTCTTGCCGTCTTTGCGACCGGCCTGCTGACTGCACCGCTTGCTACCGGGGCGCAGGCCCCCGCCGTCAAAGTGCGGGCGGCCA
This sequence comes from uncultured Armatimonadales bacterium, assembly GCA_964251675.1. Classification (GTDB taxonomy): domain Bacteria; phylum Armatimonadota; class Armatimonadia; order Armatimonadales; family Capsulimonadaceae; genus JANXMY01. The sequence continues at coordinate 124,057 of CAXUKS010000006.1, forward strand.
AAGCCGCCGAGCGGGCTTCCGCGATTGCTTCCATTCAGGGGCAGCTTAAAGCCTTTGACCGGAACGACTATAAAACTGCGATTACGTTCCAGAGCGCCGGTCTGCGCCGCAATTTCGCCTCGCCCGGCGAGTTCCAGGCGATGATCACGCAGGCTTATCCCCAGTTCGCCCATTCCAAAAGCATCACGTTTGGCCCGGCCCGGTGCGACCCGGCGGGCCTTCATCTGACTCTGCCTGCGACTGTAACAGGAAAAGACGGCGTCACCGTACACGCGCTGTACCTGCTGGTACGCGAGGGAAAAGCATACCGTGTGGAAGGTGTCGGGGGCGGAATGCGGGCATTGCCGCAGAGCAACACCCCGGATGCGTATATTTAGTGCGCTGAGTTTCAGGTCTTAATCTTTTCTTAACACGCAGGCCGTATACTTGTCTTTCTGAAATTGTGAAATGCAAACAGAGGAGACACAATGAACCGAAGAACGATGAGCGGCCTGGCGGTTGCCGCAGGGCTGGCCCTGCTGGGGACGGGATGCGGCAAGCAGAGCGGAGAGACAGGCAGTGGCGCGACATCGTCGTCCTCCACGGCCACCAGTCTGAACGGCGCGGGGGCGACGTTCCCGCAGCCGCTGTATCAAAAGTGGTTCCAGGAGTACGACAAGAAAACGGGCGTTGCCATCAATTACCAGGCGATTGGCTCGGGCGGCGGCATCAAAAATATCACAGCCAAAGCGGTTGACTTCGGCGCCTCGGATGCGCCCATGAACGACGAAGAGATGAAAGCCGCGCCGGAAGTGCTGCATATCCCCACCGTCGCCGGTGCGGTCTGCGTCGCTTACAACGTTCCCGGCGTGCCCGAGCATCTGCACCTGAGCGGCGACGTAATCGCTAAAATTTTCCTGGGCCAGATTACCAAATGGAATGACCCGGCGATTGCGGCTTTGAACGCGGGCAAGACCCTTCCGGCCACCGGCATTATCCCCTGCCACCGGTCAGACGGCTCCGGGACCACCAATATTTTCACCACTTATTTGAGTCAGGTCAGCCCGGCATGGCAGAGCGGTGTTGGGGGAGGCAAATCGGTAAAGTGGCCGAATGGTCAGGGCGGCAAGGGCAATGCGGGCGTGGCGCAGCTCCTCAAGCAGAACGATGGCAGTGTCGGCTATGTGGAGCTGGCATATGCCGAGACCAACAAAATCTCTTACGCCGATGTCCAGAATGCCAAAGGCAGCTTCATTGCTCCTTCGGTCGCTTCGGCCACGGCGGCGGCACAGGGGGTGACCCTGCCACCGGACTTCCGCAAAGTGATTACCAACACCGACGACCCGCAGGGCTACCCCATCACTGGGTTCACGTTTCTGCTGGTTCGCCCGGACGCCAAACCTGAGCTGAAAGGCTTTCTGAAGTGGGCACTGACCGATGGTCAGGCAGACGCGGCGGCGCTGTATTATGCCCCTCTGCCCGCCGATGTTCAGAAGAAAGCTCTGGCGGCGGTCGATGGCTTAAAGTAGAGCGCACGCAAAAAGGGCAAAATCGGGGTATAACAAACCGATTTTGTCCCACAGGCTCATTGGAGAACCTTATGCACACCCCCCCACAGACCTCCGCTGACATGGATGCCGCCGCGCCTTCGGCGGACTACATCCAGGCAGTTTCGCAGTTTCTGGACACAGATCCCAGCGATCTGCTGCTGGAGCTTGGCTACTACAGCCGAGAGGCAGAGAGCGAGTCCAGCGAGTAGGAGCTGACCAGATCAGCGTGTTCAGGGGCCGCGACCTGGTTGCGGCCCTCCGACTTCGCCTGATACAGCAGCCGATCCGCGTCAGTCAGCAGGCTGACGCCGTCCTGGTGCCTCGGAAGCAGTGAGGCGACACCAAGCGACGCCGTCACGGCCCGGTGCTGCCAGGCGGCCTTTTCCAGCGCCACCCGGCACCGCTCGGCAATTTCCACGGCCCCTGTCGTGTTCGTCTGTGGCAGGATCAGCACAAACTCCTCACCGCCGTACCGGGCCGCATAATCGCTTTCCCGAACGGCCTCCCGCAGCGTTTCCGCAACCCGAAGAAGAACTTGGTCCCCGGCAGGGTGGCCGAAGGCGTCATTGTACTGCTTGAAATGGTCCACATCCAGGATGATCAGTGACAACGGCGTATCGTAGCGGCGGGCGCGGGCCACTTCCTCGGCGAGTCGATCCTGAAGCGCCCGATGGTTTTTGAGGCCCGTCAGCCCGTCCTGCGTCGCCAGAGCTTCCAGACGGGCGTTGACCCGCTCCAGCTCGGCATTGACTTTTTCCATCTCCCGCTTCTGAAACTCCAAAACCTCATTGTAATCAAGCAGGCGCTGCTCGGCGGCACGGCGCTCCGTCACATCACAGATGCTGCCTTCCAGAATGGTCTCGCCGCTGGCATTGCGGGCATGATGCACATTGACTGACACCCAGACGGCGCTGCCGTCGCGGCGGCGCAGGGGGGTCTCAAAGCCGCAAATGGTCCCGACCGCTTCCAGCGTACTCAGCACGGCTTCGCGGTCTTCCGGGCGGTGGTAAAGGTCGTGGGTGATGTCCGTAACCTCGGCCATCATCTGGGCAGGCGACTCATACCCGAGAATGCGGGCGAAGGCCGGGTTTGCATTGACGAAACCGCCTTTAGGCACCGTTTGAAAAATTCCCTCGGTCGAATTCTCATAGATGCCCCGGTACTTTTCTTCGGTTTCACGCAGGGTCTGCATCACATGACGGCGCTCTGTCACATCGCTGAACGTGACAACGGCGGCGTGCGGACGCTCTGCGCCGGGGTGAAAGAGCGGCGCGGCACTGGTCTGTATCCAGATCCAGCTTTCGTCGGGCTTTTGTATACCCATCACGACCGAGGGGGTCGGCAGGCCGCTTTCCAGACTGAGCCGACCGGGCACCTCGTTGATTGGAAACGTCGTGCCATCCTCACGCAGCAGCGGCCAGCCTTCCTGAAGCGCATTGCGGCCATTCAGCTCTTCAGCGGGCTGGCCCAGCATCTGCTGTGCCCGACTGTTGCACAGAGTAATCACACCGTCCCTATCATGCACCAGCAGGCCCTCCTGCATCGAGCTGATGACGGAGCGGAACTGCGACTCGCTTTCTTCCAGAGCGCGGACATTGTCGCGCAGCTTCGCCTGCGCGGACAGCAGTGCCTGCTCGGCCCGCCACCGATCCCGGCTGAATTTTATCGCCAGGCTGATACCCAGAAGAAGTGTGACAGCCAGAACAAAGCCGGAAATACTGATGGAGCGCAGAACGAGAGCCAAGAGGATTTTCAGAATAGCGCCTTCGGTCATCCCCGTGCCCCCAGTGCATAGAGATAGCGGGCTAAACGCGGAATAAACTGTATGGCCCTGTCATCGCGCAAAATCTGGACCGCACACTGCCAGGAGCGCCGCCCCGGCAGTGTCACACACTGCCCGCGCCGGACGACAGCTTCCACAAAGTAGGTCTGTGCGCCGAGCGTCATCTGCACTTCCAGATGTGAGCCAGGCAAATAGGTATTGGGAGACAAGAAAGTCAGGCCGGACAGGCTGATGTCTGTGACCAGCACCGTGGAGCGGCGCGTCCAGCGCCCGCGTTCGCCTGCCGGAAGCAGCGGGCACACTACAACGGGCAGAGTGACAGGATAGCGCCGGAAGGCCCGGCAAGTGCAGGCGTTCTCGCTTGCAGGGGGTGTATCTCGCATGGCCTCAGACAGCGGCAGTCTCATACCCACTATTATTGGCAGTTTGCCGCCGGGTTTGCAGGGGCGTTTACATTGACCCCCTACATTGACCCTCGCCCCGCTTTCCGGGTATACTGTCAGCGTGTTACAACAACAGACAAAAATATCCAGGAGCCTCTTTGGGATGACCACGGAAGAGATACGCGCCGATGTCGCCGCGCACGCTTCCCTGCCCGCCTATCGCGGGTCGCAGATCGCTGAATGGCTGTATCGCCGCCCCCTGCCGGGCGAAGGCGGCGGCTTCCGGGCGGACTTTGAGGCCATGTCCGACCTGCCAAAAGAGACCCGAACGGCGCTGGCAGAGCTGTATGACGGGCCGCCACTGACGCTGGTGCAGGAGCAGTCGGACCCCAGAGATGGGACCGTCAAAGCCCTGGCCCGACTGACTGACGGCGGACATCCGATTGAGTGCGTTCTGCTGCCTGATGCCAGGCGCGTCTCGGTGTGCCTTTCCACGCAGGCGGGCTGCGCGATGGGCTGCACGTTCTGCGCGACGGGCACGCAGGGCCTGACCCGCAACCTGACAACCGGCGAGATTGTGGCCCAGTTTTTGCTGCTCCAATCGCTGTCGGAGCGGCGCATCACGCATATCGTACTGATGGGCATGGGCGAGCCGCTTCTCAACTATGACGCCACACTGAAAGCCATTCGGATACTCAACGCCGAGTGCGGGCTGGCAATGCGCCATATTACACTGTCTACCGTCGGCATCGTGCCGAACATTGAAAAGCTGATGGCGGAAAACTTGCAGCTTACGCTGGCCGTCTCGCTTCATGCCCCGAACAATGAACTCCGAACCCGGCTGGTTCCCGTCAACAAAACCTATCCACTGGAGCGATTGATGCCTGCCTGCCGCGCCTATGCCCAGCACACCGGGCGGCGGCTGACGTTTGAATATGTCCTGCTTCGGGGCGTCAACGATGAGCCGGAACACGCCCGCGAGCTGGCCGCACTCCTGAAAGGCATGGGAGCCGCCGTCAACGTCATCCCCTACAATCCCACGGTCGTCACGGAAAGCTTCGGACGGCCTGAGGCGGAGCGTATTGCCCTGTTCCGCCGGATACTCGAAGATGCCGGGCTGGTCGTCACGCAGCGTAAAGAGCGCGGCAAGCAGATTGCCGCTGCCTGCGGCCAGCTCGTCACCGAGGCCGAGCGGCAGCGGCCCAGAGCGCGTGTCCTGCCGGTTCTTCCCCCTGCCTCGGCTCTGGCAGGAGCCGTCTGACTATGGCAGAGGAGACCGCGACGCCTGAACCTGCGCTGCCGGATGTCTCCGAGGTGCTGACCTGGCTGTCGGTAACCCGCCCTGCCGCTGTGCTGGCTCTCCTGAAAGACCCGAAGCTGGCCGCGCCCGTGCTCAAAGCATTCATCGGCTTCCGAGCCGATGCCTCCGGGTATGCAAACACGCTGGTCCGCAGCCGTCTGGCGCAGGCGGCGTCGAAAGACGAAAAGCTGGCCGAAAAGCTGAAATCGCTGTCCGAGACTGCCCCTCTCCCTGCCCCCGTCAAAGCGCCCCCCACCCCATCCGCACCAAAGGCCCCCGCCCGAGAAGCAGCCAAAGACCCCACGGCCTCTCTGCGGGCCGAGCGCGACACCCGCCGCCGCGAGCGTGACGAGGCCCGGCAGGCACTGGCACAGGCAGAAGCCGCACGCGCCGACGCGGAGAAGGCACGCACGGCGCTGGAAGCCGAGCGGGATGAGGCCGTCAAACAGGCCAAAAAGCAGGCGGAGCGACTGACCCGTCTGGAACGGCAGCTCGAACGCGCCCGGCAGACTGAAACGCGCCTCCATAAAGCACTCAGCGAAGACAAATCCCCGCCGCCGTCTGCCCCGGCGCGGGCCTCCACCGGCCCCGCCCCGCCGCCCGCCGAGGACCTGTGGCAGGGGGCGGTGCGTCACCTGCTGAACCGGAGCAAATGGGATGCCGCCCTGGCACTGGCCGAGGACGTGCTGAAAACAGAGAGCGCGGAGCCGGGGGCGCTGGACATTGCCGCCGCCGCGCTGGAAAGCAAAGACGAACCCAAAGCGGCGCTGGAGTATGCCCGCCGCCTGCTCGCCGTGCAGGCTGGGCACAGGAACACGGTAGGAGCTGCCGAGACGCTGGGGCGCGTGTTCCGGCTGGCTGCTACGCCTGGCGCAGCAGAGCCGCAGGTGCGTCAATTTTTGCCCCTGCTGTCGGGGCAGGATACGGCAGGCGTCAGCGCGGCGCGGCTGATGCTGACCCGCCTGCGCGGGACCCGCCCGGACGCATACGTCTGGCTGACCGGGTATTTGCAAAAACGAACCCTGCTGGCGGACCTCCTGATGCCGCCGCCGGGGGCGCTGGGACCGGATGACACCCTGCCCCTGCCAAGCCACCCGCCGGTGACGGCCCGGCAGCTTCTGGAGGCGATAGATACCGGAAAAGAGCCGCGTGTCACTGCCGCCCGCGCCGCACTGGCCCGCCTGCGCTCCGAAGACACGGCGCGGGTCTGGGCCGCGTTAGAGGGAGCCTCTTCGGAGGAGCCGTCCCGGCTTCTTGCCCTGCGGCAGACGCCGCGTGGCCCGGTGGTGGTGGACGGCAGTAATGTGGCGTGGTTTGACCAGGAATCGCTGGTGCAGGGGCAGCCGCGCCTGCGTCACCTGACGGCCATCCGGCGGACCCTCTGGGCACGCGGCTATTTTCCGGTGGTGGTGCTGGCCGACGCCAATTTGCCCTATTACATTGATGACGCTCCCACCCTGCGGCAGATGCAGCGGCGGGGCGAGCTGTCCCTGGTGGACGCCGGAACCGTGGCGGATGAGCCGCTGCTGCGTCAAAGCAAGCTTCTCGGCGCTCCGCTTGTGACTAACGACCGCATGACTGACTGGGACCCGCACGGCGAGGTAATCAAAATCCGCTACACGATTTCGCTTAGCGGCGAAGCACTGCTGCTTTCTGAGGTTTGAGTCCGAGGTCTAGACTTTATGACACTGGAAGAACAATTTTCCCGGCTGATCCAGATTTTGCAGCTCATAGACCGCGAGCCGTACACCTGGGACGCAGCGGGGCTGGAGGCCAAGTTTGAAGTCTCGCGGGCCACGATTGAGCGGGACATCGCCGTCCTGCGGCAGTGGGGGCAGGTCAAGCGCAAAGACGGCAAGTTCGGGCTGGCCGAGATGAAGTTTCTGCCGACCTCGTTCACCCCACCCGAGGCACTGGCTCTGCGCCTGGCCGGAAGCGCGTTTGCCGAACACGCCGGGACCGGCTACCGGGGGGCGCTGTCGTCGGCCCTGAAGAAAATCGACCGCGTCCTGCCCCGGCGCACGGCCTCGGAGCTTAAAAAGGCCGGGGAGCGGGTTTCGGTGGCCTTGCCCGTCGTGCGGGACTTCTCCGCTGAGATCTATGAAAGCCTGCATGGGGCAATTATCGCGCATCACCCCGTAGACATCACCTACCTGTCGCGGACACGGCCGGAGCCGACCAAGCGGCGCGTGGACCCGTATGGCCTGACCTACAAAATGGGCGCGTGGTATCTGGTCGGCTTCTGCCACCTGCGGGAAGGCATTCGCACATTCGGCTTAGACCGAATCAAATGGATGCGCGTCCGCGAGGACGCCCGGTTCGTTTATCCCGCTGACTTTGACCTGTCGGAATGGCTGGCGAAAGGCTGGCAGCTCCAGGCGGGCGGGGAGCCGACCGAGGTGGTGATTTGCTTTGACAAAGAAATTGCCGGGTGGGTCGGCGGGGCGAACTGGCATCCCTCGCAGCAGATGGAGAAGCGCCCGGACGGCAGCCTGCTGTTCCGCGTCACAGTGCATGGCTACGAGGAGATGCTTTACTGGGTGCTGTCATTTGGCGCACAGGCTGAAGTGCTGGAGCCTGTCCCCCTGCGAGCCGCCGTCGCCGAGGCGGCCCGGCAGATGGCGGCCAGATATAGCCTGTCAAACGACAAAAACGCCCGGCTCACATGAGCCGGGCGTTTTGTGTGTTCAGCCTGCCAGATTCGGCTTACCGATGAGCTTGTTCCAGATTTCGTAATCCGTGCCCTTCTTCGGGACTAGAAGCTCCTCATGGATTTCTTCTTCGCCGTGGGCAACCAGCTCGCCGCGCTCGACAAAGCGCAGGTCACAGAATACATCCCCCTGCGTCAGCCGCGTGCCGCGCTCAACAACGGGCAGGCGGCGCAGCTCGTCTTTGTGCCACTCAGGAAGCAGATTATAGCTTTCCTTGATCGTATCAGCGGTGACAGTGCCGCCGCCGACAGGGAGCATGCCGTTCTGACCGGTATGGTTGTCCGCTTTCAGGGCGGCTTCATTCAGCGCGTCTTCGCTGACGGCTTCGGCGCGGGCCTCTTTTTCCATTTTGGCCGTATGTTCGTAGGCGTGTTTTGTGGTGTTGTCCTGAGACATAAAAAGTATCCTCCGTTGTTGAGGTACTTTACCCGGCATTGCCGCAAGGCAAACGGAACGCTATTCTTTCAGCAGCGTATCCAGCACATGAGACAGCTTCTTTTCCAAATCCTCGCTTGGATCGTAGCCATCTTCCGCAAAGCGAATGCGGCGGTTCTTGTCAATCACCACCACCAGCGGAAAAGCATCGGCCCCGTAAGCAAACGCGGCGGCATGCTTGGCGTCCAGCAGCGTCGGGTACGTCATGCCGTTCTGCTTTTGGTAGGCGCTGATCGCCGGGGCCGGGTCGCTCGGGTTGATGCCAAAAAACTGCACGCGGCCCTCATATTTTTTGGAAACAGCCACCAGATGCGGAAGCTCGCTGTGGCAAGGGCCGCACCACGTCGCCCAGAAGTCCAGCACCACCGGCCCGCGTTTTGTCTCGGAAGCCAGCGTCACCGTCCGCCCTGTGCCAACTTCCGGCAGCGTGAAGTTTGAGGCCGGGTGCGCCTTGTCGGCAGCATTCAAGATGCCCCGGTCCAGATCAGACACCGTAGATTCGTGAACGGTCCAGGCCAGCGCCCCCAGTGAGGCGATCACAAACAGCACGGCCAGCAGTATTTTGGATCGTTCCATAAAGAGTGAAGTTCTAAGTGAACACAAGGCGCACGCGGTACGAAAGGTAGTCTACCAAGTTGACGAGAAGAATGAGCAGTGCGATAATCACGCCCGCATCTAGCAGCTTGAACAAATTGATGGCATTGTAAAGCTGAAAGCCCAGGCCGCCCGCGCCGACGATGCCGACGATAAACGAGTCTTTCAGGTTAAATTCCAGCGAGTAAAGACTTGTAGACACATACGACGGGAACACCTGCGGCAGCATTCCAAAGACGAACACCTGCGCCGCGTTGCCGCCCGACGCCCGGACCGCTTCAATTGGCCCCGCCGAGACCGATTCCAGGGCCTCCGCCCAGAGCTTGGCGAGCGACACGAACGTCACAAACGAGATCGCCAGTGCGCCTGCCGAGGGACCGAGGCCAATGGCGGAAACGACAATCAAGGCATACACAATGGTGGGCACGGCCCGCGAGACGTTCAGGTAGGTCTTAATGAGGGCGCTGACCGGACGCGGAATGCTGCCCGTCCGTGCGGCCAGGAATGATGCCGGGAAGGCCAGCAGGCCGCCCAGCACTGTGCCGACGACTGCCATCTGCACGGTTGTCAGGAACGGCGCCCACAGGTCTTTCAGGATATCTAAATCATAGTTCCAATCGGCCTGCTTGTGGGGAAACATACGGCCGACGTAGTTTGCGCCCGCGCCGACTCCCGTTTGGAAGTGCGTGAAATCAAATTGCAGGCCGACAAACGACCAGACAATGAGCGCAATCGCGGCCACGGTGAGCAACACGCGCCCGGCCACAGCCAGTCCATACTCCGGGCGGGGACCAGGGCTGGCTGGGGGCAGCTTCGGCTCTAAAAAAGTGCTGTGATTGAGTGCAGACATATAAATTTAGTGCGGGCGGCGTTCCAGGACATCGGAGATCGCTTCGTCACTCAGGGCATCGGGGGCAGCGTCAAACGTGATACGTCCCTGCTTCAGGCCCACAATGCGCGTGCAGTAGCGTTTGGCAAGCGGCAGGTCATGCATGGACAAAACCATGGTGGCGTTGCGGCTCCGGGCCAGGTCTTGCAGGAGCGCCATGATGTCGTCTTTGGTCAGGACGTCCAAATTCGCTGTGGCCTCGTCCGCCAGAATAATCTCTGCACCCTGCGCCATTGTCCGGGCAATGGCGACCCGCTGTTTCTGGCCGCCAGACATATCCCGCACGCGCCGCTCGGCCATTCCCACCAGCCCGACCTGCTCCAGCGACTCGCGGGCCAGCCGAATGTCTCCCGGCGCAAAGCGGTGCAGGCACGACGGCAGAGTCGGCGTGTAGCCAAGCCGACCGATGAGCACATTCTTCTGGGCCGTCAGCCGGTCCATAAGATTAAACTCCTGAAAGATCATGCCGATGCGCCGCCGCAGCAGACGCTTCTGGCCTTCGGGCAGCGCGGCTACATCTTCCCCGAGGACCCGGCACGCCCCGCCGCTCTGGCTGACCAGACCGTTGATACAGCGAAGCAAAGTCGATTTCCCTGCGCCAGACAGCCCGATGAGACCCACAATTTCCCCGGCCTCGACGTGCAAATCCACGCCCCGCAGCACCGGCACACCGGCTTTGTAGGAGTGCGTCAAGTTATCTATCGCAATGACACTGGGCATGGGAGGCTACTTTTTTTTCTCATCAAGGGACTGAATGCTCAGGCCAAAAATCTGGGCATTCTCGCGGACTGGATTAAAGATTTTATCATCGGCAGGAACCATCTTGTCCCAGGGAATGGCTTTCAGGGCTGTCTGACCCTCCGGATTCGTGTTGATGTCGGCCAGCGCGGTTTTCAGCTTGGTCAGCGTGGCGGGGTCCAGATCGCCGCGTGCCACAAACATTCCGTTCGGAATAGGCGCGGTGGTAGCAATGATGCGGAACTGGCTGACTTTGGCCTGATCCACTTTTTTGGTGGCGGAGTCAGTGAACGCCTGCGCGATGCCGGTCTCATAGATCGCGCCTGCGTCGGCCTGCTTGTTGAACACGGCCAGAACGCCCGCTGTGCCGCTGATATTGACAGGCTTGAGGTCTTTGTCCGGGTCAACCCCGGCTTTTTTCAGCAGCCCCGCCGGGTACAGAAAGCTGGAAGTCGAAGTGCGGTCGCCGAACGCAAAGCTTTTGCCCTTTAAATCGGCCAGCGTTTTAATGCTCGAGTCGGCACGCACAAAAATCACCCCTTTGTAGGTCAGGCTGTTATGAAAATAGGGCATTGACAGCGGAACCAGTTTCTGCGGGGTATTTTCGAATTGCTGCGTCGCCAGCACATACGACAGTGGGTTAAGATAAGCACAGTCAATCTGATCGGCCTGCAAGGCCTGCAGCACGCCTGCATAGGACGGCGTCACAAACACCATGCCCGAAGGCCGCCCCGAGTTTTTGCCCAGATAGGTGGCATACGGCTGGAAAGCCGTGGTGATCGCGTCCACGTCTTCAAAGGGGATAATACCGACTTTGAGCGGCTGGGTGGCAGCCACCTGGGCATCCGAGCCGGACTTGCCGCAGCCAGTCAGGGCAAAGGCGGCAAATGAAGCGGCGGCTAATCCCGCAAATAGTCGGCGTATAAGCAAAGGTTACTCTCCACGAAAGGGGTCAGGCACGGGGTCTCGCCCGCCATGTCGGTTTATTATAGCACGTCAAAGTGCAGAGCAAGGTATAATGGTCTATAAAGACACACAGATTGAAGGAAAAATCATGCATTACGAGACTGGCAACAACATCTCTTACTTTGAATACAAAGCTATCAATGAGTTGATGCACTCCCACAGTGCAGAGTTCGGTGAAGATTTGCGGGCAATAATTGTGTTCGGGCCACTCCTGACCGCTCAAAATACGTTTGATACTGATCTGTTTGATATTGATCTGCTTGAAGTGATAAACAACTGGCAGGGACCAGAGCATCTTTCTTATAGCAGCACCGAGAGCTTGCCGCTGCGGGGCACTTTGCGCTTAAACTTTTTGTCGTCTTCAGACTTTGAGAGCCTGACCACACAAACAAACCCTGTCCTTGTCGACAAATTACGCGAAGGCTACAAAATTGTCTATGAAGTACCGGCGGGTTATGCACGCCGTATACTGGCACAGGGTTTGACTACCAATACAAGACTGACAGCAGGTGACCAATTCAGCACTAACGACCGTTTTGCTGATCCGCGCAAGCCGCTTATGCGGTAGAAGGTGAGGGCAATTTTAATGCTGCTTCCTTTTCCAAGAGAAGAGCAGATGGCAAAAGCGTTCTTTCAAGAAGCCGCCCGCCATTTACAGGATGCGCGAGTCCTGCACCTCAGTCAGCGTTTTCCTGGTTCTATCACTTCCACGATGAAAGCCGTGGAACTAAGTTTAAAGTCTGTTCTTGTGGTCAATGGGGCGGCAGGTTGGCTGGAGCCTGCTTTGCAAACGCACCGCGTGTTTGGGGAGATCACCCGATCAGCATTACTGACACAAAAGTTTCTGGATGCGCTTTCCAATTATGACGCGCAACTGTTTTTTGACATTGAATTGTTGGAAAAACTCGTTCCGCTTAAACCTGACATCAAGAAACTGGAAATCAGTCAGGCAGGCAACACCGAATATCCCTTTTTCGCATTCGTGCCCGGCGCTAACCCAAGCATCACTGCCAGGCTGTATCAGCCCGAAACGTATTTCACGTCTGCGGACAGCGCAAAGCATTTCAGCACCGCGCATCGCTTGCTTTCGGCGCTTGCCATGCTGGACCCGGAAATCAAAGATTGGAAAGTGGTCCTGTGTCAGCCGCTCTAATATGATGCTAGAGTAAAACGCCGACGACGCACGCGGTCATCAGCGAGGCAATCGCGCCGCCCCACATGGCAGTCAGGCCCATGCGGGACAGGTCGCCCCGGCGCGAGGGGGCCATGCCGCTGATGCCGCCAATCTGAATGGCGACGCTGGAAAAATTGGCGAATCCGCACAGGGCATAGCTTGTCATAATCACGGCGCGGGGCGTGATAAATGTCTGGTTCTGGCCCAAGCTCTGCGAAAGCTGTAAGTAAGCCACGAATTCATTGATGGCCGTCTTTATCCCAATCAGGGGACCGACCTGCACGGCATCATGCCAGGAAATCCCCATCAGCCAGGCAAAGGGCGTCGCCGCCCAGCCCAATATCTGCTGGAACGACAGCGAGGGCAGGCCAAAAAAGTGGCCGACCCAGCCGACGAGTGCGTTCAAAAGAGCAATCAGGCCGATAAACACAATCAGCACCGCCCCAACATTCAGCGCCAGATGCAAGCCCTCTAACGCCCCCCGTGCGCTGGCATCCACGGCGTTGGCGTCGCCGTGTTCCACCTGCACCTTCACCAGCCCCGCCGTTTCCGCCTGCTCGGTTTCCGGTAAAATCAGCTTGGCGACCACCAGCCCCGCCGGGGCGGAAATCAGCGACGCCGCCAGCAGATGCCCGGCAATGTCCGGGAAGAAGCCCGACAGCATTCCGACATAGGCAGCCAGAACGCCCGACGCGATGTTGGCGAAGCCGCCTACCATAATCGCCATCAGCTCGGAGCGGGTCGCTCTGGCGATAAATGGCTTGACCAGCAGCGGCGCTTCGGTCTGCCCCAGAAAGATATTTGCAGCGGACGAAAGCGTTTCCGCCCCGGACGTTCGCATGGTCTTCTGCATTCCCCACGCCAGCCCCTGCACAATCAGCGGCAGGACGCGCAGATAGTACAGCAATGTGGACAGCGCCGAAAAGAAGATGATGGTCGGCAGAACGTTGAACGCAAAGTACGACCCGAGATTGGCATAGCCCGTCGGGTTCAAAATCGGTCCCATCAGCGGTGGTCCTGCCGGAGCGCCGACCGGGACATTATTGCCAAGCGACAGATTGCCGAACACAAATGACGCGCCTTCTTTCGCGTAGCCAAGCAGCGCGTTCACGCCGTCATTCGCAAGCCGGAATGACGCCGCGCCCGGCGCGGTGTCCAGCACCAGAAATGCGAACGCGAACTGGATACCAATGCCCCAGCCGACCGTGTGCCAGTTGACCCGGCTGCCCCGGTTCTGCGCTTTTCCGATGGCAAAGGCGATCAGTATAAACACGGCCAGCCCGAGCACGGATTGCAGCTTCAGCAGCAGCGGCCCATGCTCCGCCGCCCGAGCGGCGGCATCGGTGGCATAGCGCGGTGCAGCCGGGTCCTGTGCCCCGGCACAGGCGGTCAGCGTCAGCAGCAGCAAGACAAAAAGGGGAACGAGAGGTGAAAGCTGGCGTGGCAAAAGGCAGGGCACTCCTGAATCATTGCAGAGAACACGGCAAAAGTAGAGGCGGCACTGCCTGGCAGTGACCAAGTTCGGCACGGCCTGTGCGATTTCCTGCCGCGCCGGGGTATAATCAGGCCGATTTTCCCAAGATATTTCCGAAAGACTTTCTTCAAGGAGCCACTTCCCAATGATCGTGACCACCAAGACACTGTTCGAGCACGCTTACGGCAAATACGCCGTCGGCGCCTACAACATCAACAACGCCGAGCAGGCGATTGGCCTCTTCCGAGGCAGCATCGATTCGCAGGCTCCGTTCATCATCCAGATTTCCAAAGGCGCCCGCTCCTACACCGACAAGCGTATTCTGGAAGCGATCATTCGCGCCTGCGACGAGATGTTCCCCGACGCCGTGTTTGCCGTGCATCTCGACCACGGCGATGAGAAAACCTGCTACGAGTGTATTGACAGCGGGTTTTATTCATCGGTAATGATCGACGCCTCGCATGACGAGTTTGCCGAGAACGTGGCGATCACCAAGCGTGTTGTGGAAGCCGCCCATGCCAAGAATATCAGCGTGGAAGCGGAGCTGGGAATGCTCGGCGGCGTGGAAGAAGACATCGCCGTCGATGAGAAAAACGCCCTGCTGACTGATCCTGAAGAGGCCAAAGAGTTTGTGGCCCAGACTGGCTGCGACAGCCTGGCCTGCGCGATTGGAACCTCGCACGGCGCGTACAAGTTCTCCGGCGGGCAAGGGCTGCACTTCGACCGCATCAAAGCCATTCAGGCCGAGCTGCCCGGCTTCCCGCTGGTCATGCACGGCTCGTCATCCGTGCCGCAGGATGAAGTCGCCCGCATCAATGCCGCTGGCGGCAAGCTCAAAGAAGGCGCGAAGGGCGTCGACCCCGAGCAGTACCTGCCCGCCGCCAAACTGGGCGTCTGCAAAGTCAACATTGACACCGACGGACGGCTCGTGTGGACCCGCGTTCACCGCGAGTTCTTCCAGGACAAGCCCGAAGACTTCGACCTGCGCTCGCCCGGCAAGGTGTTCATCGCCGAATACGCCAAGTTCATCGTCAGCCGCTCGAAGTACCTCGGCTCCGAAGGCCAGCTTGCCTCGGTGCGCGAGTACGCGCAGAGCAAGTAACAGCACACGGCCCCGGCACTTTGCGTGCCGGGGCTATTTTTTTGGGATACATCATGCCGCTTTTACACTCCCGCTTCGGAGTCTTTGTCTGGAGTCTGCACAAATCGCTTTCCGCCGCAGAGGCGCTTGTGGACATCCTCGCGCAGGTGGCCGCACACTGGAGCGAAGTCGCCGCCGCCTGCGGGGCGAAGCGGGTGCGCGTCCTCGCTGGAGATGCCGCGCCGGGCGAGATGGACCGGGAAGGTTTCACGCGCTGCCTCAAAATCTGCCAGGATGACGGGTTTATTGGCCCGGAAATTTTGATTTTCGGCGACCCCGGCGACGAATGGCAGTCGCCGGGTTTGGTGTATGCGGCTGTCCTGCCCTTCTGCGGGGACTTCGGCGGCAGGGCTGGACACACACAGGGCAGAGCGGCATGAGTGGGTCACGCAGGCAGCTTCTGAGCGGGGCGGCGCTGGCCGCCCTGCTGGCGGTGCTGCTGTGCCTGTTTCCGAAGCCGGAAAACGACCTGTTTTTTGAGCTTCGCACGGGTACGGATATTCTGAACTCGGGGCACCTGCCTCGCACGGATACCTATTCGTGGGTGCGTTACGGTACGCCCTGGACGGTTCCCGAATGGCTGGCGTTTGTGATCTACGCCCTGGCGTTCCGGGCTGGCGGCTTCTTCGGGACCTGGCTGGTGCTGGCGGTGCTGACGGCGGCGACGGCTCTTGTCGCCTACGGCTGGCTGGCACGGCGGGCAGGGCGCGTGTGGGCATTCCCGCTGACGGCGCTGCTGCTGGTGGGCATGAAGGAGAGCGTTCAGGAGCGGCCGTATGCCTACACGTACTTTCTGCTGGCCGTCTCCCTGCCGCTGGTTTTGCGTGCCCGCGCCGGGCGGCCCCGTCTGCTGCTGTGGCTGCTGCCGCTGTGCGTTCTCTGGACTAATTTGCATTAGGGTGTGGTAGTGCTTATTGGACTGCTGGGGGTATTTGCGGCAGGCGATGCGCGGACGGCGCTGGGGCAGGGGCTGAAAGCAGGGCAGTTCCCGCCGGACCTGCTCACGGAGACAGGGCGGGCGCAGGAAGCGGCGATGCGAGGCGGCGTCCGGGCACAATGGGCGAGCGCGGCAAAGATGGCGGCGGTGGGGATAGCCTGTGCAGGGGCAGTGACCGTGTCGCCTTACGGCTGGCACGTCTACGAGAATATCTGGGTGACGCTTCGCAGCCCGTCCTTGATGGCGAACGTGACCGAGTGGAACCCGGCAACCACTCTGCCGCTCTTGCAATGGCAGCCGTTTCTGCTGGCCGCCGCCGTCGTGTTCGGCTCGGTGGCGTTTAGCCGTCGGACCAGCTTCGCCGACGCTCTGGTTGTGCTGGCCCTGTTTGCCGAAGCCGTGCTGCACGCCCGGAACATCGCCCTGTTTGCCGTGGGCGGCATTCTTGTGGCCGCGCCGCACTTTCCCTCAGCCCTAGCCCGTGGGCGGCGCGTGCTGGGGCTGCGCGTGGTGGTTCCCCGCTGGCTGCCGACAGCGTTTGCGCTTGCCCTAGTGAGCCTCACGGCGCTGGCCGCCGGGGTGGCTTTGCGGCCCGCGCTGGGGCCGAACGGGGTTAGCCCGGAGGGAATCGGCGAGGCGGTAGTCCGGCTGAATGACTACCCAGCACGAGCATGCGCGTTTATGGACGCCGAGAGGCTGCCGCCCAGCCTGCGCCTGCTGAATGACTTTGAGACGGGCGGCTATTTGATGTGGCGGCGGCCCCGTCAGCGCGTCTTCACCGACGGGCGGCTGGATGTGTATGTGGGGCAGGCGTTTGATGATATGGTGACCCTGAGCCGCACGCCTGGCTCGCCCGCGTGGGCCGTACTGGTCGGTCAGTACGACTTTGATGCGGTGCTGACAGACAGCCGCCGTCAGGCAGAGGCGTTTGCCGCCCGCCCGGACTGGGCGCTGGTTTATGAGGACCCGCCCCGCCCCGGACACCCCCGCTTTCGCCTGCTGCTGCGCCGTGAGCTGCTGCGCCGTGGCCGGACGACGCCCTAAGAGCCGCCCACGAACGCTCCTTCCATCGCCGCCTGCGCGGCGTCTTTGTCGGTCGTGTAGACGCGCACTTCCTGCAGGGAGCGCCGCCCGCGCACTTTGACGAGCAGGCATCCGTTGCACTCATCAATAAACTTCAGTGTCGGCGGGCCGTTGTGCAGGGTCTTAATCAGACCCAGCGAGATTTTAGAAACGCAGTCCAGAGCGGCCGCCGCACGGGCAGGTGCGTCGGCGGCCTGAATGACCGTGGTATGACTGGCGGTGTATTTGCCGCCGCTGAGATGTCCTGAAGATCGAGCAGGCATAAGCGGATTTTCTAAGCCGCCGTTAGCGGCGCACGGAGAACTTGTACTCCGTCGTCTGGTGGTAGACCTGCCCCGGCTTCAGCTCGGTGGTCGGGAACGACGGATGGTTCGGCGAGTCCGGGAAGTGCTGGCCTTCCAGGACAAATGCCCCGCGCCGGGCATAAACCTGGCCGTTCTTGCCTTTCAGCGTGCCGTCCAGAAAGTTGCCGGTGTAGAGCTGCACGCCGGGCTGGTCGGTGGACAGGGTCAGGACGCGGCCTGAGCGCGGCGAGTAGGCCCGCACGGCTTGCCGCAGCCCGCTTCCGTTGATGAGGAAATTATGGTCGTAGCCCTGCCCGGTGGCAAGCTGGGCATTTTTCTGGTCAATGCGGGCGCCAACGGCTGTCGCGTGGCGGAAGTCAAAGGGTGTTCCGGCCACGGGGACTCCGGCCTGGGTCGGAATCTGCGACTTGTCCACCGGTGTAAAGCGGCTGGCGTTGATCCTCAGGCGTGTGTCCAGCACCGTGCCATTGCCTGCCCCGGCCAGATTGAAATACGAGTGGTTGGTGGGGTTGAAGACCGTGTCTTTGGTCGTGGTCGCCGTGTAGACAATCCGCAGGGCATTGTCGTTCGTCCACGTATAGACCACTTTGACGGTCAGCTCGCCGGGGTAGCCTTCTTCGCCGTCTTTGGAAACGTAGCGCAGGTCGAGTCCCACGCCATTGCGGGTGGTGACCGGCTTGGCATCCCAGACTTTCTTGTCAAATCCGGCTTTGCCCCCATGCAGAGAGTTTGGGCCATTGTTGACAAACAGCTTGTAGTCTTTGCCGTCCAGCGTGAACTTGCCTCTGGCAATCCGGTTGCCGTAGCGCCCGATGAGCGCCCCGAAGTACGGGCTGTCTTTCTCGTAGCGGGCCAGCGAATCAAAGCCCAGCACGACATCGCCAAGCTTGCCGCTCTTGTCGGGAACCCGCAAAGACTGCACGATGCCACCGTAATTTGTAATACTCACCTGCGCCCCGTGCGAATTGGTGAGCGTGTAGAGCGTCACGGCCTTGCCGTCTTTGGTCCCGAACGGTTTCTGCGTGATGCCAGTCAGTGGCGACACCAGGGAGAGACCCGGCATTCGTCGGCCCTCTTTTGTGCCGAACGGCTTGCGCGTAACGCTGTCCGCCGCCGCCGCCGATGCCAGCAGCCCCAGCACCGCCGTGCCCAAAACTGCCGCCCCCAGCGCCCTGCTGAATAACTTCGTGGTCACTCTTTGTCCTCCTCTGTGCGAACTGCGAGATCAAACTCACGCAATCATAGCACATCAGCAAGCCGGACATTCTTCGGGTCCATATGCCCCAGAAACAGCCCGTCGGGCGCAAGCATATCATAGGCGCTTTCCAGAAAGCCCAGCGTGTCGCCCAGATAATGCAGTCCATGAACGCAGGTAATCAAATCCGCAGGCTGCTCCGGGCGAAACACGGCGACATCTGCCGCAATCAGCGAGACACCAAGCGTGCGCTCGGGTGTGAACATCTCCACCAAATCTGCGCCGACAATTTGGACGGCGCCGCCCCACTCCGTTTTGGCAAGCTCTGCTCCGGCTTCCATCAGAGCGCGACCCTGTCCGCAACAGGCATCGTACCACACCGCCCTGCCCCTTTCCTGAACACGCGCTGCCAGAAACGGCAGGATGGAGAAATGCAGGTCGCGCTCGTAGGAATTGACACCGCTCAGGCCGCGCTCCCGGTTCATAGTCACGTTGGCGACAACCGGCGAGGCCAGAAGCTCATCGGCGCGGAGCAGAGTCATCGATGTAGGCCTTTGATTGATCTAGTCTTCTTGCCGTACTTTTTGACCGAGGGTTTTGGAGAAGTACGAACGGCTTGATGCGGCTTGGGTGTCTTTTTCAATTTGCTTTTAACTGCAGACAGCTTTTGCTCTGCCCCTCCCCTCATGCCATACTCACTTCCGCCGATCACAGCCCCATTTTGGGCATCCACCCAAACTTCCCCCATGCGCTCACCTGGCTCCGCGAAAGCGTAAATCCAAGCGACTCTTCCTGTTCCATGTCCAAAACTTTCGCCTCCATTCTGCCAGAATGAGTTAGGAGTCACAATTTCGGTTTTCAGACTGTTCATACTTGCCTCCTGAATGCCGGACGCTGCCAGTTGGTTCCGTGCGATGACCTGAGCCTTAGTTCTGCTGATTACAATAGTCGTGTCTCGGGGAGGCAGTGTATAATACGACAAGCCGAAGACTTCCATTTCTCCGGTTTCCGCATCCATGATGGCACTGGCTGCGTCATCGTGATAAGAGATGCCGTTAAGCTGCCGGTTCCGTATGACTTGCCAACTGGCGTCCCCGACATTGGGGTGTGGCGAGTTATTTACATGAAGTTCCGCCCGTATGGTCCCTGTCGCATCATCTTGTGAGGTTGCTGCGATGACTGCGTTAGCCCGCTGAATGGCATCCTTTTTAGATATAAAAGGACCCGCTGGCTGGTATGGCATTTGCCTCAAAGAATAGCCGTCGTTGCTGTAATCGCTAACAACCCCGGTGGCGTCCACGACTTCAACAGTAGCCTGTTCCCCGAACTTGATTTGCCATCGCGGCGAAAGCGAGAGTTGGGGCGTGTCTGTGTCAAACTCACTCTCTGCGTCATCCTCGTAGGGGACGGGATACTTGGCAATCCCAGCAGCAGTTACGGGGCTACCAATGTCCTGGCAAAATCTTTCTGCAATTTGGGTAGCTTGCGAGGCAGAGCGCGTTGGAAGCGCAGTTAAGGAGGACGGGTAGAGGGAGGCGATAGAACCTTCACCACGCCATCCATCGAATAAACCCTCGTACTCGATCTGCCCGCCTGTATATGAGTGCTGACCAGTCGCTGCATTGACAGCCCGATAGAGCGGCTTATAAAAGCCCGGCGTGTTTGGCGGGAAAACGTAGCAGGCTGTGCCTTCCGAGTGGTAGCCTTTGTTCAGAAAAGCATCGCGTTCTGTGACCGCAGCCGTGTAGACACGGTCCCCGGCTCCGACGCCTGTTGTCGCGGGATTATGCAGGCAGTATAGCGGCTTGAGACCAGCGGCGCTGTCGCGGGGATACACATAACCCACGGTGCCAACCGTCCTCCATCCGTGCGAAACGAGCCTGTCACGTTCCACCAGATTGATCGTCAGCAAACAGGCATCACTCGTCTCATTGACCAGGCGATACAGAGGCACGAGGGGGCTTGAAAGAGAATTAGGGGCGGACGCAGCCAGCGAAGTCAGCCATGTTATCGCCAAAATGCAGATCAACGCCGTTAGGAAGTTTTTCATTTGCGCCACCGCGCCTTGATATGAACCCACCCGAGGCGCATCAGGCAGATACAGAACACATCAGGCTGACAGAAAATGGGCCCAGAGGGATTCGAACCCCCAACCTACCAGTTATGCCTCCCACTTCGGCTTTCGCCGCCCCTTTCGAGTTCGTGGGCTGGACTCTCTCTTCACCCGCGTGGGGTGCTTCCCCTAGAGTCTCTACACCTTCACCCGCTAATCGCCGGTGCTTGGCTCGGGATTGCCACGCTGTCACCAGCAGAGGGTTCCCCGAATTTGAGAAGTGATTTGCCGACAGATTGCTCCGCCGGTCGCCCTTTGGATCAGGCGCATATCCCAGAGGACGTAGCGCCGTGCCCGTTAAGCCGGCAGCTCTAACCGTTGAGCTATAGGCCCTCAACACGGCTATTATAGCACATTGAAGCCAAGTCGTCACCACACCCGCTTGGCCCAGCTTACCACGGTGTCGGCGACCGAATGGGCGAGGCCGCCCAGTACGAGGCCAATCAGGGCACACATGGCCCATGAGGGATGCGCCGCCGTCCAGTCGGTCGTCAGGCCCCAAAAGCCGCCGAGGACGGCGTCGCGGTTGACCGGGATATGGGCTTCCATCAAAAGCCACAGGACAACGCGCATCAAGGCCCACAGCATGACCAGAAAGTAAGCGACGCGGAAAATCGGCCCGAACCCGATAGAGTGCGACACCCAAGAGCGGTGCGGCACGCATTTCTGGTACGGCCACCAAATCCAGCGAAAGGCCCCCCAGCGTTTGTAGGCCAAGCAGTTCGTATCCAGGTCGTCCGAGAGCCAGAAGCCGGAAAACAGGTACGAGACCAGCCCAATCGCCAGCCCTGCGCCGTCTTTGACCGGCGCAAGCCACCACCACAGGGGCACGGCCAGCACCGCCGTGACCACAGTAATTTTGTCATGTGTTCTGCCACTTGGCATCGAGCTTACCGACCAAACTTTCGGTCCAAGTCGCCGTTGGGCAGCTCTACGATAATAGGCCGCCCGTGCGGGCAGGTGTAGGGGTTGTCGGACTTCATCAGGTCGGACACCAGGGCGTTCATTTCGTCGAAGGTCAGCGGGTCCCCGGCTTTGACGGCCATTTTGCAGGAGGCGGTGATTAAGACTTCCTCGGCAGGCAGGAGCAGGCGGCGGGACACGGTTTTCTCGACTAATTCGTCCACAATTTCTTTCAGAACTTCTTCCGGGCCGCCCTGTGCTTTGATGTGCTTCTGGGCGACCGACGCAGGCACGGAGCGGACCACAAACGAGTCGCCGCCGAACGGCTCCAAGTCAAACCCGGCGCGGCGCAGATCTTCCAGCCGCTTTTCAATCACCAGTGCCTCACGGCGCGACAGCTCCAGCGTAAACGGCAGCATCAGCCGCTGGGTAGGGACGCCCGCCCCGGCCCCTTCAGCCCCCGCCAGAAGTTGCTCGTACAGCACGCGCTCATGAGCGATATGCTGGTCAATCAGAACCAGCGCATCGTCGGTCTGAGCCAGAATATACATATTGCGCGTCTGTGCCAGCACGCGCAGGGAGTCCAGATTGTGCCCCCGGTAGTCCGCGCCCACGGTGGCTGCTGGCTGCGGAGGAGCCGGAGCGGACACGCTGCCGCCCTCGAAGGGGTCATCGTCGGCATCGCTAAACGGGTTTCCCGCAGGCCGGGCGCGGCTCTGGAACTCCTCGCGGAACGCCGTCATATCACGCGGCTCCTGCCGCGTGTTTCCCGCAGGCCGGGATGGTACACTCATCAGGGATGCTTGCGCTTCCCCGGCTTCTCCAAATCTGGCTCCCCGCCCGTCAACAGTGGTGGAGGCGGGGGGGGCCTCCGCACGCGGGTTCATCTTCTGCGTCAGCGTCGGAACCAGCCCGCCCGCCATCAGCGCCTCCTGCACGGCTTTGTAGACCGCCGCGTAGATGTCCCCCTCGCGGGTGAAGCGCACTTCAGTTTTGGTCGGCGAGACGTTCACATCCACCTGCGCCGGGTCAATCTCAATGAGCACCACGGCGGCGGGGTAGCGCGTGCCGTGCAGCGTCTGGACGCTCTTGTACGCCTCGTCCAATGCACGGGTAACCGCCTTGTTTCGCACAAAGCGGCGGTTCACAAACGTATGCTGCGCCGAGCGCGACGACTTTAAAGCCGCCGGGGTTCCGATATAGCCGGTGACGCGCAGGCCCGCGCCTTCATAGTCTAAAGGAACCAGATGCCGGGCGGTTTCGCGGCCAAAGACATGAACGCAGGCATCCATCAGTGCCCCGCCGCCGCCCGATGCAAACACTTCCCCGCCGCCATGCAGCAGCCGGAACGCCACATCGGGCCGGGCCAGCGCCAGCCGCTGCATCAGCTCCACAATATGGTTCAGCTCGGTGGACGACGACTTTAGGAACTTCAGCCGCGCCGGGACATTATAAAATAGATTTTCGACGGTGATGCTCGTCCCGGAACGTGCCCCGACTTCGGAGACTTCGTCGAGCGAGCCGCCCGCGCACCGAATTTGCACCCCGGCGCTCTCATCATCGCCTGCGATCTTCGTCACAATCGTCATCTGCGACACCGACGCAATCGACGGCAGTGCCTCGCCCCGAAAGCCCATCGTCGTAATGGCAAACAGATCATCCGCCGTGCGTATCTTGGACGTGGCATGACGCTGCAAGGCCAGCACCGCATCCTCGCGCCCCATGCCCGCGCCGTCATCGGTCACACGAATCAGATACTTGCCGCCCTCATCCAGCTCCACTAAAATCTGCCGCGCCCCGGCATCCAGCGCGTTCTCCACCAGCTCTTTGACAGCGGCAGCAGGCCGCTCCACCACCTCGCCCGCCGCAATCTGGTTCGCCGTCGTGTCATCTAAAATCTGCACCGTCGCCATAGTCGTACACCTTCAAACTAGCCACGGGGCTGAATCCTCATGCTTTAAAAGAGCAACTCCCCGCCTGCGCGGGCAAGGAAAAAAGAGAGAGTCAAGGACACTCATTTGCGCTGACGCTTTTGATACGCCTGTTCCTCACGGGCGACTTCTTCGGCCCTGTCTTCCAGAATACGCGACGGGCCAAGATAGGCCATGCTGCCCATCAATGCCTGGATACGTGCCTTTTTTTCTTCATGGCTCTCTTTGGGCATAGCGTATTTTTCCCGCACGGCCTGCTCGGTCAATTCCACCGGCGTCCGCCCCTGCTCTGCCGCCGCTTTTGTGAGTACCATCTCGATTTCCGGGCTAAGTGTCAGTGTCATGTTAGCTCTCCCTCTGCGTCTTCCTGCGCTTTCAACTCGTCCAGATGGCGCACAATCAGCGCCACGGCGTATTCTTCAATCGCCTGCCCCGCCGCAGACGCCAGCGCCCGCAGACGCGCTTCCTGCTCGTCAGTCAGCTCAATGGTGATGGTCATGGGTTTCTCCAATCGCGTGAATGGCCCCGGCTAACTCTGTATACGCACACAAGCACGGTTTCATTCGGAGCAGGCTTGCCAGCACAATGCTTTTTTGCGCCGGGTGTGGCTTTGTTCCATAAATTACCTTGAGAGGCTTTTGAGAACACGCTCATCAATAGCAACTTCCCCACATTGGGGAGGTTCGAGGGGCTGAACCCCCTCGCTGGGGGGCGAAGCGCCTTGAACCCGCCTGCGCGGGTAAGGAGCAGAGAAGATAAGAAACGACCCTCTGACCTAATCGGTCTTATTCTTCCTAATCGGTTTTATTCTTCACCCGCGTAGGCGGGTTCAAGGCGCTTCGCCCCCCAGCGAGGGGGTTCAGCCCCTCGAACTTGACCCTCGACTTTCAGCAACGTTCGTTTCAGCAAAAACGCGCCATCACGAAACGGCTCCGCGCCGGTTTTTGGGGCAACCAAAAGCATGGGCAGACTCCCCGCTTTATATCTTTGAGTTAAACACAGTTTGTGCTTCTCTCAGTGCTTTCAGCACTTGCTGGCGCTTTCCTTCGGCTTGAAGGTACAAGGGCAGTTCGTCAAAGTTGGTTTGACGTTCCCAGTGATCACCAATCGAATACCGCCCTGCATATAGAAAAGGAACCTTATCTAAGGTCCGTGAGCTAGGGTGTACTTTGAACGTATAATAGTCGATGTACTCTTGTATCTCTTCCAGCTTGCGGAATTGAAAGACAAACCCGCAGACCTCGGCGAAGTAAAGCCAACCGAGATCAAGGTCAGGCTGTAACTTGGAGCGTAGCCTGTCCTCTTTAGAAAGCGGTAAGTTATTTCGTTCCTTCCAGATACGTGCCATTTTGGTCCCACATCTCGTGCGTCAATAAATCACCTTGTTCAGCGGGTATTCGACCAGCCCTTGCGCTCCGGCGCGGCGAAGTTCGGGCAGGATGTGACGGACGGTTTTTTCGGGAATGATAGTCTCTAAGGCCACCCAGCCTTCTTCGTCCAATGGCGAGACGGTGGGCTTACGCAGGGACGACAGCAGTGCGATGACGGCGGCGAGGTTTTCCTGCGAGACGTTCATCTTGAGGCCGACCAGCGTGTCGGCATCCAAAGCGCCCTGAAGCAAAAGCTGCAAGTTTTCGATCTTGGTGCGCTTCCAGTCGTCCTCCCACGAGTTGTGGTTGGCAATCAGGCGCGTGGTGCTTTCCAGCAGCGTGTCCACGATTTTGAGGCCGTGCGCGGCCAGGGTGCTGCCGGTTTCGGTTCCTTCCACGATGGCGTCGACCAGGTCAGGGACTTTGACTTCGGTGGCTCCCCAGCTAAACTCGACGTGCGCGGTGACGCCGTGCTTCTCTAAATACCGTTTGGTGACATTGACCAGCTCGGTGGCGATGCGCTTGCCTTCTAGGTCTTTTGGCCCGGCAATCGGCGAAGCGTGGGGCACGGCCAGCACCCAGCGGTAGGGGCGGGAGGTGGCTTTGGAGTAGATTAATTCACAGACTTCGTAGACATCGGCCTCGGATTCGACCACGTTGTCATGCCCGGTCAGGCCGCAGTCTAAGACTCCCATCGCCACATAGCGGGCGATTTCCTGGGCACGCAGCAGAACAGGTTCCAGTTCGTCATCGTCCACCACCGGCTGATACGAGCGGGCGGACACGCGGAAGTCCCAGCCCGCTTTCTTGAAGAGGGCAAATGTCGCGTCTTGCAGGCTGCCTTTGGGGATGCCGATGCGAAGTTTTTTAGGAGAGGGTTGTGCGGCGTCATTGGTCACGGGTGAAGGGTCCTTAACGTGTAAAAGTATCTCTCTAGTATGGCGGATTGGCGGGGGGCAAGTCAACCGCCTGCCTTGACGCCCCCGGCGCGGCGTGCTACAATGCAGGCACATCTTTTCGCCAATTCTCGACAAGGAGACTTTATGCAGATTCGTTTTGCTCGATTGACACTCACCGCCACGGCGCTGAGCATGACCGTCCTCGCTGGCACTGCGTTTGCCGCGCCTGTCAAAAAGCCGATGG
Organism: uncultured Armatimonadales bacterium; assembly: GCA_964251675.1. GTDB lineage: Bacteria > Armatimonadota > Armatimonadia > Armatimonadales > Capsulimonadaceae > JANXMY01. Next base: position 150,154 of record CAXUKS010000006.1, read on the forward strand.
CAAAGCGCCCCGCCCCGCCCGCCGATGTTGTCCGCATGGTGACCACACGCGGGACCATTTTGATCAAGCTGTATCCCAAAGATGCCCCCGTCAGCGTCGCAAACTTTGAAAAACTTGTCCGCAAAGGCTTTTACAACGGCCTGACGTTCCACCGGATCACCGATCTGGACCCAAGCCAGCCCTCCAAAATCGTGCAGGGCGGAGACCCGCAGGGCAACGGCCAGGGCGGGCCGGGCTACAACATCAAAGGCGAATTTAAGTCTAACGGCTCCGCGAATCCGCTCACGCACGTCGCCGGCGCAGTGGCAATGGCCCGCTCGCAGGAGCCGAACTCTGCCGGGTCGCAATTTTATATCTGCGTCAACCCGGTACACTTTTTAGACCCGAACTATGCCGTCTTTGGCATGGTAATCAAGGGCCTGGACGTGGCTGGCAAACTGCAGGTTGGCGACAAAATGACTAAAGTGACGATGGTGAAATAGAAGCCCCGCGAGGGGAAGGAGCGACGCCATGACAAAGCGAGTAGAAGCCCTGGTTTCGGGCCGCGTGCAGGGAGTGGGCTACCGGTATTACGCCGCCCATGTTGCCCAGGAGCTGGGCGTGGTTGGGACCGTGCGGAACACGCAGGATGGCGGGGTACAGGCGGTGGCTGAGGCCGAGGAAGCCTCCCTGCATGAGTTCCTGAAGTCTCTGCGGCACGGCCCGCATGCCGCCGAGGTCACGGAAGTGGCGACGGCATGGGGCGAGCCGACCGGCGAGTTTTCGGGCTTCGCGGCAGTCGCGTAAGAACCCCTCTCCCCGCCCTCTCCTTCAGAGAGAGCGGGGGGAGAGGTCTCTTATTTGGAAATACGGGTCAGGTTTTGCTTGGCATCGGTCAGGTTCGGGTCTACGATCAGGGCCTGCTTGTAGGATGCAATCGCCTCGGCAACTTTGTTCTGCTTTTCATAGGCCAGCCCCTGATTGTAGGAATACCGGGCGTTGGACGGGTCGTTTTTGATCGCCTGCGCCAGCAGCGTCTGCGCCTCCTCGGTTTTGCCGTCTGGCAGCAGCAGGAGAGCCAGATTGGACTGCACCGAGGCCAGCGCCTTCGGGTCAGGCGGGGTCAGGGCGATGGCTTTACGATAAGCCGCTTCGGCGTCTGCCGACTTGCCCGCGTTCTGGTTCAGGATGCCGATATTGGCCCAGGCATTGAAGTTGTCCGGCTTGGCCTGCGCGGCGAGGTTGAACTCTTTGAGCGCCCCGTTTGTATTTTTGGCGGTTGCGGCGGCTTCGGCCAGCGCGATATGGGCATCAAACGGGTCATCTGTGCCGAGGGCCAATGCCTGCTGAAGCGCGGGAATGGCTTTGGCATCGCTGCCGGTCTGATGATAAATCAGGCCGGAATACAGCAGCGGCTGCGGATTTTTCGGGTCCAGCTTCGCCGCCGCCGAGAAGGCTTCTGCCGCTTCGGCGTGCTTGCCAGCTTTGTCGAGCGCGACCCCAAGCTGCATATAGGCCGGGGCAGTCGGCTTGGCTGTCACCGCGTTTTGCAGTACGGGCAGCGCCTCAGCGGTGTGTCCACCCTGGGCGAGTGCCAGGCCGTAGTAGTAGGCGGTGTCGCCGTCTTTGGGCTTTTTGGCGTAGGCCGCTTTGTAAACCTGGGCTGCTTTGTCAAACTGCTGGGTTTGCAGGTAGGCTGCCCCGAGGTTTTCCCGCGAAACCCGGTCAGTGCCATCAAATTTCACCGCCGCTTCCCATTCGGGGATGGCATCGGCGATTTTATTCTGGCGCACGAAAATATCGGCCATCAGTCGGTGTGCCTGGGCGTCTTTAGGGTTGTCTTTGATAAACCCTCGCAGCTCTTTGGCGGCTTGCGCGTAGTCTTTTTTATTGTAAGCATCGACGGCAGTATTGAACGCCTCACTATTGACCGGACCGTCGTTAAAGTTGCCCCTGCCTGCCCCAACTATCGCGCCGGTTGCGCCCTGCCGGTCCTGGGAGTTGTTAATGCTGCCCTGCTGGGCATAGGCCGATGGGCCGAGGAGCTGCGCTCCGCTCAGGCCCGCGAGTATCAATCCGGCTCCGAGGAGTCCCGTCACGGTTCGTGTCTTGCTCAAATGTTCGTTCTCCCTCATGGTGTCTGTGTTCCTATTTTACCCGATTGCCGTCCGCCTATTGACAAACACGCGCGGCAGGGCTATAATATCTTAGACAGACCGGATGCGGGAGTAGTTCAGTGGTAGAGCGTTTGCTTCCCAAGCAAAATGTCGCGAGTTC
>CAXUKS010000007.1:0-27581 GCA_964251675.1 uncultured Armatimonadales bacterium
ACTGGCAAATATGTCCGAACACAAAATGTGCAGTTACTTATGCACCACTACTTAGATCGCTGATCGTCTGTCCCAGCGAGACACGAAGCTGATGCCCGTAGACAACGCCTGCAAATGTCTCGCCGCGTTCTTGCCGCGTCTTTGCCTCTCGCAGTAGATCATCGTCATGGGTGAACAGCAGTCGTCCCAACTCGTTGGCGCGGTCCAAAACCGCCGGGTCCGGAAGGCCGGTAAGTCCATCCTCAACTACTGTTAAGACGTCAACTCCGCGCCCGCGCAGCCTCTCCGTGACTGCTCCTTCGACATTCTCATCCAGATATAGAGCTAAGCTCATTCTACCTGTCCAGCTTCCGCCTGGAGTTTCGCCGTTAGCGCAGATGGTTCTGCCTTGTGTTGTTCCCAGTCCGTATAAGCCAAAGAGGCATTGATTTGTGCCTCAACTTCCTCACGGTGACTGTCATAAAACGCCAGCGCCGCGTCGACCTGTTCCGCCGAAAGATGGGGGTGACTGGCGACAATCCGCTCTGGCGTCGATCCCAGCCGACCATATTCGAGCGCAATCTGGCTGACTTTGATGCGTGTGCCAGCAATCCGGGCTATGCCTGCACTGTCTACACTTATGACGGCCTGTGTTCCTTCAGTCTCTGGCAGTTTTTCAATAACTTGGCTCATGTTACTTTACTCCCATCCCCCATCCCAGACAGCCATCTGTGCAGGGCGACTGTCTCCTATCTCTATTTTACCTGATGCCGCCCACTTTGCTGCTGCGCGTTTGCCACTGCCCGCGCCGCCAGGCAAGCCACAGAAGAAGTACGCCTGCCGACGTGCCGACGACGAGGCAGGGCAGAGAGGCTTCGGGGCCGAACGCGCCGCCGGTCAAGAGAAACGGGCCGCTCGTGCGGTCCTGAAACAGCGTGTTCGGCGCATCGCCCCAGGAACCGGTATTGGGCACGCCAAAGATCGAGGTCTCAAAGAAGTTCCAGCCCCAGTGCAGGCCAACTGGCAGCCACAGGCGGCGGGTCAACAAATACCCGCCCGCGAACAGCAGGCCTGTCTCAAACGTAATCAGCAGCGGCCCCAAAAGCCACTGCACCGTCGTTAGCCCGTCCACCGTAGCGCCCAGATGCAGCAGGCCAAACAGGGCCGACGACACCGCGACCGCCCACGCCGTCCCCCAGCGCCGCTCCACCGTTTGCATCAGGTAGCCGCGCAGGGGAACTTCCTGAAAGAAGCTCAGGGCCAGAAACAAGCCGAGCGGCGCAAGCGGCTGAAAGTACCCATTAACCCCGCCGATGCGGTAGCTGCCGAAGCACTCCATGACAGCAATCACGGCGCAAAACAGACCGCCGCCCATCAGCAGCCCCGCCCCGGTTTCCGTCAGCATCCCCCGCAGCGCCAGCCCCGCCGCTGCTAGTGAGCGGTTGTCCACACGCCGCACCATGACCACATACGCCAGCACCACCGCCAGTGCCGCGACCGCATAGCTCAGCGCGATGGTGGACTCATCATCCGGCCACAGATGCACTTGCGTGAGTGTCAGAGCGCCCCAGACCGCGCCGCTGAGGCCCAGCCCTAACAGCCCGGACAGGCCAAAGTAAGCGACTATTCGCGTGACGGGGTGGTTCCAGAGCCGCCGCCCCCAGGAGGGCACGGCCCGTACAGCGGTGACTTGCTCAGACATGAAACTTAACGTGCATAGGCTGTTTCAGCACCAGTTCGGTGATACTTTTGTAGTGCCTAAAACTGAGCTTGCTTGGACATCAATTAGATATATTAAGTATGGCGCTGATCTCCGCAGGCTGCCAACTTATTCCTCAAAGTCGTCCTCTAATTTTTCTGTGCCACCAGTCTCGGTCACGTCGGCCTGCTTTTCAACATTCACTGGCACGAGTAAGCTGTCCAAGTCAGCTTTCTTAAGGAGCAACAGTCGCCCATTATCGCCGCCGAGACGCATGGCTGGAAGCTGCCCCGTGCGGATGTAACCGCGCAATGTAGAATCGCCGCAACGCAGGTAATACTTGGCTTCATCAAAGGTCCAAAGCCTGCTAGGGTCTAGGTTCATCGGCGGTTCAGCTTGACGCTTGGCCTTGTTTGTCATCCTAGTAATCTCGCTCTTTCTTTTTTGTCCGATATGTCGTCACCCAATATTTGCCCGGCGCGTGTGCCAGTCGGTGGCCTGCTCGTAAGCATGGGCGAGGCGCAGGAGCGTCTCTTCGGCAAAGGCGGGGGCCTGAAGCTGGAGGCCGATGGGCAGGCCCGTCTCGGTGAAGCCGCAGGGCAGGGACAGAGCCGGGATACCGGCCATGTTGGCGGGGATGGTCAAAACGTCGTTCAGCTTCATCGCCAGCGGGTCGGACACTTCGCCCATTTGGAACGCTGCTGTGGGAGCCGTCGGCGAGATAATGGCGTCCACGGTTTCAAACGCACGGTCGAAGTCCTGCTTGATCAGCGTTCGTACCTGCTGGGCTTTCAAGTAAAACGCATCGTAGTAGCCCGCCGAGAGGGCATACGTGCCGATCATAATGCGCTGCTTGACTTCCGGGCCGAAGCCTTCTTCGCGGGACTTTTCGAATAAATCCACATGGTTGGTTGAACGAGCCGTCCGGTGGCCGAAGCGGACGCCGTCGTAGCGGGCGAGGTTCGACGACGCCTCGGCGGGGGCGATAATATAATAGGTCGGCAGGGCATATTCGGAGTGCGGCAGGCTGATTTCCTGGATGATCGCGCCAAGCTCCACATACTTGTCAATCGCTGCTCGCACGGAGGCCGCGACTTCGGCGGACACGCCCTGCGCGAAGTATTCGGCGGGAACGCCCAGCGTCATGCCCTTGATGTCACCCGTCAAGGCTTTGGTGTAGTCCGGCACATCGCGCACCACGCTGGTGGAATCCATCGGATCGTGGCCGCTCAGGACATTCATCAAGAGGGCCGCGTCGCGCACGTCGCGGGTGATGGGGCCGATCTGGTCCAGTGATGAGGCAAACGCAATCAGGCCGTAGCGGGACACGCGGCCATAGGTGGGTTTCAGGCCGACCACACCGCAGAAGGCGGCGGGCTGGCGGATGGAGCCGCCGGTATCCGAGCCGAGCGCCCAGATGGCTTCGCCCGCCGCCACGGCGGCGGTGGAGCCGCCCGACGAGCCGCCCGGCACTGCCCCTAAGTCCCAGGGGTTGTGCGACGCCCCGAATGCCGAGTTTTCGGTACTGGACCCCATCGCAAACTCGTCCAGGTTGGCTTTGCCGACAAAGACGCTGCCTGCCGCGTCCAGCTTTTCCACGACGGTGGCATTGTAGGGCGGCTTGAAGCCCCGGAGCATCTGCGACGAGCACGTCGTTTCCACGCCGGTCGTGCAGAGATTGTCTTTAACGGCCAGCGGAATGCCCGCCAGCGGCGACAGGGTTTCGCCGCGCATCCGGGCGGCATCCACGGCGTCCGCCTGCGCCCGTGCGGCCTCCGCCGTGACGGTGACATACGCATGGACACGCTCTTCGGTCTGGTCAATGCGGGCCAGCACGGCGTCAGTGACTTCGCGGGCGGACACGGCGCGGGCGGCAAGCTGCTCGGAAAGTTCGTGGGCGGTCAGTTCGTAAAGTTGCATGGTTATTCGTCTAGTCTTCCGTTAGTCTTCCATAATTTGAGGCACGATAAAGCTGCCATCGCGGGTTTCCGGGGCATTCGCCGTGGCTTCCTCGCGGGGCAGGGATGGGCGGATTTTGTCTTCGCGGAAGACGTTTTGCAGCGGCAGCGAGTGCGAAGTCGGCGCGACGCCCTCGGTGTTCAGCTCCTGCAAGCGGGCAAACTGCCCGAGAATGCCATTCAGCTCGCCGGTCAGGCGCTGTTTTTCGTCAGCGGAAAGCTCCAGCCGGGCGAGAAATCCAACCCGTGCGACTTCGTCGAGTGTGAGTGTGGGTGTATTAAGTTCAGCCATAAGCTTTGTTTCGACCTGCACGGCGCGTTTTCCTGCCTGGCGACGCGAAATCCGGGTATAATTACGCCATGCAAACGCTCACACTCTCCTCTGCCAACCCCCCGACGCAAAGCTTTGGGCAGGATATCGATTTGTCTCTGCGCGTCCGCTCCTTGGACCCCCGGCTGGATTTGGAAGCCGAAGTCAAACGGCTGAAGACCGAGATGAACGCCGTCATTCTGGCACACTACTACCAGGACGGCGATATTCAGGATTTGGCGGATCATGTCGGCGACAGCCTCGCGCTGGCGCAGGCGGCAGCGGCCACCGATGCCGCCGTGATTGTTTTTTGCGGCGTGCATTTCATGGCCGAAACCGCGAAGATTTTGAACCCCGATAAGCTGGTGCTGCTGCCCGACCTCGACGCAGGCTGCTCGCTGGCGGACCGCTGCCCCATCGACGAGTATGCCGAATGGCTCAAGCAGTATCCGGGCCACACGGTGATCAATTATATCAACTCTTCGGCGGCGGTGAAAGCCGTCTCGGATATTATCGTGACGTCGTCCAATGCCGCCGACATCGTCAATCAGCTTCCGAAGGACGAGCCGATTGTGTTCGGCCCGGATCGGCACCTCGGCAAGTGGGTGGAAAAGCAGACGGGCCGCAACATGGTGCTCTGGCCCGGCTTCTGCATCGTGCATGAGCAGTTCAGCGCCCGCAAGCTCGCGGGCCTGCGGGCGGCGGCCCCCGATGCCCAGCTCATCGCGCACCCGGAATGCGAGGAGGCGGTCTTAGATCAAGCCGATTTCATCGGCTCGACGCTGGCATTGCTGAAATATGTGAAAACGAACACGCAGCAGAAGCGGTTCATCGTCGCTACCGAAGTCGGTATCTTGCACCAGATGAAGCAGGCGCGGCCCGACGCCGAGTTTCTGTGCTCCCCGCCCAACTCCGGCTGCGACTGCGCTTCCTGCCCGTATATGCGGCTGAACACTTTGGAAAAGCTGTACCTCTGTCTGCGCGACAAACAGCCTGAAATCACCCTGCCTGAGGACATCCGTGTCGCCGCCCTGCGCCCCGTGCAGCGAATGCTGGACATGAGCCGGGGGTTGTCGCAGGTCAAGCAAAGCGGAGATTAACATGAAGCGGCAGGAGGCGTTAGAAATACTCACAGCCCACCAAGAAGAGCTTTCAGCCTTCGGTCTGCGCCGCCTCGCGCTGTTCGGCTCCGTCGCCCGTGATGAAGCCGGGCCTGAGAGTGATGTGGACGTGCTGGTGGAGTTCAGTGGGGAGCCAACTTTTAAGCAGTACGCCAGACTGTATGACCGCCTGGAAGCCCTGTTTCCCTGTTCCGTGGATATGGTTACGGAAACTTCTTTGCGTGCCCCGCTCAGAAGTGAGGTCGAGAAAGACGCCTGCGAATGCACGCCGCAGGGTTCGAGGGGTTGAAACCCCTCGTTTTCTTTTTCGCCTCTCTCTATCCGTGAGATCACCTATGACAACACCAAACACCCCTCTGCTCGGCGAGGCGCTGGACCAGGCCGTGACCACTTTGATGAAGCCCCTGCTCGGGGCGCATATGCCGACCGCAGGCGGCCCGCATAATGCGATCACCAATGGCGTGGACATCGGCTGCCGGGCCGTGCAGATTTTCACGGCCTCGCCCCGGCAGTGGCGAGCGCCTGTGATTAGCCCCGAAGTGGCCGCAAAGTTCAAGGAAGTGGTTCAAGAGAGCGGCATCACGAAAACCGTTGCCCATGACTCGTATTTGATCAATCTGGCTGCCGAGCCGGGCAGCGAGACGCTGGCAAAGTCGCGGGCGGCGTTCCAAGCGGAAATTGAGCGGGCCGAGATGCTGGGCGTGGACTTTCTGGTCTCGCACCCCGGCGCACACCTCGGAGCCGGGGAAGACGTGGGGATTGCCCGGCTGATTGAAAGCCTCGACCAGATTCATGCCGAGACGGCGGGCGCGAAAGTGCGCGTGGCACTGGAAACCACGGCGGGGCAGGGGACTTATCTGGGCGGGCGGTTCGAGCATCTGGCGCGGATTATCAAAGGCGTCAAAGACCCCAAGCGTCTGGCCGTTTGCTTAGACACCTGCCACGTTTTTGCGGCGGGCTATGATATTCGGACGCCGGAGACTTACGCGGCAACGATGGCCGAGTTTGATAAGATTATTGGCCTGCGCTGGCTGCAAGTCATCCATGCCAACGACTCGCAGAAAGCATTCGGCAGTCATGCCGACCGGCACGCCCATATCGGCGACGGCGAGATTGGCCTGGAAGCCTTCCGCCTGCTGGTCAACGACCCGCGCCTGGCGGGCCTGCCGGTGATTGTGGAGACGCCCGACAGTGAGACAATGCATGCGGTCAATGTCCAGCGCCTGCATGAATTGATGACCCCCTAGTCCAACACAGCACGAGCCGAAAGGAACAGTGTGATGCAGTCAACAACCGGAGACTGGCTGGCAATGTCTGTTATTTTTCTAATCTGGGGCTTTGTCGCCGCTGTCAGTCTGGCGGCGTTTGTGTTCTGGATTGTGGAGATTGTAGATGTTGCCCGGCGGCAGTTCACCGATCAGACAACCAAGCTGGTCTGGCTGGCCGTGATTATATTCCTGCACTTGTTGGGGGCGATTATCTACTACTTTGCCGGCAAGCCGCAGGGCTGGCTGCCGGGGGAGCGGCCCGATTATCGGGCGTGACTCAGAAACAAAGGCGAAAAGACACGCAGGAATACGGCGTTTCAGGGCGTATCTTAATGTGTGACTGACGCCAATTTAAACATTACACAATCTGCCGCCCCCGAAGATGTTCCCGGATTGTCCCGCCTGCAAGTGCGCCGCGCCCTGCGGATCTGGACCGTCGAAGGCTGCGTTGCCACGGTCCAAATCTCGCTGACGGGGGGCGCGTTCCAGACCGGGTTCGCGCTGCTGCTGGGATGCAGCCCCTTCTGGATCGGGGCGCTCGGCGGCATTCCAGCGTTCGCCGGGCTGATCCAGCTTGTTTCCTCCTACCTCGCTCAGAGCTATGGGCAGCGCAAGCCGCTGGCGCTCTGGTTTTCCTACCTCGCCCGGCTGCTCTGGCTGCCGATGCTTCTGATCCCCTTCCTTCTGCCCCGCCCCTGGTGGGTGGGGACGTTTCTCGGACTGACGCTTTTGTCTTCTCTTTGCGCCAATATCTCCGCGCCTCTGTGGACGGCCTGGATTACAGATCTGGTCCCGGAAGACAACCGGGGGCGGTATTTCGGGCGCAAAAATATGTTCGGCGGCTGGGTCGGCATGATTGTCCCAGTGGCGGGCGGCTTCTTTCTGGACGCCGCCGTGCGGCGTCATTTGTCCCCCGAAGCGGCCTTTGCGATCATCTTCGGCACGGCGACGGTGTTTGCGACGATTTCACTGCTGCTGGGCACGCGCAGTCCGGATGTGCCGGGCGCTAACAACCGCCCCGTCGGGGAAGGGGCGGCGGGGGCACTGGCGTATTACCGCGCCCCGTTTGCGGACACGGCGTTTCGGTCTGTAATGGCATACACAGCGATGATGGTGGTGGCGCAGTCAATCTCGGCGCAGTTTATCACGGTGTATCAGCTCAAATATCTCAATCTCAACTACACGGCGTTTCAGCTTCTGTCGGCGGTCTCTACATTGGCAAGCCTGGCCGTGATGCCGCTGTGGGGGTATCTGGCCGACAAGTATGGCAGCAAGCCAATTCTCGTGATCTGCTGCGGGCTGGTGCTGGCCCCGCCGCTGCTGTGGATTTTAGCCGTCCCGGACGGCATCGCCGGGCTGTGGGGCTACTCTGCTGATGGCGCTCTGCGTGTCTCGCTGACCAAGCTGGTTATTATCGGCCTGAACACGCTGTCGGGCATCGGCTGGGCGGGTGTGGGGCTGACACAGTTTAATTTGATGATCGGCTCCGCGCCGAGCCAGACGCGCACAGTGTATGTCAGCGCCATCGCGGCGGTCAGCGGCCTCGCGGGCGGCGTCGCGCCGCTCGTGGGCGGGGTTCTTATGGAGGTACTGGGGCAGCTGGCGTTCCCGGCGCACGGCCTGATCACAAGCAACTACCATGTCTTGTTTGTGCTGACTACGGTGCTGCGCGGGGCGGCCCTGCTGCTGGTCAGCCCCATCCGGGAAGTCGGCAGCCGCGAAGCCGGATATGTTCTCAAACAGCTTTCCGCTTCCAAACCCGTCGGCTCGTTTGCGGGCATACAGAAGCTGTCCAAAGCCTCCAGCGCCTCGGCGCGGGCGCAGGCAGCGGGCGATCTGGCGCGGCTGAAAACACCACTGGCGGTGGAAGAGCTGGTCCGTGCTCTGGACGACGTCGCCCTGCCCGTGCGCGAGCAGGCCGCCGCCGCGCTGGGGGAGATCGGCGATGCGCGGGCCACCCTGCCGCTGGTCTGGAAGCTGACCGATCCAGCGTCCGGCATCAGCGGGGCGGCGGCCACGGCGCTGGGCAAAATCGGCGACCGGGCCGCCCTGCCATCGCTGGCCGCCGCCGCGCAGCTTGGCCCGCCTCTGCGCCGCCTCGCCGCGATGGAGGCCCTGGGCCGCCTCGCGGACCCATCGGTGACGGAGATTCTGGCAAGCTTGATGCAGGACCCTGAAGTCACCGTCCGCACCGCCGCCATCCGGGCGCTGGCCGAGCGCGAGGACCCAGCCAGCCTGCCCGCGCTGATCGCTCAGCTTGCCGCTGAGTCGGACCCGGCCAATCTGGCCGTGCTGGCCGATGCCCTGGGGCGGCTCGGCGAGCCGGAAGCGGCCCTGCCCCTGCTGGCCGCGCTGGACCGGACGCAGTCACAGACCGTGCGGCGTGAGACCCTAAATGCCATCGGCAGCCTCGGCGGCGGGCGGGATGCGTTTTATCCGTATCTGGCATTAGACTCGTATGCCCGCGATGAAACCGTCGGCAAAATCCTGCTGAACATCCAGCGCCGCTACCGCTCCCGCGCCTCGCAGAAACGCGAACCTAACGCCGCCCGCATCTCCATACTCGCTGGGTGGGCGCTGGCCGCCTACACTGTCAGCGACAACGCCCTCTGCCTCGCCCGTCTGGCCCGTCTGGCCCGTCTGGCGCGTCTGCTGCCCTCTGACCCCAACCTGCCCGCCTGCGAGATTTTGCTGGCCCTCGCCGCCCGCCCAGGCCCCGTCTCCGCCGAAGAAGCCCTGCTGGCCGTGTTCCTAACCCGGCGGCTGACGGGGGGATAATAAGCGAGGTACAATAAAGCAAGGCCCGATGAAGAGATGCCCGATGATGCACACACCAAAACTCTGCCGCCCAGCGACTATTCCACCTCCGACAAGGCGATACCGAAGCAATTAGCCGATATTGCTTTATTAGACATGACAGAGTTTCGCCTGCCGCTGCCGGACTGGGAAGTGTTCTGTGAACGGCTTGATGCGCCGCCGCGCACCATCGCGGCACTGGAACAGTTATTCAGCGAAACAAAGCCTTTTCAGAAATAGGCTCCTGCCTGTGGTACAAAACTATGAACAAGATAAACGCTGTGTCTTCGACACTCCTGCTGCTCGCCGCTCTCCATTGCGCGGCTCCGCATTGCCTCGCCGATGTGACTGTCAACGGAGGCTGGGGATTGAAGCCTGTCAGCTATCAGGCGGCGCTCAAGAAGGCCCGCTTTCCCATTATTCTGCCGCAGGGATGGCGCGGGGAAGATTGCGTTTTTTATCTCAACTGGATCAAGACGGAGAAGGAAGTGACAGGCAACGATCCCGGTCCCCGACTGCCATCTCGACAGGCGATTGCGGTGGCACTAAAAGGGAACCAAAAACGCTTGATTATAGAGACTCCCTACCTGAAAAAGTCATCAGTTGATGCCAACTACCACGGAATGTTGTGGATTGTTTCAGCCGGGTATTTTACAAATGCTCTTAACCATCAATTTGGAGAACTTTCCATTGGGCATCGCGGAGGAACAAGCTATGCGATCCTGAGTTCAAGCGCCGACAAAGCAGGCAATGATCGGTTTGAACAAACGCTTCGCTAACTGATATTAGCAAAAAGAAGGGCAGGGACAAGCCCTGCCCCTACGGGCCTCATCGCTATTCTTGTCCGGCTCCCTCTCCTTGCTTAAGGAGAGGGCTGGGGTGAGGTTTCTTAGTGCCGTCCGCCGCGCATGCCGTCGCGGTGCTGATGGCTGGCACGGGCGGCGTTGGCGCGGGCGGCGCGGGCATCGGTGCGGGCGTGTTTGCCCTGGGCGGCTTCGGCGGGGCAGAAGATGTGGCAGGCGTTGTGTTTCAACACCACCGGAGCGATTCCGGGGTCGGAACCTGTGGCGGCGGCGAGGAGCGCGACGAACTCGTCCGGGTCGGCGGTGTTGCCCGCAAACATTCCGTAGTGCATGGGGATGACTTCGCGGGGGGCGATCTCGGCAGTCAGCTTCGCGGCCTGGGCGGCGTCCATGTTGCCCATACGACCATTGATGGGGACCAGCAGGACGTCCGGGCCGAACTCTTCCACAGCGGCGGCGAGCGCGTCGTTATATTCGGAGTCGCCGACGTGGTAGACGCTCACGGTGTCCGCACTGCTGCCTTCGGAGGCGTCGCTCCACTCAAAGACGTAGCCGACGCTGTCTTCGGAGTGCTGGGCAGACACCACATGGACAGCGAAACCGGGGAACTCCAACGTCTGGCCCGGCATGGCGGTCTGGATTTGAGTGGACGGTACGCCGAGCTTGGTCAGGTGGCGGCAGGAAGATGGCGGGCAGATGACCGGGGACTCGGGGTTCTGCTGGGCGATCACGGGAGCCGTTAGCGGGTCGGTATGGTCAATGTGGTCGTGGGTCAGAAAGAGATAGTCCAGGCGCACGTCTTTGGGCTTGACTGGAACATCGACGAGACGCGGGGAGTCGCCGCCGCCATTGGCGCTGTCCGAGAGGTAGGGGTCTACGACAATCACCGCGCCGTCATGGGCTTTCAGGGCAAACCCGCTCTGTCCGAGCCATTGCAGGGCCACCCGGCCCGGCTCCACTTTGCATTTGATCAGCTTTTCCAAACAACACCTCCGCAAAAGTACTTGTGGGGGTGTTCTCCGTTTGTCGGCAAGAGTCCTTCTTTACTTGCCCCCGTGAATGTGCTACAATAGCGCGTGGCAGTGGCCGAAATGAGTGCAGATAAAACAAGCAGCCGACTGACGGCAGGGGACGTGCGCCGGCCATCCGGGCTGGCCGCGCTGGAAGCCGAATGGCAGGCGCTGGCCGCCGCGTGTCCGGCGGCGACAGTATTTCAGACGTTTGAATGGAACGCCGCGTGGTGGAAGCACTTCGGGCGCGTGCCGGGGCGTGTGCTTCGGGTCGTGACGTTCCGGGACGCGGCGGGAATTCTGGTCGGGCTGGCCCCGCTGATGACCTCGTTCTGGTATGCGACGCCCCTGCGGCGGCTGTCGTTTCTGGGCACGGGGACTTCGGATTATTTAGATATACTCGCGCTGCCGGGCCGGGAACAGGACGCCGCCCGCGCTGTGTATGAGTATCTGGAAGCAAGCGGGGGCTGGCAGATTGCAGACTTTCAGCAGCTTCGGGAAGGCAGCCTTTTTCGGCAGTATGCCCCGCCGCCGGGCAGCACGCTGACGGCTTTGGACGTGCCGGGCGAGGCGTGCCCCTTTCTGGCTCTGCCGGGAAGCTGGGAAATGCTGATACAGGGGCTGGGCAAGAAAACGCGGGCTAACATCGGCTATTATGACCGGGGCCTGCAAAAAGTGTACCGCGTAGAGGCCGACCCGGTGCGCGACCCCGAGGCTCTGGACGACGAGATGAGCCGCCTGTTTGAGCTGCACCAGCGGCGGTGGAACCAGCGGTGGCTGCCCGGTGTTTTTGGGGGAAAGCGCGTGCAGGCATTCCACCGGGATGCCGCCCGGAGGCTTCTACAGCGCGGCTGGCTGCGCCTCTTTTCCTTGAAGCTCGACGGCGTGACGCAGGCCTCGCTGTACTGCTTTGCATTTGGCGACCGGATGTGTTATTATCAGGGAGGCTTCGAGCCGACACTCTCGCGTCTCAGCCTCGGCACCGTGCTGACCGCCCGTGCCATGCAGACGGCGATTGGCGAGGGCCGGGCGGTGTTTGATTTTCTGCGCGGCGATGAGCCGTACAAGGCTAAATGGACCGGGGCATCCCGCTCCAACCTGCGCCGGGTGGTGACCCGCACCACCTCCCCGGCCACGGCGTTGGCCCGGCAGGCCGCCGCCTGGGAAGACACGATTGAGCGGCGCGGCAAAGCGTGGATGCATCGCAAGCCCAAGCCGCGCCCAAAACAAGGGGAAAGCACATAGTACGCCGCTTTTTCACCCGCCTCGTAATGGTACTCTTGATCGGCTTTTGCGGCTACAACTGGGTGCAGACACGCCTGCTTCAGGCACAGGTAAACGACCTGGAAGCGCGGCAGATCGTGCAGGCCAAGCAGGTGCGGGAGCAGGCCGACTGGATAGCGCGGGCCAATGCCCAGGCGCAAGCGGCACGCGAAGCCCTCGGCCGCTCGGACTGGCGCGGGGCCGAGCGTGGTTTAAGTCAGGGTGTTCAGGACCTGCAAAGCGGGGTGCGGGCGGCGGTGCAGTCTCCGCAGACGCGCCGAAGCCTGCATACCCTGCAGGATTTACAGAGGCAGGCGGACGCGCTCTGGCAGCGGGCCAAATCGATGCGGGAAAGAAAGTAGTTTCCATGTCATATTGTTATCGCTCATTCTCTTATCACTTATTGCGCCGCCCGGCGTTAGCCCTTTGCGCCGTGCTCGGCCTCGGCCTGCTGTCCGGCTGCCAGAGCGGGCAAATCAAAAACAACATGATGAGTCCCGAGCAGGAGAACGCTCTGGGGCGAGACTATGCCAGCCAGATTGACTCCCAGGTCAAGTTTGTCATGGACGGTAAAATCAATCGGCGCGTTTTAGACGTGTCAGCCCCGGTGCTGGCACAGGCACAAAAAGACCGGCCCGACCTGTCGTTCCGGGTGCGCGTGATTGACAGCCCCGAGCTGAACGCATTTTCCATTCCCGGCGGCTACATTTACATCTACCGGGGCCTGCTGGATAAAATCGGCCCGGATGACGACGCGCTGGCCTGCATTATCGGCCACGAAGCCTCGCACGTCGTCCGCCGCCATATCGCCAAATCTATTTCCGATTCGCAGAACAAGGGTCTGCTAGTCGATGTGGCCGCGCTTCTCAGCCGCGACTACCGGGTCGGGCAGGTTGGCGGGGCGCTCTTTGAGCTGGATCAGCTTCACTACAGCCGCATCGCCGAGTTTGAGGCTGACCGCTGGGGTGAGCGGTTTGCCTACAACGCGGGCTACGACCCGACTGGCATGGTTCGCACGTTTGTGATCTTTGAGAACGAAGAAAAGAAAGGCTATTCCCCGGCGGCCTATTCCAAAGATCACCCAATCAACGAAAACCGTATCCTGCGCGTGGAAGAGCAGCTGCGGGAGCTGCGGGCAAACCACGGCACGTACATGACCGAAGACTACCATGTGGGGGAAGACCGGATCGCGGCGGCAAAGAATGGCATCGATTACAATGCGCTGGTGCTGGCAACCAGGATGCCTTCGCCCGCCGCCATCATGCACGACACTAAGAAAACTGCCGATACGAAAACTGCCGATACGAAAACCGTTGAGAACGCCAAACCAGAGTAATGCCGCTTGCCACGAGTGAACCGAAAGCCAAACACACCGCCGCGCCGCCGAACTCTTTTGTCCGGGGCCAGCCTATGAGAGTCGCTGCCATTATCCCGGCCTACAACGAAGAAAGCCGCATTGCGGCGGTCCTTCTGACCCTGACCGCTTCTCCGCTGATTGGGGAGGTGATTGTCGTGGACGACGGCTCTTCCGACGGCACAGCGGCGGCGGCGCGGGCCGTTCCCGGCGTGCAGGTGGTGTCCCTGCCGCGTAACCGGGGCAAGGGGGGCGCGATGCAGGAAGGCGCAGGCCGCACCGAGGCCGATGTCCTGCTGTTCTTCGACGCGGATTTGATCGGCCTCCAGCCCCAGCATATCGCCGATCTCTTGGCCCCGGTCTGCGCGGGTGAGACGGTGATGTCTATGGGCATCTTCAAAGGCGGGCGGCTGTGGACGGACATGGCCCAGTTTTTTGCCCCGGCCATCACCGGGCAGCGGGCCATTCGCCGGGATGTTTTCCTCAAAGTTCCCGACCTGGCCTCGGTCGGCTACGGCATTGAGCTGGCGATCAATGACTACGTCCATTCCCAGGGCTTTGTCCGCAAGGACGTGACGCTGCGCGGCGTGACGCACCCGATGAAGGAAGAAAAGCTGGGCTGGGCGCGGGGCGCAGCCTCGCGGGCGCGGATGTACTGGCAGATGCTTCTTTTCGGCGTGCGGCGTCGGCGCAAAAAGTAGAAACCCAAAAACGGGCGCGGCTATTGCCGCGCCCGTTTTATTGTCTTACAGGGGACACATCAATGCCGTTCGTGGCAGTGCATCGTCAAAGAAAAGCCTGACCTGCGAAGGCCGGGCGAAGTGGGGACAAGGACATTAAAGCAGCGGCGTGGCGAGGATGCGGGAGGCGATGGCGTGGGAGTCCGGCAGCACGATGTCGTCGGGGACGCGCTGGCCGGTGGTGACATAGGCCAGCGGCAGGCCAAACTTTGCCTGCAAGGTCAGCAGACGCCCAAAGCAGGTGTGGTCCGAGGCTTCGTCCAGCTTGGTCAAAATGATGGCATCGGGGGTGAATGTATGCTGAAACTTGGTCACAATGTTGTCCATATCCCGCTGGCCCAGTGTCGCGGGCACAGTCAGATACTTCTGGACGGCTCCGACACCGTCAAACAGATGGGCGGTCTCGCCCAGCGGGATCATTTCGTTTGGGGAGCGGCCCGCCGTGTCCAGCATGACAATCTCCATCCCGTCACGGGCGTAATCTTCGAGCTGGCGGATCAGCTCTAATTTGTCATGCGCGACTTTGACGGGAACGCGCAAAATCTCGCCGTATTTTTGAAGCTGCTCGGCGGCTCCGATGCGCTGCGTGTCCAGCGTGATGACGCCGACCTTGCGGCGCTCCATCAGGGCAAACCGGGCGGTGAGCTTGGCAATGGTCGTGGTTTTGCCAACGCCGGTGGTCCCGACAAACGCCAGCAGACGCATCTTGCCGTGTGCCGGGAGGGCGTCGATGCCATTGGCAATCCGAAGCCGCTGGGACAGCACGGTTCGCAGGAACGTGGCGGCATCGGCAGGCGCCAGGCCGTTCGGAACCTCGGCGAGAAGCTGCCGGGCAAGCGGGGCGGCAATGTCGGCGTCCAGAAGCTGCTGCATCAGGGCCGGGTAGCCTTCGGCGGCGGGCGGCGGCACGGTCATGGCGATGGTCGGCTCTTTGCGGCGGCGGGAGCGGGGTGCAGGCGGCGTCTCGGCGACGAGACGAGCGACGGACTCCTGACCCGACAGCGACGGGGCGGCTTCTAAAGCGGCGGGGATGAACGGCTCCGGGCGGCGGGCGGCAGCTTTCTTTTCGGGCGGCGCGGGGGCGTCTTCCATGCCCTTGACACTGGCGGTCAGCCGGGCGATCTTGGATTCCAGCTCGGCGATACGCGCCGTCTCAGCGGCACTTTGATTGCCTTCCCCGGTCGCATAGCGCAAGCCAGGGTTCGCTGCCGGGTGCGTCGGGGGCAGGTAGGTCCCAAAGGTCATCTCGACCATTTCTCTGCCGCCCCACTTGCCGAACAGCGCCCCTTTTTTATAGGTGCGGCGGCTGACAATGATGGCGTCCGCGCCGAGTTCTCCTTTGGCTTGCAGAAGGCAGTCGGTGACGGTGCGGCCCGTATAGGTCTTGGTCCGCAGATTGAATTTTCCCGTCTTTTCGTACCGCTCATCAGGCACGCTTGGCATCACGGTCCGGCTGCCCATCAAAGTTACGTTGCTCATCAGTGCTTCTTTCTGAGTGGTTCTAGCCCGTCACCGCGCCGACGGCGCGGACTTCGGTGTTAGGGACGATTTCGTTATACGACAGGATCACCAAATTAGGCAGGGCACGCTCCGTCAGCCGCCGCAGCGGCAGGCGCAGAGCGGACATACACAGCAGAACGGGCTGCTGATAGCCCAGCGCCACCATGCGCTCCATCTGCCCGCTGAGGTCCTGAATGAAGGCACGGGCCGACGACGGCTCCAGCGTGAGGTTCGGCAGGCCGGGTGTGACGGCTTCCAAAAGCTGCTGCTCCAATGCCGGGTCCAGCGTGAGCGTCTGCAAGGCCCCGCTGGCGTCATCCACATACTGGCGGCAGATGGAGCGTGCCAGCGCGGCGCGGACCCATTCGCCCAGCATATCCACGTCTTTGGTGCGCCCGGCATGGTCGGCCAGGGTTTCCAGAATGGTGACCAGGTCGCGGACCGAGATGCGCTCCCGGAGCAGGTGCTGCAGGACTTTCTGCACTTCGCCGACGGTCATCAGGGCCGGGATCAGCTCTTCCACGACCGCGCTGTTGGCCTGCTTGATATGGTCGATCAGCGCCGACGTATCCTGCCGCGTGATAATCTCTGAGGCATGGCCCTTGATAACTTCAGCGAGATGTGTGGTAATCACCGAAGAGGGGTCCACCACGGTATAGCCCGCGATCTCGGCCCGTTCCCGGTGCGAGCGGCTGACCCACTGCGCGGGCACGCCGAAGGCTGGCTCGCGGGCGGGGATGCCGTCGGTGATAGGGTCGATCACGCTGCCGGGGTCAATCAGCATGATTGACTGAGGATGAACCGTGCCGGTCGCCAGCGTCGCGCCTTTGAGCTTGATCGCGTAGTCGTTGGCCTTGAGATGCAGGTCGTCACGGATACGCACGGTGGGAATGACGAGGCCCAGCTCCAAAGCCGTCTTCTGCCGGATCACCGTGATGCGGTCCAGCAGGTCCCCGCCCGCCGCCTGATCGACCAGCGCGAGCAGTCCGTAGCCAAAGTTCAGCTCCAGCACATCCACATGCAGCAGAGGCAGAACGCTTTCCGGGGTTGCCAGCGGCGCAGGCCGGGCGGCAACAGCCTGTGAGGCGGCCTGCTCAGTGGCGAGGGCTTCTTTCTGGCTGCGCGTCAGGATAAATCCAATCCCGCCCAGCACGCCCGCCACCAGCACAGTCTGGGGCAGGGGAAATCCGAAGGGGACAAATAAACACACCAATCCGGCGGCGATAAACAGGGGGCGGGGGGACGTAAAAAGCTGCCGGGCAATGTCGCCGCCCATCGCCGTGTCCGACGATGCCCGCGTGACCATCAGGCCCGCCGCCGTGGAGATGAGAAGCGCGGGGATTTGTGCAACAAGCCCTTCGCCGACGGTCAGCAGCGTGTAGTTTTGCAGGACTTTCAGAACATCTTCGCCTTTGCTGAGGCCCATCGCAAAGCCGCCAATGATGTTCAGTACAATGATGACAATGGCGGCAATGGCGTCGCCGCGCACGAACTTGTTGGCCCCGTCCATCGCGCCGTAAAAGTCCGCCTCCTGCCCGACCGCCTTGCGCCGGGCGCGGGCCTGATCCTGCGTAATCACCCCGGCGTTCAGATCGGCGTCAATCGCCATTTGCTTGCCGGGCATGGCGTCCAGAGTAAACCGGGCGGCGACTTCGGCGACGCGCCCTGCGCCGCTGGTGATGACCACAAACTGCACGACGACGAGCAGCAGGAAGACGATAATCCCGACCACATAGTTGCCGCCGATGACGACCTGCCCGAAGGTGGCAATCACATGGCCTGCACTGCCTGTACCAATAATCAGCTTCATCGCCGACACTTCCAGCGCCAGCCGGAACAGGGTCGTCACGAGAAGCAGGGCGGGAAACACGGAAAATTGCAGCGGCTCGGTGGTGTAAAGTGAAGTGAGCAGGATCAGCACGGCCCCGGCGAGATTGAGGACCAGCCCTAAATCTAAAAGCGCCTCGGGGAGCGGCAGAATCAGCATGGCGATCATGCCGATCAGCGCCATCGCCATGCCGATGTCGGACTGTTTGGCGGCTTTGGCAAAGAAGCCCATCAGCCCGCCGCCGCTTGCATTGCCAGCGGCCAAAGGTGGTGTTTGAAGTGTCACGCCGGGATTATTCCACGGCCTGCGCCAAATTCCCCATAAAATTGCGAGGAACCCGCTGTCGTTTCTTTCTGCCTGTTATCTTCGGCATTTTTTGGGGTAAAACTTTGACTGAGGACATCCCACAGATTATGATTATTCTGAAAAGCAAAGCCCTGAAAGTATCTACTGCTGTTTTCGCACTCTCCGCCGCGTTTTCTATGATTTCCGGTGCGATGGCCCAGAGAAAAGCCCCCGCGAAGGCGGCCACAAAGCCAGCCGCTGACGTTCTGACTATTATTAACTCCGGCGACCGGCTTTCGCCGGGCTACCGCGTCACTGTCACCCCCTTTGGGGCGGTTCACGGCGTTGTGCGAACGCGCAGCGGCAAAACGACTATTGACCGCCGGGACCAGATGATTGCCCCCACACGCGACCGCCTGTTTGAGGACCTCAGGGACGCCGCACCGCTGGACCGATTAAGTGCAAACGGCACGGCGGCCACACCTCAAAACAATCGTCAGCAGGGGCGGCGCGGGCGGGGGGGCGGCCTCGGCAATCGCACACAGGCGCAGAGCGACACGGCCCGTGTGACCGGCCCGCAGGTGTTTGTTGTCTATCGCGGTGTTCGTTCCCCAAATCTGCGTGCTGCCAGCGATGACAAGGGCAAAGAGCTGTATCAGCGGGTCAAACAGGCCATTGAAGTGGTTCGCCTGCCTATCCCCAACGTGCCGTAGGCGGCGGCTTACAAAACACTGCTTCCGTTTTCACCGGTGCGGATGCGGCGGGCATCCCCGGCGGGCAGGACAAAGATTTTGCCGTCGCCTTCCTCGCCCGTCCGTGCCTGCTCCAATATAATTTCAATCACTTCGGCCACGGCCTCATCGCGGACGACAAGCTCCAGCTTGACTTTCGGTGGCAGATGCATGACATACTGCTCACTGCGAAACCCGCCCAGTGCCCCACCATCCGGGCGGCCTGAGCCGCGCACATCGCTTGCGGTCATCCCTGACAGCCCCGCCTCAGCCAGCGCCGTTTTCACCGGCTCTAAACGCAGAGGCCGGATGATCGCTTCAATTTTCTTCATAGCGTCCTCTGCCCATTTGTTCTCATTTAGCGGAAACATTTTGCGCTAAACTCTGTCTAACCCGTTAGTTAATCTCGCATTTCGGAGTGTACCCCAACCGGACACGAAAGGATTTCGTCTCATGCCTCGCCCAACCCGGTGCCTGCTGCCTTCGCTTCTTGCGGGGGTGCTCACCGTTTCTCTTGTTTCGGCGTCCGTCACGCCCGCATTTGCCCAGGCGGCAAAACCGGCGGCTAAAAAAGCAAAATCCGCTAAAAAGAAGGCTCTGCCTGCGCCCACGGGCCGCCTGTCCCAGCGCCTGCGCCTCGGCGACGGCAAGCAGACGTGGCACCCGACCCGCGCCCAGCTTGGCGTTACCTATGCCGCCGGGGGCAATGATGCCTCGCCGTTCGGCCAGTTTAAGTTTGTCGTCAATCGCGCAAAAACCCGCGCCTATTTTGATGGTATTGCCCCGTATGTCCGCCGCGCCCCCAAAGACGCCCGCGTGGTGGTCGCTGCCCCACAAGCCGGGGATGATGGCGACACGCAGGTTGCCGCTCAAATCATCCCCGGCTATGATGGCGCGGTGCTGAATGTGGATGCCGCCGTGGACCTCGTGCAGAAGTCGCTGCAAGAAAGCCCGGCCACAATGCATCTGGTTCTGCCGCTGAAAACCAAGACTGCCGCCGCCACGGCTGCCAGCCTGCAGGGCATCGACTCACGGATTGGCTACTTTGTCACCCGCTTCAACCCTGGCGACGCGGGACGCACGGACACGGTGCGCCGCGCCATCAAAATCATTGACGGCACGGTGGTTCCGCCGGGCGGCATCTTCTCGGTGGACAAAGTGGTCGGCCCGCGTGACCCGCAGCATGGGTTCAATGGCAAAGGCCATGTGTTCATCAACGGCCACATGGAGCTGCAGAGCGGCGGCGGGATGTGTCAGGTCGCCACGACCATCTTTAATGCCGCTATGCTGGCTGACTTGAAGATTGTGGAGCGGCATCAGCATGTCCGCACCGTGCCGTATGTCGATCCAGGCCGCGACGCCACCATCTACCACGGCCAGAAAGACTTCAAGCTGCAAAATAACACCGGAGCGCCGCTGTATATCTCATACCGCACAAACCGCAGCCATGCGATTGTGTCGCTGTTTGGCAAAGGCACACCGGGGCGGCGCGTCAAGCTCGTGGCCTCGCACCGCCGCCTCGGCGAGCGGTATTATGTCGGCACGTTCAACCGCGTCGTCTACAGCCCGGACGGCACTGTGCAGAAGGGGCAGCCCTTCCGCAGCAGCTACAAGTGGCCGCCGTCGCTGGACTACAGCCGCTGATTCAAGCCACACAGTCAAAAGAGTATGCCGCCACCGGCATACTCTTTTTACTTTCGAACACGCCAAAGGAACCCAAACCAGGCCTTTTGTGTTCGGGTATACTAGAGCTTATGGCAATGAATTCCGAAAATAGTGTCCGCCGCGATTTTCGCGCCCTGCCGATGGCGGACGAAAAAGTCGTCACCAGGCAGGTCAAAGCGGACCGGGCGCGTGTGCTGACATTGGAGCCGGACTTCCCCGCCGCACAAGCCGGGGTGCAGCTTCGGGACACGCTTACCCATGTCAACGGGCAGCCGGTGCTGGACATTGTGGACTTCGCGTTTCTATCAGCGGGGGAGAACGTTACGCTGGACGTCGAGCGCGAAGGCGTTGGCCCGCTGCACTTTGAGATTTCCAAAGGCTACGACGAAGATTTGGGGATTGAGTTCGGCGATGATTTGTTTGACCGGGTGCATATCTGCAAAAACAAATGCGTGTTCTGCTTCTTGTACCAGCAGCCGAAGGGCCTGCGGCCTTCGCTTTATATCAAGGATGACGATTACCGGCTGTCGTTCCTGCACGGCAACTACCTGACCCTGACCAACATGGGGGAAGAAGAGTTCCAGCGGGTCATCGACCAGAAATTGTCGCCGCTCTTTGTGTCGGTCCATGCGACGGACCCCGAAGTGCGCGGGCGGATGCTGGGACGCAAGGGGCCGGAGCCGATCCTGCCGCGCCTGCAAATGCTGGCGGATGCCAAAATCCAGGTGCATGGGCAGGTGGTGCTGTGCCCCGGCTACAACGACGGCCCGCAGCTTGCCCAGACCGTGCGCGAGCTGGCCGCCCTGCACCCGGACGCCCGCGAGACTTACGGCGGCGTCCTCTCCGTCGCCATTGTCCCGGTCGGCCTGACCCAGTTCCGGGACCGGCTGGCGGCCCTGCAAACCTGCTCCCCCGAGTTCTGCCGCTCTCTGCTTGAAGAAGCCGAAGGCTGGCGCACCCGCTACCGCCGCGAGATTGGGACCAATTTCGCCTTCCTGAGCGACGAGTTTTACTTGAGCGCGGGCCTCCCTGTTCCAGGCACGAAGCAATACGAAGGCTTTCCTCAATTAGAAGACGGCGTCGGCTTAGTGCGGCTGTTCTTAGACGACGCCCAGAAAGTTGCCCGTAAGCTGCCCGCCCGCCTGCCGTCGCCGCGTACGGCCACGCTGGTCACCGGCGAGCTGGCCGCTCCGTTTCTGTCTGAACTCGCCAATACGCTGAACCGCGTTGAAAACCTCACCGTCAACGTCTGCGCCGTCCATAACACGTTTTTCGAGGGCAATATCAGCGTCGCGGGCCTCTTGACCGGCCACGACATCGCCGAGGCTCTCAATGGTATGGGTGATGAGTTAGGCGAGCGCGTCGTGCTGCCCTCCATCATGCTGCGCGACCCGGACCGGGACATCTTCTTAGATGACATGACCCTCGGTGAGTTCGAGGAGCGCGTAGGCCGCAAGGTTCACATCGTCGAGCGGACGCCCTCCGCAGCAGCAAAGGCAATCCTGAACTAGACAAGAACCGCCGCTTCTCTGGGAGCAACTTTGCCTGCCTGCCGCTCCTGGGCAATTTCAGTCATATTTCTAGCACCTCATACGCATCTCGGATACCCCAATCATCCGGGTTATCATCCACCTATTGATCAAGCTCTCTGGTTGCGATAGTGATTTGAGACAGTGTTCTGGCCCGCAGTGCCTGGTCAGCAATGCGGTTTCGCTCCCTATCGTCAGTGTATTTCATCTCAGCCTAATTCCTTCACACTCACCACCACTTCCAGCTTTGTTTCCGTCGGCAGGATTTGGCCCGGCGCGGCGCGGAGCAGCCCTTTGGTCGGGGGCACGTCGGCGTAGTCGCGGCCCACGGCAATTTTGATATGCCGGTCAGCGACCAGTACGTTATTGGTGGGGTCGAAGCCTCTCCAGAGGTTCGCGTGGGGCAGGAACAGCTCCACCCAGGCGTGGGTTGCCCCTGCGCCGTGCGTGCCGTCCTCTGTGCCTGCATAGATATAGCCGGACACGTAGCGGGCGGGGACACCGTGGGCGCGGGCCTGCGACAGCATCAGGTGGGCGTAGTCCTGGCAGACGCCGCGCCGCTGGGCGACAAAGTCCGCCAGCGGCGTGGTAATGTCCGTAGAGCCAGGCACGTAGTCAAAGCCTGCATAAATGGCCTGCGAGAGGGCCTGACCGTATTGCAGCACGCTCGGGGCGGGCGGCGGACCGTCCGGCCAGAAGGGGGTAGGGAGTGTCAGCGGGGTGGGGGAAAGATACTCGGCCCAGCGCGAATGCAGGGCGGGGCCGGCGAGCGCGTCCCAGTCTTCGGCCAGCAGGTTCAGCCCATCAAAGGGGTTTTCACACAGCGTTTCTACATGGGACGACGCCCGAATGGACAGCGAATGATGCGCGTCGCCCCGCACGACAAAGTGGTTGACAAACCCCATCTCGCCCGGCTGGTCATAGCCGAATATCGGGACAGCGGGATCGCCCATGACCGTGTATTTTGTGCAAAGCTGCTCGCCGGGCACAGACAAAGGCCGCAGGCGGGCCTCCATGAAGCATTCGCCAAGCAGCGGAGCATCGTAATCATAGCGGGTCAGATGGGTGAGATGAAATTTCATAAGCGCATACGTAGGCGAACCGGAGGAGGCCCCCCCGCTCCAATTCTGGACCCACTGGACCCGGCGGGGAGCCGGACGAATACAGACTGGACGAATACAGACTGGAGAGGAGGGCGCAGCAAGCAGCGCCCCTACGCGTCTCGTTCCTATTCTAATCTGCCTCCCCCATCCTTCTTAGGGAAGGGGGCCGGGGGGTTAGGTCCCTCCGACTATCGGGGCACTTCCAGTCCGTCCAGAATGTTTTCAATCACCCGGTCGGCGGTGACGCCCTCAATCTCGGCTTCGGGGCGCAGCAGCAGGCGGTGACGCAGGGTGGCCGGGGCGATGGCTTTGATGTCGTCGGGAATCAGGAAGTCGCGCCCGCGCATGGCCGCCAGAGCCTTGCCGACGCCGAGCAGGGCGATGGAGGCACGCGGGGACGCGCCCAGCACAAGCTGCCGGTGGTCACGGGTCGCGGCCACCAGATTGGTGATGTACCGGAACATATCCTCTTCGACGCGCACCGTTTTAATCAGCGCCCGGCAGCGTTCAATGGCGGCGACATCGGCGACAGGGCGGACGCCCGCCGACTCTAAATCATTGGCGTCAAAGCCCTGGTGGTAGCGTTTCAGGACAATTTCTTCGGCGTCCTGTGTGGGGTAGGCCACTAAAATCTTCAGCAGAAAGCGGTCCAATTGCGCTTCGGGCAGGGGGTAGGTCCCCTCAAACTCAATGGGGTTCTGCGTGGCAAAGACCATAAAGACCGGCGGCAGGGGGTGGGTTTCGCCGTCTACGGTAACGCGGTGTTCCTGCATGGCTTCCAGCAGAGCCGCCTGCGTTTTAGGCGGCGTTCGGTTGATCTCATCCGCCAGAAGCAGACCCGTGAACAGGGGGCCGGGCTTGAACACGAACTCCATCGCCTGCTGATCAAAAATCCGTGTGCCCGTGATGTCCGACGGCATCAGGTCAGGCGTGAACTGGATGCGCTTGAACTCGCCCGACACGGCGGCGGCGAGGGCACGGACCAGCAGGGTTTTAGCCGTGCCGGGAACGCCTTCGAGCAGCACATGACCATCGGCCAGCAGGCCCGCCAGCGCGTTTTCAATGGTCTCCTCCTGCCCGACCACGGCTTTATGCACTTCGCGGGTGATCGCTTCGGCCACGCGCTGCACTTCGCCGCCGCTTTGATACGACGGCGTGCTTTCGGTCTCGCGGGGCGGCGGCGTGAAAAAGTTCTCCGAAGGCGGCTCCCACGACGGCGCGGGAGGGGGTGGGGTGGGGGCAGCAGCGGGTGCGTATGTCTCGTCGTCAGCCAATACCGATGTCCTTTCTGATACCGTCCATCTGCCGGGTCAAGTCCAGCAGGGCGGCTTCCGTCACTTTTCCAGTGTCTAAATGCTGCTCACAGGCGGCCAGCAAGCCGCGCAGTCTGGCGCGGTCCACCTGCCCGCGCCGGGCGGCGACTTCGGCCAATCGTTCCAGACTCACATCCGGGGGCAGCCCCAGCCGTCCGCAGACGTCGCGCAGGAACTGCCGGTACAGCGTCTCCAGCGCCGTCGGCGCGGCCTCGGCGCGGCGGTACAGGTTTGCCAGCGACAGCACGTAATCCGAAGATGTCCGCGCCGCCTGACGTCCCAGCGGCACCGGCGGACCGAAGCGGCCTGACAGCAGCACCAGCAGGGCGATGGCGGCCAGCCCAAGCTGGATCAACGCAAGCTGCAAGGGCCGCCCCAGCGTGCTCCAAACGGTGTCCCCAGAATCGCCTGCCGCGTCGCCGTGATGGTACTCGTCAAACAGAACGCGCCCGCCGGGACGGCTGTAATGGGACAGAATATTTGCCAGAAACAGCGCGTTTTCCGAGCGCGGCAGGCTGGCATTGGAAAACAGCAGCGAATCGGAAACAGCAATCAGCCGTCCCTTCCCAACCGGAATTTCCAGCGCCACGGCCCCTGCCCCGTCGCCAAACAGGGCCAGCGCATCCGGGCGTGTCCGTACCAGGCGCGAGCCGGAGTCGCTGTAGATACTGAGAATGCCCTGCGTGTCCTGCACCGGCTGCAGCGGGCCGAACTCCGTGCGGCTTGCGGGGGGCGAGGCGGTTTCCGCGACCAAATCCAGCGCATCGGCGAACGTCTGCGTGTCGTCGTCCGAGGGCGTCCCCCCGCCCCGCCCGCTGCCGAGGCGGGTCGCCAGCAGAATGGCCGTGTGCCCGGAAGACAGCCAGCGGCGCAGGACCTCGGCATCGTCCGGGCCAATCTGCGTCTTATCGGCCTCGCCATCGCCGGTCAGCGGGGCGGTGGCGGAGCGAACGCCGGGGGCGATACACAGCAGAACGTCATTGGCCTCACCCCCGCTTCCGAGCTGGCTCCAGGGCTGACGCCAGGCACGCGGCTCATAGCCCCGCTTTGCAGTCCACTCGAACACGCCTTTGCTGCCCGTGCCCCGGTCATTGGTGATGGACGGGTTCGGCTGGTCCTCTGCGCCCGGCACGCGGGCGGGCGTGCTGCCGTGCCCGCTCAAAAACAGGCTGCCCCCCAGGAAGAAAAGCAGCAGCACGGCGATAGCCGTCAGCTCGCGCCCGTTACGCATGGGCAGACGCCTCCGCTGGCTTGCCCACAGACAGCAGCGCGTCGTACTGCGCCCGTGCCCGCGCATAGCGCCCGGCATCGGCAACGCCGAGGCCGTACCAGACCTGATCAAACTCGCGGGTCAGCGGCGTCAGCGCCGAATAAATGTCGCCGCGCCCTGCCGCCCGCAGCGCCCGCAGGTATTCCCAGTTCGTTTTGGAGCGGTCGAAATGGAGGACGCCGCCAGTGTCCAGAGCCACCAGCGCCGCCAGATAAACCAGCCGGAAGGCCCGGCGGTAGTCACCTGCCTGCGCCTGCTTTTCAGCCAGCGCCAGCAGGCTGTCGTTGTCGCGGGCCTCCATCAAAGTCACTTCGGCGGCGTCCAGCTCCAGCGGTTTTGTCCGCGCCTCGCGCCGGGAAATCGTCTGCACCAGCACCGCCACCAGGATGGCAAACGCGGCGGCGGCAATCGCTATCAATATCCAGTAGATCACGTTCGGGTTGATATTGGGCACATTCGGCGTCTGAGCTGGCTGATGCCGGTTCAGCAGGCGGTCAATCCAGGCCGCAATTTTCTCCACGAACGACGGCGGCGGGGGCGGATCGGCGGCAAACTCGGGCCGGGCCAGCGTTTCGCGGACGCTCTGCCGTACTGTGGCAGGATCGACGGGGCTGGCCGCTGTGCCCAGGGAGTCGCGCAGGAGCTGTATCTGCGTGTCCAAAACGCGCAGCGCATCCACTTTGGCGTCTTTATCTTTCAGCGCCTCGGCGGCGGAAATGCCTGCGATCAGGCTCTGTGTGCTGACCAGACGCGGCGGCTGTCCGGGGGCGGTGATGCTATGGATGGGACCGAGTACGCGCTTTGCCACCAGTGAAGCCGCATCGCCCGGCGGCACTTCTTCGGCGTCAATCGCCTGCGCCTCATTGGACAAAGCCGCCTGCACCGAGGCCAGCGCCTGGCTGTATTGGTCCCGCGTCTCGGCATGGGCTGTGCCGGCAAAGCACAGCGCCCCGCAGAGCAGCAGCAGTCGAGGAAGCCTCATCGCGGCCCTCCCCGTGGCGGCATCGGCGGCGGGGGACCGGGAGCCAGAGGACGCGACGGAAGATACACCGCCACCGGCGGCAGGAACGGCCCCAGCGCCGACAGGGGCGGGTAGTTCAAGCCTTCGGCCATCAGCTCCACATCATAGCCCTCTTTGCGAATACGCAGGTCATAATAGAGCGCAGTCACAACGCACACGATAAAAGGGACCAGCAGCAGATCCCCCAGGCCGCTGGTGATTGCGTGGACAATCAGCCCGCGCGTTGTTGTGTCCGTCACCGGGTCTGCCAGGGAGCCAGCGGCGGCGGGGGTGAATTTCAAGATAGTCGAGAAAAAATAATCCAGCGGCAGGGTGACGCCCATTTGAATAGCCGAGACAATTAAATTGATCAAAATCAGACAGCCGAAAACGCGGCTGCCAAAGCCGCTGACCAGCCCCGCCGAACGGCGCAGCGCCCCGATCCCGCTTCGGCCTTCCATCAAAAGCGCGTGCAGACTGAGCAAATACAGCGTGGAAGCAATCGCCGCGCCAACAATACAAAATCCCAGCCCGACATCCAGCGCGAGGCAGCCTAGCGCAACCGCTGCCAGCAGGCCCGGCAGCCGCCGCAGGCAGTGTCCATAGACCTGCCGCAGTGTCACAGGCCGGTCCAGATACAGCGCCGAACAGGCCGCGACCAGCGGCGCGGCGGCCAGCAAAGACAGCGGCAGGGCAAACACCGTATCCATCAGCAGGCGGATCAGCGAGGCTCCAAAGGCGTCTGCAGCGGACGTCGTGATGTTGAACAAATTGTAGAGCGGCGGCAGAAGGCGCGGAGTGACAAATGCCACCCCGATGTCGAGTGGAACCATGATCACTGCCGCCGTCAGCAGCAGAAACACAAAGTTGCGCTTGTAAAGATCAAACCCCTCGTCGAACACATCCCCGACGCTCAGGGGCCGCAGCCGCTGTCCGTTCATTCCACCGCCTAGCTTTTCCTATGCCTAGCTTTTCCTATGCCTAGCTTTTCTTGGCAACTTTGACCAGCGCTGCCCGGATCACGCGGCCATTGAGGGTATAGCCCCGGCGCAGCTC
>CAXUKS010000007.1:27591-145014 GCA_964251675.1 uncultured Armatimonadales bacterium
TGGCATCTTTCACAATCAACACTCATAATAATTGAGTTTTTATCGAACTGCTCGGTAGCATTCAGCTTTGCCGTTTCATCGGGCTGATCGCTGTCTTCATCGAGCATAACGGCTTCATGAACATCCGTGTCAAACGGCTCACCCACAGAGGGGATGGCCGCAACGCCCTGTTTCGTCAAGGTGTCCTGAAACTTGCGGGCTACAGCCGTGACGCCGCCGATGAGCTGCTCGTAGCTTTCGCTTCTGCGGGCGGCATCGAGGGCCAGATCGAAATCATCCTGCACGGGCAGCAGTTCTTTAATCAGCCGCTCGTTGGCATCGGCGATCAATCGCTTTTGCGTTTCCTCGCTGCGCCGCCGGTAGTTCTGGGTATCGGCCTGGTTCCGCAGCAGGGCGTCTTTGGCCTGAGCAAGCTGGGCCTTCAGATCTTCCACTTCTTTGGCGCTGGCCGTGGAAAGCTCTTCCGCCGCAGCGGCTTTGGGTTTGGTATCCGCAACCGGGGCATCCAGGTCAATCGGCTGGCGCCCGCTGGTTTCATCGTCCCTGTCGTCCATCACGACGGGAATCGCATTGGCAGCTTCCAGCGAACTGTCCATGCCGTTCTCAAGGTCTCTTTCTTCGGCCATAAGAAATAAAATTGCTCCTTCGAAATCAAGCTTCGGTGATTGCCTGCCTTATTCGCCAGGCGGACACCGTTTTCCTTCCCCACTATTATACCCGAGGCCGTACACCAGGCGACGGGCTTGACAATTCCCTGCCGCCTTCGCTATACTTCAGCTTGATGATAGATAGAGATGCCTCCTTACTCCAATTGGTAGAGAGAATGCGTTTAGGCCGCATACAGTGTCGGTTCGAATCCGATGGGGGGCACTGTTCAGCTTAGTTTTTAACCAAGTTTTATTTTTCTGGTCAAACCCCTTGACAAACGCGCCGCGTCCGGCCATAATATCCCTCGTAAGCGTTTTCAATCGCTTTGCTCCACTGCGGGAGTAATTCAGTGGTAGAATGTCTCGTTGCCAACGAGAATGTCGCCAGTTCGAGCCTGGTCTCCCGCTTTTCTGTGATGGAAACATCGTTTTCCCTAATCTGATAGCCCTCCAATTTAGTAATTGGAGGGCTTTTTTGTTGAACTCATATTCTCGTGATATGGTTTTATAAAGATAATACTTATTTTAGCTCATCCAGAGGAGATGCAATGTTTATCAATCGTGGTTTTTCTTTACGCTCTTGCTTGATCTTTGCACTTGCCAGTCTAGCTTTACTATTCGCTTCACGCCAGGCTGAGGCACAAAATTATTCAGTAGTACCTTTTGCATTCAACTCCAAATCTCTGCCTGCCCATTATATGGGGCATGATGCCCAGCGAGTTTATACAGCTATTCAAAATAAACGCGGACTGGTAAAGGGAGAATACGAAACAAGTGAAGAGTTTGCGAAAAGGTTTGCTGAAGCACAGTTAAAAGTGTTGTATGGAGGGATGCACTTAAGCGACATTTACGCTTTTGCGCTATCCAATGGATCAGAAGGATATGATAATAACGCTTTTGGTGTGACTTATGATGCCGACGGTGGAAAATTGAATGTAAGCCCGACATTTGATTGCAGCGATGACATCGGGGCAGCATTTGAGGCGAGGTCGAAAATAGATGAGGCAGGCAAATACTCTGGAACAAATGCTTTTGGAGTTGCAAGAACTGTAAATAGAGTACGCGATACCGTGTATAACGTAGTAGTTGATAATGTTGACGACTTTGACACGCAGCCTACTGGTATATCTGCACGAAAAATTGTAATACGTCTACCTATGTCACCAACAACTGCACGAAAGATTAGATCAAATATTCGTGTAGTTGCCGTGTGTACCCTTAGCTCATCAGATGGTTCTGGTACTACTACAAAGATTTATGAGCAAACACCGACTTTAGATAACCCAACTGATTCTCAAACAACCAAACATTATATATTGGCAACTGTCAAGGAATTTATAATCTTTGACCAAAGTACGGGCAGAGTGTTTTCGATCATAAAAGCAAAGCCCTCAACAAATGATACTATTCCTCAAACACCTGATGACGATGCACCTCTCACTCCATTAGAAAAGGCAAATCTACGGAAGTTTCATGATCTTATGAATAAACCGTAAACTTTAACCCTATGTGATTGAGGGAAGTTTTTGCACAGTAAGAGCATTGACAGCCCAATTGCAGATACTACAAAAGGGTGATAGGGATGTGTTCACCCCTATCACTTACTTTGAAGTCTTGATAGCATTAGCCTATGTAGACCATAGAAGCCCTTCTGGGAGCCTGTATCAGAAGTTTAACGCTATCGTGCATATTAAACTGGTCGGACGTCATATAAAGGGCTTAGAAACCTCTATTTTTGTCGATCACCTGAAATTCTTCGTGCAACACGTAATTTGGACTTTCGCTTACACTTGATTCGGATTGACTTAGAAATAGGAACGTCAGGCAACAACGTCTCAAAATCCTGAAAATCCATAGAGGGAAGCGGAGTTCCTAATTGACCAGCTATTTCCGCGCAATATGAATCAATATCTATTTCGGGATTAAGATCAACTCCTGCCTCCCCGGAACATTCATTTGCACAATTTATTAGGCGGGCTTCCGCATTATGAGCAAAATTTTTGCTCTGCTCATCCATTAACTGTTCTTGATTCATTGTCTTGCCTCTCTTGACCATATTGGCCTGTATAAATAGTTTCTTAATGCGTGTTCGTTTTTGTAATCTCTTGGGAACCTCCTTTTTAGCTAAAATACATCCATAGATCGAGAGAAGGTTAATACGCGAGACAGCATCAGCCCTTACCTCTTTACGCCGGACATAGCACTAGTACAGTAATAATAACAGAAAATACAGATATTCTCGCTAGAGAATATATGCCGCAAAGCCTACACTTATTTTTAGAAAACTGGAATTGTTGCCAACCGTTGATAGAAGAAAGAACAGTATAGCATAGAACCGCTAGTCTGTCAAGTATTGTTTTCGGTTCCTATGATTCCAAGCTTTTCTGGGTTTGCTCTCCGAAAGGCTGCACTTGAAAATCCTTCTGGCTCCCGACTCGTTCAAAGGCAGCCTGTCCGCCGCCGAGGCCGCTAAGGCGATGGCGGCGGGTATTCGCCGGGCCGCACCGCAGACGCTGTGCGTCCGCCTGCCGCTGGCCGACGGCGGCGAGGGGACGCTGGACGCGCTGGTCACGGCCACTGGCGGACGCCGCGTGTCGGTCACCGTGACGGGGCCGCTGGGCAATCCCGTCGAAGCTGCCTTTGGCCTGCTGGGGCCGACCGGCGAGGCGGCAGTGGTGGAAATGGCATTGGCGGCGGGGCTGCTTCTCGTGCCGCTGGAACGACGCGACCCGCGCCTGACGACGACTTACGGGGTGGGCGAGCTGATCCAACGGGCCGCGTCGTCCGGGGCGCGGCGGCTGATTGTGGGTCTGGGCGGCAGTGCGACCAATGACGGCGGCGCGGGGGCGCTGCAGGCCCTGGGCGTTCGGTTTTTTGACACGGCGGGCCGAGTTCTGGCCGCACCGATGAGGGGCGGCGATCTGGGGCGTCTGGGGCGCATTGAGGCTTCGGGCCTGTGCCTGCCGCCACTGCCCCTCGTGCTGGCCTCGGATGTAACCAGCCCGCTTCTGGGAACGATGGGAGCGACGCACATTTTTGGGCCGCAAAAAGGCGCGACTGAGGCTGCCGTGAGTGAGCTGGAAGCAGGGCTGTCCCGGCTGGCATTTCTGCTCCCGCCCGGCATCGCCGACCGTCCTGGCGCGGGGGCGGCGGGGGGCCTCGGCGCGGGGCTGATGGCGTTTCTGGGGGCCGAAATGCAGAGCGGCATTGATCTGTTGCTGGACACCCTCGGCTTTGACACCCAGTTAGAAGACGCCGATTGGGTCTGGACCGGCGAGGGCCGCATTGATGCACAGACGCTGGGCGGCAAAGCGATCTCCGGTGTCCTGCGCCGCGCACGGGCGCGGGGTGTGCCGACCCTGGCGTTTGGCGGCTCTGTACAAGCCGACGCAGCGGAGGCACTGGCCGAGGCGGGTCTGAGCGCCGTGTTTGCCATTACCCCCGCCTTGATGCCTCTGGAAACTGCGCTGCGGGATGGCGCGGCCAATTTGGCGGCGGCTGCCGAGCGTGTGATGCGTTTTCTCCTGCTCCCAAATCTTGCTCCAAAATCTTGACTGCAACTTTTCACGCTTCGGCGTGTCTGAAACACAATAGGACCTTGCCCACGTAATGTTTAGGGACAGAACACGCCCATCCGCGACCCTGCCGCCGCGCCTGGACCCCGATGTCGCTCTGGTGCGGCAGTATCGGGCGACGGCCAGCCCGGCGGTGTTTGAGATTTTATTTCGCAAGTACCAGACTCAGGTGTTCAGCCTGGTTTACTGGATGGTCAACGGCGAAGAAGCGTATGATTTGACGCAGGAGGTCTTTGTGAGGGCCATGCGCTCGCTGGGCGGCTTCCACGGAGATGCCAAATTTCGGACGTGGCTGCTGACCATCGCCCGCAATGTCTGCCTGAACCATCTGCGCGAGCAGCGGCTGCGGCTGGGGCTGACCGAAGGATCGCTGGACGCGGAGCCGGAGACGCCTGGCTCTGTGCCGGAACCGTCCGACCCCAGCGCGGATGTGGCGCGGATCGCCGAGACGCACGAATTGCAGCGGGTGGTGGACATGGTGCTTTCACAAATGACCCCGGAGGAGCGGCTTCTGCTGACCCTGCGGGACTTGCAGGGGTTGTCGTATGAAGAGGTGGCCGAGATTACCGAGCTTTCGCTGGCGAACGTGAAGTCCAAATTGCACCGGGCGCGGCTGGCGTTCAAGACGAAGTTTCAGCCGTATCTGGAGTTGGTTGACCCGGACGCGCTTCGGGAACCGAAAGGGCTGGAAAGGAAGTGACGCAGATGACACGCGAACAGGCACGAGACAGGTTTTCGGACTATCTGGAAGATGCCCTGGACCCTGCCGCCCGCGCCGATTTTCAGGCGCATCTTGCCCGTGACCCCGACGCGGCCTCCGAGCTGCTGGCACTGGAGCGGACGATGACGCTGCTCCGCCGCCTGCCGCCCCGCGAGCCGTCGCTGGATTTGTGGCGCGAATTCGCCCCGCTGGCCGCCGCCTACAAAGCCGAGCGCCGCCTGCCGCTCGCCGCCCGCCTGCGCCTGCAATGGGAACTCGTGACCGCAAGCTTCGGTGACGGCATACTGCTATGGACTCACGCCCTCGCTGACCGCGCCGGACGCCGCTGGGGCCGTCACAATCCTGAGACGCGCCGGGCGGAGGATTAGCCGCTATGGTGCATCACGAAAATGAAGCCTATGCGTCGCTGCTGTGCAGCCATTTGCAGGGGATGGTCTATCGGCTGCGCCTGCTGCCTGAAGACCAATGGGACTGGACGCCTGCGCCGCCCGCGCCGACGGCGCGTATTCTGGCCTCTCATGCTCTGCAATGGCTGTTCTGTGACCGGCAGCACCTCGCCGAGCCGGATGCCCTGCGGCACCCGCCTGTCCCGGAGCCGCCTGCTGACCCGGCGGCCCTGTGTGATGCACTGGCCGAGGAAACCGAACGCTGGCGGGGTTTGATTTTAGCGATGACCTCGGAACAGTTTGCCGAAGAACGAAGTCAGTTCAACGGCTATCCGATGAACGGACGCGACTTTGTCTGCCACACGATTCAGAATTGCATTTACAAGCACGGCCAGTTTTCCACGCTGTTCTTCACCCTCGGTCTGGACGGCGACGCGCCCTATGATGCGCCGTGGCCGAACCCGATTTATGCCGAGCTGAAGGCAGGTCGGTTATGAGAGCTGCCTTTGTCTGGCTCGCTGCGCTGTTCCTGCTCTGCATAGCATATCCGGCGCAGGCCGCGCCGCCGCGTGTGGTGGTGGTGCAGGTCCACGGCAATGTCTGGCCTGGCACGGCGGCCTTTGTGAAGCAGCAGCTTGACGCGGCCTATAAAAACGGCGCGGCAGGGGTGATTCTGGATTTAGACACGCGGGGCGGGTCTGCCGCTGCCGCTGACGAGATCAAACAGGCCATTCTCGACCACGCGGGGGCGTTTCCCATTGCAGCGTTTGTGCATGACCACGCGCTGGGGCCGGGGGCGCTGATTGCTGTGGCCTGCAAGACGCTGGCCCTCGCGCCGGGGGCGGCGCTGGGGGCGGCAGAGGGCGTGTCTGCGGCGGATCTGGCGGGCGCGGCGACGGCGACCGGGCGCAACCCGGCGGTGGCGACGGCGTTTGCAGCGGCGCAGTCTGATATTCCAGCCCTCGGCGTGAAAGCCGGAAACAGCCTGACGCTGACGACGCAGCAGGCGCAGGGCGCGGGCTATGCGGACATTGTCACGGCCTTGCCCTCGGACGTGGCCGCGAAAATGGGGCCGGGGCTGACCGGGGCGCAGCTTGTTCCTGTCTCGCTGGACCCGTGGATGGCGGCGGCACTGTGGGTGACGCAGCCCTGGACGACGATTTTACTGCTGGTGATTGGGCTGGCACTGGTCGCGGTGGAACTGCTGACACTGCATACCTGGGGCGTGGCGGGCATCATTGGCGGCGTGGTAATTGCCGCAATTTTTGCGGCTTATATCGCTGTCGGCGCGGCGACTATTATCGGCGTCCTGCTGTTTCTGGCGGGGGCGGGTCTGCTGCTGCTGGAAACTCATGTGCTGCCGGGCCACGGCTGGCCCGCGTTCCTGGGGCTGACGCTGATTTTTGCCGGGCTGTTTTTCGCGCTCGGCGGGCAAAGCGGCGGGGCGCTGTACCCGATGGCGATTGCACTGGGGACCACGCTGGCCGTGCTGGTGGCGTTCTTTATCTATCTGCCCCGGTCCGGCGTCTGGAAGCGTCTGGGGATGCCGGGTCGGCAGACCGCGCTGGCCGGGTATGTGTCGGGCGACGACTACACGGGCTATCTGGGGCAGTACGGGGTCGCGGCCACGCTCCTGCGGCCTTCCGGCGTGGCCGAGATTGACGGCATCCGGCTGTCGGTGGTCTCCGAGGGCGATTTCGTCCCGGCTGGTACGCGGGTTCAGGTCGTGCTGGTTCAGGGAAGCCGGGTGGTGGTACGCGCCGTTGAGTGACAGTGGCCGCAGTAACATTCTCGTGGACTATTCCGTACATCTTGGCATACACTCACAAAATGCGCCTTCGTTTAAGTTGAAAGGGTTTTCTATGGCACACTTCACCGAGGTTGACTTGATCAGTCAAAAATTGCAGCAGGGGATGACCGACTGGAACCCCAGTCCGCTGGTTCCTAAAGCGTTTCAATCCACGGTAGAAAGTGCGGCGCTGAACGACGCCATTGTGCGTATTGCCGCGCTGGCCCGTGCCCCGCTGGAAGAAGCCCTGCGGCGTCAGCAGGAACAGATCGAAGCTTTGCAGGCGATGGTGCAGAAGCTGGAAATGACTGTACACAAGTAGCGCCGGGCGGGCGGGTATAATACGGTTATGCCCCGCACACCCGCCCCCCCGAAAAAGCCCCGCAAGCCCGAGTTTTCCCCGACCCGTCTACGCACCTATTTGTCGTGCGCGATGATGTACCGGCTGGATTATGTGGAGAAGCTGGGCAGGATTTACCACCGCGCCCGCGCCGGGTTCACCTTCGGCAGCACGCTCCATCAGGCCCTGCAAACGTTCCACGAGCAGGGCGGAGCCGCTGCCGTCACGCCTGAGGCGCTGGTCGCAGGCATGGAAACGGTCTGGCAGTCGCAGGGCTACACCGATGCGGCCTCGGAGCAGGAACACAAAGTCGAAGGCGCACGGATTTTAGAAACCTACCATGCACAGGCCGTGGTGCGGGCCGAGGAAACGCGCCCGTTTCTGATTGAGAAAATGCTGAAATGGGATATGGGACCGTTCGTGCTGACCGGGCGGATTGACCGCATTGACGAGCATCTGGCAGACGGCGCTCTGGAGATTGTGGACTACAAATCGGGGCGTCTGGGCGTCACCGAAGACGATGTCAAGTCGGCGCTTGCCATGTCGGTCTACCAGCTTCTCGCCAGGCGCAATAACCCCGACCGGCGCGTCTATGCCACTATTCATGCCCTGCGCGGCGGCGTCACGGCATCGGCGTCGTTCACCGACGAGGAGCTGCTGACGCTGGAAGAAGACCTGCGCGGCATCGGTATGGAGATTTTAGAAAAAGACTTCGAGGCCGTCCGCCCCGTCCCCCTGCCGCACGTCTGCCCGCACTGCGATTTTCTGCCGCTTTGCACCCGCACCTGGAAGCGCGAGGGGCGCGACTACGCGGCGGAGCTGGCTGTCGAGTAATTTAAGGAGCCATCTCTTCTCCGATGCCGAGGGCTTTCAAGTCGCGCCGGGACTGGTCATCCGGGGCAACAAGCGAGCGCATCTGCTGGGCGACTTCGCCTTCGGTCAGGCCCTGCCGCTGCATGGCGTCATGGACAAACAGAAGGCGGTCCGGGGCCATCAGGAGGTCCAGGCTGGAAATATCTAAAATATCGGCAAGGGCGCCGAGGGCCGGGACGGTCTGAGCAATGTCGCTTTCCGCCCGCGCTTTCAGAAGCGTCTGGGCGTATTCCAGCTCCCGCATAGCGGTTTCCAGCGGGGCGCTCATCACCCGGTACTCGTTGACTTTTTCCGCCAGCCCCGCGCTGACTGTTTCACCCACCATGCTGTTTACCCCTCTGTTGATATGCTGTTTTGTGTTGCAGCAGTGTACCCCAAAAGCCGCCTGCCGCGTGTCTTCCCCTCTGTCAAGGCTTGACAAACCCCGTGCCGGGGCTGTAAGATAAGGCCATGCCTTCCACGACTGCCTTTGCCCTGCCCCCGGTCGCGCTGGCGGCATTTGAAGGCCCCTTGGACCTGCTGCTGCATCTCATCCGCGAACACCGGGTGGATATTGCCGACATCCCCATTCTTCAAATCACCGACCAGTATTTGACGTACTTGCGGGCGATGGAAGCCATGAACCTCACGGTCGCCGGGGAGTTTCTGGTTATGGCGGCGACGCTGCTGGAAATCAAAAGCCGGATGCTCCTGCCCCGCCCCCCGCGTGTGGACGACAGCGAGGAAGGCGTCGACCCCAAGCAGGAACTCATTCAGCGGCTTCAGGAATATGAGCGATATCAGCTTTTGATCGGCACGCTGACCGAGT
This sequence comes from uncultured Armatimonadales bacterium, assembly GCA_964251675.1. Lineage (GTDB taxonomy): Bacteria > Armatimonadota > Armatimonadia > Armatimonadales > Capsulimonadaceae > JANXMY01. The sequence goes on from CAXUKS010000007.1 coordinate 36,731, forward strand.
GGGAGACCGAGCGGCGGGCGCTGTTTTTCCGGCCCGACGTGGACTACGGCGGACTATACGAAGTCCCGCCCGGCTTCGGCTCCCTGTCCCCGAACGTTTTGCTGAAAGCTTTGCACCGCCTGCTGACTGAGGCCGGGGACGGCGGCAGTCAAGGCGTGACAAGTGTGCGCCGCCAGAAGATGACCCTGCGGCTTGCGATGGCCGCCCTGTGGAGCCGGGTCCGCGAGGCGGGCGCGGAAGGCGTTCTGCTGGAAGAATGCCTGCGTTTCCCGCTGGTGCGTCTGGAGGTGGTGATGCTGTTTCTGGCCCTCTTGGAATTGCTCCGGCACGGGCGCATGGATGCCCGGCAGGAGGACCCTCTGGGCAGCATCCGGCTTCTCTCGCAGGAGGAGGCCGCAGTTGCCTGAGCCGCCCCCGCCGCTGTCCGAATCCGACCTGACGCCTCTCTTAGAAGCCTATTTGTTTGTCGCCTCCGACCCGGTGACGCCCGCTGAGACGGGCCGCCTGCTCGGCGTCTCGCCCGCCGCTGTGGAAGAGGCACTGGAAGACATCGTCAACGCCTACGCCCGGCGCATCCATTCCGGCCTGCACGTCATCCGTATTGCCGGGGGCTATCAGATGGCGACCCGGCCTGCGCTGGCCGAGGGCATTGCGCGTCTGCTGGCTGCGCCGGGCGGCAAGTCGCGCCTGTCCCGGCCCGCTTTGGAGACGCTGGCGATTGTGGCCTACCAGCAGCCGGTGACTCAGGCGGAGATCGAAGCCGTGCGCGGCGTCAGCGCCGACGGTGTTCTGAAAACGCTGTCCGAGCGCGGCTTGATTGTGGAGACAGGCCGCAAAGAGGTCGCGGGCCGCCCGATTTTGTATGGCACGACGCCGGAGTTTCTGCACTATTTTGGCCTGCACACGCTGGAAGACCTGCCGCCGCTGGATGATCTCCTTCCCTCGGAAACGGACGCAGCGGCCACAGACGATGCCCTGAAAGCCGTTGGGCTGGGGGAATGACCTACCACCTTGTTCGCTCGTTCCTCGCTCACAGGGTCCTTCCTAAAGGAAGGATTAGGAACGGACGAACAAGCCATTTGCCTCTACTCTTAATCCTTCCTTTAGGAAGGACCCCAGCGAAGCGGGGAAGGCAGGTCTTTCGCAAACCACTTATTTTATGACTAGACACCAAAAATTATTCGCACTTCTCGCACTTCTCGCGCTGCTGCTCCTGCCTACAGCCCTTCACGCCGCGCCCGTGCCGCTTCCCGCCGACCCGGAGGCTTCGGAAGAGGCTCCCCCCGCGCTTTCTCAGGCCAGGCCCGCGCCGAATGCGCCGCGCCCGCCGGTGCTGGTTCCGGTATGCCGCAGCCAGTATGCCATTCTCGTGGACGCCGTCACCGGGAAAGTGCTGTGGCAGCGCAACAGCAATGCGCCGCGTGCGATTGCCTCCACCACTAAGATGCTGACGGCGATTTTGCTGCTGGAACGCGGGCATCTGGACGACGTCGTGACCGCCCCCCCCGGCGTGCAGCTTTTGCCCGACAGCAGCCTGCACCTCAAGCCCGGCGAAAAGCTGACCCTGCGCGACCTGCTGTATGCCCTGCTGCTGCGCTCGGCCAACGACACGGCAGTCACCGGGGCGGTCTATTTGGACGGGAGCGTGCCGAAGTTTGCCAGTGAAATGAACCAGAAGGCCAAAGAAATCGGCGCAACGCGCTCGCATTTTGTCACGCCCAACGGGCTGGGAGCGCCGGGGCACTACTCCACGGCGGCGGACCTGGCAAAAATCGCCTGCTACGGCGTCAACACCTTCCCGATGTTCAATACCATTGTCAAGACGCCGGCGTACAAAATCAAACGGTCGATGAACACAAAAGATGTCTGGGTCAAAAACACGTCGCGGACGTATCTGGCGAAGTTCCCTGGTGCGGACGGCATCAAAACCGGGTATATTCGGGCGGCAGGCCATTGTTTTGTCGGCTCGGCGACTCGGGGCGGCTGGCGGCTGGTGGCCGTGGCCCTGAACAGCGGGACGTGCCGCGAAGATGTGGAATCGCTGCTGGATTACGGCTTTGACAACTTCAGGCCGGAGCCGATAGTCAGCAAAGATGATCTGGTCGGCACGGTGAGCGTGCCAGCGGCGGCTCCGGTGGCGGTCAAGAGCGCGAAGAGCCTGTTTGTAGTCGTTTCCAAACGCCGCCCCGCCCCGGCCTGGAAGCTGAAGGTGACGCCGTCGGCAGCTCTGCCTTCTGCGCCCATCGCCGCAGGCACGCGGCTGGGCACGGTGACGGTGCTGGTGAATGGCAAGCCCTCGGCTAAAGGAGATGTTCTGGCGGCGCGGGATGCCCCGCTGATGCCGCTGACGGCCCTGGCGCGGACGGGCAAAACAGTGGGACTGACGCTGGCGAAAATCGCAGGGGCGCTGGGCGCTCTGGCCCTCCTCGTGCTGGGAGGCATGTTACTGTACGGTAAACTAAAATATGGAAGAACGATTGCAAAAAACGCTCGCCTCGGCGGGGATCGGGTCGCGGCGGACGTGCGAAACGTGGATCGCTCAGGGCCGCGTTCGGGTTAACGGGCAGGTCGTGACCGAGCTGGGCACGAAAGTTGATCTAGACAAAGATAAGGTGCAGTTTGATGGGCAGCTCATCCGGCAGCCTGCGCGGCGCTATTATCTGGCCCTGAACAAGCCCAAAGGCGTGGTCTCGTCGCGCTCGGACCCGCACGCCGGACGGCTGGTGACGGATTTGGTGGACATCGGCGGCAAGCCCATGCTGCGCCCGGTGGGGCGGCTGGACGCCGACAGCGACGGGCTGATTTTTATGACCGACGACGGCGATTTCCTGTTCAAGATGACCCACCCCCGCTACCACGTCCCGAAGACCTACCGCGTGGAGGTGCAGGGCGTGCCCAATGCCGAGGCGCTGCAGCGGCTCCGCAAGGGAATCATGCTGGATGACGGCCTGACCCGGCCTGCTGAGAATGTGCGCCTGCTGCGCGGCAAAGAGAATGCCGACGGCACGGGCCGGGCCGCACTGGAACTCACGATTTATGAAGGCCGCAACAGGCAGGTGCGCCGGATGATGCAGGCGCTTGGTCATAGCGTCACCCGCCTGACCCGCGTTCGCATCGGCGCGGTGCAGCTTTCCGGCTTGCCGCCCGGCGCCTGGCGTCACCTGACAGCGGGCGAGATTGAAACGCTCACCGCCGAGATCGCTCCGGAAAAGAAAGTTTTCCGCGTGCCCGCCGCCGCGCCCGCAGAAGAGACTGAACAGCCAACACCCAAACGTATTGAACCAAAAACGACCGTATCAAAGGAGATTTCCCCATGGCCCAAACCGCCACTTTCGACACCACCCAGGGCATCATCGTCGCACAGCTCGCTGAGGACGACGCGCCTCTCACCGTCGCAAACTTCGTCGAGCTTGCCGGACGCGGCTTCTACAACGGACTAAGCTTCCACCGCTACGTCGCTGGCTTCGTCATTCAGGGCGGCGACCCCAGCGGCAACGGCACAGGCGGCTCCGGCAAAAACATCAAAGGCGAATTCACGCAGAACGGCGTGCCGAATACGCTCAAGCACGACAAAGCTGGAGTGCTGTCTATGGCCCGCTCGGGCGCCCCTGACAGCGCCTCATCGCAGTTTTACTTTACCCTGGCCGCCGCACCGCACCTGGACGGCGGCTATGCCGCCTTCGGCACGGTGACGGAAGGTGTGGAAAATGTCCTGAAACTGCGGCAGGGCGACCGCATCAACACGGTGACAATTTCGTAGACACCCCCAAGTGCGGCCCGGCTTGATCAGCGTATCAGGCTGGGCCGCGTTGTTTTTGCCTTGTTCATCTGCGAACCAGGGAACTTTTTGCCGACAATGAACGCTACCCTTTGTAATTACGTCTCAGAGGAACAAGGGACGTGCCTGGGGCTATGAGATTATTTTCGCGCTTCTCGCCCAAAGGCTCTGGGGACGGCGACTCAACTGAAGACGATGTCGATGTCTTTGCCCGTCTGCTGGCCGCGCATGAGGACAAGCTGTACCGCGTGGCGTTTCGCATGACGGGGGATGCCGACGACGCGCAGGATCTGGTGCAGGACGCGCTGGTGGAGGCGTTCCGCTCGTTCAAGCGGTTTCAGCGCGGGACCTACTTCGACAAGTGGCTGTACCGGATCATGACCAACACGTTCATTGATCGGCAGCGCCATCGCAAGCGGGTGGGGTATGTGGAGTCGCTGGATGCGCCGGTGGGGGGCGATGAGACGGGCGGCGGGCGCGAACTCCCCGACTGGGAAGCGGACCCGGCCCGGCAGGCGGAACGGGATGTGTTTCATGGTCCCATCCAGGCGGCGCTGGATTCTCTGCCACCGGAGTTTCGCATGGTCTTGATTTTGGCCGACGTCGAAGAGTTTTCTTACGAAGAAGTCGCGGAAATGATGGGCACGCCGATTGGAACCGTCCGGTCCCGGCTGCACCGTGCCCGAACCATAATGCGGCAAGCTCTGGGCGATAAAAACAGCCTGTACGAATAGCACAATAATGAACAATACACAGCACCCACAGGGGGAATATCTCTCGGCCTATGCCGACCACCGGCTGGATGTGGCGCGGATGCGTGACATTGGCCTGCATCTGGGGCAGTGCGCCGACTGTAAGCAGGAAGTTAAGCGGTTCAAAGAGCTTCGTGCCGGGCTGCGTGGCCTGCCCGCGCCGCCGCCACCCCCGCAGTTCTGGAGCGATGCTTACCGGCGCCTGCGGGTGGAGCAGCAGGCCCGCACGGCCCGGCCTCGCCAGAGCGTGTTTGCGCCCGCCGGGCGGTGGGCGGCGGGCGTGGCGGCGGCAGCCGTGGCGGCTGGCCTGATGTTCTCCCCGCTGACACATGCGCCGACAGTCGCCCCGACAAGTGCGCCGCTCATTCTTACCGCGCCGGCGGCTCAGGACGTCTCCCCCGATGTCGCCGCGCTGGTCGCGTCGCACACGGACTCAGTTTCCTGCCTGCCGCTGGCGGATGTGGATCGTCAGAAGATGATTGCTGCGGATGCTCGCCAGGGGCCGGATCTGCCGGATATCGCGGACACTGCCGATGGCTCGTTTTAATCTGATTTTAGTCCTTTGTGGGCTGCTGCTGGGCGGGCAGGCTTCTGCCGCGTCACCAGCACGGTCGTCCCCGAAGCCCCCTCCAAAAGCGCCGACGGTGGAAGCCCTTTTTATCAGCGTCCTGCATTCCGAAGAGTATGCGTACAAAGGGCGGCAGGTAACGACTTCCTGGCGCAGCGGCACGGCAAGCGAAGTGGAAGTGTTTCACAGGCCAGCGGAGCTGCGGCGGCTGCAATACCTGAACCCAGTCTCCCGGCGCGGACGCCTGCTGGTCAGCGACGGGCGGCAGGAATGGCAGTATGACCCCCACAGCAATCTTCTGCGTCACCGCCGCCTGACACCGGGGGCGCTCGATGACGACGACAGCCTCAGCTATACTCTTCTCCGGGCCAACTACGTGCTGTCGGTTGATCCCAGCCCGCATCGGTGGGCGGAGCGTGCGGTGTGGCTGGTCACCATCAAGCGGCCCGGCAGGCTGACCCTGGCCCGGCGTCTCTGGGTGGATACGGGAAGCGGACTGATCTTAAAGCGGGAGCATTACGGCGAAGATGGGCGGCTTGCAGTCACCATCGCATTTACGGATATTGCATACCACCTCAAGCTCAGCCCGGCGCTGTTCAACCTGGGAGAGCTGGGCCGCCAGAAGGGCGTCAAACTGGTCGAGCTGCCGTCGCCCTGGGAAGCACCCGTGGCGCTGGCGGCGGCTGGCAGAGAGCTTCAGGGCAAGGCGCGGGCCTGGCCGCAGCTTGCGGGATACAGGCTGATTGGTGCGACAAAAACGGTGGTCAGCGGACAGCCTTTGCTGCATCTGCGCTATTGCGATGGGCTGAACCTGGTGTCCGTGTTTGAACAGAGCCGCACGCAAACCCGGCGACCAACCTCCGTGCCGGGCCGTCTGATTCGACTTGGGATGACCCCGGCCTATTTAATGCAGCATGGGGCGCTGACGACGCTGAACTGGGACACGGCCACGCTGAACATTACCCTGATGGGGGAAGGAAGCCTGGCGCGGCTGCGGACGCTGGCGCTGGCGGCCCGTTGAGACCGGGCGCATCGGCAGCTTCCCGGATTTCCCGCTGGAGCGTGTGGCAGAGCCTTGTCATCAGATGACGCGAAAACTCGTCATTGGCCTGGGTCAGCCCCGCCTCGGCGTAGGGCAGGGCGTCGGCGGGCCGATGCTCGGTGTACGACAGCAGCATCGCCATTTCCCGGTACAGCTCCCACTCGTTCGGGTTTGCTTTCAGGCCAGCCCGCAGGACACGCTCCCCTTCGGCGGCGCGGCCAGTGCCCGGCAGGATCGCCCCGCCCATAATCTCATACGCCTGCACGAAATGCGGGTCCAGCGTGATGATCGTCTGCAGCAGCGGCAGCAGGCTTTCATTTTTGGACCAGTCGCCCCCCGTTGCCATAAATTGATGATGGTAGTGGTCGATCACCTTGCTCCACAGCAGGTTCGCCGCGACAATCCGAAACTCCCCGCCCGCCTGTGCCACGGCGGCATCCCGGCCCTGCGCGGCGCTTGTCACCAGATAGCCCTGTGCCAGCCCGGTGGGCTGCGAGGCCGATTCAAAGCTGCCGGCCAGCGCCAGAAATCCGGCGCACAGTGTCAGTGCGGGCAGCTTGCGCCGCCAGTGCTGCATTCCCATTTTTCAGACCGCCTTTCGCTGCTTCGCCGCTCGTCCGCGCCAGGACAAAATAACCACAGGCACAGACAGCAGGGCCATTGCCGCCATTTGCAGCCGCGCTTCCCGGCTGAACTGCGGGTCGCCCCAGTGTTCCAGAAGCTCGTCGCCGTCGCCGTCATCATACGCTACCGTGGCAGGGTGAGAAGCGGCAGGGTGAGAAGCGGCGGCGGGGTGGGGGGCGTCCGCCCGTGCGGCGCGGGGCGGCGCCAGCAGCGTCACCGAAGACAGCGCCAGCAGGATGCAGGGCAGGAGCGCCCACGGGGCGTGTTTGGCGATTGGCATGGCCTAAAGCTCCTTCCGGGCAAACGACAGCGAGGCCAGCGTCAGCATGGCTCCCGTGTAGCAGAGGCCGTAGGCCGCCGTCTGCCACAGATAGGCGTTCGGGACAATCAACCCGTGAACCATCGCGTCTTTGAAGTTGAAGGACTCCAGATTAGGCAGCAGGTGGTACAGCAGGCCAATGGTCAGCCGGTTGAACTCATTTTGAGGCCGCGCCATCAGTGAGGCATACAGCGGAAACTTGACATTGCCCAGCAGGCATAGAAGAACGCTCAGAAACCAGGCCAGCGGCCAGGAAGTCAGGGTGGACAGCCACAGGGCCATTGCGCCCAGAATAGCCGTCTCCAGAAACAAATAGGGCAGCACGTACAGCAAAGTCCAGTTGATGCCTCCCAGATAGAATATCTGCAGAAACGCCACCGCCACCGCCATGACGCCCATGCCGACCGCGACCGTCCCCATTGCCCCGGCGAACTTGCCGCAGATAAACTGCCAGCGGGCCACGGGTTTGGCAATCACGGGATACACCGTTTTTTGCTCCACTTCGCCGGGCACGCCCGTCACCGTCACCGTGATCGCAATAATGGCGCTGACCAGAAACACGGAAAACAGGCAGAGGTCATTGAGCATTTTGGCCTGCACATGCCGGTCAAATTTTGCCAGCGTGGCCGAGCCGAAGATCAAAAAGAGGGCAAACAGCATCAGGACATGAAAGACCTGCTTGCGGGCGCCTTCCAGCAGCGTGATTTTGCCGATGATACCGATATTTCGCAAAGCCTGCATTTTGTTTTATTCTCCCACCAGCCGCAAAAACGCATCTTCCAGCGTTTCCCGCCCCGGCGATACGCCCACCAGAACCGCCCGCCGCCGCTCCATAAGCTGCATTAAATCGTAAACCAGCCCCGTCGGCACGCGCAGAGCTGTCCCGCCGCCTTCCAGCGCCTCCGTTGTCCCGCCCCACTCAGCAACCTGCGCGGCCAGCACCGCATCGCGCTCCCCCGGCGCGATCAGCACCCGCACATCGCCCCGTTCCTGCGTGATTTCAGCGGGCGCTCCGCAGGCCACCAGCGTGCCGCGTGCCATCACGGCCACCCGGTCGCAGACCGGCTCCATCTCGGTCAGCAGGTGCGACGATAGGAAAATCGTTTTGCCTTCGGTTTTCAGCGCCAGCAGCAGCTCCCGCAGCTCTTTCCGGCCCACGGGATCCAGGCCAGACGACGGCTCATCCATGATCAGCAAATCCGGGCTGCCGACCAGCGCAGCGGCCAAGCCCACGCGCTGCGTCATGCCTTTGGAGCATTTGGCGAGAATCTGATGACGGTTGTCCCACATTTCGACTTGCTTCAGGCAGGCTTCCACGCGCCCGGCAGCGTCTCTGCCACTGAGGCCGGACAGCCCGGCGTGGGCGCGGACGACTTCCAGCGCCGAAAGAAACTTGGGGAAATACGGCTGTTCGGGCAGATAGCCGACCCGTGCCCGCGCCCGGTCATCGCTGACGGGCCTGCCAAAGAGCCACGCCTCGCCTTCGGTGGGCGCAATGAAACCGAGCAGCATCTTGATAGTAGTCGTCTTTCCTGCGCCGTTCGGGCCAAGAAAGCCAAAGAGGCTGCCTTCGGGTACGCCGAGCGTGAGATGGGACACGGCGACGCGCTTTGCCTTCTGGCGCGGCACGGGATATTCTTTGGAAAAGTTCTGGATGGAAATGGCTGGCTCAGACATACTGTCACTATCGGCAGGAGCGGCGTTTTTCTTCAGGAGCAGTTTTTAGGGTACAATGCGCCATGCCCTTTCACGAAATCAGCCCGCAGGATGTGCAGGCGCGGCTGGAAGCAGGCGAAACGCTGAACCTGGTCGATGTCCGTCAGCCCTGGGAGTATGCGCGGTATCATATCCCCGGCGCACAGCTTCTGCCGACAGATCGCTTCGCCGCTAATTACGTCGCGATCCTCCGCCCCAACGACGAAATCATCTGCATCTGCGAACACGGCGTTCGCAGCGAAGCTGCCGCCCGGTTTCTGGCCGCGCAGGGCTACGCGCATGCTGCCACGATGACCGGCGGCATGAGCGTTTATGGTGGGCCGGTAGAAACAGAATAACTATGCCCCTTCAGCAATTAGAAACCGTTCGCACCCCCGAAGCCCTCAAAAGCCTGTGCCAGTCTTTGGGCGAGGCGGGCCACTTCGCGCTGGATACCGAGTTTGTCGGTGAGCGGACCTATATTCCCCGCCTGTGCCTGGTACAGGTGGCGACTACCGAAATCATCGGCCTGGTGGACACGCTGGCTGTCCAGGACCTTGCCCCGCTGTGGGATCTGGTGTGCGACCCGGACATCGTTAAAGTGCTGCACGCGGCGCGGGAAGACCTGCGGCTGGCGTTCTTTGGCAGCGGCCGCCGTCAGCCCGTCAATATTTTTGATACGCAGATCGCCGCCGGGCTGGTGGGCCTGCCGTCGTACCCGCTGTCCTATGCGCGGCTGGCCGAGGCGATCATGGGAGTCAAGCTTTCCAAAGCTGAAACGCGCAGTGAGTGGGACCGCCGCCCCCTGACCCCCGCGCAGCTTGACTATGCCCGCGATGACGTGCGCTACCTGCTGCCCATTCAGGATAAAATCGGCGGCCTGCTGGCCCGGCTGGGGCGGACAGAGTGGATGACCGAGGAAATGGCCCGGTTTTCCGAGCCGCGCACCTATGAGACGGCTCCCGAAGAAGCCTACCTGCGCCTGCGGAATGCACGCGGGTTCAGCGCCCGCCTGACGGCGCTGCTCCGGGCCGTGGCGGCGTGGCGCGAAGACGAGGCGCGGGGGCGCGACGTGCCCGCCCGGTCGGTGCTGCGCGACGAGCTGTTGATTGAACTGGCACAGCGCCCGCCGCGCCGTTTGAATGATTTCACGCGCCTGCGCGGCTTCCCGCCGGGCGAGGAGGGCACGCTGGGGCCGCCGCTGCTGGATGCCTTGAACGTAGCCCGCGCCCTGCCGGAAGAGCAGTGGCCGCCGCCGCTGTCGCCGTCTGGACCGGAAGAGACGCCGCGTGAGCGGGCGCTGGGGGACCTGCTGTATGGCCTCGGGGAAGTGCTGTGTCTGGAGCGGGGCCTGGCGTCGGAGCTGGTGCTGACAAAAGCCGATGCTCTGGCCCTGGCACGGGGGCAGGAAGCCGGGGCACTGCTAACCGGGTGGCGGTCTGAGGCGGTCGGCGCGGATCTGGCGCGTCTGGCACGCGGCACAGCCACCGCCCGTATCGCTGTGACTCCGGAAAGCCTGTCTGTTATACTGGATTTCTGAAAATAACCGTTGATTACTGGTGAACTGTACCGAAGATAACAGATTTAGTACAGGCAGGCATGGTATATATGGAAGACAAGACCTCCGAGATTTACGCGCAGATTGGTAGTGATGGCCCGTTTTATGCGCTTGTAGACCACTTTTATGCGGGTGTTGATGCCGATCCGGCGCTGCGCCCTCTGTATCCGTCGGACTTGACGCACGCTAAACAGCATCTGGCCTGGTTTCTGATCCAGCGATTTGGCGGGCCGACTCGCTACGGCGAGGAGCGCGGCCACCCGCGCCTGCGGATGCGGCATATCCCGTTTCGCATCGGGCCAGAAGAAAGCGCCGCGTGGCTGCGGCACATGGGGAACGCTTTGGACGCCGTGCCGGAGTTTGCGCCGTTTCGCGCTGATCTGGACTGCTATTTTGCTGACTCTGCGGCGTTTATGATCAACCATTCAGAAGTGCCCGCCATCACGCTGAAATAATTACGTGATTTAGAGCGAAGCGCTTAGTTGGCACACTCCTTGCACAGAAAACAAGTGTCCCGCAGATTTTTATTACCTAGGACCTGATTTTTTTATGACATCCTTTACCAAACATTTTCTGTTTGCCACCGCCGTTGCTCTGGGCAGCCTGCCCCTTGCCGCGCATGCCGTTCCGGTGAACGCCGTTGTTCCCGCCGATTCGTTTATCAACCAGCATGTTGATACCCAGGGGCAGATGGGACAGCAAATCACGCTGGACCCGGTCGTGCGCCGCCGCCTGGCCCGTCATTTTCACACTTCTGGCCCGGCGATTGTGCGTTATATTCAGAATAATCTGGTCCTGAAAAATCTGCAAACAGCGGGCACCTATCAGGTTTACTGCATTTCGCCCGAAGGGCGCGAGTACACGGTCAATTCGCATCTGGCGGCGGGAACCCCGGTGTTTGTGTCCAAAGTAACGGGCAAGCCGGTCTTGAAGCTGGCCTGCGGCAACCCGATGATGGCAAGCCTGCCCCCGGAACTCAAAGTCTCGCCGAGCATTGAAGGAACGCCCCAGCTGGCTTCCACGCCGTCCACGCAGAGCCTGACCGGCGTGCCTGCACTGGCTCCGAACGGCCCGGTCGTGGTGGCGATGAACGACGTACCCGGCAATGTTTTCACGCCGGTCACCAAAGTCTCGCCGTTCCTGCCGACTGTGCTCAGTAGAGGTGGCAGCGGCTTTCCATTAGGCTTCCTGGCGGGCATCCCCATCCTGGCAGGCATCATTGGCAGCGGCGGCGGCAACGGCAACACGCCGGGCAACACGACAGGAACCACAGGCACACCGGGAACCACAGGCACACCGGGAACCACGGGCACGCCCGTAACGCCGGGAACCACAGGCACACCGGGAACTAACGGCAACACGGGGCTGGAAACGACGGGAACGAATGACACGGGTGTCGTGACAAATACGGGCACGACGCCGGTTCCTGAGCTGGGCACACCCGTGGCGTTCCTTGTCGGAGCCGCTGGCGTCACCCTGCTGATGGCCGCCGCCCGCCGCCGCTCAATGCGACGCACTCGCTAAGGTATCCTGGCTAAAGAGGGAATGTCAGGGTTTTTGAAACCGGGGCGGAGGGCAGGCTGCCTTCCGCCCCGGTTTTCTTGTAGGCGCTAATCAAATTGTGCGCCTGCCGGGTCGGCTCCGGCAGGCGGTAGCCGCGCAAGCACTCCCGCACCAGCCGCGACGCCGACGCGACACTCATTTTGTGGCCCGGCGACACATACAGCGGGTTCGTGCGCGGCTTGGTTTTCATCACTGCTCCCAAAATATGATGTTGCCCCCGGTCCCAGAGCGGAGTCTCATCGCCCGCCTCGCCGACCGCCAGGTGGTCATAGTGCCCGTACAAAAAGCTTTTGGCGACCCCAATCGAGGGCACATCCAGCAGCACGCCCAGATGACACGCAATCCCAAACTGACGCGGGTGCGCCTGCCCCTGTCCATCCAGCATGATCACATCCGGCACGGTCTCCACCTGCGCGAAGGCTTGCAGCGCCACCGGCGACTCCCGAAATGACAGCAGGCCGGGAATATAAGGCATCTTCAGGGCATCCGTCGCATACCGCGCTTCCACCACTTCCAACGCCGGAAATGACAGCACCACCACGACGGCATAGCCTTCGTTCTTTTCCTCATTGAACGACAGGTCTACGCCTGCAATATGCGTGATGTCCGCGATTTCCTCGAAGCCATCTTCCAGCGACACCAGAGGCCGCATCGCCGCCTGTTGCGCCCGCGCCTCTTCCGCCGTCATATTCCATGAATGCAGTGTCTGGTAGTTCAATTCTAAGCCACTCTTTTCTAAGCCAATCTCTCCGAAGCCAGCGTGTCAATATCTAAGCCGTCGATTTTGCCCGCCTGCCAATGATAAAAGCCCGCGCAGGCGATCATGGCAGCGTTGTCCGTGCAAAGCCGGGGCGGGGGCACGGTCAAGGTCAGCCCTTCGCGGGCGCAGGTATCTCGCATCAGGGCCTGTAAACGAGAGTTCGCTGCGACGCCGCCTGCCAGCAGAATGTGGCTGACGCCCGCGAATTTAGCGGCTTTGATCGTTTTTGTGACCAACGCATCCACAATCGCTTCCTGCACCGAGGCCGACCAATCCGGCAGGGACACATTGGCATATTCTGTGCCGCGCCGCGCATTCAGCACGGCGGTTTTCAGGCCCGAAAACGAAAAGTCGAGCGAGTCCGGCCCAAGCTGGGCGCGGGGCAGGGAAATGGCCTTCGGGTTGCCGTTTTCTTCCCGCGCCATTTTATCCATGAGAATGCCGCCGGGGTAGGGGAGACCGAGCAGACGGGCGGATTTGTCAAAGGCTTCCCCGGCGGCGTCATCACGGGTGCGGCCTAAAATCTGGTAATCGCCGTGGCCCCTGACCAGAAATATCTCGCTGTGCCCGCCAGACGCCACAAGGCAGACCACCGGAAACTCAATATCCGGGTCCATCAGCCAGTTGGTATAAATATGGGCTTCGATATGATGCACCGCCATCAAGGGGATTTGGAGCGCGTAGCTTAACGACTTTGCCGCCGAGACGCCGACCAGCAGCGCCCCGAGCAGGCCGGGCCGGTTGGCGACTGCGACGCCGTCCAGATCGCCAAATCCAATCTCCGCCGCCGCCAGCGCCTCGGCAATCACGCCGCCGATCTGGGTGACGTGCTGCCGCGAGGCCACCTCCGGCACGACGCCGCCGGTTTTGGCGTGCAGATCAATCTGCGAGGCGATGACATTGGACAGCAGCTCGCGCCCGTCCCGCAGGACGGCGGCGGAGGTTTCATCGCAGGAAGTTTCAATGCCGAGCAGGTTCATGGGTTTCTTCTTCTGGTTCTGAGACGGACACAAGCGGGTCAAACTCGATTTTTTCGTAAATCTCGGCCATTTCTAATTCGCAGCCGAGCGACGGCAGGCTGATCTTGCCGTCCATTGCCGTGGTGGCCGTAAACTTCCACGCGCCGCCCTCCTGCCGCGTGTAGACTTCCACTTGCGGCGCGTGCTGCGAGACCAGCACATACTCTTGCAGCGAATCAAGCTGCCGGTAGTTCGCCCACTTTTCGCCCCGGTCGTAGCCTTCCGTGGACGGCGACAGCACTTCAATCAGCACCTGGGGATTGATCAGGCTGTTGGTATCCAGCGGATGAAAATACGGCTCGCCGCACACCACGGTCAAATCCGGGTACGTTTTCAGCCCGGTTGGCATAATTGTGACGCGCAGGTCGCTGGTGTAAATCTCGCACGGCTCAGCGTCCAGTGCATTTCCTACCCGTCGTATGATGTTGGCGGCAATCCGGCTGTGGCGGGGGCTGCCGCCGGACATGGCGAAAATCTGGCCGGACAGATACTCGCTTTTGGTTTCGGCTTTTTCTTCCAACTCTAGGTATTGCTCCACGGTGTAAAAGGGCTTTGCAAGGGCAGACATCTCAGCGTTCTCCTCGTTTGCTTATGATACCCGCTGTTATGGCGGCAGGGTCAATCAGTTTTGTCTTTCCCTTTTGTTTTTCCCTCTCGGTCACGCCCCCAAGAGCCACGGATTTCAATCCGTGGCTTCTGCACCTGTGTCTGTCAGGCGGGCTTTCTGGCACAGGCCGGACCGCTGGCAAAGCCACTGACTTTCGGCGAACACAAGATGCAGTATTTGCTCGGGGCGATTGGCGCGGGCGTCGTTCTGACCGAGATTTTGAGCCATCTACCAGTCTCCAAACCCGCGAAGCGGCGTCTGGCAATCGCGGCGGGCCTGCTGTCTCTGGCCGGGGGTCTGGCTCTGCGTCTGGCCTTCGTGGCGGCGGGCAACGAACCGGATTTGGCGCGTCTTGCCACGGGCGAGCGTGGGGGCACGGGCGGATTACGCCGTCAGAGTTGTCTGCGCTGGGCCGGGGAGAAGAAACCGGGCAAAACTTGGCCGTGACGGAAGCATTTGCGTGGACGGTGACGGTGCGGCCCAATGCCCCGCAAACATCGCTGACTGCCGGAGCGGCAGGCGTGGTGGTTTCGCTGTCAGCGGACGATTTAGATGCCCTCGCTAAACCCGACGCCGAAGGCGTCTATTTCGGAGCCGACGCGCCGGGCAGGCCGCGCTACTATATTGAGAAAGACTTTCCCTGTACGTACCCCCGCGCCGGAGAAGCCGCCGAAGTGGAAGCAGAGACGTTCCCTGGCCCGGCGGCGGCGGTGGAGTTCGAGATTAACGGGGATTAAAGAGAAACCGGCACTTCCAGTGCCGGTTCTTTTTATTTTGCCGGAGCCAGCACCATGCCGACGCGGCTGGCGACAGCTTCGACAGTGATGTGCATTCCCGCCGGGGCAGCCCCGTCCTCATCGAACACAACAAGGCGGTTCCCGCCGGGGCGCAGGAGCGAGGGAAGCAGGTAGACGCCCTCCACAGGCGATTTCTCCGGGTAGCGGCCCAGATTGCGGCCATTGAGCCAGACAAACCCGCGCGACATCCCCGTCATCGACAACCGCAGCACGGGATCGGGGCCGACGGGGCCGGGCTGAACGGCCTGGAACGTGGTGGCATAAAACGCCGGAACGCCGGGGGCTGCCGCCGGCGCAGTTGGCCTCCATTGGGCAGAGTTCCAGGCGGGCAGGACCACACCGCCGCGCAGCTTCCAGCCCGCGATGTTCTCGCCAGGAGGCAGGTCCGTATCCAGACGGATCGCGCCAATGCTGCCCGGCCCGCCGGTGTTGCGGACGGCGACGGCCAGCACGTTCGGCCCGCCCTCTTTCCATGCCTCGTCCAGAGTGACATCCCGGTTGGCGTTGATGGGCACATTCGGGTCAATCTGCTTGCCGTTCAGAAACACAATCCCATAGTCATCAATGGAGGTGAAGTTCAGATGCCGGTGCGGCCCGGAAATGTCGGGCAGCGTGGCCCGGTACCAGGCCCAGCCGGGCTGCCCGTTAAAGACGTCGTCCGTGTTATTCGTGTCGTGCCAGTCCGCCCCGGACGTGTCCAGTGTCGGCAAGGCTTTGGCGTCACTGTCGAGCGGCGCCTTGTCGTCAGCCTGCCAGCGGAAGGCGGTGATCTGCGATCCGGCGGTTCCCGAAGGCGGCGACAGCGAGACCGGGCCGGAAATGCCTTTGGCATCAATCGTGGCGAGAGAGTCGTAATAGTTGAACAGCTTGTTGCGGCCATAGTGAGCGGTCAGAAACGCCACCGTATTTTTGCCTTCGGCAAGTGGCACAATCAGGCGGCGCGGAGCCGGAGACTGGTAGCGGGTCCGGGGACCATCGCTGCTGGCGTGCCTGCCGTTGACAAAGACTGTGACCCAGTCTCCGGCATCGCTGAGATTGAGCTGATAGTCTCCGGCTTTCGGCACAGTGACCGACGTGCGGTACCAGGCATACGCGCTGTAATCACCGTCCGTGCCCATTGCCAGTGGCTTGGTGCTGGCTTTCCAGTGTGAGTCCTTGTAGGCGGTTTGTGCTTCGGGATCGCTGGCGTCCACGCGCCAGGCTGCCAGCGCGGGCGCGGTCGCCGGGACCGGACGGCTTTCGGGAACGGCCACAGACACCAGCGGGGCGGGGGCGGCGACCGTCGCCGTGTACAGCAGCGCGGGCAAAGCAGAGGCAGGGCCGAGGCCGCGCCGCTCGGTCTCTAAATAAGGCCGGTTCAGTATATCGTTCACCTCGCCGACATAGTCCGGGCCGCAGGCAATCAGCGAGTCGTCTTTCAGCAGCCACGTCCGGTCGGCTCTGTTCGTGGTCATTGCCAGCACGCGCACCAGTCGGCTGCCGACTTTGAAAATGCTGACCGACGGCGTGGCGGCAGGGATCGCCGTCCGCAGCAGCACCATGTCAGGGATCACGGTCAGCGCCTTGCTTGCAGGCTGCTGTATGATTTTCGCGTTTGCGGTGGCAAAGTGCATCTCGGCTGGCTCACCTGCCGGGCCGTAGACGATCAGCGTGGTCATTGGCCCGCTCTGGGCAATCCCCAGAATACGCGCGGCTCCCAGTGTCAGATTGACGCCGGGGGCGAGTGGAAAGCCCTTGACGACCGGCATGATCTCGCCGGGAGCCAGTGTCACCGGCCCGGCGGCGGGAAACACTTTGCCGTCTGCCATCTTGATCTGCGTCTTGACGGGGGCACCCGTGCGGTTGTCCAGAAACAAAATCTTCCCGGCCTTGCCGGTGCGCTGCGTGATTTGCAGGCGTGGGTCAGTCGGAGCCGCGCCCCCGCCGCCTGCGGCAGCGATGGAGTTTGACAGGATAGGCGCGAAGCTGGTGGCAAACATTGCTGCCTGTTTGCACAAATAATAGTCGTCGCGCAGGTCCCCGGCCTGGCCGATGGGGGAGCCGAAGTCATAGGAGGCCGCCTGCTCGTCGTTGTTCCAGGTGTCAAAGTCCGTGCCGCCCGCCATCGTGTAGTGCGTGTAGCCAGCCCCGCCGAAGGCAATCACTTTCCAGGTTGTCCGCTCCAGCTTCTTGCCCCGCGCCGGGTCCACCCCGTAGCGCCCCACCCAGCCCGTCCAGAACTCGGTGCTGTACCACGGGGACGTGCGCTGGGATGTATCAAACGGCGAGTCCCCGGCGGGGTCGTCGTTGTGGTTCAGGCCGCTGAAAAAGAGGGGAATGGTCAGCCCCATCGCCCGCGCTTTGGCGTAATAGTGTTTGTAGTAGGCATTCGGTAGGTCCGTCCCGCCGCCGACCCCGCCGGGCAGGACGTGCTCGTTTTCGAGCTGCACCAGGATGAGCGGCCCGCCGCGCGTGATCTGGTTGGCAGCGAGTATCGGAAACAGCTTGTTCCAGTAGGGCGTGACGGCGGCATAGAACTGGGGGTTGTCGGTCATCGGCAGGAGGCCCGGCTTAAAGCGCAGCCACACGGGCAGGCCGCCCGTGTCCCACTCGGCATTGATATACGGCCCCGCCCGGACAATGGCATACATATTCAGCGACTGCACGGTTTTCAGAAACGCATCCAGGTCTTTGTCGCCGGAAAAGTCAAACTGTCCTTCACGCGGCTCATGATAGTTCCAGAAGGCATACGTCTGAACCGTGTTGTACCCCGCCCGCTTGATCCGCAGCAGCCGGTCCCGCCACAGGGCGCGGGGCGTGCGCGGGTAGTGGAAATCCCCGGCGACGATAAACGTCCGCTTGCCTTTGATGATAAACCCCCGGCCATCAAAGTTGATATACGGTTTCGCGGCAGGGAGCGGCGGAAAGATGCTGTCGTTGTTGTTGGGCCAGCCAAACGCCTGCGTGCGTGCCGCAGGCAGAGCGACCAGCAGGGCCATCAGGGTAAGCAGCAGCAGGGCAGGGAGAAGTCGGGGCAGGCGAAGGCGGAAAGATTGCTTCATGCCCAATTATAACGAAGCCGGGGGCAGGTGTCAAGGACGAGAGGGCGATAAGCAAAAAACCAAACCCAAAGTATTGACATAGACGCCATTTCATATTATAATGGGCTATCATACCTTTGGACTGGTGTTCTGTGTTTTTAAGCCGCCTTGCTCCCATAACCTTGATGCTTTGCCTCGCCGTGCCGACACAGGCAGGAAAGCCGCCTGCCAGATGTGTTTGGACTGACTGGCACCGGCCAAGACAGCAGCGGCGCAAAAATCCACTATTCCTTTTACGATCCATTGCATCGGGATGGAAGCCTCTACATTGATCAGCCCTCGTACTTCACGATGGATTGCACCGATCAAAGCCCTAAAACAATCATTCTGACCCTGACAGTTGGCGCAAATAAAACTCCTCTTGTAGTTGCGGGAGGCTACAAAGTGGTTGTGTTCGCCAATCCAAACGATCAGGGCAACACGCGCATGGGCAGTGAATTATTGCTGCCAGTAACAGTCGTTGAGCGTACATCTCCCAAATCTGATTACTTCAGCGGCGGCGCACATGACGGGCTGTACAAAACAGGTCGGTCGTACTCTATCACAGGCAGCAATGTTGGCAAGAGTAAAAACGGCGTTCAGTATGATGCTCTGCAAGCCACATTGACTTTGCCGCCAACTTCGCCCGACAGCACAAGTGTTATTTTGGACTATAAATCAGGTGATGCTTATGACATCTATTCCGGCGGATCAGCGAGAGACCCAAGTACAGGTAACTACAGTGAACTTGACATAGGTTTGGTACTCGGCCATACGGGAAACGAAGGCTACTCTACGACTGGCAACTATGTAACTCCCAAAGATGGCACGGGTAAAACCAGACAGAGAGGGCCTGACAACAATCAATATGATCAAATTTTGCCAGGTCCAATCACATTCACCTTTGAAGCTCCTGGTTATCAGGACAGCGTTTACGGAAAGGTTCCAGCTCAGGAGGCTTACCTTGTAATTCAGAATGCCAATATCAGTCTGGGTGTTGGTCAGGCAGCGGCCAAAACGCCTACACGTAAGTATCTCTTCACAGGCTTACCCAATGAGTGGATACCCGCGAACGAAATCAATGTCAAATACAACACATCTATTGCCCAAAAAGGCAACGGGGGAATTGTTACATACAACTGTCCGCCCAACTTTGACAAAAGCCCAAACGCAACAAAGCCGTTCTTTTACACATCGGGTAGCAAAGCGCCTTATGTGTCTTGGGACGGATTGAGTGTTCATGTTCAAGGCTCGGCTTCAGGCATAACACCAACGACATCGTCTGCGGACGAGGCAGCCGCAGGCAATCCCTACGTCAATTCTTCTACTCTCAATACAGTGCCATGATTAAATCAAGTCAAATTCTGGTGAATAGGCATCACACACCAATGATATCTATGAACAATTATGCCATTGGAAAAACAGCAGGAGTTGCGTTGTGTCTTGCTTTCTTCTGTTTTGGTTTGCTTATGCCTGCATCAGGGCAAGTTATTTCTCATACTCGGCCCCAGCAGAAATCCGCAAAAACTGAGCCACCAGTTATGACGGCTTATGTTCTCGGTGGTGTCCTTCAACAATACTCCATGATGCCCTCCGGCAGCCTTCAGCCTTTGCGCCAGCCAAAGGCTCCGCTAATGGGGCCAGACTTATACAAAATGGCTTTTGGCTTGCAAAGCCGGACAGCTTATGGATTAGATATAGGCACTCGGCGTATCTTTCAGTTCCACATAACGGAAGATGGCTGGCTGATGCCTTTAAGCATTCCGGCAGTCAAAACCGAAGCTGGGCTTCTGGATGTAGTCTTAACTCCCGACAATCGGTTTTTGTACGCTTCCAACTTCGATAAGGGAACCCTTTCGCAATATCGAGTTCAGCCGAACGGCGTTCTGACTTTGCTCAGCCCAGAAACGCTGAAAGTAGGAGCCAGCCCAAGAGAGCTTTTTATCCACCCAACAGGACGCTTTCTTTATACCGTTAATCAGAATGACCACAGTATCTCAGCATTTCGTATCACAAATACTGGACAGCTTGTTTCGCTCGGCTTACCCATGCCGAGTACCGGCAAGCCTAACATCCTGACCTTTGCTCCCGATGGCCGGGCCGCTTACCTGTGCAACTGGTCGCCAGGATCAGTGTCTCAATATCGTATTCAAGATGATGGAAGGCTCGCGCCGCTAGCTCCACCCTTGATGCTGGACGGTGGTTATACAAGTGTCGGGGTAGTAATTTCTGCGGATAGACATGCTGCCTATGTATCCAATTCAGACGGTAAACTTAATCAGTACCACATCAACGCCGATGATAGCCTTTCGCCGCTTTCCCCGGCATCTTTGCCAACAGGCTCCTCCGAAAAGTTAGTCATCACACCCTCTGGCAAATTTGTCTATGCCAGCAACGGCGGCAACGGAACTATATCGCAATTTGGCGTGAACCCGGACGGAACATTGACGGCACTCTCGCCGCCTGATGTCGCTGTAGGAACGCATCCGCACCCGCTGGCGGTAGACCCAACTGGACGTTTCCTCTACACCGTCACCGGTGACCAAAACACTGACGTGCAGATTACGCAGTTTGGCATTGGGGCGGACGGGCGATTGTTCCCTCTGACGCCTCCAGCCGTTGCCATTAACTCTGGGGCAAGCTTGTTTGCCTTCATCACACTTCCGCCAGCACACGCAACGACGCCGAAGCACGCCCCGAAGCACAAGTAACCTGCTAGAATTATCCACCTCGCCAAGATGAGTGCCTTCCAATTTAATTGGAAGGCGCTCTCAATTTTGCCGCTATAAGGGGTTTACGCCCCCGACCGTTTAGCTTGTTTAATCAAACACAACGGGCTGGCCGGTTTTGGCGGATTCGTAGATGGCTTCCAGGATTTCGGAGACGACGAGGGCCTGTTCGGGGAGAACCGTGGGGTCGGTGTCGTTGCGGACGGCCTCAATCCACTGCTTGGCTTCTTCGTAGGCAAGGTCGACGCCTTCGGCGCTGAAGTAGGCGACGCCGCCGCCGTCGGTCTGGATGTCCTGCACGTACATCTGGCCGTTGTTTTCGCCGTTGATCCGCAGGCCCTTCTGCATATCGGCCCCGGCTTTGGTGCCGGCGAGGGTGCAGTTGGCCTCGGTCGTGTTCAGCAAGTTGATCGCCCAGGCGGCTTCCAGCACAATGGTCGCGCCGTTCTTCATGGTGATGAAGCCGAACGCCGAGTCTTCCACGGTGAACTTTTTGGGGTCCCAGGGTCCCCAGGCGTTGGCCGCGCCTTCATTGTCGCCGAGCTTGCGGTAGACATTGCCCATGACGGACTTCGGCGCGTAGTTGTCCATCATCCACAGGGTCAGGTCCAGGGCGTGTGTGCCGATGTCGATCAGCGGGCCACCGCCCTGCTTTTCGGCATCCAGGAAGACGCCCCACGTCGGGACGGCGCGGCGGCGCAGGGCATTGGCGCGGGCGTAGTAGATTTCGCCGAGGTCGCCCGCCTTGCAGACTTTTTTGAGGTATTGGCTTTCGGCGGACTGCCGGGTCTGGTAGCCGATGGTCAGCTTCTTGCCGGAGCGTTTCGCGGCGGCCAGCATGGCGCGGGCATCAGCGGCCTTCTTCGCCATCGGCTTTTCACACATGACGTGCTTTCCGGCTTCCAGGGCCGCGATGGCGATTTCGGCATGGGAATCGTTGGGGGTCAGCACATGAACGACATCAATGCTGGGGTCTTGGAGCAGCTCTTTGTAGTCCGTGTAGACTTTGGCGTCCGCCGTGCCATATTTAGCCGCCGCCCGGCGGGCTTTGCCTTCTTCGATGTCGCAGAATGCGGTCATTTCAACCCCATCCAGCTTGAACAGGGCGGGCATATGCTTTCCCCCGGCGATGCCGCCGGTTCCGATGATGCCGATGAGCAGTGTTTCTTTCACTAGATAAACTAGCCTCCTGAAAATGTGTCTGGCAGTGTAGTTCTCGGGGCAGGGGCGAAAGTCCTTCCTGAAAATAAAACTGCCCAGGGCCATTCAGTTTTCTTGGGCCGAGAGCCACGGATTGAAGAGCCACGGATTGAAATCCGTGGCTGAAGGGCGCAGACGCCGAACGTCCTTGCGGGACGGCCTGCTTCGCGGGTCTTGAATGTTTTGTCTTCTCTTCGGCGTTGTTGCATCAATGCTGACCGGCAACCGCCGCCAGAGCGCCGGGGGTATAAAACCCCCGGCAGGAAAAGCAGACGCCCTGCCGGGCTTAGGATGAGCAAGCCAGGCTCTTGGCTAATCTCTTGCGCCCGGAGGGCGGCTGAACTTCAATGCCGGGGGTTTCATACCCCCGGCTACCGGGCGGCACTCGGCACAGGAGCATTGATGCAACAACGCCCTTCTCTTCTGTCCCGCAGGGACATTCAGCCGCAGGCTCTTCAGCCATGCATTTCAATGCGTGGCCTCACTGCGTGGCTGAGAGGAATAGACAAAACTGCCGTGCCATTGACAAGATCGGTTATCAGAGGGTATCATTTCTATAATTATGGAAACGTTGCAATGTTCATTGACAGAACCCGAGCGGGCAGCGATGTTCAAGGCGCTGGGGGACCCGACGCGCCTGCGGATTTTTGAGTTTTTGCGTTCCTGCTGCGCCCCGGTGGCGGTGGAAGACAGCGGCGAAGTGCGCCCGGTGTCCGGGCCGACCGTGGGCGAAGTCTGCTGCCGGGTGACGGGGGCCGAGAAGATTACGTCGTCCGTTTCGTTTCACCTGAAAGAGCTGCGCCTGGCCGGGCTGATTACCGTCGAGCGGCGCGGCAAAAATATGATTTGCGGTATCAACCATGAGGCTGTGGCCGCTCTGGCTTCGTCTCTGGGCGGCCTGCTTCCCGACTCGATCAGCGGCATTTGCTGCGACGAATAGAAAGACACTCATGAAACTTAGCCAGTTTACGAACCTGCTGGAAGCTTATCCCGACACGCCTTTTCATCTGGTGCTGCCGGGTGATAACGCCGTGCCAGTTTCGTTTCATATCACCGAAGTCGGCTATGTCACCAAGAGGTTCATCGACTGCGGGGGCAGTCTGCATACTCTTGAACGCTGCCAGCTTCAAGCCTGGGTGTATACCGACACGCACCACCGGCTCCTGGCGGGCAAAATGGCCGGTGTGCTGAACCTGGCGCGGGCAAAAGGCGTTCTGCCCGAGGGCGAAGATTTAGACGTGGAAATCGAGTACGAAGAGGCGGTCATTTCGCAATACTCGGTAGAAAGCTTCGTGGTTTCCGAGAGTGCCGTTGTGTTTGCTTTGGCCGCAAAGCACACAGACTGCCTGGCAAAAGAATTCTGTGTGCCGAACTCAGTTGCCCTGCCGATGGCGGCGGGCGAAGCGGCGGACTGCGGCTGTGGCCCTGGCGGCTGCGGATAGGGCAAGGGGTCGCCATGAATGACGCCATGATCCGGCGCTATGCGGCGGAGTTCGTCGGCACGTTCGCCATTGTCTTTGCGCCGGTCGCACTCTCCGGCGCGGCGCATTTTCCCGGCGCGGCGGGTGATCTGACGTCGGCGGCGTGGGTGTCCGGCCTGGCCGTCCTCGCCATGATCTACGCGCTCGGTCCGATCTCGGCGGCACACTTCAACCCGGCTGTGTCCCTGGGCTTCGCCGTTGCCGGTCGCTTTCCCTGGCGCTTTGTGCTGCCCTACTGGGCCGCGCAATTCGGGGGCGGGGTCGCGGCGGCGGGCCTGGCCGCGCTGCTCTTTGGCGGGGGGCATGGCATTCCTATTCCGGCTCCCGGCCCGCTTTCCCGCGCCGTGGGGGTGGAGGCGGTGCTTACGTTCTTCTTGATGCTGGTGATTATCGCAGTTGCCACGGATAAGCGGGTCACGGGCGCTGTGCCTGCTCTGGCGATTGGTCTGACCGTCGTTTTTGATGTGATGATCGGCGGGGCGGTGACGGGCGGCTCGATGAACCCGTCCCGCTCCCTCGGCCCCGCTCTTTTTGGCAGTCCTGCCGCGCTGTCGAGTGCGTGGGTGTATTTCATCGGCCCGGCTCTGGGTGCAGTCCTGGCGGCTCGGCTCTATGAATTTCTGCGCGGCGGGGAGCAGCACGCGCAGGGGGCGCCGAATGATCTGTATCTAGCCCTGACGGAAATCGAGCAGCAGGCGGTCAGCCCGCTGAATGTGACGCCTCCCACTGAGTCCAGTTGCCGCCGAAGTCGGTGACGGCTCCGCTGGGGCCGAAGACGAGCATCCGGGTAGCGACTTTATCCAAAAAGAAGCGGTCGTGGCTGACGACGATGACCGCGCCGGGGAAGTTGACCAGCGCCCGCTCCATGACCTGCGTACTGGGCAGGTCCAAATGGTTAGTCGGCTCGTCCAGCACCAGCGTCTGCGCCCCCGACAGCAGGCACTGGGCGAGGGCGACGCGGGCCTGCTGGCCGCCGGACAGTGTGCCGATTTTCTGGTTCAGGTCCATTTCGGAGAACTGCAGCAGGCTGAGAAAGTGGTTGATCTGCTTGCGCCGCGCCCCCGTCGCCAGCGCCCCCGCCGTGTTGACCGCGTGGGTCACTGTGTCTTTGGGGTCCAGTGCGGCAAGCAAGACATTGAAGTCCGCCCAGGCCGTGCCGCCGGGCCACTGCGCTGTGCCGGTGTCCGCTTCTTCCTGGCCGATGAGCAGCCGCAGGAGCGTGGATTTGCCGCTGCCGTTCGGCCCGACAATCGCCAGCCGCTCGCCTTTGCCGACCTCAAACGTCAGGTCTGAAAACAGCGTCTGCGGGCCGTAGGCTTTGGTCAGATGCGTGGCAGACAGCATTCGGTCGGGAATGCGGATAGAATCGTAGAGGGCGGAGACAATCAAGTCCGTGGGCCGGGGCGTCCGCTTCTTTTTGATGTCGGCGAGCTTCCGGGCCGCGCCGGGGTTTGCTTTGAGGTCATCCCGGTCAGTGATCGCTTCGGCTTCCAGAGTCAGCAGCTCTTCCTCGTGCTGGAACTGCTTTTCCAGCGTCTTGAACCGGAACTGCTTGTCGCGGATGTAGTCGGTGAAGCTGCCCGCGTAGTCGTGGAACGTGTAGTTTTCGATCTCCACGATACGCGTCACCACGCCGTCCAAGAACTGCCGGTCATGTGAGACCAGCAGCAGGCCCCCGCCAAACTGGGACAGCCACCCTTCCAGCCAGGCCAGCCCTTCGACGTCCAGGAAGTTCGTCGGCTCATCCAAAAGCAGCACATCGGGCGCTTCCAGCAGGATTTTCGCCAGCGCGGCCCGGTTGCGCCAGCCGCCGGAAAGCTGACCGACAGGCCGGGCGCGGTCTTCGGCGCGGAAGCCGAGCCTGGTCAGCACCGTGTCGATATGGCGCGGATATTCCCAGCCGTCCCGCCGGGTCATCTCGTCGAGGCCCGCCGCCTGCCGTGTCAGCAGGGCGTCCATTTCGTCCGGGTCTTCCACGGTTTCTAGCTGTGTGCTAATGGTCTCTAGATCGGTTTCGAGTGCTTTCAAATCAGCAAACAGGTCTTCCAAAATCTCCTGCACCGACTGCGTGCCGTCCAGTGCGGAGAACTGCGAAAAGTAGCCCAGCTTCAGCGACGGCTCGCTTTCCACGGTCCCCGACTGCGGCTCCAATTGGCCCAGAATCAGTTTCAGCACGGTGGTCTTGCCTGTGCCGTTCTTGCCGATCAGGCCGACGCGCTCCCCGGCGCGTAACTTGAAATAGACACCGCGCAGGACGGGCCGGTCTTCGTAGCGGAGGGACACGTTATTTAGTCGAATCAGGCTCATAAATATCGTTATACCCGGCAGGACAGAACTCTTCCAAATAAGTTTGTGAATATAATCACAAGA
The DNA here is from genome assembly GCA_964251675.1 of uncultured Armatimonadales bacterium. Classification (GTDB taxonomy): domain Bacteria; phylum Armatimonadota; class Armatimonadia; order Armatimonadales; family Capsulimonadaceae; genus JANXMY01. Next base: position 62,652 of record CAXUKS010000007.1, read on the forward strand.
TACCAAAACACAGGAAAATATGAGGTACAATAACGGCACAGGAAGCGCTGCCGCGTTTCCAGAGTGTTTTGTTCTCGCCATGTTTTCCCTGATCTTTTTAGGAAGTCAAGCCCGCTATGTCCATCACCTCACTGATGCCGTCGCGCCCGAAAGACCCGGACTCCGGCCATTCCCCAGCCCAGACGCTTTGGGAAAAGCTGGACCGACCCGACTCCGCTGCCCTGCACGGTCTGATGAGTGGCGCGGTCTGGTTTGTTGTCGGCGTGCTGTATGGCCTGCTCATGTCCGACGAGCTGGTCGCGCCGGACCTGTTTTCCGGCATCCCCGCTTTGGTCTTCAGCCGCCTGCGCCCGGCACATGTCAACATTGTGCTGTTCGGCTTTTTGTCCACGGCCATGTTTGGCGGCTGGTACTTTATTGTGCCGCGCCTGTGCAAGACGCCGCTGCGCTCCAACCGTATGGCGAACCTGCTGCTGCTGTTCTGGAACCTGGCTGTGGTCGCCGGGGCCGTCGCGCTGGCCTGCGGCGACACGCAGGGCAAAGAATACACCGAGTTTCCCTGGTGGGTGGACTGGCCGGTCCTGCTGCTGATGTGTGTCAATGGCGTGATCATCTTCCAGACCATTGCCGCCCGGCGTGAGCCGAAGCTGTTTGTGTCGCTCTGGTATATTGGCGGCTCAGTCGTCTGGATTGCCATGATGTACTTCATTGGCAACGTCATGTGGCATCCGTTCACAACGTATCTAACGCCCGATGGTCACAGCCATATCCTGTGGGGAAACAATGCGTCTAATCTACCGCCGGGCACGATGGACTTTCAGCGCACCGGGTCATTCCGAGGGCTGGATGACGCGGTCTGGAACTGGTTCTATGGGCACAATGTCTTTGGCCTGTATATCACTACGGGCGGCATCGCGCTGATCTATTATCTAGTCCCGAAAATCTCGCGCCAGCCGCTGTATTCGCACCTGATGTCGCTGATCGGGTTCTGGTCCATTGCGCTGTTTTATACCAGCACCGGGCAGCACCACCTTTTGCAGGCGCCGATCCCGAACTGGCTGAAAGTCATTTCGATTATTGGCTCTATTTCACTGTTTATTCCGGTGTTCACGTTCAGCGTCAACATTTTGATGACGATGCGCGGGCAGTGGGGGCAGATGCTGGAAAACATCCCCCTGCGGTTCGTGCTGACAGGAGCATTCCTTTACGGCGCCGGCTCGTTCCAGGGGTCCATTCAGTCGTTCATGTCGGTGAACCGCTTTGTTCACTTTACGCAGTGGACCATCGCGCACTCTCATATCACGCTGCTGGGCGGCTTCGGGTTTATTGCGATGGCGGCCCAGCTTTACATGGTCCCGCAGATTATGAAGCGGCCTTTGTGGAGCCGTAACCTGGCCGACACGACCTACTGGCTGATTTTGCTGGGCATCAACGGCTATTTCTGGGCCATCACAGCGGCGGGTCTGGCGCAGGCCAGCGCGTGGGTGACGCTCGGTGAACAGGTCGTCAAAGCCTACCCCGTTCTGAAGTTCTACTTTATCCTGCGCTCCATGTTTGGCGGTATGATTGTCGTCGGCGTGGTGATGCAGCTCATTAACCTGATCCAGACCGTGCGTACACCTGCGCCGAACCGCGAGCAGAAGCGGCTGGAAGATATTGCTGCCCTCCACGAGATGCCTGCCCCGGTGCATCATTATGATGACCGTGTGGCTTCCTGAGGAGCGGCAGGACGCTAGAAATTACTTGCCATGAAAATGACTCCGCTGACCGTTCTGTTCGGCTCGGCTACGATTGCCTTCACGTTTATTTTCCTGAATGCAATCCTGCCCGCCGCCGTGTTTCATCCGGCCCCCACGCCCAATGCGATCCAGTACACGGCGCAGCAGCTCAAAGGCCGCGAGATTTACGTCAAAAACGGGTGCGTTTACTGCCACTCGCAGGGCACCCGTGCGATGGACTGGGGCGAGGGAAGCGGCCTGGCCGCCCAGCCGGGGGACTATGCCTACGACTCGCCGCATGAGATCGGCTCGTCGCGCAACGGCCCGGACCTGTTCCGTGAAGGCGGCTACCACCCGGATGACTGGCACAATGCCCATTTTCAGAACCCGCGCTACACCCGTCCGCAGTCGTTCATGCCGTCGTACAGCTATATTCAGGGTGAGGACCGCAGGAACCTGATTGCCTACGTTCAGTGCCTCGGCGGCAAAGACGGTCAAAAACGGGCCAAGCAACAGGAGGACCTCAAGGTCGATTTGATCAAGTACTACCAGAAAGGCCCCGCAGCAAACCTGGCGTACCTGAACTCTACCCTGCCGTCAACATGGCTGGATATGCCAAATCCGGAGCCGGTGACGGAAGGGTCTGTCGAGCGTGGGCGCGTGCTGTATGTGGCGTACTGCGCGAGCTGTCACGGCGAGCATGGCGACGGGCGTGGTCCGGCCAAGTCATACCTGAATCCGCCGCCGATGGACTTTACGCTGGTGCAGGCATCGGGCGCAAGCCCGCAGGGCGGCCAGCCGGGTTACCATTACAATTATCGTAAGAACCAGGTGTCGTCCATTTCCAACGGGGCGATTTACTATGTGGTTCTGTATGGCATCCCCGGCAGCGCGATGCCGCAGTTCAAGGGGCAGCTCCCGTCTGAGAAAATCTGGGATGTCGGCAACTATGTCGGCTGGGCCTTCATGGGCTGGAAGATGGAGCCGTACAGCGGGCGCTACGAGGAGCTGGCCCGCGCCAAGTATCCCTGGGAGCATCAGTTCGAGATCGGTCAGCCGCAGGTAGCATTGGCTAAATAGCGGCTTGTGGGCGGCAAACGAAAGCGGCCCCCGGACACTGTCCGGGGGCCGCTTTCGTTTGTGCAATTGTTGCGCGATTAGACTGCGTCGTACCGCTTGGCGACGATGGGCCAGTTGACGGTGTTCCACCAGGCGGCCAGATATTCGGGGCGGCGGTTCTGGTATTTCAGGTAGTACGCATGCTCCCAGACGTCATTGCCCAGCAGGGGGGTGTGACCGTCGGTGAGCGGGTTGTCCTGGTTGGCGGTGCTGACAATCGCAAGCTTCCCGTCCGTGCCTTTGACCAGCCAGGCCCATCCGCTGCCAAACCGCTTGACGCCCGCGTCATTGAACTGCGTCTTGAAAGCGTCAAACGAGCCGAACGTGGAGGTGATCGCCTCGGCCAGTGCGCCGGTCGGTTCTCCGCCTGCGTTCGGCCCCATGCTTTCCCAGAATAGCGTGTGGTTGACGTGCCCGCCGCCGTTGTTGCGGACAGCGGCTTTGATGTCTTCGGGGAGGGTCGCCAGGTTTTTGACTAAATCTTCGGGGCTGTGCGCGGCAAGCTCGGGATGCTTCTCAATCGCGGCGTTCAGATTGGTGACATACGCCTGATGGTGCTTGTCATGGTGCAGGTGCATGGTGGTTTCGTCGATGTGCGGCTCTAGCGCGTCGTAGGCGTAGGGGAGCGCGGGGACTTCAAATGCCATTGTGTGTGACTCCTTTATACGGTCGTTTAGATTGATTCGCCGCCGGGTCGGGAAACTCCTCCCCGCCCTCGTCGAAGAATGCCTGCACTTCGGCCAGGTCAAAAACGCGGCGGGCCGGGGGCAGGAACTTCAGAAATCGTTCGCCATAGCGTTTATGCACGAGGCGCGTGTCTAGAATCGCCACCACGCCCCGGTCTTTCTGGGTACGGATGAGCCGTCCGAAGCCTTGTTTCAGTCGAAGCTGCGCCTGCGGGAGCGCAAAATCGCTAAACCAGTCGCCGCCCGCTTTTGTGATTTCGTCCACCCGCGCCCGGTGCAGAGGGCTGTCCGGCACGGCAAATGGAATGCGGTCGATAATGACTAGCCGCAGATCGGCTCCCGGCACATCTACCCCTTCCCAAAATGACTGTGTTCCAAGCAAAACCGCGTTTTTCTCTTCTTTGAAGACCTGCACCAGACGGGCGTTCGGCATCTCGCCCTGACGCAGAAGCGGGTAGGGGAGGTCGGACTGAGTCAGGTGATCGTAAGCGGCGTTCAAAGCGCGGTAGGAGGTAAACAGCAGAAACGCGCCGCCGTGTGAGGCTTCCAGCAGGGCCAGCATTTCATTGGCGGTGTCGTAGGCATAGCCGGGGTTGTCCGAGGGCACCGGCAGATGGCGCGGGATATAGAGCAGGCAGTTTTTGGCGTAGTCAAACGGCGAGCCGACCACGGTTTCCGTCACTTTGGGGTCTTCAGGTGGCAGACCCAGCCGCGTGCGGACATAGCCAAAACCGCCGTCTGTGGAAAGAGTTGCGGACACCAACGCCGCGCCAATCTTCCGGGGCTGTTTCCAGAGTGCGGCCTCCAAAATCGGCGCGACCGAGATGGGAGTCCAGTGGATGGTCGCCTGCGGACCGCGCCGGGTGGCGCGGGCGAGTGATCCCCAGCGGACAAAGTTTTCGTCGTCGCCGCCGAGCGACAGGGCCAGCTCTTCTTTAGCGCGGACACACTGACGGCGCAGGCCGTCGATACGGTCTTTCAGGGCTGGCTGGCCGCCGGTGTCCTGTTTCAGCAGCTCGGTGGCGACAGCATCCAGCAAAGTTCCGATGCCCGCTGCCTGGGCGCGAACAGACTGCATCTCGCCGTCGGTTCGCAGCAGGTCCGAGACAAAGAACTCAGGGCGGCCGCCTGCCACAAAGGGCTGAAATAACGTTTGCGACTGTGCTTCAATCGATTTCAGCCGGTCCAGGTTCATGTCCAAAGTGCGGGCCGTCCGCCGGAGCTTGTCCAGCAGGGTGGGCAGGCGCGACGATGAAAACGCGACTCCGAATGCAGCGGCAGCGGCGGTTTCCAGATGGTGCGCTTCGTCAAAGATGACAAAATCGTAGTCAGGGAGCAGCTTGGCGTCTGGCTCGCCGCTGCGGCGCACAGCGAGGTCGGAAAAGAACAGGGCGTGATTGACCAGCAGCAGGCTGGCGTCCTGTGCTTCGCGGCGTATGCGATAATAAAAACAGCGGTCAAAAAAGCGGCATTCTTGGCCTTTGCACGTATCGGCATTGGCGCGGATGTCCGCCCAGCCGGGGTAGGTAAAGTCCAGCTCCGCCGCGTCGCCCGTTCCCGTTCGGCGGCTCCAATCGCTGATTTGCGTGAACTGCGGGTCGCCGACGGTCCACAGGTCGCCCCGAGCCGCGTCGAAGTCCTGCAAACACAGATAGTTGCCGCGTCCTTTGACGACGGCGGCGTCTACCTGGTTTTTCCAGATGGACTGCACCAGTGGCACGTCTTTTTCGGCAAGCTGCGCCTGCAAGGCCAGCGTATGGGTGGAAATGACGATGCGGGCATCGGGCTTGGCATGACGCAGAGCGGGCAAAAGGTAAGCCAGCGTTTTGCCGACGCCTGTGCCTGCTTCCACAAGTGCCACGCCCCCTCGTCCGGTCATTGCGGCTTCCACGGCTTCCGCCGCCGCAAGCTGCTGGGGACGGGCACTAAACCCTGGTAAAGACTTTTGCAGAAGCCCTTTAGCGCCAAGATACCGGGACAAATAATTATGTGTTGTCATAAAGAATTTTTTCAGAGCCGCTCCTAGTGTTTTGTTTCTGTGGTTTGCGAGGTATAACGGGGTAAGAATACCGGTGACGAGCCGCGTTTTAACCTTCCCATCAAGTTTCTCAGTGAAAAGGAGCATTTCCCCATGCAATTTCGAAAGACAAGCAGCCTGGCTCTTGCCGCCGCCGTCGCCGCCATGTTTGCGGCTTCTCAGTCTGGTGTTCGCGCCCAAGACGCGACCCTGCCGCCCCCGGCTCCCGGTGCAGTGACGACGCCTGACGCAACGACAACCCCTGACGCAACGACAACGCCCAATACTACGCCCGCGCCTGATGCTGCCACAACCCCGGCTCCCGTCCCGATGGCTCAGCCGATGAGCGACCCGGCACCGACGAGCGGCTCGATGTCTACTTCGGCAACGCCGAACTTCAAGCTGCTCAACAACAAGAACTATGATTATGTAGACTTGCAGCAGGCCAAGGCCCGTGGCCTGACCGACAACCAGATTGCCACTGTCGCTAAAGTCGCCAAAGAAGCTGACGTCCCCTTCAAATTCGTCTCGGCGGCGGTGGAGCGGGGGGAAACCTTCCCCTACCTGGCCGGTCAGTATAACCTGAGATTGAGCGATATTTATAAGATCGACGATCAGAAGCAGGAAATTTCGGAATATCTGGCAGCCTACGACGCCGCCAGCCTGAAATCGGCTATGACGCCTTCGACAAGCGGCGATGCCTCCTCCGCGCCTATGACGACGGAGCCGATGACGACGACGGACAAGCCAGCGGCAGCAGCGAACACGGCGACCCTGGACATTGTTGATACGGCCATGGCAGCCAAGAATCTGACCACGCTGGTCAAGGCCCTGCAAGTTGCTGGCCTGGTGGATACACTGAAGACCGCTGGCCCGTTCACCGTCTTCGCACCCGATGACAAGGCATTCTCCAAACTGCCCGCAGGCAAGCTGGACGAACTGCTGGCCGATCCGGCAATGCTGAAGTCAGTTCTGTCCTACCATGTTATCCCCGCCGAGATATTGGCGGCAGACGCCAAAGCCATGACCAGCCCGACCTCGCCTCCCACTGTGGAAGGCGGCACGCTGGAAGTGACCAAAGGCCGCAAGGATCAGCTCATGGTCAACGGAGCCAAAGTCACCAAGGGTGATATTCGTGCGACCAACGGTGTTATTCACATCATTGATACCGTACTGATTCCGCCAGCGACTCCTCCGGCTGACGGAACCACACCGGCGGCTCCTCCGGCAGATGCACCCGCGCCGGCAGCTCCCCCGGCTGATGCACCCGCGCCGATGGCACCCCCGGCTGATGCACCCGCGCCTGCTCCCGCACCGGCTCAGTAGAGCGGTCCAGAGTGCGCCCCCTGTCTGCTTTGGCGGACAGGGGGCGTTTTTCTGTCTGCCAGCGGCTTGACCAGACCGCATACCACGGGGAGCACGCACAACGCCCCTGCAACAACCCCAGCATCATTGAGCACCACGCACGCCGCCACAGCAGTCAGTCCCGCGCCTCGCAGCGCCCGGTCAGCGGCGGTTTTTGACTGCCGCTTCAGCAGCAGCACACAGGCTAAACCGGCCCAGAGCGGCGCGGCCCACGCACTGTGCCACGACAGCCGCGCCTCGACAGCCAGTTTGCGTGCTATGATGCTTTGCGCTTCGCCCCAGCCGCCCGCACTGATGCGCCGGGCCGCTTCACCCAGATGCGAATGCCCCTGCCCGTGCGACAGCAGCAGGTCCAGCCCGACTGTCCCGGCCAGCGCAGCCGCCGCGCCCAGAGCCAGTATCACTACTGTGCGAACGGACAGCGTTCCGCCCCGAAGCATCAAGAGCAATGCCCCGAAGGAAAGAAGCGACACCAGAACGCCCCCCGCCTTCGCGCCCGCGCCTGGCGCTCCGAGCAGCAGGCAGACCAGCCCCAGCCCGCCCAGAATGGCTCCCTGACGTACTTTGGAGGCTGTCCACAGCCGGGCTGCCAGCACCAGCAGCGAACCAATCAGCAGGCCCATCGCCTCGTTGCCAATGCCATAATACCGTGCGCCTTCAATGGCTGAATAGCCCAGCAGGCTGCGGTGCATCAAATGGCTCCCGGTCAGCATATCGCCGACCAGCGCCGCCGTGATGACGCCAAAAAGCAGGTGCAGAACAGTCTGTGCGCCAAATCGTCGTGCCCCCGGCCACGCGGCGGCACTCAGCAGCGCGAAGCCGGTCAGCGCCTCGGTCGGCGTCGCGGCCAGCAGCAACGCCGTCAGCAGGGCGGCCAGCGCCACCGGCCAGAACGCCGTCAGACGGCCCCGCAGAGCGAGTAAGGTTCCCAGGGCAGCGACCAGCGCCAAAGCCAGAGCCACATAGGGCAAAACGAACAGGCTCTGCGCCTGCTGCACAGCCTCGGCGTCTAGACCTGCTACAGCACCCACGGCATTCGGTGCAGCCTTCGGCGTCCATGCCTGTCCAAACGGACTGCCTGGGAAATCGCCGCGTGTCAGGCCGAACTCAGCGGCGATGGACGGGGCAAAATCGGTGTTGGTGACCAGCCCTGCCCGGTGCGTGGAGGGCGAATACAGCAGGCCCGCGCTGATGCCTGGTCCCCAGACAAGCACAGGCATCAAGCGGCGGCCAGCACGATAGTCGGTGTCGCTGGCATACGGCGACAGCACGACCAGCCTGCCGCCGTCTGCCTGTCTGTCAGCGGCAAAGCGAGCCAGAAGCGCATCGGCGGCGGCAAGGTCCGGCCCGGCATCCCAGATCGTCAGGCCCGGCGCGAGGGCTGCCTGAGCGGGCACGCTCTGCCCGGAGCCGGAGGCCGCCACCAGCGCGGCGTCCGGCCCGCCGCCCGCGTAGACGCTCACCCCGGCGGCACAAAGCGCGTCGGTCAGGTTGCCCAAACGCACATCATAGCCAAGGCGCTGGTTGCCGCTGACCAACTTGGGCCAATCAGCCGCGACAAGTGCCCCCGCCGGTGCGGCGGCGCGGGACCCGGCATTCAGCGTCAGCAGGGCGCTTTCTGGGGTTTCGCGGGCGTGGCCCGAAGGCAGGCGAGCCGTGCGCGTGTTCATTACCGCCAGCGCCCCGCCTGCCATCAATCGGTGCAGGGTGGGGGCGTTAGCCGTGCGCCAGCTTGGAAGACTGGTTCCCGGCAGGAGCACGACGACCACGCGCTTTGGGCCAGCGTGAGCGAGCGCAGGCAGCGCCAGCAGGAAAAGCAGAAGCCAGTGTCTCAGGCAGCCGCATCTCATGCGCGGGACAGCCCGGCATCGAGCGCCTGCCGGACGCTTTCCACGCCAATCACGGTTAAATCCGGCGTCCGCCGCAGGGCGGCTTTGCTGCGGGCGCAGATGATGGCCCGCTTGAAGCCCATCCGGGCGGCTTCGCGCAGGCGCAGGTCCACCTGCCCGACGGCCCGGACTTCGCCGCCTAGGCCGACCTCCCCGGCAAACACGGTGGATGGGTCCACGGGCCGCTCCTGCAAGTTGGAAGCCACGGCCACGGCGACGGCCAGATCGGCGGCGGGTTCTTCCACGCGCACGCCGCCTGCCAGATTGACGAACACATCCTGATTGGCAAGGCTGATTCCAACCCGCTTTTCCAGCACGGCCAAAATGAGATTGACCCGATTGGTGTCTACCCCGGCCACAGTGCGGCGGGGGTTGGTGAGAAACGAGGGCGCGACCAAAGCCTGCACTTCAATCAGCATGGGCCGTGTGCCTTCCACAGTGGCAAGGATGGCGGAGCCTGCCGTGTTCTGCGTCCGCTCGGCCAGCAGCATCTCTGAGGGGTTGGGGACTTCGATCAGCCCTTCTTCGTGCATCTCGAACAGCCCCAGCTCGTCGGTGGAGCCAAAGCGGTTTTTGACGGCCCGCAGGATGCGATAGGTATAATTTTTATCACCCTCAAAGGTCAGCACCGTGTCTACCATGTGTTCCAGCACACGCGGCCCGGCCAGTGTGCCTTCTTTGGTGACATGGCCGACCAGAAAGATCGGAATGCCGTCGCCTTTGGCGACCTGGGCGAGCTGCGCCGTACACGCCCGCACCTGCGAGACGCTGCCCGGCGCAGACTCGATTTCCGGGTGCTGCATAGTCTGGATACTGTCAATGATAGCGAACGCAGGCCGCTCGGCGAGGATGGCCCCGGCGACCAGCGTGACATCTGTTTCGTTGTGCAGGAGCAGATCGCCGCCGGTGATGCCGAGGCGCTCGGCGCGGAGCTTGATCTGCGTCGCCGACTCTTCGCCGGACACATACAGCGTTTTGCCGCCGTGCATTGCTAAGTGCCCGGCCACCTGGGAGAGCAGGGTGGACTTGCCGACACCCGGCTCGCCGCCAATCAGTGTCAGCGCCCCGCGCACGATGCCGCCGCCCAGGACGCGGTCAAACTCGCCGATGCCGCTCAGAATGCGGCCTTCCTGCGCGGGGGAGGGGACTTCATCGAGCCGCAGGGGCCGGGTGCGCCCGACAAACGACGCCGGGGCGGCGGCGCGGGCCTGCACAGACTTGGGTGTCGCCAGCGTCTGCGTCTCTTCCATTTCTCCGCCGCATCGCGGGCAGCTCCCGAACCATTTGCCGCTTTCGTTGCCGCAGTTGCGGCAGACAAAGCGCGTCAGCGTTTTTGCCATAGTTTTTCCTGCTTTGATTGTACCTTATTTGACATCTGCCGCTGTGTCTGCTAGAATCAAACCACTATGCCAACCGTCCCCGAAACCCTGCACGCCCTGTATGCCGTGCAGTTGAAAGATACGCAAATTCAGCGGGCCAAAAAAGCCCAGGCCGCGCTGGACAACGGCACCACTGCCGCCGCCGCATCCACAGAAGCACACGCGGAAGCCGCCCGCCGCACCGCCGCCGCACACACGCTGATTGGGGAGCTGAAAGACAGCGAGCTGAAGCTGGAAACGCTGGAAGCCAAACGCAAGAATTACCAGCAAAAGCTCTATCAGGGCAGCATCACCAATGCCCGCGAGCTGGCGAATATGGAAAAAGAAATCGACATGATGGGCCGTCAGCGTTCCGACCTGGACGGGCGGGTCTTAGAGCTGATGGAAGAAACCGAAGAAGCACGGGAAGCGCAGACAGTGGCCGAAGCCAAAGCGGCGGAAGCCGAGGAGCACCACAAACAGACCGTGGCGTCCTATCAGGCGCGGTATAAAACGCTGGATCAAGAGATGACCGAATTGACTGCCGAGCGGCAGGCGGCAGCCGCGCAGGTCGAGGATTTATCAGCCTTGAAACGCTACGAGACCCTGCGATCAAAGCTGGCGGGGGTTGGCATCGCCAAAATTGAAGCCGGTTCCTGCGGCGGCTGCCATATGACGCTGTCGTCTACGGTCATCAAAACGGTCAAAGAAAACGCGGCCATTCAGACCTGCGAAAACTGCGGGCGAATGCTGCTGGCCTAGAAGCAGTAATGGTAAAGCGGTGACACTCACGTTTGCAACCGTTGCTTTATCTGGTGACACCCTCCAGGTAAAATTCACTAAGGAGCCATACGAGCACGACCTAAAAATCCTGCTCCTGCAATGGTGGCTTCCGCTGATGATTTACTCCTTCATTGTCTTCTCGGCATTATTTTGGTTCAAGACGTTTGTTCCGGCGCTGCAGGTCTGTGTTGGAATAACTCTTCTGTGCGGGACAGAGTTTTATCAGATTGCCAGAGACAGCACGCACAGAGCAGAATACACTTTTGATTGTTCGTCTGACGAGATAAACCGCAACGGTATCTTGGTAGCACGACTGAGTAAAAGCAAGATTGTTCTCCAAACCAGGCTGGGCTGCCAGGGAAATCGCCGCTTTCGGCTAGTGTTAAAGCGAGAGGAAAAATCCGACCTCATTTTAACTGTAACACCGCTTCTAGGACCTGAAAACAGGGCACGCCGATACTATGGGCAGACCCACGCTGAGAATGTGCGTACTATGTTTCATGGCTGGACAGATGATAGCGGGCGGCGCGATGCGGTAGATGAGCGCGATGTAGGTATCTTTGCGCTTGCCAAAACGCTCGAAGATTTCACAGGCCAAAAAGCAGTCTCGCAGTCAGTTGAATAGCGAATTGACGCGGCGGCGCGGCGCGTGCTATAATGATGGTGAGGTGCGCTGCTCCCAATGTCGCAGAACTTGCCCGATCCGAACTTGTCCGGCCCGCCTGATGCCTCCGCGCCTGTCTATGAAGATCGCCGGCAGTATATTGAGCGGCTGGAGCAGGCGAACATTCATCTGGAGCAGCGCATTCACGATGTGGAGGCCGCCGCGCCGCCCGTTCTGCCGCCCCCCCTGCCGCCGTCGGCTCTGCCCCTGCCGTCCCCCGGAGAATTCGAAAACATCCTGCGCCGTCTGGTGGACAAAATCGCCAAGATTTTGCAGGCCGAAAAATGCGTTTTTTTTCTCCACGATGCCGCCGCCGGGACTCTGTATGCCACGTCTCCCGCGCTGGGGCTGACACAGGAGCAGATGGCGGCGATGGAGCGGCCCGTGTCGGCGGAAGGCGTTTCCAATGAAGTGTTTCGCACGACTACGTCTCTTATCACCTACGATGCCACGCTGGACCCCCGTGCCGCCGCCGAAGAGCTGGCCCGCTACGGAATCCACAGCGCCGTGTCCGTGCCGCTGATTGTGGAAAAACGCGACGAGGACAACCGGGTGCTGGACCGCACGACGGTCGGCGTGCTGCACGTGTTTAACAAAAAGTATGACGGGCTGTTTGTGGAGGAAGACGTTCGGCTGCTGGAGCAGCTTGCCCGGCAGGGCGCGGCGGTCATCGCCTCGGCGGAGATGTACCGGGAGGTTGTGCAGGAAAAGCAGGAGCTTCTGCACACCATTGACAGCCTGTATGCGGGCCTGCTGATGGTCAGCAACAGCGGGCGCGTCCTGCAAATCAACCCGTCGGCCCGTGCTATTCTCAGCATCGCGCCTTCCCTGCCGCTGATTGATACACCTTACACGCAGGCCATTCAGGACCCCCGAGTCCGTGCCATTCTCGCCCGCGCTCTGGTCGCCAAAGTCGGCGAAGTGGCCGAGGAGGTGGCGTTTCCAGTGGTTGACAGCGCCCCGGAAGATCAGTTTCAGGAGCGCATTTATCAGGTGCAGTGCGCCAAAGTGCGCGAAGATGACGGCTCGCAGGCGGGAATTGTGGCGATCTTCAACGACATCACCGAAATTCGGGGTGTCGAGCGCATGAAGACGGCGTTTATCTCGACCGTGTCGCATGAGCTGCGGACGCCGCTGACTGCCATCAAGGGCTTTATTTCCACTCTGCTGGCCGACTCGGACGGCTACTACGATGAAAAGACGCGGCTTGAGTTTTACGGCATTATCGATGTCGAGTGTGACCGGCTGACGCGGCTCATTCAGGACCTGCTGGATATTTCGCGCATTGAGCAGGGCCGCGCCATGCAGATGAACTGGGCGGAGGTCGATCTAGCCGCGCTGACTGAGAAAGTGCTGACTACGCAGCGGGCCTACGCCCGCGATCATGTGCTGTCGGCGGATTTCCCGAAAGACTTTCCGCGTATCGACGCCGACCCGGACAAAATCGAGCAGATTTTGACAAACCTGGTCAACAACGCCATCAAGTATGCGCCCGGCGGCGGGCCGGTGCGCGTGATTGGGGAAGTGGCCGCGCACTCCGCGCCGCCGTCCGTGCGCGTGCGAATTTCCGATGAGGGTATGGGCATCTCGCGGGAGCATCTGCCCAAGATTTTCGAGCGGTTTTACCGGGTGGATAACCGGGACAACCGCGAAATCGGTGGAACCGGCATCGGACTGGCCCTGGTCAAGGCACTGACTGAAGGACATGGCGGCACGGTGGAGGTTGAAAAAAGCGAGCCGGGCCGGGGGACAACGTTCCTGCTGACCTTTCCTGTCCGCCGCGTGGTGACCGAAGACGTACTGACCGATGAAGAGGCCGATGGAAATACTTATTCAGCGTGACCCGGAGGCGCGTGATCTGCCTCTGCCGTCGTATGCGACTGCGGGCGCGGCGGGTATGGACCTCTGCGCCGCGCTCACGGAGCCGCTGACCCTGCTGCCAGGGGCGCGGGCTTTGGTTTCCACAGGCATCCGAATTGCCCTGCCGGAAGGCTATGAAGCACAGGTGCGGCCCCGCAGCGGCCTGGCCCTGCGGCAAGGTCTGGGATTGGTGAACGCACCGGGCACGATAGACTGCGATTACCGGGGACTGATCTCTGTGATTTTGGTCAACTGGGGGCAGGAGCCGGTCACGCTGAACCGGGGCGACCGCGTGGCACAGCTTGTGGTAGCCCCCGTTCTGCGCGTTGCGTGGCAGGAATGCGAAGTGCTGACAGAAACCGTGCGAAGCGCGGGAGGGTTCGGGTCAACCGGTGTTGGAGCAAGTCAAACAAGCAAATAGCGGGGGGGGTGACGCGCTGGCTGCCGCTGAGAGCGGGCTGCCGCAGGAGGCGTATGCCTTGCTGGCACAGGCCAACCTGCTGCGGGTGCGCGGACACTGGACCGAGGCGGTGGACGCCTGCCGGGCCGCCCTGCGGCTGGCCCCGGACAGCGCGGCGGCGCAAAGCCTGCTGGGAGACATCTACGAAAATCAGGGCGATCTGAACGAGGCCGCTTTGTGGTACCGCATGGCGCTGGACAGCACCCCGGACAGCGCCGCCGACCGGATGAAGCTGGACCGGCTGCTCGGCCATCAAAAGGCGGAAAGCCCCGTCGCAGTGTTGCCCCGCTCGGTGGCCCCGGAACGGATCATCCGCGCCCTGGCCCTGGCCGCCGTGCTGATGGTGCTGCTGATTGCGGGGCTGGCGTTCAGCGCGGCTCATCGCCATGCACTTTCTCCGCCGGTTGACTCGGAAGTCAAGACCGCGCCGGTCATCGTCGCTTCTGCCACCGGGCAGGCAGCCCCGTTGCGTGACAGTGCGGAACAGTCGCTCATGGACGCCCTGAACGCGGCTCCGGCTTTCAGGGGGCAACTCTCAACGGTGCTGGATGTGCAGATTGACCCGCGCAGCGGGCGGACTAATCTTACTGTGGGGCTGGGAACGCTGGTGACAGGCAGGCCAGGTATTGAGCGGGCGGCGCTGACAGCGGCGCTGGCTGCGGCTGCTGGAACAGCCTCTGACTTCACGGTGCGCTGCATTCTGCCTGCGCCGAGCGGCGCGGGCACACTGATATTTGTCGGGGACGTTTCCCATGCTGCCCTGCCCCCCGCGCCAGTGGGCGGGGGCAGCCCGGTGGACAGTTTGAGCGATGCACAGGTAGACGCGCTGTTCGCAAACCCCTGGTGGGCGCTTTCAGTCCCGTCATAGCCTTCTTGGGAGAACCTCATTGTGAACAGTATCAGCCCGAAGGTTCCTACCCCCACTTTGGAGCGCCTGGCAACTTATCTGCGGTATTTAATTGATCTGACGGCCTCGGGCGTGGAAACTATTTCTTCCACGGACGTCGAAAAGCAGACTGGCATCAATGCGGCGCAGTTCCGCAAAGACCTGTCCTACTTTGGCGAATTTGGCAAACCTGGCGTCGGCTACAACGTTCTGGAGCTGCAAAATCGTATTGCCCGGATTTTGAAGATTGACCAGATGCAGCCGATTTTGGTCATTGGTGCGGGGAACCTCGGTAGTGCGCTGATTGGCTACCCCGGCCTCGGGGACCATAAGTTTCATATCGCGGCGGCGTTCGACGCGAATCCGGCAAAAATCGGCAGACAAGAGAACGGGCTGATAATCCAGGATGTCGTCAACCTGCGCCGCAGCAATGTTGGGATCGGCGCACAGATGGCGATTTTGTGCGTTCCCGCCGCTGCTGCACAGGCAGTGGCCCAAGAAGCAATTGCCGCTGGTGTGCGCGTGATCTTAAACTTTGCGCCGCTGATTTTGCGCGTTCCCGAGCGGGTAGTGGTCCGCAACGTCTCTTTTTTGCAGGAACTTGCGGTGCTTTCCTACCATTTATCCCGTGAAACAACCAAATAAAAGAACCTATTTATGACAAACACACGCCTCGAAAACACACGAACAGAAAAAGACTCGATGGGCGAGTTTCAAGTTCCTACCGAAGCCTACTACGGAGCGCAGACCGCCCGCGCCGCCGCAAATTTCCCCGTCTCCGGCATTCGCTTTCCCCGTCCGTTTATTCAGGCAATGGGGGCAATCAAACGTGCCTGCGCCGAAGTCAACGCTGACATGGGCCTGCTGGACCCGCAGATCGCTGAAGGCATTTATGCCGCCGCCGATGAAGTCATTGACGGCAGGCAGGACGCGCAGTTCGTGGTGGACATTTACCAGACCGGCTCGGGCACGTCCACCAACATGAACACCAATGAGGTGATCTCGAACCGCGCCATTGAGATCATGGGCGGTGTCATCGGCTCCAAGTCGCCGGTGCATCCCAATGACCATGTCAATAAAAGCCAGTCCTCCAACGATGTCATCCCCACGGCCATTCATGTGGCGGCGGCGACGGAACTGGAAACGCGCCTGCTGCCCGCCCTGCGCGGCCTGCACGCGGCGCTGACCGCCAAAGCGCGGGAGTGGGATGAGATCGTCAAAATCGGGCGCACGCATCTGATGGACGCAACGCCAATCCGGCTGGGGCAGGAAGCCTCCGGCTGGGCGCGTCAGGTGGAGCTTGCCATTGCGCGGCTCGAAAGCGTCAAGCCGCGCTTGATGGAGCTTGCCATTGGCGGCACGGCGGTCGGCACGGGGATCAACTCGCCGGAAGGCTTCGGCGCGGCGGTGTCCGCGAAGCTGGCGGACCGTTTTGGACTGCCCTTTGTGGAAGCCGAAAACCATTTCGAGGCCCAGGGCAGTCAGGACGGCGCGGTCGAGCTGGCAAATCAGCTTTCCACCGTGGCAAGCGGCCTGCTGAAAATCGCAAACGATGTGCGCTGGCTGTCGTCCGGCCCGCGCTGCGGCCTCGGCGAGCTGTCTCTGCCTGCCGTGCAGCCCGGCTCGTCCATCATGCCCGGAAAAGTCAACCCGGTCATGTGCGAGCAGCTCATGATGGTCTGCACTCAGGTCATCGGCAACGCCGTCACGGTGACGACGGCCAACACGCACGGCAATCTGGACCTCAACGTCATGCTGCCCGTCATGGCCCGGAACGTGCTGGAAAGCGTGACGTTTCTGGCAAATTCCGTGACCGTGTTCACTGAAAAAGCGGTAAATGGCCTGACGGCCAACAAAGAGCGGGCGGAAAGCCTCGTGGAATGGTCCATGAGCATGGTGACAAGCCTCGCCCCCGTGATTGGCTACGACCTCGCCGCGAAGCTCGCCAAGCGGGCCGTGGACGAAGGCCGCACCGTGCGCGACCTGTGCGTGTCTGAGCATATCCTGCCCGCCGCACAGCTTGAAGACCTGCTGGACGCCCGCAAAATGACCGAGCCGGGCGTTGGAGCCGGCGGCGAATAAAAAGTATTGGAGAACTCTATGTCTGAGACCCCCGTGCGCGTTTTAGTGTGGGATGAAGCCCCGACCCATGCCCCGAAATCGATCTATCCGAACTCTATCAACGGCGCGATTGCCGACAGTCTGAACGAGCTGGGCGGCGGTAAAATCACGGCCACAGTCGCCAATCTGGATGACCCGGAGCAGGGCATTACGGCGGAGGTGCTGGCAAACATAGATGTTTTGCTTTGGTGGGGCCATGCCCGGCACGGCGAACTCGCGGATGAAAAAGCAGACCTGATTAAAGAGTCAGTCCACACGGGCCTCGGCTTTATTCCCCTGCATTCGGCCCACTATTCCAAGCCGTTCACGCGCGTGCTGGACTGCACCGGGCATCTGATGGGCGGCTGGCGCGAGGCAGACCCGGCGGACACCGAGGAGCTGACCCTGTGCGCCCCGCATCATCCAATAGCCGCAGGCGTCAGCAGCTTTACGCTGCCGCAGGAAGAGATGTACGGAGCGCCCTTTGGCATTCCCTATCCCACGGCCCTTATCTTCCAGTCCTATTTCCCGCTCGGCGGTGAATACTTCCCGTCGTTTGCGACCACTGTGGGCGAAGGGATTGACCCGGCGTTTACGAGCGGCGGCGGCAAGGGCGCGAACCGGGGCGAAGGGGCAGGCCGGGTCTTTTACTTCCGTCCCGGCCATGAAGTGTTCCCGACGTACCTGGACCCCAACGTTCAGCGCGTCCTGCACAACGCTGTGCTGTGGTGCGCGAGGCGCAGCTAATTGATGACTCAGTGGAAACGGGCAATTATTGTCGGGGCTTCCTCCGGGATCGGCGAGGCGCTGGCCCGCACCCTCGCCGCCGACGGCACACAGGTGGCGCTGGTCGCCCGGCGTCAGGAAAAACTGGAGGCGCTGGCCGCTGAACTCAATGCCAAAGCGGACACGCCGCTGGTCCGTGCTTACGCCCATGACGTGACGCACTCCGAGGCCGCCGCACCGCTCTTCGAGATCATCACCCGCGATCTTGGTGGCTTAGATTTAGTCATATACGCCGCCGGCATTATGCCGCCGATTGGCCCCGAAGAATACGCCACGGCCAAAGACGCCGAAATTATCGCCGCCAACTTCACCGGGGCCGTCGCGTGGCTCAATGAAGCCGCCCGGCGCTTTGAGAAGGCGCAGACCGGCACGATTGTCGGCATTTCCAGCGTTGCCGGAGACCGGGGCCGTCGTGGCAATCCCGTCTACGGCGCGACCAAAGCGGCTCTCAACGCTTACCTCGAATCCCTTCGCAATCGTATTGAGCGGCGCGGGGCATTTGTGGTTACTATCAAGCCCGGCCCGGTCAAAACGCCGATGACTGAGGGCCTGAAAATGCCCGGCATGATTTCCGCCGAGCAGGCGGCGGCGGAGATATTGCGGGCCGCCAAAGACAGTCAGCGCGTCGCCTACGTGCCCGGCAAATGGAAGCCGATTATGGCTGTCATCCGCGCTATTCCCGCGCCGATTTTCAAGTATCTCAATATATAGAAAGGCCCCTCATTCTGAGACCTACCTTCCTTGCTTCGCAGGGTCCTTCCTAAAGGAAGGTAGGTCTCAGAATGCTAGGGCGCTCGCTTTAGAACAAGTCAAACTATGCAGTTGCCTCAAGATCATTTAGAGCGTCTGGAAGGGTGGGGGATGTCGTCCTCCGCCCTCAGCTATGTGTACCGGCCCGTCAACACCGACGGCGTGTGCACTGTCTTCGACCGGGCGCGGGCGTATAACCTATCCGTGGGCCTGCGCGGGGCGGGGCGCTCGTATGGGGATGCTTCGCTGAATGCGGAGGGGATTGCGCTGGATTTGACGCGGATGAAGCGCATTTTGGACTGGAACCCGGACACCGGCATTATTCAGGTAGAGCCGGGCGTCACCATTCAGCAGGTCTGGCAGTACGTGATTGAAGACGGCTGGTGGCCGAACGTGGTTTCGGGGACGATGTTCCCCACACTCGGCGGCGCGGCGGCGATGAACATCCACGGCAAGAACAACTGGAAGGCCGGGCCGATTGGGGATTGGATCACCGGGTTTGAGCTGCTGACCGTGGGCGGCGAGCTAAAGGTCTGCTCGCGCACGGAGAATGCCGACTTGTTTCATGCTGTCATTGGCGGCTTTGGGATGCTGGGAGTGATCACGCGGCTGGATTTGCAGCTCAAAAAAATCTATTCGGGTCTATTGAACGTGACGCCGATTGGCGTTCGCAATATAGGCGAAATGTTCCGCACGTTTGAGGAGCGCCTGCCGCAGTCGGACTACTTGGTGGGCTGGCTGGACTGCTTTGCGACGGGGGACGCGCTGGGGCGGGGGCAAATCCATCAGGCGAATTATCTGAAGCCGGGGGAGGACACGAACGCGGCGCAGACGCTTCGGGTGGAAAATCAGGAGCTGCCGGACAGCCTGTTCGGCCTCGTGCCCAAGTCTCTGATGTGGCGATTGATGAAGCCGCTGGTCAATGACCCTGGAATGCGGGCGATCAACTTTGCCAAATCTCTCAGCGCAACCACGCTGGGCGATGGGCACACGCATACACAGTCCCACGCAGGCTTTGCGTTTCTGTTGGATTACGTCCCGAACTGGAAGCACACCTACAAGCCGGGGGGGCTAATCCAATATCAGAGTTTTGTGCCCAAAGAACACGCGCAGGCGGTCTTCGCCGCGCAGATTAAACTGGCGCAGGCGTATGGCATCGTGCCGTATCTGGGCGTTTTCAAGCGCCACCGGCCCGATGACTTCCTGATGACTCACGCCGTGGATGGCTACTCGCTTGCCTTAGACTTTGCCGTCACGCCTGCCAAGCAGGGCGGCTTGCTGTCGCTGGCCGCCGAGATGGACCGGATGGTGCTGGATGCGGGGGGGCGCTTCTATTTCGCCAAAGACAGTGCCCTGCACCGGATTTCGGCGCGGGAGGCGCTGGGCGCGGAGCGTGTGGAGAAGTTTCTGGCCCTTAAGCGCGAGCACGACCCCGAGAACCGGCTGCAAACCAACTTATACCGGCGGCTATTTGAGACGCCCGCATAAGTTTAACCTCATCTTAACACAATCCGAGGGTGTTCTTAGTATAATTACAGGGTGAATACACCTCAAAATGATAACTTAGACAGTTTACTTTCCCGGCGGCAGTTCCTGCGTGCTGCGGGCGGCGTCACCTTTTTGGCGCTGACTCCCATCGGACGCGGTCTGTTCGCCGCCCCGGACCCGACGTTGCCCAAGTTTACTGCGCTGCCCTATGTCCAGCCTGGCACGTCGAGCAAGCTGATTGACGGGCGCGAATCCGTCGTGATTGCGTGGCAGACCGAGGCGCAGCCTGCCGACTTCGTGCTGGAATACGGTCCCACGGCGGCACTGGGCCGGACTGCCACACTGACGCGCAGTGAGCGATGGGGCAGCAGCGATGAGCGGCGCTTCAGCTATGCCGCCGCCCTGCCGGGCCTGCAGCTCAGCCGGCGTTACTTTTACCGCCTGCGCGGGGCGGGGAAAACCATCGCCGAAGGGTACTTTGCCACCCGCAAAAAACGCGGTGAGCGGACTCAGTTCGTTTCCTTCGGGGATAATGCCTTCGGTCAGCCCGGCGAGCGAGCGGTGGCTTACCATGCCTACATGACGCACCCCGATTTCATCATGAACACGGGCGACAACGTCTACGACGGCGGCCTGGACAGCGAATACGCGAAATACTTTTTCCCCGTCTACAATGCCGACAAAGCCGACCCGGCGGTGGGCGCTCCGCTGCTGCGCTCGGTCCCGTTCTATACGGTGCTGGCAAACCATGATGTGCGTCATCGCAATGCCCAGAAATACCCCGCCGCCGACTTTGACAAAGCCCGTGATTCCCTGGCCTACTACACGGCCATGCACCTGCCGCGCAACGGCCCCGCCCCACGCCCCACGCCACTGCTTGGCGACCCGGCTCTGGTCAGCGAGTTCAAGACGGCCTGCGGCTCGCGCTACCCGTCAATGGCGAACTATTCGTTTGACCACGGAGACGCCCATTTCCTGTGTCTGGACTCGAACACCTATGTTGACCCCACAGACCCGGCTCTGCGGAACTGGATTACGGCGGATTTGAAGGGCACCGATGCGCTGTGGAAGTTTGTCGTGTACCACCATCCGGCGTTCAATGTCGGCCCGAACCACTACACGGAGCAGCATATGCGGGCACTGTCCCCACTCTTTGAAGCCCACGGCGTTGACTTCTGCCTGCACGGCCACGAGCATACCTACCAGCGCACCATGCCTCTGCGCTTCCGCCCCACGGATTTATCCCAGGTCGGCCCGGACCACGGCTCGGACCGGTTGCTCCCCGGCGTGTTCACGGTAGACCACGCCTTTGATGGCCGGAAGAACACGCGCCCGCAGGGGATTATCTACATCACCACGGGGGCAGGCGGCAAAGACCTCTACGACCCCGGCTTTGATGATGCGCCGGAGAAATGGCTGCACAAGGAGGACAGCAACGTGGCCTATGTGTCTCGCTTTGTATCCAGTGTGCATTCGTTTACGGTCATCGACATCCACGGCCCCTCGCTCCTGCTGACACAGATTGACGAGGCCGGCAAAGAAGTGGATCGTGTCCACGTCACCAAAGCATGATTGGAGGCTTGAAGTTGTCATGTGAAATTGCGAGGGGTTAATACCCCTCGCTTCTTCTCTTACTTGCCGCTTCCCGCATACTCCGTCAATTGAGCCGCACTCTGCGTGTCGGGCCGCATGCCGAGCCAGGGCATCGCGGGGACGGGGGCAGGGGAGCGGAAGCAGGAAGCGCGGACGGCGTTCAGGTAGGCGTTCGTGGCTCCGTCGCGGGTGACACCGCCGTAGCTGAACAGGACGACGCCCTGTGCGCCGAGGCGGCGGGCGGCGGCAATTTTGGCAACGGTAGAGGCGGCGGGTATGTGCCACGCGCCGAGGCCCGCGTAGGCATAGCGGCCCGAGGCGCGGGCGACGGCGACGGCACCGGCGATCTGCGAGGCGACCAGCGGGGTGCTGGCTCCGTAAGCCATGGGCAGGACGGCGTCTAAATAGCCGCGCTGGAGCCAGGTTTTCCAGTCCTGCCCGCGTGTGGTGCGAGCATCGCGGCTGTCGGCGAACACGGCGGCGGAAACGACCATCCAGGGCTTGATGGCCTTGATGTCAGTAGAGATGGAGCCGACCATGTCCGTCACCTGCTGGCGGCGGAACTGCTGCCATTCAGCGTTGTAAAGGTGCGGGTAGGCCAGCCGGTCGCGGCGGGCGCGGAGGTCGGCACGGGAGATTTCAGTGGGCGTCAGACGGCCCCGCATCCAGACGCGGAACCAGAACAGGGCGGCATTGGAATAATCGTAGCTGGCATTGGGGTAGCGGACGTAGTCAAAATGGATACCGTCCACATCGTAGCGGCGGGCGACATCCAGGAAAACGTCGTGGATGTGCTGCCGGGCAGCGGGATTGGCGGGAGACAAAAACGCGCCTTCGCACTCCGGGGCGGTGCGAAGCACGTATTTATTTTTGGCATCCCGTGCCAGCCAGTCCGGATGCTGATTGACGACGTGCGAGGCGGCAGAGGGCTTGCGCCCGGCGCCCCAGACGTAGCAGGTGTTCATCCAGGCGTGGACTTGAAGCCCGGCGGCGTGGCCGTCGCGGACTACTTCGGCCAGCGGGTCGAAGTCCTTCGGGGCGTGGGCCAGCTCCTCGGCACGCGGCTCTAAAGAAGACTGGTAATAGGCATCACCGCGCCCACGTATCTGTACAAACAGGGCATTGAAGTGGTGGGCACGGGCCTCGGCAACAACGCGCTTGATCGAGGATGGGGAAGTCAGGCTGTCGCGGACGACCCACAGGCCGCGCAGTTCGCCGGGGGGATTGGCGTCCGCATTTGCGGGTCTGGCGGCGGCAGTGAGACACAGAAGACAGAACAGGGCAAGGAGGCGCGGGACTTTCATGCGGTGGCTCCGTAGTGATCAGGGTTTTTGCTTGAATAGAACTTCAATCGGGGAGAGTGCGGCGCTGTCGGGGTCGGAAGCGACGCCGTTTGCGGCTTGTTGAGAGCTGACCATATTTTGAATGAGGACCTCTTCGGTCTGGCGCAAGCGGATAATTTCCTCTTTTTGCTGACTGATGACCTCTTCAGAACGGGTGAGCTGGCGGGTCATCGAGTCGATGCAGCGCTCCATCTGTGAAAGAGCCTCACGGACCTGCGCCGGGGAATAGCCCCCGGTGCTGACAGTCTCGAAGGTCAGCGTGTGCAGGTAGCGGCGCACGCTTTCCGCCGAATCTCCCAGTACCGCGCCGGTGACGGGCTGACCAGACGGTGTGTTTTCCAGACGGTGCAGCAGCATTCGTCCCGCGACATGACCGGGGTAGCTCCCAAGCAGGGAAATCAAGGTCTGACGCGCTTCCGGACGCCGCCCGGAAGCCAGATACGCATGAGTGAGGTTCATCAAAAGCTCGCCAGGGGCTACGCGGCCCGGCTTGACCTGACAGGCACCCTCAAAAGCCACCACGGCATCGGAGGGACGGCCCAGGGCGTATAGGGCTGTGCCGAGGTAGGCAAGCGTATCAAACCGGACTGACTGCGAGACGGTCATCTCCGTTTCCGCAGATGCGGCCTGCAGACGATCTACAGCCTCTCTGGTCCGGCCCTCCCGGAAGGCCTGCAGTCCAAGTTGCCAGTCAGTCATGTGTCCCCACTGAATTTGTCACCGGCGCCTCGGTCCGGCTGGGGACCCCTGGCGGGCTGGCAAGGCGGCGTGTGGTGGCCTTGATCCGCTTGACCCGTGCCCCGTCACCGGGGCGGCTGGTTCCAAGATCGGCAAGCTGGCCCTCCATCTCCTGCGCCAGCGTCTCCTCCCCTAATTGGTGCAACTGACGGGTGGCGGCTCCCAGCTTGGCGCGGGCCGTCTCCAGATCGCCTTTCTGCTGGGCACGCTGCGCTTCGCGCTCAAAGCGGTACACGGCAAAGCGGTCCACCAAATCCTGCACCGCCGGGTTGACTTCTTCCCATTCAGCGGCGTTGTCTGTGAATTTTGCGCTGACCACGGCGCGGTCGTTGCCGCCAGCCCCGGTCCAGGTTAGGAGAGTTTCCAGGAGAGCGTGTTCGCCTTTGGGCAGGATGGGTGCGGCAAACTGCACGATGATGCCCGCTGGAGCAGTGCTGGAAACGTCGCCGACGCGGGTGCGAAGCCAGCCGTCTTCAGTGTGGACTTCCTCAAACAGGGTCATGGTCGGGCGGACCATGAAAATCTCCTGCACGACAGCGCCTTCCAGCCCACGCACGGCCAAATACAGGTCCGTCACCGATGTTGCGGCAAGCGTTGCCATTTCCTGGGTCAGACGTTCGGCGATATCGGCGCTGACCGGGGCGTAGTGATACTCGCCGCGTGTGATGTCGGCGACGCGGGTGAGAAACTCTTCATCAAACTCTTCGCCGACTCCTATGGTAGTAATCGCCGTGCCTGCCGACTGAATTTCTTCCACCGTTTGAATAGTTTCGTCCGCATCCTGCACGATGCCATCAGAAATAATGATTAGGCGGCTGATTTTCTGGCCGCTCTGCCCCTGGCTCAAGGCCGTCTGGGCCTGCCGGAGTGCTTCTGCCATGTGGGTTCCCGTGCCGATGTCCACCGGCAGGCGGCGCTCGCTCAGGAGATCAAGCTGCGAAAGACAGCCTTCAGGGAAGTTTGCCCAGTCCTGCCGGGTGAACACGGTATGCACCCCGTCGGCAAAGGCGATCAGAGTAATCTGGTCCTCTGGCTTCAATGTGTCCAGCAGAGTTTTAATCGCCTCCACTGCCTGTGCCATGGCCGTGCGGGCGACGCTCTGCATTTCGAGTAGGGTCTGGCCGGTCCAGTAGACGGCCTCAGCTTCGTCGGCCTCCCCGCGCTGCAATTCATCGCGGGAGATGGCGACACCAAGCCAGTATTCCTGCTCTTCATTCGACAGATGGAAATGGTGCATGGTCGCCGAAGCGTCAATCACAAGGACGAGATTGAGCGGCGGCCGGCTGCTGGATTGGGGGTCCACGACTGGCTGCACGTCGAGCAGTGCATACAGCGAGTCCTCGAGATACTGACTCGAGGGAACAGTGGGGTGGCTCAGTGATGTGTGTACCGTCAGGCTGCCGTTCACGCGGGCATCTCCTTCGATCCGAGTTAGCGTTTTTAAGTGGGTCGTCCCTGAACATCCAAGAGTGTTTGATGGGGTGACATTGTATTCTCCACCAGCGCAGACAATTCCTCCCTTGCTTGTTCGCTATTTTTTCGGAATTGACTTGCGCCGTGTGCCATGCTATAATGATGGCATATTAGCAGGATAATTCGAGTGGAGATGCAACTGGCGTACAGAGAACTAACTCTGAGGAAGCCTCTTCTGGAACTGGCCGTCCGCCTGGGCATTTTGACTTCGCTGCATTGAGTGCAGGGGGCAAATGTCCAGGCTTTTTTTGTGCGTATTTATGCAGCAGGGGGAGAAATAAGAGTGACAATACCAATTAAACGGGCGCTGGTCAGCGTTTCGGACAAGACCGGGCTGGTAGAGTTCGTGCGCGGGCTGACCGAGATGGGCGTGGAGATTATTTCCACGGGTGGCACGGCCAAGTCTTTGACCGAAGCCGGTCTAGACGTGATCGGGATTTCGGAGGTGACCCATTTCCCAGAAATGATGGACGGGCGCGTCAAAACCCTGCATCCGGCAGTCCACGGGGCGCTGCTCGCGGACCGTTCCAAGCCGGAGCACATGGCGACTATCAAAGAACACGGCATTGTGCCGATTGACCTGGTTGTCGTCAACCTGTATCCGTTCGCGGCCACGATTGCGAAGCCGAATGTGACACGCGAGGATGCTGTGGAGAACATTGATATTGGCGGACCGTCCATGATCCGCTCGGCGGCCAAAAACCACGCCTCGGTCACGGTGGTTGTCTCGCCGGACGACTACACCTCCGTGCTAGCCGAAATGAAGGCGCAGGGTGGGGGAGTCTCGCAGGCCATGCGGAACCGGCTGGCGGCGAAAGCGTTCGCCCATACGGCGGCCTACGACACCACGATTGCCGCGTATTTAAGTAATCACGAGGGGGAAAAATGAGGCAGACAGACCTGACACTCCGCTACGGAACCAACCCGCACCAGACCCCGGCGCGGGTGTTTATGAACGGTGGCACTTTGCCCTTCAGCGTTCTGCAGGGCGCACCGGGATATATTAACCTGCTGGATGCGATGAATGCCTGGCAGCTCGTCCGGGAGCTAAAGCAGGCGACGGGGCTGGCAGCAGCCGCTTCTTTTAAGCACGTCAGCCCTGCCGGGGCCGCCGTGGCGGTTCCCCTCAGCGAAACTTTGCGGCAGTCTTATGCCGTGGGCAGTGGGGACCTGTCGCCCCTGGCAACGGCTTATGTGCGGGCGCGTGGGGCGGACCGGCAGGCGTCGTTCGGGGACTTCGCGGCCCTCAGCGATGTGGTGGACGCCGCAACCGCACAGGTACTGCGGCGCGAAGTATCCGACGGTGTGATTGCGCCGGGCTTCACGCCGGAGGCGCTGACAATCCTGCAAAAGAAGCAGGGCGGCAAGTACCTGCTGCTCGAAATGGACCCGGACTACACGCCGCCCTCGACGGAGACGCGAGAAGTCTTCGGCGTGTCGTTTCAGCAGACGCGCAACGAGACCCCAATCACCAATGCACTTTTGCAGGAGCGTGTGACGGCCCGTAAAGACTTGTCACCCGAGGCCGAGCGCGACCTGCTGGTGGCGCTGATTGCCATCAAGTACACGCAGTCCAACTCGGTCGGTCTGGCACGGGACGGGCAGATGATCGGGATTGGAGCCGGTCAGCAGTCGCGCATTCTCTGTACCCGCCTCGCCTGTGGCAAAGCCAACCAATGGTATCTGCGTCAGCACCCAAAAGTGCTGGCCCTGCCGTTCCGCGAAAAGCTGTCGCGCCCGGAGCGGGACAATGGCATCGACTTGTACCTTTTAGATAATCTGTCGCCCGCCGAAGAAGCCGCCTGGCTGCCGCTGTTTGAGCGCACGCCGGAGTGTCTAACGCCCGAGGAGAAGTCCGAGTGGCTAGCCGGGTTCAGCGGCGTGTCACTTGGGTCGGACGGCTTCATTCCGTTCCGGGACAACATTGACCGGGCTTTCCAGAGCGGCGTTTCCTACATTGCCCAGCCGGGACACTCACTGAGGGATGATGATATAATTACGGCCTGCAACGAATACGATATGGCAATGACCTTTACGGGACTGCGGCTGTTTCATCACTAGCTAAAAGGCGTCATATTTGGTAATATGACGCCTTTTTATTTTGTCTTTTAGCTTTCTAGCTTTAATCTTTTAGTTAATACAGCTTACACAATTATTCTCATTTAGTGAGACAAACCAAAAATTATGCTGCCCCCAATGACATAATTTTGCTATTCGATGGGCTAAATTGCTATAGTATGAGCATCAATAAATGATGGGAGAAATTACAATGCAAAACACTTGCACTGCGCTCCATATCACCGATTACGACAAAAGCAAAGAGTTTTATGTCAG
The DNA here is from genome assembly GCA_964251675.1 of uncultured Armatimonadales bacterium. GTDB lineage: Bacteria > Armatimonadota > Armatimonadia > Armatimonadales > Capsulimonadaceae > JANXMY01. The sequence goes on from CAXUKS010000007.1 coordinate 90,062, forward strand.
CAGTCTGGGCTTTACCATTGATTGGGAGCATCGTTACGGACCCGATTTTCCTGTATTTGTGCAGCTCACAAAAGAGGGGCTTTCCCTGTACCTTTCGCAGCACAAAGGGGACTGCCGGATCGGTGGGTTGGCTTTTTTCTATGTCACCGACGTGGACGCCTGGTACAATGAATGTGTAGGGCAGGGGATCATTCCCTCTATGCTACCCAGAACTCAGCCCTGGGGAAATCGGGAGATGCGGCTAACCGATCCCGATGGTAACCAGCTTTGCGTTTGCCAAAGGCTGAATGGATAGATGTGACCTATTATTCTCAAGGTGGAATGCAAATAATGGACAGATTACAAATTGATCTCCGGCCTGCTACTGTTACTGACCGCGACTTTGCCTTTCAAGTGTGGAAGGCAGCCATGCAACAATATGTAAAAGCAACGTGGGGGTGGAATGAGGCTTCGCAGCTTCAGCGTCAGCAAGAAGAATTTGATGTTGTGACATACCAAATCGTGAGGATTGCAGAGCAATCAGCCGGAACGCTTATCATAAAGCGTCATCCTGACCATCTTTATCTGTCTGGCCTGTACCTTCTACCCGAGTATCAAAGGCAGGGCATTGGTTCACAGGTTCTTGCGAGCTTGTTAGATGAGGCACGGGTACAGAGCAAAATCATTCGGTTGCGAGTGTTGAAAGTGAACCCTCAAGCGCGGCGTCTTTACGAGCGCATGGGATTTGTTGTGACAGATGAAACAGAACAGGATTTTATCTGCATGGAAAGCGCCTAAGTGCGGAATAATTTATCATAATATTCATTATCGGAACCAAAATTACGCAGAAAGAGAGGCACTATTCGCGTGGATAGTGCCTCTCCCTTCACTTCCCTTCACTCTTAGCCCTCGCGGCCACTTTGACGCTGAAGATCTGCTTCCAGCTCCTGCATCCGCGACTGACACGAGCGCAGGATGTCGTCCACATCCGTCAGCGCCAGGCGCGTTGCCTGATTCCGGGACAGCCACAAGGCATATGCGCCGGTCGCAACTGCGGTCGCCGCGCAGGCAGCACTGATTGACACCATAATCGCAATTGTTGTGCCGAGGCGCTGTACGTCCTCTGTGACATCCGCCACGGTCGCCCGCGAATCCCGCGAGTCCACGGCCGCATCATCCCACAGATTCAGGTTCGTGTCACTGCCAACCATCACCAGACGACCAGGACGCTTATAAGTCATATCGCTTCTCATCGGCGACTCCTTCCTCCATCGAGAAAATTCGCTTCACAAATGCAATCAGTTCCATCGGGTTAAACGGCTTCGTGAGATAACACTCTACGCCGGACTGCCAGCCGCGCAGAACATCGGCGTCCTGAGCGCGGGCGGTCAGCATGATAACCGGAATATTTTCAGTTTCGGGGTTTTTTTTCAGAGCTTCCAGAACCTCGAAGCCCGTCATTTCCGGCATCATTACATCAAGAACAATCAAATCAGGCTTTTCTTCTGCGACTTTTTCGAGACATTCCGCCCCATTATAGGCCGTGACGACCTCATAGCCCTGCCGCTCCAGATTGACCTGAATCAAGCGCACAATATGCTTCTCGTCGTCACACGTTAAAATCTTCCGCGCCATGAGTTTTCCTCGCTGCTCCCCTGTTCCGCTGCCGGAACCTAGTGTATCATACCGCAAGAGCGGCGTTTGCGTCACAAATTTTTTGCCGGTCCCCTGCCCTGCTGGCTCAAGCCACTACTCGCCCAGGTATGCTTTTTTAACCTCTTCGTTTGTCAGCAGAGCCGCAGCAGTGTCGGCTAGGACAATGCGGCCAGTTTCTAAAACGTAGCCACGGTGGGCAACGCCCAGCGCCATGTGGGCATTCTGCTCTACCAGGAGCACCGTAGTGCCCTGCGCGTTGATGTCTTTAATGATGCTGAAAATGTCACGCACCAGAAAGGGGGCCAGGCCCAGCGACGGCTCATCGAGAAGCAAAAGGGAAGGCCGGGCCATCAGCGCCCGCGCCATCGCCAGCATCTGCTGCTCGCCGCCCGACAGCGTCCCCGCGTTCTGCCCGATCCGCTCCCGCAGGCGGGGAAACAGTGTCAGCCCCCGCTCCAAATCTTCGCGGATGCCCCGTGAGTCGCGGCGGGTATAGGCCCCAAGCTCCAGATTTTCGCGCACGGTCATGTTGGCAAACACCCGCCGCCCTTCCGGCGAATGCCCGATGCCGAGGCGCACAATTTTGTCCGCAGGCCGGGCTGTGATGTCCTCGCCGCGAAACAGTATTCGCCCCTTCCGCGCCGGAGCCAGCCCGGAGATAGTGCGAAGGGTGGTGCTTTTACCCGCGCCATTCGCCCCGATCAGCGTCACAATCTCGCCTTCGTCAATAGTCAGCGAAATGGCCTGCAGGGCACGGATGGCCCCGTAGTTGACGTCAACATCTTCCAAAGACAGCATTACTGGCTGTGTCATCAGGCGGCGCTTGCCTCGCCCAGATACGCTTCAATGACACGCGGGTTTTCGCGCACTTCTGCTGGCGATCCCTGCGCGATCACCTGCCCCTGGTCCAGCACCAGAAGCCGCTCGCAGATGCCCATCACCACTTTCATGTCGTGCTCAATCAGCAAAATGGTCAGCCCGAAATCCTCACGCAGACTGCGTATCTGCGCCATTAAATCGTTTTTTTCCTGCGGGTTCATTCCTGCCGCCGGTTCATCCAGCAGAAGCAGACGCGGGCGGGTTGCCAGGGCGCGGGCAATTTCCAGACGCCGCTGCTCGCCGTAAGCCAGGCTGCGGGCCGACTCCTCAGCATACTTGTCCAGTCCAAAGCGGGTGAGAAGGCGATGGGCTTCCGCCTCCGCCTCCGCTTCGGCAGCAGAAAACTTCGCGCCGCGCCAGACCGCCGCCCCGACCGACGGCTTGTAATGCAGATGCGCGGCGGCACGGACATTGTCCAAAACCGTCAGCGAGGGAAATAGACGGATATTCTGGAACGTCCGCGCTATTCCCGCCTGTGCGATCTGGTGCGGCTTTTTTCCCGGCAGCGACTGCCCATTAAATTCAATCGTGCCGGTCGTCGGCGCGTACACGCCCGTGAGCAAATTAAAGGCTGTGGTCTTGCCCGCGCCGTTCGGACCAATCAAACCAACCACTTCGCCCTGCTCCAGAGAGAGTGAAAAGCCATTCACTGCGGTCAGGCCCCCAAATTTTTTGACGCAGTCGCGCACTTCCAGCAGTGACATAGCCTACTATACCCCAAACCGCAGGCTCTGACAAGGCGCACGTCTCCTTTCGGTCTCTTGACAAGGGGCGAGTAAATCGTTATAATGCCTTACCGTGCTGACCAAACCTGCCGTCCCCGAGGCGGCGCAGACGGAACCTGTGCTGACCTGGCGCGTTCACCTGCTGCGGGAGCAGCCCCGGCGGCTGCCCCGGATCCTTGCGGCGGTGGTGTGCGTCTTTTTTCTGAGCCTGATTTTGTTCCATTCCGCCTGGCTGGCGCTGCTGCCCGCTCTGGCGACCCTGTTTTCGCTGTCCGAATTCCTCTTCCCCGCTCGTTACACGCTGACAACGCAGTCTGCAAAAGCAACTTTCGGATTGACCACGCTGGAAATTTCCTGGCGGGACGTTCGCCATGCCTATCTGGCTGAGGACGGCATCAAGCTTAGTCCCCTCGCCTCGCGCAATGCCCGGTGGGAGCCGCTGCGGGGCGTCTTTCTGCGATTTGGCGATTCTAACAAAGAAGAGATTATTGCCGCCGTGCGCCGCCTGCGCGACGCGGCGCAGGCAGACAAGCACGATGTCTAATGGGCTTTTTCAATTTGACTGGGACGCGCCGCTGCCTGATGAGGAACGGGACAAGCTCTTAAACGGGGCCGTCAAAGCGGTGCGAAAGTGGCGGCTGGAAGTGCCGGTCGCACTGTTTTTGGAGTCGAGCGCCCCGCTCGGGCGGATCGCCGGGCAGGGCCTCGTGGCATTTTCTCCCCTTGTCGCTCCGGCCCTGCCGGGTGGTCTCAGCGATGTACAGCGGCTGCACAAGCTTCTGGAGCAGCCTGAAAACCTGCGGCGCTTGATTGATCTTTTAATGGACACAGAAACGAACACGGAGCCAAATGCAGCACGCAAGTGACAACTGGTGGGTCAGCGGCCTGATTGTGCTGCTGTCTCTGATTATTATCGTCAAAATCCTGTCCGCACAACGCGGCAAGCTGCCCTATATCCGGCGCATCGCTGGCCTGAACGCCATTGATGAAGCGGTTGGTCGGGCGACTGAGATGGGCCGCCCGGCGCTGATGGTCCCTGGCATCAGCGGTCTGGACGTGGTGACGCTTCAGGCGCTTTCCATCTTTAGCTATGTGGGACGGGCGGTGGCCCGCTTCGGCAACAGGTCCATCATGGCGACGATGGACCCGATTGTGACCGGAATCGGGCAGGAAACCCTGCGGGATGCGTATGCCGACGAAGGCCGTCCTGAGCTGTTCGATGACGGCGATGTGCGCTACCTCACAGGCCAGCAGTTTGCATTTGCGACGGGCGTGGCGGGCCTTTTGATCCGCGAGCGCGTGGCCGCCTCGTTTTTGTTTGGTGCATTCTTTGCCGAATCGCTGATTTTGGCCGAAGTCGGTCAGCAGGTCGGGGCCATTCAGGTGGCGGGAACGACGGAAACCAACCAAATCCCGTTCTTAATTGCTGCCTGCGACTATGTGATTATTGGCGATGAGTTTTACGCCGCGTCTGCCTACCTCTCGCGGGATGCGACGCTGCTGGGCAGTATTGTCGGGCAGGACTACTGCAAGCTGCTTCTGCTGGGGATTATCCTGGTGGGAGTTGTCAGCGTCAGTTTGCTGGCCGTCGTTCATGGCGGCCCGCTCCTGCCGGTCCTGCACTGGATTACCGATTTCCTGAAAGTGAAATGAGGACTCGAGACTGAATTTCCTGAAAACATTTTTCGCGCCGATTAAGGACCACAATGTCAGCTATTATAGCCACCTTGTCCTGGGCCTTGTGCTGGTGTTCGCCGTTCTGGCCGCGCTGCAAGCCGCGCCCCGGCGCTCACGCAAGGCCATTATCGCCGTGTTTACGTTCCTCGGCGGCCTGTACTTCGCCACCGAGTTCTTTTGGCCTGCCGATGTGAGTGGGCCAAACGCTGGCGGAAACTTCCTGTCTCCCTACCAGCCGATTGTGGCGAATATCGCCGCTGTGGTTGGGTCATTTGCCATCGGTCTCGGTGTGGTTTCTCTGGTGCAGCTCCACACAAAAAATATCGCACGCACCCGGCCTGGCTGGGGCTACAGCGTGGCCCTGATGGTGTCGTTTGTTTCGATGGCTGTGTTTGGACTGATGAACGAGTATTCCGCCAGCACAACAATCATCCCCGCTGTGCCGGGCCTCTGGGCCTCGCAGAATGCACATGGAATGTTTCAGTTTCTGTTTAGTGGCGGCCTGTCCAACCTCGGGGCTGCCACGTTTTCCATTATCGCGTTTTATATCGCCTCGGCGGCTTACCGGGCGTTCCGTATTCGTTCGCTGGAAGCCACACTGCTGATGGTGGCTGCGCTGATTGTCATGCTCGGCTCAGTCAGCTTTGGGACATGGTTTACCCATGCCATTCCAACGACGCTGCCAGGCGGCGCGGAAAACCCGTGGGCCAACCTGCGGCTGGAAAATATCGCGCAGTGGCTGCTGGTGGAAGTCAATTCCGCCGCGCAGCGCGGCATTTTGTTTGGCCTGACCCTGGGACTGCTGGCAACTTCGCTGCGCTACTGGCTCAGTTTAGAGCGCGGCGCTTACTTCGATAAAGAACTGTAAAAAGAACTCCAAAAGAACTTCTATGAAACCAACTTTTTGGGACCGAATGCAGACGATTGACCGCCGGGTGATCTACGCAGTTTTGCTGCTGTCCATTCTGGTCCCCCTATTTGTCAATGTCAGCCTGCCCAACTATCCAGCCAAACAGTCGGTGGAATTTTACGACACCATTCAGAAAATTGGCGATGACCCGGCCTCAGCCAACAAGATTGTGATCATCAACGGGATGTGGTCGCCGGGTACGCGGGGCGAGAACCAGTGGCAGGCCGAAGCGGTTGTCACTCATCTGATGCGCCGCCATATCCAATTTGCGACGATTGCCTTTGACATTCAGAACAACACGATCATGCAGCGCGACGTGGTGCAGCCGCTCGCAAAAAAATACGGCTATGTGTATGGCCGCGATTATGTCAATTGGGGATTCAAGCCGGGGTCAGTCTATGCAGTCACCATCAAGGGTCTGGTTAAAGACATTCCAGGGACCATCAAAACAGATGTCAACGGCACGCCGCTGTCGCAAATTCCGGTGATGAAAACAATCAAGACACGCGCTGATGTCGCGGCGGTTGTGGATATTACCCCCGTCGCCTCCACGGACGCCTGGCTGGGCCTCTTTGAGCAAAACAACACCCCCCCCTACCTGCTTGCTCCAACGGCTGTGGGAGCACCCACCTATTACCCCTACCTGGACTCTAAACAGATTGCTGGAATGCTGACCGGGATCAAAGGGGCAGGCGATTATGAATCGCTGCTGGGCACTTCTAGCTTTGGGACACGAGCGGCAGGGGCGCTCTCTGTGGTCTATGCACTGATTATCCTGCTGATTATCCTGGGCAATCTTGGCTATTACATGGCGCGGGCCGCCCGCCGGAGGGCGCAGCGGTAATGGCCGACTATCTGCATCATTTGTTTAACCCGATCCTGCTGTTTGGCGCTCTGGGCACAGTAGCAATTCTGTCACTGGTGTTTAAAGAAAACCGGATGTACCGGCTGTTTGAGCATATTTTCCTGGGGCTGGCCCTGGGGTATGATCTGGAAACCACCTGGACGCTCGTACTGCGGCCCAACTTCTGGGATCCGCTGACTGCCGGGGGACAGTGGGCCTGGATCATGGCCGTGCCCGTCGGCCTCATGTTCTACGGCGTTTACACCCAGCGGTTTGAGTGGATGAGCCGCCTGATCTTCGGAGTCTTCTTCGGGCTGGCCGCCGGAACTGTATTTCAGGATTTTGCCGGGCGGTTTATGCCACAGGTCACGAAATCGTTCTCGCCGTCCAAGTCACTCGTGCCTCCCCCACCCGTGTCGGGCGATGCGTACTCGTTCCTGCATCAGATGTCGTTTGTGCTGAACAACGCGCTCTTTCTGGCGATTGTCGTGGCTGTGCTGGTCTATTTCCTGTTTGCGTTTGAGCAAAAAAACAAAGCCGTCCTGGGGACGGCTCAGTTCGGGCGCTGGGTATTGATGTTCTCATTCGGCGCGATCTTTGGGTCAACCATTATGACCCGCATGGCTCTGCTGATTGACCGGATGTATTTTATCTTTCACGACTGGCTGCAGATCGTGAGAAGCACGACAGGCTAGACGCCCAGGCCGTCGGGGCGAGATGCAGGCCGTGAGCGCAGACGGGCATCGCGCTGAGCCATCCGCAGGTCCCGTGCTGTCTGAAAATTAGTCCAGGCTGTCCGGCACCTGGCTTTCAGCGTCCCCCACCCAGACACCGGGCAGGGCGCTCCCCGGTCGTCCAGAGCAGGCAGGCGGCGGGAGGTAATGTGTTCTAGTCGCACTTCCTCAAACTGACTCTCCAGCCGCTGCCAGGCCATCGCTCGCAGTGGCAGATCTTCCAGAAATGCCCCGTGCCAGCGGCAGGTCCAGCACTCGCCGTTGTTTTTGTGGTTCAGCGCACCGCACAAAGCGCAGAGCTTTACGCTGTCCAGAGTCAGTTTTTTTTGTAACGTTCGCGTCTTCAAATCCGTAGTCCTTCTAGGGCATGAGTGTTGGTGTGTCTATACCCTGTTTCCAACAAACACTTGCACTCCGTTTGCTGCTCTTATTATTGCCGGTCTGCGGTTGTTTCTCTAGGTTCAGGCAGGCCAGAACTTGACTTTTTTGGCCCCGGCGAAGTATACTCCGTAGTCTCCTATGTTTGAAAGCCTCGCAGATAAACTACAGAACGTCTTCGGAAAGCTCCGGGCCAAAGGGGCGCTGACCGAAGCGGATGTCGCCGAGGCCATGCGCGAGGTGCGCCTGGGCCTGCTGGAAGCCGACGTCAACTTCAAAGTCGTCAAAGATTTTGTCGCCCGCATCCGGGACCGCGCTGTCGGCGTGGATATTCTGGAAGGGCTGCACCCGGCCCAGCAGGTCATTAAAATCGTGGACGAGGAGCTGACTGCGCTTCTCGGCGGCGAGCAGGCCCCGCTGGTTTTTTCGCCTCGCCCGCCCACGGTGATCATGCTGTGCGGCTTGCAGGGGGCGGGTAAAACGACCCACGCTGGAAAGCTGTCGCAGTGGCTGCGAAAGCAGGGCAAGAACCCGATGCTGGTAGCCGCCGACATCTACCGCCCGGCAGCGATCAAGCAGCTTCAAATCGTGGGCGAGCAGGTCAAGACGCCGGTGTTCACCCTGCCAAACGCCAAGCCCGAGCAGATCGCCCGTGAAGGCGTCGCCGAAGCGGACCGCAAAGGGCACGACGTTGTTATTTTAGACACCGCCGGGCGTCTCCAAATTGACGAAGCTTTGATGCAGGAGCTAAAGCGCATTAAAGCCACAGTCAGCCCGCAGGAAATCCTGCTGGTGGTGGATGCGATGACCGGGCAGGAAGCGGTCAATGTCGCGCAGGGCTTCAACGATGCCCTGGACGTGACCGGCTTTATTCTGACCAAGCTCGACGGTGATACACGCGGCGGGGCGGCTCTTTCTATCAAGAGCGTCGCGGGCCGTCCCATCAAGTTCGTCGGCGTCGGCGAGAAGATGGATGCGCTCGAAGTCTTTTACCCGGACCGGATGGCCTCACGCATTCTGGGCATGGGCGATGTGCTGACGCTGATTGAGCGGGCCGAACAGGCGCTTGATCAGAAGCAGGCCGAAGAATTAGAGAAAAAGCTTCGGGCCAACAAATTTGACTTTGAAGATTACCTCAATCAGATGCGTCAAATGCGGAAGATGGGACCCATTGGCGATATTCTGAAGATGATCCCCGGTCTCGGCGGCGCGGCGGCGCTCAAAGACATCAACATTGACGAAAAGCATCTGGCGCATATTGAGGCCATGATTTTGTCGATGACGACTGGGGAACGGCGCGATCCGAGCATTATCAACGGGAGCCGGCGGCGGCGTATTGCGAACGGCAGCGGGCGCACCATCCAGGATGTCAACCGGCTGCTGACACAGTTCGAGCAGATGAAAAAAATGATGCGCGGACTGACCAATATGCAGCCCGGCGCGATGCCGTCACTGGCTGGCATGGGCGGCAAGCACGCGGGCAGCAACAAAAATTCCGCCAGCAAAAACAAGAAAAAACAGCCGTCGAGCTTCAAGCTTCCGTTTGGACGCCGATAATCACAACCCAATAACCTACTGAAGAAAAGAGCAACTATGTCCGTTAAGATCCGTCTGCGCCGTATGGGCGCAAAAAAGCGTCCGTTCTACCGCCTTGTTGTCGCCGACAGCCGCCGCGCCCGTGATGGCCGCTTCATTGAGACCCTGGGCTACTACAACCCCTGCGTCGAGCCTGCTGAGCTGAAAATCGACGACGCACGCGCCACTTACTGGCTCGGCTGCGGCGCACAGCCCACTGAAACCGCGCAGGCATTGCTGAAACAGCAGGGCGTATACGAACAGATGGCCGCCGCGAAGGCTGGCACTCCTGCGGAAGCCGCCGTTTAAGCGGAACGCAGCACACTGGCCGGGATAAGCCAGATAAAACAAAGTGTAAGACTTTCGCCGGTTGTGCGCCCGAATTATCTCAAAGGGACGCTCCGCAAGGCGGCGAAAGAGAATGAAGGGTCGTTTTTTTGAAACCCATGATCGAGTATCTCGTGAAAGAACTTGTAGACGAACCGGATGAGGTGACCGTCACCGAAATCCCCGGCGATGACACTACCACCTATGAAGTCCATGTCGCCCCAAGCGACCTCGGCAAAGTCATCGGCAAGCAGGGACGCATTGCCAATGCACTCAGAACCGTCACAAAGGCGGTGGCGATGAAAGATAAAAAAAAGGTCTACGTCGAAATCGTAGCCTAGTTTCCTATGTCTGACACCACTACTCTCTCTGAAATGATAGACGATTACACCGTTCTGGCGGCAGACCTCGCCGGGGCGCACGGCGTCAGCGGCAGCCTGCGGATGCGCCTGGTCGGCGCGTCCAAGCCCGGCGAAGACACCGGCGAGGACAACGCCGCCGCACGGTCCCTGAAACCGGGGCGCAAAGTGCGCCTGCGCCGCGACTCGGACGGCTTTGAAACCGAGTTGACGCTGGCGGCCCTGCGCCGTCAGCCGAAAGGCGTCTGGATTGGCCGCTTCAAAGAAGTCACCGACCGCACCGGGGCTGAGGGCCTGCAAGGGTGCGCGGTTTATATCAAAGAAGGCGAGCGTGCGCCGCTGCCCGACGGCGAGTTTTATGTGGATCAGATTCTGGGCTTCCCCGTCACCGGCGACACGGGACGCTCCTTCGGCGTGCTTTCGGATGTTTTGACGACGCCCGCGCACGATGTCTACGTGACCGACCAAGGCGCGATGATCCCCGCCGCCGGGGACTTCATTCTCGGTGTGGATTTAGACGCCAAAACGATCACCGTGCGCGATGTACCGGGCCTGTTCCCGGCTGATGCGCCCGAGTGATACGAATAGATGTCATCACGATCTTTCCAGACATGGTCCAGGGCATGCTGGAATACAGCATTTTGAAGCGGGCGCGGGACGCCGGGCGGCTGGACGTGCGCGTTCACGACCTGCGTGACTGGGCGCCTGGCGTGCATCGCTCTACCGACGAGGCGCCGTATGGCGGCGGTGCGGGAATGGTCATGCGGCCTGGCCCGCTTTTTGATGCCGTGGAAAGCCTGTCGCCCACTCCGGAAACGCGGGTGGCCCTGCTGACGCCGCAGGGGAAGACGTTCACGCAGGCCAAAGCGCAGGAGCTGGCTGCCTGCAAGCATCTGGTGCTGCTCTGCGGGCACTATGAAGGCTTTGATGAGCGGGTCCGGCAGCATCTCGCCACCGAGGAAATCTCAGTCGGCGATTATGTGCTGACCGGCGGTGAGCTGCCTGCCCTGATTGTGATTGACGCTGTGGCCCGTCTTCAGCCGGGGACGCTCGGCAACAGCGAAAGCGCGGAAGATGACACGTTTTCCGAGGGCCTCTTGGAATACCCGCACTACACGCGCCCTGCCGACTTTCGCGGCTGGGCCGTGCCCGATGTTCTGCTCTCCGGCCACCATGCCGAGATCGCCAAGTGGCGACGCAAGGAGCAGTTCCGCCGCACGCAGTCGCGTCGGCCCGACCTCTGGGCGGAATTTGTCCCGTCCAAGTCCGACCTCAAGCTGCTGACGCAGCTTCGAGACGAACACCCGCCGCTCCCCGAGGGGGACGGCGCTCAGGAGACCCTGCCCGATGCATCCGTTAATTCAGGAGATTGAGAAAGCCCAGCGTAAGGAGTCCGTGCCGGACTTCGGACCGGGCGACACCGTGCGCGTTCATGTCAAAGTTGTGGAAGGCGGCAAAGAGCGCATCCAGATTTTTGAGGGAACCGTCATTTTCCGCAAAGAGGGCCTGTCCCGCTCGGCGTTCCTGGTTCGCAAGATCAGCAACGGCTACGGCGTGGAGCGAACCTTCCTGATTCATTCCCCCCGTATTGACAAGATTGAAGTGACCCGTCGTGGCCTGGTGCGCCGCGCCAAGCTGTTCTACCTCCGCAAGAAGGTGGGCAAGGCCGCTCGTATCAAGGAAAAGCGGAACTTCTCTTCGTAGACTCCGCGTAAACAAGTCGCCGGGCCATCCCCGGCGGCTTTCTTTTTTGACTGCCATTTCTTTTCCAGGTAACTCTATGCCCCCTGAAGCCTCCGCGTCGCCCGGTCTGACGGAAACGCTTGCCAACCTTAACATCTTCTACATTCTGGCGATTGTCACGGTTCTGACCGTGCTGCGTCTGGCGCTGGTGGGGGTCAAGAACCCGACGGCCCGTTCCGTCGCCGAGATTTTTGAGTCGGGCATGATCGCCGTCGCACTGGTATTTCTGATTATCCGGCCCTTTATCTTGCAGGCGTTCTATATCCCCTCCCCCTCTATGGAGCCGACGCTGCTGGGCAAAAACAACTCCGGAGACCGGATTTTAGTCAACAAATTTGAGTATCGGACGGGCACGCCGCATCGGGATGACGTTGTTGTTTTTCGCGCCCCGCCTGCCGCCACGCAGCCAGACCTGCCCGATGATTCCGAGTTTATCAAACGGCTGATCGCCATGCCCGGCGACCGGCTGGAAATCCACAGCGGCTATATGATGGTCGGCGGCAAGCGGATCAATCACCCGGAGCTTCGCCGAGAGCTGGCAAAAGCGGGCGTGTTCGGCCCGGAAGCGCAGTCCTTCGGCGATGTCGATCAGGCCGACCATCACGCCAAATACGTTCCCGAGGGCGTCATGGCCGATACGCGACTGGTCACCACAACGGAGCTTGCCAAAATCTTTACCGGCATGGACTCCTCTTCTGTTTCCGTGCATCCCGGCATTGTGATTTTGAACGGCACTCCCCTGAAGGAGCCGTTTATTGCCGAAGACCCCGACTACGATCTGAAAATCTACAACGGCGAGTCTCTGAAGCACGATTACGGCGATATGGAAGGCTGGAGCCTGGATGGTCAGGGTATCCCGCAGGGGCGTTTCAATGCGCTTTGGGCAGGTGCCACCCAGCCGCTGCCCGCCGCCCGGTACATGATGATGGGGGACAACCGCAACGACAGCAAGGACAGCACCGTCTGGGGGCCGCTGGAAGCCGACCGCGTGGTGGGCCGCGCCCAGTTCATTTTCTGGCCTCTGCCCCGCCTCGGAGCCATCCGCTGAATGCCTCTGTGGACCTATGAGCGCGAAGCCTGGGCGGCAGGTTACACCACCGTTGCAGGCATCGATGAAGTTGGTCGCGGCCCGCTGGCTGGTCCCGTGATGGCCGCCTGCGTGGTCCTGCCCCCGGATTTTGATTTAGACGGCATTCGGAACTCCAAAAAAATGACCGAGCGGCAGCGGGAGCGGGCCGAAGTCCGCATCCGCGCCGAAGCGGTTTCCGTGGGCCTCGGCCTCATCGAAGCCGACGAAATCGACCGCATCAACATCCTGCGGGCCACTCATGCCGCCATGCGTCAGGCATACGCCCAGATTGCCCTTCATGGATTGGCGGCCCCGGACTGCGTGCTGATTGACGGCCTGCCCGTCCGCGATTTCCCCGGCCCGGCCCAAAAAGCCATCGTGCAGGGCGACTCGCATTCGGTGTCTATCGCCGCCGCCTCCATTGTCGCCAAAGTCGCCCGCGACCGTTTGATGGTCGCCTACCACGAACTCTATCCCGAATACGGCTTTGCCGGCCACAAAGGCTACGGCGCGGCCAAGCACCTCGCCGCGCTGCGCGAGCATGGCCCCTGCCCCATTCACCGCCGCTCCTTCGCACCGGTGGCAGCCTCAGTGCGGGGATAAGACCCGATGAACAACAAAGAAGCGGGTGCGGTCGGCGAAGCGGAAACGGTTGCCTATTTGGAAGCGCAGGGCTACCGGGTCGTGGATGTCAATGTCCGGCCTGAAGGCGGGCGGGCGCGGGGCGAGATTGACGTCATTGCCTGGGATGGCTCGTTTCTGGTGTTCTGCGAGGTCAAGACCCGCCGCACGGCCCACGGAGCGCAGGGAACGCCTGCCGAAGCGATTGACGCCCGCAAGCAGGAACAGCTCACGCGGCTGGCTTTTGCCTATCTCGCCAAACACAACTTAGACGACGTCGACTGCCGCTTTGATGTGGTGGAAGTTGTTCACGCCCCGCCCCGTCCGCCCCGCTTTCGGCTGCTGCGCGATGCATTCGCGGCCACGGAAATCTCCGACTAAGTTTTCATTGACGCCATACAGCGTTATATGATAAAATGGCGGCATGGCGCACCCGCTCACGGCTACTATCACTTATACTGACCAACTCCCCCTCGCGCCTGTTTCCAGCCCTGTTTCTGCTGCTGTGCGGCTTCCCGGCTCCAAGAGTATCACCAACCGTGCTTTCGTATTAGCGGCGCTCGCGGACAGCGAGAGCCGCCTATTCGCCCCCCTCCATTCCGAAGATACGTTTTACATGGCGCAGGCTTTGCAGAGGCTCGGCGTTTCAGTAAGCGAAGAGACAAACGGTGACTTTCTGGTCACCGGCACGGGCGGGGAACTTTCTGCCCCCGATGAAACGCTCTTTATCGGCAACTCGGGAACCACCGTGCGCTTTCTGACCGCCGCCGCCTGCCTGGCCCCCGCCGGGGCGGACGTGGTGCTGGACGGCGTGGCGCGGATGCGGCAGCGACCTATTCGGGATTTGGTCGGGGCGCTCTTGACGCTGGGCGTGGAGGCTGAATGCCTGAACGGGGGCGGCTGCCCGCCGGTGCGGGTGCGCGGCGGCGGGCTTCCGGGGGGCAAGTGCCGCCTGCGCGGAGATGTCAGCTCGCAGTTTTTGACGGCCCTGCTGCAGGTGGCTCCGTATGCCCGTAAAACTGTGGAGATTGAGATTGTCGGCGAGCTGATTTCTAAGCCCTATATCGACATTACGCAGTCGGTCATGGGGTCGTTCGGCGTGGAGATGGTGAACGAGGACTACAAGCGCCTCTCTGTGCCTGCGGGGCAGCGGTACGCGTCGCGTGAGTTTGCCGTCGAGGCCGATGCCTCCAATGCGTCCTACTTCCTCGCTGCCGCCGCTGTGACAGGTGGCACGGTGACACTGGACAATCTGGGCACGGACTCGATCCAGGGCGATGTTAAATTTCTGGATGTGCTGGAACGAATGGGCTGCACCGTCACACGCGGGCCGCAGATTACGCTGACCGGCCCGGCCAGTCTGAAAGCCATTGAAGCAGACATGGAGGCCATCCCTGACACGGCACAGACACTCGCCGTCGTTTGTGCCTTCGCCAACGGCCCTTCGCATCTCACAAACCTTGCCAGCCTGCGGGTCAAAGAAACCGACCGCGTGGCGGCGATTGCCAAAGAATTGCCCAAGCTCGGCGTCCGTGTCGAGGAAGGCCGCGACGATTGGACCATTTACCCGCCTGCAGGCTTTGTGGGCGCGGCGATAGACACCTACGACGATCACCGGATGGCGATGGCTTTTGCTGTGGCGGGTCTGCGCGTGCCGGGTGTCATTATCAACAATCCTGGCTGCGTCGCCAAGACGTTCCCGGACTTCTGGATACGCTGGGAGCAAGCATTTGGCAAGTGATGGCGAAGAGTTCTCCCCGTTAGGCGTGGCCGGGGCTTTAGCCTCGGCCTATGCCCGCGACACGCGCGGCTTTCTGCCCCTGCTGGCCGTGGTGCTGGAAGGGGCACTGCCGGAAGAGACCGAAATCATTCGTAAAGGCGGCCTGTTCGCCCGGCAGAAGCCGATCCAAAAAGTCGCCGTCACCCTCGGTGACACCATCTACACGATGGAAGACACCGGGCGCGGCCCGCTGTCCGCCCAGCGCGTCAAAGTCGTGCGCGGCATCACCCTGAAGACCGAAACCGTCCCTGTCGATGAGTGGCTGACAGAACTCAGCGCCCATGTCGCCGCCCGCGCCGGTCAAAACGAGCGGGCTTTTTTTGCACTCAAGAATGTGCTGGAATGAGCCGAGGGGTTATGAGCCGAAGGGTTAAAACCCCCTCGAACTTGATAGGGCGATAGGAAGGCAACCACAATGTCTTTGTTTGGCAAGCAAGACCCTGCCCAGGCAGAGGCCGCCCGTATGGACCGGGAAGATCAGCAGCGGCTCGCGCAGGGCGGTCTGCCGCTCGGCGCGGAAACCCGCCTGCGGGAGCTGCGCGGCAAGCCGTTTTTTACCAGCAGCCTCAGTGTCAATGAATTTGCGCTGGCCGCCGCCGAAGGTGTCCGCCCACTGGGGCAGGTCATGGGCAGCACGATTTATCATGTCGGCTGGCAGTATACGCCCATCTACCAGAGCACCGAGATGGTCACGCTCAGTCATGCCCAATACCACTCCCGGCTTTTAGCTCTGTCTCGCCTGCAGCAGGAAGCGCGGCTGCTCGGCGCTCACGGCGTCATCGGCGTCCGACTCATCCGCAAGTCCCACGAATGGGGCGAAAACCTTCTGGAGTTCACCGCGCAGGGAACCGCCGTCGCTCTCGCGGACAGCCCCGTTCCCGAACACCCTTTTGTCTGCGCCCTGTCCGGGCAGGATTTCTACGCCCTTCGGCGCGGCGGCTTTTTCCCGGTTGGCTTTGCGTTTGGAACCTGCACGTACTACCATGTCGCGTCGTATCTAACCCAGTGGGCCGGGCAGGGCGGCTTTTTCGGCGGCGGCGCAATGCAGAACATGGAGCTGACCGACTACACGCAGGCGGCCTATATCGCTCGCCACGCCGCCACCAGCCGCCTTGCCGACGAAGCCCGGCAGGTACGGGCGGAAGGCGTTGTCGGCATGACCATTGAGGACAACATTCGGATTTACGAAGTGGAGATCAACAAGCAGCAGCGCCGCGATTTGATTGTCGAGTTTGCGGCCTATGGAACCGCCATCGTGTCCACCGGCAGCGATGTTCCTGCGATAGAGTATGCCCTGCTTTTAGTCTGACAGAAAGACAGGCCCTGTGTTCATCATCCGCCTGGTTCTCCGTCACCCACTCACTGCCCCTGTAAAGGAGAAATCGCCTATGCCCGCCCCGTACACCCCCGGCTCCCAGGAGGGCCTGCCGGCCCATGCCCGTGGCCGCCTCGCCGCGATGAAGCCCGGCGCGAACCAGAAAGGCCTGTTCACCAGTGACCTGTCGGTCAACGAGTTTTTGTTAGTCAAAGAAGCGGGGTTTGACCCGCTGGGGTTAGTTGTCGGCTCATCGATCTACCATATCGGCTGGCAGAAGCCTGCCATGAACCAGAGCATGGAGCTGGAAACGCTGACACAGGCCATGTACCATGCCCGCGAGCTGGCAATGACCCGCATGGAAGAGGAAGCGGACAGCATCGGCGCAGACGGCATTGTCGGCGTCCGCCTGGAAGTCGGGCGGCAGGAATGGGGCGAGCATCTGGCGGAGTTTATCGCTATCGGGACGGCTATTAGAGCACGCAGCGGCGAAAGCCACCGCGCCCCGAACGGGCGGCCCTTCACGAGCGACCTGAGCGGGCAGGACTTCTGGACGCTCACCAAAGCGGGCTACCGCCCCGTGTCGTTTGTGATGGGCAACTGTGTCTACCACGTTGGCTACCAGGGCATCAAAGCGTGGTTTTCGCAGATCGGGCAGAACGTCGAAATGCCGACCTACACGCAGGCCATCTACGATGCCCGCGAGCTGTCCCTGGCCCGGATGCAGGCCGAAGCCGAGCAGATCGGCGCCGACGGCATTGTGGGCGCGACTCTGAAAGAAAGCTCCCACGGCTGGGGCAGCCATGTGATTGAATACTTCGCCGTTGGCACAAGCATCATCGCCACCCGGCCTGACCACACGATCCCCACCCCATCTCTAGTGCTGCCGCTGAACGGGTGACGCAAAAAAAGGGAGGCCACGTGGCCTCCCCAATCTTAACTGACTGTCCGGTTAGCCCTCAGGCTTTGTCGCGGTTTTGCTGGTCGCTGGCTTCTGGGCCGTCTCGCCGCTCAGGTAGGTGGTAGACCGCTCGGAAGGGTCTCCGCCGGTGTATTCTTCCTGCATCGCCGAGCCGAGTTTGACAATGACCACAGCTTCTGGGGATGCCATCTTAACAATGGCGGCTTTGGGTGAAGCTTTTGGCGCGGCTTGTGCCGTGGCTCCGAGCGTAAAGAGTGTCAGGGCAGTCATCAGGTATCCGAGAGGCTTTAGCTGCATGGGGTGTTCCTTCGTAGTTCTCGCAGTTCGGTAGCCCGGCGGCCTTGCCCCGCTTCTCACAGGGAAGAAGTGGGAGACAGGCCCGTGGCTTTGCGTCCCGCCCTTTCGGACGGTTTGCCCTGTTCGCTTGCGAAGGATAACGGCCTGATGGCCGTCTACTGGTAATTATGCCGCTTGCTAGAAACTTCGTTAGTCCATAATTACCGGTTTTTGCAAAATTTAAACTCGGCAAGAAGGAATTAAAGGGCCGCTTAGAGAATAGCAGGCCAGAATAAGAAGCACGACAGGATGTTGCCCGTCGTTCAGGAGGAACATAAATGCTTGCTCAGGTTGATTCAAGTGCCATTCTCGGCATTGATGCATATGTCGTGCGCGTGGAAGTCGATATTTCATCGGCCCTGCCCATGTTCACCATTGTCGGCCTGCCCGACGCCGCCGTGCAGGAGTCGCGGGAGCGGGTGCGAAGCGCGATCAAAAACACAGGGCTGGAATTTCCCCTGCGCCGGATTACGATTAATCTGGCTCCCGCCGACATTAAAAAACAAGGCCCGGCGTTTGATCTGCCTATCGCTATCGGTATTCTGGCCGCCACGGGGCAGGTCCGCACGGAGAAAATCAGCGAGGGGATGTTTGTCGGCGAGCTGGCCCTCGACGGCAGTGTCAGTTCCGTGTCCGGCGTCCTGCCAATGGCGATTAAGGCGCGGGCGGACCAGCGGCCCTTTTTGGTGGTTCCTGCCGCCAATGCCCGCGAGGCCGCAATTGTCGGCGAGGTGCAGGTGTACGGCGTCAAATCGCTGGCCGAAGCGGTCATGCTCCTCAATGACTCCGAGTCGCTGACGCCGCTGACTGCTGACCCGCTGGCACTGCTGGCCGGAAGCAGCAGCAGCGACGTCGACTTCTGCGAAGTCAAAGGGCAGGAACACGTCAAGCGGGCGCTGGAAGTTGCCGCCGCTGGCGGCCACAATATTCTGCTGGTTGGCCCGCCCGGCTCGGGAAAGACCATGCTGGCCCGGCGCATTCCGTCCATCCTGCCGCCGCTGTCGCTCGATGAATCGCTGGATGTCACAAAAATTTACTCCGTGGGCGGCCTGCTCGGCACGCAGACTTCTCTTGTGTCGCAGCGGCCCTTTCGGTCGCCGCACCATTCCATTTCCAATGCCGCGCTGGCAGGCGGCGGCAGCGTCCCGCGCCCCGGCGAAGTCTCGCTGTCCCATCATGGCATACTCTTTTTAGATGAGCTGCCTGAGTTCAAGCGTGATGTGCTGGAAGTCTTGCGCCAGCCTCTCGAAGACGGCCATGTGACGATTGCGCGGGTGGCCGGGACGATGACCTACCCGGCACAGCTTATGCTGGTCGCTGCCATGAACCCCTGCCCCTGCGGCTACTTCGGCGACACGGTCAAGACCTGCGCCTGCTCGGCTTCGACCATTGCCAAATACTTGCAGCGCATCAGCGGGCCGCTGCTGGACCGGA
This sequence comes from uncultured Armatimonadales bacterium, assembly GCA_964251675.1. Lineage (GTDB taxonomy): Bacteria > Armatimonadota > Armatimonadia > Armatimonadales > Capsulimonadaceae > JANXMY01. The sequence continues at coordinate 109,325 of CAXUKS010000007.1, forward strand.
TTGATATTCATATCGAAGTGCCCCGTCTGCGTCAGGACGAGATGATCCACGGCGGCCAGCCCGGCGAGCCGTCGTCCAGCATCCGCCGCCGCGTCATGGCCGCACGGGAGCGGCAGGCCGAGCGGTTCACGGGAACGGCCCTGCATTCCAATTCGCACATGGGAGCGCGGCAGATCAAAGAACACTGCCGGGTCGGCCACGACGTCAAAGACCTGCTCCGCGCCGCCATCACGCAGCTTGGCCTGTCCGCCCGCGCCTACGACCGCATCCTGAAACTGGCCCGCACCATTGCCGATTTAGATGCTGCCCCGGATATTCAGCTTGCCCATGTCGCCGAGGCCATCCAGTACCGGGCGTTAGACCGCAAGCTGTGGGGATAAGAGATGCCGACAAGGGAACAAAGGAAGCATGGTGGGGGTACAATAGAAGTGTGCCGCGCAAAGTTTTGTAGAGCTTTTGAGCAGCGGCGCGGTTTTTTCTGGAAAGCAAACTGTGATGCGCTATAACACCCCGAATACGCCGATGGATCAACTGCGGGACTTTGTCCGGCGCGGCGGCGCTCCTGTCACGATGACGATTCTGGCCGTCAACATTGTGACCTTTCTGGCGGCGTTCTTTTCGCCGTCGCTGATGGTCCCGTTTCTGGTCAACGAAGTGGCGTTCAGCGTTGCTAACGTTTTTCATGCGCCCTGGACGCTGGCAACGTACCCGCTGGTATCCATCCCGCCGTTCTCTTTTTGGATGATCCTGAACTGGCTGTTTCTGTGGCTCACGGGCAGCAGCCTGGAGCGGAGCTGGGGCAGTCAGCGATACGGAATCTTTTTTCTGGGTGTGACAGCCTTCTCGGCCCTGTCACTGCTGCTCGGCGGCCTTCTCCTGCACCTCGGCACACCGCCCTTGTCCGATGTGTTTCTGCCGCTGACCGGCCTGATTGTGGCATTTTGTATGCTGAACCCGGAACAGTTGGTGACAGTCTACTTTTTCCCGGTCAAGGCCAAATATCTGGCGATTGGCGTGACAATTTGGACCTATTTGAATTACGGCAGCCTTCTTGGGCCGAAGCTTGGCCTGTTTGCACTCGGCGGCATCCTGGCGGCGTACCTGTATGTGCGCTTTGCGCGGCCCTGGGACACCATCGGCTATTACAGCGCCCCCCGGCAGGCGTTCCGTGGCCCCGATTTAGGCGAGCCGCGCTCGGGCAGCCGGAGCGGCCCACGGCCTACGTTCCGCACGACACTGGATGGCTCCCCGCAAAAGCGCAAAACGTTTGATCTGCGGGGACGGCTGCGGGACTGGCAGGATCGGCGACGGCTGGAAAAGCTGTGGAAAAACTCGGGGCTGTCTGGCTCTGAGCCGGAATGGCGCGATGACGAAAAACGCCGTCGATAAGTGTAAGAGCGACAAAATCTGTTCGCGGAGGAACGGAGCGAGGATGAGTGTTTTGAAGAGTTATACGGCAGTAGCCCTGCTGATGCTGACGACAGGCGCGGCTCAGGCACAGACGCCCCCGGCAGCCCCCACCGCCCCGGCCCCTGTCGGCGAGTACCGGGCCAACCCCGGACACACAGGCGTTTCCAAAGAACCGCTGACCGCCCCGCTGACGCTGCTTTGGCGGCATACGGCCGCCGCCGCCAAGAACAACCCGGCCTCGGCGGTCTATGGCAAAGGGCTGGTGTACTTTGTCTCCGGCGGCGTCGCCTATGCCCTAGACACAGTGGACGGCACGACTCGCTGGCAGTATCCTGCTGCTGGCAAGCCGCAGGCAAACTTTGGCGCGACCCCTGCCCTCGATGGCGCGGCGCTGTATCTGGCCGACGACACCGGGCAGGTGACCCGGCTGGACGCGGCGACTGGGAAAGCCGTCTGGGTCGCCAAGCTGGAAGGGGCCATTCGGTCTTCCCCGGCGGTCAGCGGCGGCGTTGTATATCTGGGCAGCGGCGCGAACCATTGCTATGCGCTGAGTGCCGACACCGGCAAAACGCTCTGGGATCAGCAGACCGCAGGCGCTGTCACCACCGCCCCGATTGTGATTGGCGGCATTGTGGTCTTTGCCGCCGCCGATGGAAATGTGTACGGCCTCGGAACCCGCGACGGGCGCAAAGTCTGGGCGCAGTCGTTTGACCCGGACCCCAGTACGCAGGCGATGGCCTATGACGGCCAGTATCTGTACGTGACGTCCGGGCCGGTGCTGGCCCGGCTGGACCCCAGCAATGGCAATCGGCGACCGACAGTGACCCTGCCGACTTTGCTGGCCGCGCCGCCGACGGTCAGTGCCGCCGGGCTGTATGCGATCACGCAGTCCAACGTGCTGTACGCGCTCGGGCCGACAGGGAGTGTGCGCTGGAAGGTAACTCTGGATTCGGCCTGCTCTGCACCGCCTCTGCTGGCAGGCGGCGTGCTTCTTATTCCCACGCAGGGCGGCGTGGTTTCAGGGTACGACGCCAGCTCCGGCAAGCTGGCCTGGCAGTATGCGGTGCAGGCAAGCGCCACCGACAGCCAGCCCAAAGCCCAGACGGCTCAGGTCAGTGCTGCGCCGGTGCTGGCCGATGGCACGCTGTATGTGGTTAGTGATGACGGCACGCTGAGCGCCTTCCGCACCAATGCCCCGGACAATATCGGGCCGCAGCTCCCGCAGCTTGTCCCGGCGGAAGGGCAGACGGTTCCCAGTACGGGTCTGACTTACGGAGCGCTTCTTGTGGACGAAGGCTCCGGCATCAATCCGACCACTTTGAGTATGAGTCTGGACGGCCAGACAGACACAAAGGCTCAGTATCAGGTCGGTCCCGGCTCCCTTTCCAACACCCCCACGATGGCTCTGAAAGAAGGAGACCACAAAATTTCCATCACCGCCACAGACTGGCGTGGCAACAAAACCACGCAGGCGTGGAGCTTCCGCGTGCAGGACAACGGAGGCTTTGGGCGTGGTGGACGCGGTGGTCGAGGCGGCGGGGGCTTAAATCCCTTCAGCCCCGATTATCCCGGACGCGGCGGACAGGACCCCAGCGCCCCGCCGCCCCCGCCCCCGATTACGCCGTTCTAACGCAGACAGTTTGACCCACGGAAAGAAATGCCAATGGCTATGGAAGGCCCCTGCCCCCCTGATACGCTCGTTTACACCCCCACAGACCACACCGAACTCTGGCTGCGCCTGAACTCGCTGGAACTCGCCCCGCACCGGCTCCATACCATGCTGGAAGCCTACAATGGCGATCTGGTGGCGCTCTTTGCCGACACGCTCACTGGCTGGCGTGAGCGCCTGCCGCTGCTCAACGACAAGCGCCGGGGGAAGATGGAAGCGGCCCGAACGCTTGACTTGCGAAAAGATTTAATGGCTCTGGACAAAAGCGGCGCGGCGCTTGTCACCGTCGCCGATGCCCATTACCCCGCCAATTTGCGCTCCCTGCCCGATGCCCCGCCCGTCCTTTTGGTGCGCGGCACGCTTGTCCCCGAAGACAAATTCAGCGTGGCAATCGTCGGCTCCCGCCGAGCAACCAACTACGGCCTGACCCTGGCCCGGCAATTTGGGCGCGAGCTGACGGCGCGGGGGTTCAGCGTCGTGTCCGGCGGGGCACTGGGGGTGGATACAGCGGCGCATCATGGGGCGCTGGAAGGCCGGGGGCGCACAGTGGCCTACCTGGGCTGCGGGGTGGATATTTGCTACCCGCCTGCCAACCGGGACCTGTTCCGCGAGATTGCTGCCGGGCGCGGGGCGGTCGTCTCCGAGTTCCCGATGGGGACTAAGCCGGAACCCTGGCGCTTTCCCGCCCGCAACCGGCTGATCTCAGGGGCAACACTGGGAACGCTTGTGATTGAAAGCCCCGCCGATAGCGGCTCCATGATTACAGCCCGCATGGCGGGAGAGCAAAACCGGGAAGTCTTTGCCATCCCTGGCCCGGTTGGAATGGGACACAATTCCGGCTGCCACAAGCTCATTCAGGAAGGCGCGAAGCTGGTGGAGACCGTCGACGACATCCTGTGCGAGCTGGGAATACTGACTCTGGATGCGCCCGAAGAGCGGCCCCGCGTGTCTGCCCCCACCCCGCCTTTGCCCCCGGAACAGCGGCGCGTGCTGGACTTGCTCACGCTCCAGCCTCGGCAGCTCGAAGGCATGATTGGCGAAAGCGGCCTGGCTGCCCCGCAGGTCATGGGGATCCTCACTTTGCTGGAAATGCGCGGCCTCGCCAAGCGGCTCCCCGGCAACACGTTCGTGCGCGTGCTGTGACACAAAAAGCCCCCGCCAGTCGGCGGGGGCTTTTGGAGCAATCTTACTTTTGCGCCATCCGTCTGCGGCGCAGGGCCAGCACGCCCAGTCCTGTCAGCAACGCGCCCAGAGAAACCACAGTGGACGTCTCCGGGACTGCGGGAATCACGGGGATAACAGGAATAATCGGCCCGTCATTGGTTCCGCCACCGCCTCGGCTGCCTAGAACGCTCGCAAGAACGGGGATGCCAGCAAGATAGCCCAGTGGAAAACCGCCGCCGCGAGTCGGCAAGGTCTGAAAAATGTCCGCGACCTGAACAACCGGCGGCACAGTCAAGGCATCCGTGGTAAATGCAAACTGCGGGGTAATTGCACCGGCCAGCAATGGGGCAGTGGGCGCCGGGGATGCTAATGTCGAAGGCACAGCGGCAAGCTTGGGATTGGTATACAGCGTTTTGGTGTCGCTGACTTTAGTTGGCGGGGGCAGGGCACTGACCATCGGATTGCCGCAGGCCAGCTTCAGAATAGGCTGCCCGGTGGCGCGGGACGCGAAGATCGGGGTTCCAGCCGGCAAACGCTCCTGCATCCAGTATTCGGAGCCATCAGCGCGGACGCAGGCCACCCGATACGTTCCAGCAGTCTTCAGCCGGGTCAAAACCAGGTTTTGGTCGACATACGTTTTCATCTGCTCGGGCGTGACATGAAAGTGACGTGCCAGACGCGCCCGCACGGCAGGGTCCAGGGTGACTTCCTGGGAAAGCTCACGCACCGTAGCTGCATGATAATTGATAAACGAGTCCGGTGGCACAGCCGCATGGGGAGCTGCCGCAGCCGGAGCCACCAGATATGGAGCGGCGGCCAGACCAAACAAAAAAAACGCAGCGAAGATTCGTGGCATAATGTATCTCACATCCCGTGTTGGCAGTCAAAATCTAAGGCTGACACAATGATACCACAACCGGTGGAATTTAAATGTGGCTTAGCACTCAGACTTTGTGAAAATTAAAATGTTCCCGGTAATTTTTATGTCTGATAAATATCCCTGCAAATTCTATGCCAAAGTTCAGACACTGACACAAATACGCCACCGGTAACAAAAACCTCTTATTGAGTGTTATAATAAAGGTGAGCACCGGCAAATACACGCCGGGAAACGGCGGGAAGTAATAATTTATGTCAAAAAAGCTGATTATCGTTGAGTCGCCCGCCAAAACAAAAACCTTGAAAGGGTTTCTGGGCAGCGACTACCAAGTGGAAGCAAGCATGGGCCATGTCCGGGACCTGCCCGAAAAGAAATTGTCCATTGACATTGAAAATGACTTTGCGCCCACCTACGTCATCATCCCGGAACGCAAGGATGTCGTGGCAAAGCTGATAGCAGCGGCCAAAAATGCCAGCGAAGTGTTCCTCGCCTCCGACCCGGACCGTGAGGGCGAAGCGATCTCGTGGCACTTGCAGGAGGCACTGGGCCTCAAAAACGCCCGGCGCATTCAGTTCAATGAAATCACCAAGCCCGCCGTGCAGGCCGCGCTTCTGAACTCACGCGAGATTGACATGGACCGCGTCAACGCCCAGCAGGCGCGGCGCGAGTTGGACCGGATTGTCGGCTATAAGATCAGCCCCATACTTGCCAAGAAAGTCCGGCCCCGCCTGTCCGCAGGCCGCGTGCAGTCCGTGGCCGTCCGGCTGATTGCCGACCGCGAGCGCGAGATATTGGCCTTCAAACCGGTGGAGTATTGGTCCATCACGGCCAGCCTCACGCCGGACACCGCCAAACACAAATTTGACGCCGCCCTGATACTGGGCCTAGATGGCAAAAAGCTGACCATTCCCAATCAGGACATCGCCGACGGCATTCTGAAAGATTTGGACGGCGCGGAATACAAGGTGCGGACCGTCAAGCGCAGCGAGAAGCGCCGCAACGCCGCCCCGCCCTTTATCACCAGCACCCTGCAGCAGGAAGCGTCCCGCAAGCTCGGTTTCAATGCCAAGCGCACCATGCAGGTGGCCCAGAAGCTCTATGAAGGCGTGGACGTGCCCGGCGAAGGCCATGTGGGTTTGATTACCTATATGCGTACCGACTCGACGCGCATTGCCGACGAGGCACAGGCCGCCGCCCGGCAGCTCATCGTGGAGACCTACGGCCCTAAATACGCGCCCGGCACGGCCAAGCAGTTCAAAAAGGCCGGTGCGGCGCAGGACGCGCATGAAGCCATCCGGCCCACCGATGTCCGCCGCCTGCCCGAGCGCGTTTTGCAGCTTCTCAGCAGCGAGCAGGCGCGGCTGTACAAGCTCATCTGGCAGCGGTTTGTCGCCTCGCAGATGTCCCCGGCGGTCTTTGACGTGGTCACCGTGGACATCGGCGCAGCAGGCTATACGTTCCGTGCCACCGGGTCCACCGTCAAGTTCGACGGCTTCCTGCGCGTCTACTCCGAGGGCAAAGACGATGCCAAAGTGGAAGACGAGGAAAAGCAGCCCCTGCCACCCTTGACTGACGCGCAAATCTTAAAGCTGCTGGCGCTCACCCCGAAGCAGCACTTCACCGAACCGCCGCCGCGCTTCACCGAGGCCACGCTGGTCAAAGCTCTGGAAGAAAAAGGCATCGGGCGGCCCAGCACCTATGCATCGATCATTGCCACCATTCAGGACCGGCAGTATGTGGAGCTGGCTGAAAAGAAGTTCAAGCCCACCGAGCTTGGCCTCACGGTCAACGACCTGCTGGTGAAGCACTTCCCCGGCGTTTTGGACGTGACATTCACCGCTGGCATGGAAGCCCAATTAGACGCCGTGGCCGAAGGGAAGGAAGACTGGGTGCAGATGATGCGCCGCTGGTACGACCCGTTTGCCCTAGATGTTAAAAAAGCGGGCACGGACATGGAAAGCGTTAAAAAGCCGCCCCGTGATGCCGGAGTGGAATGCCCCACCTGCGGCAAGCCGATGGTTGTTCGTGAAAGCCGCTACGGCGAGTTTGTGTCCTGTTCGGACTACCCCAAGTGCAAGACCATCGTGCGCCCGGAGCCAACCGAGTCTCAGGGCGACTGCCCTAAATGCGGCAAGCCGATGCTGGAACGGGCGGGCCGCTTCGGCAAGTTTATTGCCTGCACGGACTACCCGGAATGCAAGACCACCAAGCAGCCCGCCGCGCAGCGCGTCGATGTCCCCTGCCCCAAGTGCGGCGGCGAGATCGTGCAGAAGCGCAGCAAAAAAGGCGCGGTCTTCTTCGGCTGCAACAACTATCCCAAGTGTGACTTCGTCGCCTGGGGCAAGCCCGTAGGCCGTAACTGCCCCAAGTGTGAATCCGTCCTGGTCGAAAACACCTTCCGGGGCGGGCGCGTCTCCGGCATCAAGTGCCACAACAGCGAGTGCGACTACAAAGAAGCCGCGCCGCCGAAGAAGCAGGAAGCCGACGGCGATGACCTCGGCGAGCGCACCGATGCCGACGCTCCGCCCGCCGAGCGGGAGCTGGCAGCAGTTTAAATTAAACAGATTAGATTGGGCAGAGAAAGAACAACAACACGGTTATGTTAGCGCTGAACTTTTATTCGGAACTCTACGGCGACGCCCTGAAAAAAGGCCGTAAGTCGGCCACCATTCGCCTCGGTGACAAAAGCGACAAGTACCAGAACGGGCAAATTGTCTGGGTGACAGTCGGACAGCGGTTCGCCCGGCGCAAAAAGATGTTCTGCGCCATTCTGGACGCTGTCGAAGTTAAGCCCTGCGGCGAGCTGTCCCCCCGCGACGTGCAGCGAGAAAACCCGGAGCTTCGCACCAAAGAGGAAGTTATCACCCTACTGGGGCGCATCTATGGCCGCGAAGTCACCGCCGAAGACATCTGCACCGTGGTTTATTTCTCGCCCGTTGACGAATACGATTTATAACTTATGACAGAAGAAATTACCATTATCGGCGGCGGGCTGGCGGGCAGTGAAGCCGCCTGGCAGGCCGCCAACGCAGGCGCGAAAGTGCGCCTGTGGGAGATGCGCGGGGTCAAGCCCACGCCGGTCCATGTCGGGGATAAGCTGGCCGAGCTGGTCTGCTCTAATTCGCTCAAGTCCAATTTGCTGACCAACGGGGCGGGGCTGCTCAAAGAAGAAATGCGGCGGCTCGACTCGCTGATTGTCGCCGCTGGGGACGCCGCCTGCGTCCCTGCCGGGGAGGCCCTGGCCGTGGACCGGGATTTGTTCGCTGCCGCCATCACCCACAAGCTCGAGTCGCACCCCAATGTCACCATTGAGCGCGGCGAGATTGAGCACATCGACGAAAGCCGGGTGCATATTATCGCCACCGGGCCATTAACGTCTGACGCGCTGGCAGCCGATGTCGGGCGGCTCACCGGACAGTCGCAGCTCTTTTTCTATGATGCCGTCGCGCCGACGATTGACGCTTCCACGATCAATCTGAACATCGCCTTCAAAGCCTCGCGCTACGACAAAGGCGACCCGGCATATCTGAACTGCCCGTTTTCCAAAGACGAGTATCAGGCGTTTCACGCCGCCCTGCTGGCTGCTGAGATGGCCCCACTGGGTGACCATGAGGCCAAAGTGCCCTACTTTGAAGGCTGTCTGCCGATTGAAGTCCTGGCGGCACGCGGCCCCAAAACGCTGTCGTTCGGCCCGATGAAGCCGGTCGGTCTGACCGACCCGCGTACCGGGCACCGCCCCTGGGCCTGCTTGCAGCTTCGGCAAGAGAATCGGGCGGCGACGCTGTATTCCATGGTGGGCTTTCAAACCCGCATGAAATGGGGCGAACAGAAGCGCGTTTTCCGCATGATCCCCGGCCTGGAAGAAGCCGAGTTCGTCCGCTATGGCGTCATTCACCGAAACACGTATATACAGTCCCCGCAGGTTCTGAACGACACGCTTCAAATGCGCTCTTATCCAAACGTCTTCTTTGCGGGCCAGATCACCGGCGTGGAAGGCTACGTCGAGTCGGCGGCTTCGGGCATCCTCGCAGGCCGCAACGCCGCCCGGCATTTGCTGGGACTGCCGCTGATTACCCTGCCCGAAACGACCATGCTGGGGGCTTTGTCGGCGTATGTGGCCCATTACGACGGCAAGGACTTTCAGCCCATGAACGCCAACTGGGGCATCGTGCCGCCCCTGCCGGACCGCATCCGCGACAAGAAAGAAAAGAACACCCTGCTGGCCGAGCGCGGCCTGGCCGCGCTGGACGCAATATTGCCGACGCTGTGAGGCCGCTATGCTTGAAGCCGCCCGCGATGCTTTTCTGCACTCCCTGAATACCATTCAGGGAGCCTCCCCCCATACTATCAAAGCCTATGCCGAAGATTTGGACCAGTTTATCAACTGGGCCGAGACACGCGGCGTCACTGACATTCACGCCGCCACCCCGCCTCTGCTCCGGGCGTTCCTGACCCATTTGCAGGAGTTGGGGCTGGCCCGTGCCTCCCGCGCCCGCAAAACGGCCTGCCTGCGCTCGTTCTTTGCCTGGTCTGCCCGGCACTCCCTCCTCCCCCGCTCCCCCGCCATCGGCCTGCGAACCGTCAAGCAGGAACACCGGCTGCCCAAGTTCCTGCGAACGGATGAAATCGATGCGCTTCTCGCCGCGCCGGACCCGGACAAGCGCCTCGGCCTGCGGGACCGGGCACTGCTGGAAACGCTATATGCGTCAGGAATGCGGGCAGGGGAGTTGGTGACGCTGTCTGTGGGAGATGTGAACTACGACGAGGGGGTCATCCGGGTCATCGGCAAAGGGGACAAAGAGCGGATGACGCTGCTGGGCCGTCAGGCCGTGTTTGCTTTGCAGCGCTATGTCCGCAAAGAGCGCCCTGTCTTGGTGGCGCTTGCGGACAAAGACGACGGGGCGCTGTTTGTGAACCGCTACGGCGGGCGGCTTTCCGACCGGGGTGTCCGCAAGTTGTTTGACCGCTACTGCGGCGCGGCGTCGGAGCATCTGAAAATTACCCCGCACGTTCTGCGCCACACGTTTGCCACCCATTTGCTGTCTAACGGCGCGGATTTGCGCTTGATCCAGGAACTGCTCGGCCATGCCAGCGTCGCCACCACGCAGCGGTATACGCATGTCACTACCGAGCGGCTTCAGGAAGTCTACGCCGGGGCGCATCCGAGGGCAAGAACGGAGGGCGGGGCCTGAATGGGGGCGGGGAAACCCCGCCCCCACAGGGTTAAAACTGCACCGTGGTGTCTTTAGGCAGGGCCGCAAGACGAGCGTTCACGTCTTCGGTTTCTTTTTCGTAGCCGGGCTTGCCCAGCAGAGCAAACATATTTACCTTGTAGGCTTCGACGCCAGGCTGGTCAAAGGGATTAATCCCCATCAGGTACCCGGACACGCCGCAGGCACGCTCGAAAAAGTACAGCATCGCCCCCATCGTGTAGGCGTCGCGTGTCGCCATATGGACGGTGGAGTTCGGAACGCCGCCATCCCGGTGCGCGAGAGCCGTTGCCCGGAATGCGGTCTTGTTGACGTCCGCCATGGACTGATTTACCAGATAATCCAGACCGTCCAGATTGTTGTCTGCTTTGGGAATCGGCAGGTTCGGCTCCCCACCGTCTACAATAAGGAATGTCTCAATGATGCTGCGCCGCCCCTGCTGAATCCACTGACCCATGGAGTGCAAATCGGTCGTCAGCTCGACGGACGCGGGAAAGAACGAGATATGGCTTTTGCCTTCGCTCTCCCCAAAGAGCTGCTTCCACCATTCGGCGACGTAATGCAGGCGCGGCTCGAAGATGGAGAGCATCCCAATCGTGTAGCCTTTAAGATACAAAAAATTGCGGGCGGCAGCATAGAAATAGGCCGGGTTTTTGGTCACGTCCGAAGTCTCGCAGGCCACCGCAATATCCCGTGCCCCGGCCAGCAGAGCGTCGATGTCTACTCCCGCGACCGCGATAGGCAGCAAGCCGACGGGAGACAGCACAGACCATCGCCCGCCAACGTCGTCGGCAATCGGCAGCGTCGCGTAGCCTTCATCGGTCGCCAGCTTCCGCAAAGCGCCTTTGCTGGCATCGGTCGTCGCCACAATCCGCGTCTTGGCTTCTTCTTTGCCGACAGACTGTTCCAGGGCATCCCGGAACAGCCGGAAGGCAATCGCCGGCTCCGTCGTCGTGCCGGATTTGGAGATAGCATCTATCGAGAACCGCTTGCCGTGCAGCCGCTGAAGCAGGCCATAATGCTCATGCACCGAAAGCGATTTTCCTGCGAAGACGACTTCCGGCCCCTGCCCCGGCGTTGCCACCGCCTCGATGACAGCCCGTGCGCCCAGATAGGAGCCGCCAATACCGATAGAGACCAGCACGTCGGAGCTGTCCTGAATCTGCGCGGCGAGTTGCTTGACGCTTTGCAGCTCTTCGGGACTGACTATCTTTGACGGGTCTACCCACCCCAGAAAGTCCGCCCCCAGGCCGCCCCCCTGCGTGAGTTTTTTGTGCGCGAGGTCCACGTTGTCCTGGAACGAGACAACCTCGTCAAAGTCCACATCGGGGGCTAAATAACCATAGTCGTAAGAAATCGGCAGCGCCATAAGTTTATCTCCTTCACGGCCAGTGTACCCATCTGCCCCCCTGCTTACGCCGCCCGTAGCAGCGACACCGCGAGGCTCCACAGGGTAATCCCAATCAAGGTGTCCAGAATGCGCCACGTCGCCGGACGGCGGAACAGAGGAACCAGCAGCGCCGCCCCGTAAGCCAGCCCAAAAAACCACAGCACTGAGGCGGTCGTGGCCCCCAGCGCAAACCACACGCGGGGCAGGAGCACATACTGTGCGGAAAGCCCGCCAATCAGCACCATCGTGTCCAGATAGACATGGGGGTTCAGCAGGCTCAGCGCCAGCGCCGCCGATATGAGGCTGCCTCTGCTGACCGGCGCTGCCTCTGCCAGCGCTTCGGGGCGCAGGGCGCGGCGGAATGCATGGAAGCCGTACCAGAACAAAAACAGCGCCCCCAGCCAGAGAGCGCCCGACGTCAGCCACGGAAGCCGGGCAATGACACTGCCGAACCCCGCCGCGCCGAGGGCAATCAGCAGCGCATCGCAGCCCGCGCAGACCGCCGCGACCGTCAGCCGCCCTTCCCGCTTTAAGCCCTGTCGCAGCACAAACGCATTCTGTGCGCCAATCGCTACAATCAGGCTCGCGCCCAGCCCCAGCCCGTGTAGAAAAGCCATCAGTAACATTCCTGGCTCCCACAAACAAAAAAGGGACGAGGGCATTTTGCCCCCGCCCCCGTACCGAAAAAAGATGTTTACTTGCCCCGGAAAAACCGCTTGAACTTGTAAAGTGTCACGTCCCGGTTCATCTCGGCGATGGCCTTTGTCAGTGGGATTTCTTTGGGGCAGGCTTTGACGCAATTCTGCGCGTTGCCGCAGCTTGTGACGCCGTCTGCGCCCGCGATGGCTTCGAGGCGCTCTTCTTTGTTCATGCTGCCGGTGGGGTGGCTGTTGAACAGGCGTACCTGCCCGATGGCTGCCGGGCCGATGAAGTTGGAATGCGTGTTGACCTGCGGGCAGGCTTCGAGGCACGAGCCGCAGGACATACACTTGGCGAACTCATACGCCTCCTGCCGGTCGCGCTCGGCGATGCGCGGGCCGGGGCCGAGGTCATAGGTGCCGTCAATCGGGATCCAGCCCCGGATTTTCTTGAGGTTCTCAAACATCCGCGAGCGGTCCACGGCGAGGTCTTTGACCACCGGGAACTTGGACATCGGCTCCAGAGTGATAGGCTGCGGCAGGTTGTCTACCAGCGTCGCACAGCTCTGGCCGACCTTGCCGTTCATCAGCATGGTGCAGGAGCCGCAGACGTTTTCGAGGCAGTTCATTTCCCACACTGGGGCCGAAGTCTGCTTGCCATCGCGGGTGACGGGGTTCTTGCGAATCTCCATCAGGCACGAGATGACGTTCATGGCGGGCCGCCACGGAAGCTCGAACTCTTCCCAGTACGGGGCCGAGTCCTGATCTTTCTGGCGTTTGATCTTGATGAGTATGTTTTTCTTGTCAGACATGATGCTTGTCTTTCTAAGTCTAGCGGGTAAGAGGGCGGCGCGGACCGCCAAGATGTCCTAGTTTGGCGATAGCCTGAACGTCATTACGAAGTGCCACCACACGGTAGTCGCTCCCATATGACAGGTCAGGTGACCGCTGGCCTTTATAAGTAATGTATGTGCTCGTACCGAATGACACGCTCTGCACCATATGACTGACTGGAAGTAACGCCAGCGGCCCAGCGGTCTCAATGTCTTGGTACAGGCGGGCTGACAACGGCTTGTTTACAGCCAACCCCTGAATTTTGCCGTGTTCATGTCCCACGCGGTCTCTGTAAGAATAAGAGGCATTTACGGATCTGTCAGCCTCTCGGACGACGTCAATCTTGTAGCCTTCGGTGTTGGTTGAGCCACTGTTTTCCAATATAACCCTATCCATATCGGACGTGGGATGCCCCACATCTACTAAGGGCACACCCAAATTCTGCGGGTGAGAATAAGTAGCTGGTGAGGGCACACCCTGCCGTGCGGAGAAGCTTGGCGGCTTTGCTTGCTGCGCTAAGACCGCCATAGCGGCCAAAATAAATCCCGCCGCGCCGATTGCCGTCAGTTTATTGTGCGCCAACTTTTTCTTCTCCCGCCACGGACACTGGGTTGGACTTCTTCACCGGGTCGGCATCGTCGGCATCGTTTCGGCCCGTGAGCCAGTTGTCGTCGGCCTCGCGCATCTCAGACTTCTCGGCCCCGCCGTAAGCGGTGTCGCGCCGGGCTTCCGGGGGACGGGTGGACAACTGGTCGCCGCCGCCGTTGACGCCTGCGCCAGCCGCCGTCTGCATCTCCTGCACGGCGGCCCCGGTCAGGCCCGCGCCCATTGCCAGAACGCCGTTTTTGCCGTTCGTGCCGTTTCCATTGGCATGATGGCCGTTGCCGTTGGAGCCGTTTCCGTTCGTGCCATTGCCATTTTTGCCGTTGGTGGTCACAATCAGCGTCTCTTTGGCGGCTTCGGCGGTCGGGGTAGCCGTGCCGCCATCGTTCTTCTCAGCGGCATAGTTCCGCAGGCGCGGCTTGACCAGCGACGTGTCCACGTCTTCGTAGGACAGCACGGGGCCGTCTGGGGTCCACTGGGCCAGCGTGGTCTTGAGGAACTTTTCGTCATTGCGGGCCGGGAAGTCCGGCTTGTAGTGAGCGCCGCGTGACTCGTCGCGGGCCAGCGCCCCGTTGACAATGGCGCGGGACAGGTGCAGCATATTTTTAAGCTGCCGCGTGAACGGAATGAGCTGGTTGGTCCAGTTCGAGCTGTCAGCAATAGAGACGCGCTCAGTCCGCTCCATCAGTTCCTGAATCTTGGCATCGGTCGCTTTCAGGCGGTCATTGTAGCGGACGACGGTGACGTTCTCCGTCATCGTATCGCCCAGCTCCTCATGGATGCGGTACGGGTTCTCGGTCCCCACGGATGACGCCAGAGCCTCGTACTTGGTCTGCTGGAGCTTTAACTCCCGCTCAAACAGCGACGAGGGCAGATCGTCCACACTCTTCGGCAGGTGCTTGACGTAGTTCACGACGCCCGGCCCGAGGACCTGCCCGGTGGTCAGGCAGGATAGGAGAGAGTTCGCCCCGAGGCGGTTTGCGCCGTGGTACTGATAGTCGCACTCACCCGCCGCAAACAGACCGGGAATGCTCGTCTGATGGTTGCGCGGGTCGGCTTCGGTCAGTCCGCCCGTCGTCTCGTTCTTGGCGAAGTCTACCCACAGGCCGCCCATCGAGTAGTGGACGCCAGGGAAGATCCGCATCGGAGTCGTGCGCGGGTCTTCGCCGACAAACTTCTCGTAGATTTCCAGGATGCCGCCGAGCTTGATGTCAATCTGCTTCTTATCCAAATGGGTCAGGTCCAGATAGACCTGATTTTCACCGAAGACGCCCATTTTTTCATCCACGCAGATCGAGAAGATCTCGCGGGTCGCAATGTCGCGGGGGACCAGATTACCGTAGGCCGGGTACTTTTCTTCCAAGAAGTAAAACCGCTCGTTCTCCGGGATATTCTCACCGCGCCGCTTGTCGCCCGGCTCGCGGGGAACCCAGACGCGCCCGCCCTCGCCGCGTGCCGACTCGGACATCAGCCGCAGCTTGTCGAGACCCGGAATAGCCGTCGGATGCACCTGAATAAACTCGCCGTTCGCGTACTTCGCGCCCTGCTGATAAACTGCCGAAGCCGCCGTGCCCGTATTCATCACGGAGTTCGTGGAGCGGTTGTAGACAATGCCCGGCCCGCCGGTGGCAAGCACCACGGCGTCAGCCTTGAATTCCTGGATTGCCATCGTCCGCAGGTCCTGCGCGACGATGCCTTTGCAGACGCCGTCATCATCTTTGACAACGCCCAGGAACTCCCAGAACTCGTGCTTTTTGATCTTGCCTTCGACTTCGAACCGCCGCGTCTGTTCATCTAAAGCGTACAGGAGCTGCTGCCCAGTGGTCGCGCCCGCGTAAGCCGTCCGGTGATACTGCGTGCCGCCAAAGCGCCGGAAATCCAGCAGGCCCTCGCCGGTGCGGTTGAACATGACGCCCATCCGGTCCAGCAGATTGATAATGCCCGGCGCATGGTCGGCCATATGCTTGACCGGCGGCTGATTTGCCAGGAAGTCGCCGCCGTACACGGTGTCGTCCAGGTGCTCCTCGGGCGAGTCCCCCTCGCCTTTCGTGTTGACCGCGCCGTTGATGCCGCCCTGAGCGCACACCGAATGGCTGCGCTTGACCGGCACAAACGAGAACAAGTCCACGGGAACGCCCGCCTCACAGACCTTGATGCTCGTCATCAGCCCGGCCAGACCGCCGCCGACCACAATCACCTTCGGTTTCGTATTGCTCGCTACTGTCGCCATAATAAATGCCTCTTATCTTATTAACAAACGCCAACTACTCACAGTTCCTCAGCGGCCTCAAACACGATCCGCCGATACACATCCGCCAGCTTCAGCGAAATTGACAGCGCCGGAATGCTCAAAATCGCTTCTATCCTAGAAACAGTATCATAACTCCAGCCACTATCCTCGCGGCGCGAAAACATTTCCACACGCGGCTCGGTCTGACTTATGAGTAGGTACACCGTTAGGGTCTCAATCTCCAAATAATCGCGCATCTTATCGCCGCGATCTATGCCGCTAGTGCTGCGTGACAAGACTTCCGCGACCAAAATGGGATTTGTAATCACCACACGGCTTCGGCCATGATAGACCGGTGGCCCACAGACAACGCCCACGTCTGGGTAAAATAGATTGCCTGCGGCCCGCACTTTCACATCAGAGGATGCTGCAACGCACTCTGTATCGGAAAGTGCTACGTTCAAGGCAGTGATCAAATGTCCCGAAATTGCACCGTGGTAATAGGTTCCGCCGGACATAGGCCGTATCTCTGCGTTGACGTACTCCGACTTTTCCTGTGCCGCTGCTTCCAGCACCAGGTACTCGTCCTCCGTGTAAAGCCGCTTATGCGTCGGCGGTACAAGCTCACGTTCTGCGATTGCCACGGTGCGCCTCCCTAGTCGAACTCAATATCTTCATAAATACTGCTCAGTGCCAGCGAGACAGACAGAGCCGCGATGTTCAGTATCGCATCCAATCCAACCGCTTTCTGGTAATTCCAGTGTCCGTTTTCGGCGCGTGAATGCATCTCAACGTGAGGTGCGTTTTGACTGATCAGCAAATAAACTTGAAGCATTGGGATAGCAAAGTATTCTTTAAGTTTGTCCCCCCGGTCTAGCCTCTCGGTGCTTGGGGACAAGACTTCCGCGATCAAAATCGGGTTGCTGATAACGGTGCGGTTGCCGCCGTGGTAACTGCGCGGCCCCTGCACAACCGACACATCCGGGTATCGCATCGCACCGTCTGCGTAGATTTTCATGTCAGAGCCATAGACGCGGCAGTTACGACCGCGAAGCATTACCCGCAAGGCAGAAGATACGTTCCCGGAAATGAAAGCGTGGTCATCAGTTCCACCGGACATAGGCCGTATCTCTCCATAGACGTACTCCGACTTTTCTTCTGACGCTTCTTCCAGAGCAAGGTACTCGTCTTCGGTGTAAACTTGCATCTGCGGTGCAAGTTCACGTTCTGCCAATGCCAAAGTGTCTGCCCTCCTGCTACTTTTTGACGTGAGAGGCCGAGACGGGGACGTGGGCCTTCTCCACGCCTGCATTGTGCAGGCTGGCGATGGTCCACAGGCCCATGCCGGTGAAGACGGCGAACAGACCCCAGCAGACATACTGGTTCATGCGCTGGGCATACGCCGAGATCGTGATGCCCCAGCGGATGCAGAAGTTCCACAGTCCGTTGGTGAAATGGAACACTGTGAAAACAATGCCGATGGCCTGAATGATATAGTGCGCCGGGTCCGCCATCTGCTGCGCCATCGCCGCATAGCTGATCACCTGGTCCGGGTTCGGGATATGGTTCCAGACCAGAATGTACTTGTGCAGGCTGGTGTTCCAGACATGGTAGCCGATATAAAAGAACGCCACCACGCCGCTGACCCGCTGCATAAAGTAGTTCCAGTTGCGGCCATATTTGTATTTGCCCAAATTGGCCTGCCCGTAAGCGGTAATCCAGAAACCATAGATGGAATGGTATAGGATGGGCAGGTAGATAAGCGTGATTTCCAGCACGGCCACGAACGGCAGCCCGCCATAGACTTTGATGACGCCGTTGTAGTACGGCTCTCCGCGCAGGGCATAAGAGTTAGCGATGAGGTGCTGAAGCAGGAAAAAGCCAATCGGGAAAATTCCGGACGCTGAATGCAGACGGTGCCACAGATAAGAATCGTGCATTCGGCCCTTGACGTGGCTCGTTTCGTTTTCGCGGGATGTCGGATCAGGGGGGGCAACTGCCATAGATAAAACCTCTTCAGTGATAACTTAGTATACCCGCCTGCTCGGCAAAAGTAAAATGAATTGTGTTTGCGGGTATCATAAGACAGGCTTATGATTAACCTAGAAACATTGCGGCTGTTCGTGGACCTCGTGGACACCGGCAGCTTTTCGCGAGCGGCGGAGAAGAGCTTTATCTCACAGTCCGCGGTCTCGCAGCGCCTGCGGGTGATGGAGCAGGAATACGGGCAGGTGCTTCTGGACCGGGGGCAGGGGCGCGGGCAGGTGACGGCGACGCCCGCCGGGCAGGCGCTCTACGACGGGGCACGTCCCCTGCTGCGGGCGGCACAGGAGCTGGATGCCCAGATGCGGGAGCTGTCCGATGACGCGGCGGGGACCATCCGGGTCGCCACGGTCTACTCGGTCGGCCTGCATGCCCTGCCGCCCCGGCTGAAGCCGTTTCTGGCCGCGTACCCGCGCATCAATGTTCACCTGGAATATGAGCAGACGCAGAAAGTCGCCGATGATGTAGCGGCAGGGGGGGTGGATGTTGGCATTGTCGCCTGCCCCGCTGCCCGGCGCGGACTGGAAATCATTCCCTTTGGCGAAGAAGAGATGGTGGTGGTCTGTGCGCCGGAGCATCCACTGGCGCAGGAAAAGGAAACCACGCTGGCACGGCTCGACGGGGAGCCTTTTATCGGCTTCGCCGACGACATCCCGACGCGGCGGCTGGTGGACGAAAAACTGCGGGCAGCAGGAGTGCGCGTCAAGGTCGTGACAACATTTGACAACATTGAGACAATCAAAAATCTGGTGGAGATCGGCACGGGGCTAAGCCTTCTGCCCGCCGACACGGTGCGTCAGGAAGTCCGCACCGGAACCCTCTGCGCCGTTCCGCTGGCCGGGCTGGAGGCGTTCACCCGGCCCACCGGCCTGCTGCTGAAAGCGACCCGCACCCGGCGCGGCGCGGTGCGTGCCTTTGTAGAGGCCATGTGCGGCTGACTATTCTTTGTCTATTTCGGCTATAGCTGCCACTATAGCAAGCTGTTTGGAAACAGCAAGGACATTTCGAAAGCTGTCAAAATAAAACCCCTCAGATGATGGACAACTGAGGGGGAAACACTTTCAGAAAAAACTCCGTCCTGCTCAAAACGTAAACTTACTGACAGCCTGGGAACGTGCCGCTGGCCTGTGGCTTGGTCAAAAACCAGTCGCAGGGATTGCCATTAGTATCCAGGGAGGTACGCTTCCACTTGACGTGCCCGTCATAATACAGGAAGTTCGAGCCGCTTGTATGACGCGGCGACGTATTGCTCAGTTCTCCAAGCACAGCACCTGACCAAGTTGTGCTCTTAGGCTGCCCTGCGGGAGGAAAGACGCCGTTGTAATCTGTGAAGCCGGTGTTGTAAAAGTTGGCACCCCCAAAGTAGGTTCCTGCCGGAGCGGGAGCGGGCCTTGATTCTACCAGCAGGATCGTGCTGGACGGTGACTGGACAGCGGACAGCGCCTGGCCCTCAAAGTCGTCCGGCCCGACCGTACCGATGCCGACAGGCGGGGCATTGTTGTAGTTGACGACGGCATTGTAGCCGTAGTCTATGTACTCAACGTCAGCATTGTAAGCCTGAGTGCCCCGATCCGTATATTCGCTGTAAAGGTCAACGTGCGGAGCAAGTCCATCCGGGCAAAGGTAAACCCCTTTCGCTTTGACATAGGGATAAAGCAACTGCGGCCAGTAGCAGCGGTCATTGCCGCCGTTGAGTTCTTTGTAAGCGCCAGAATTCAACTCGTCATAGTCTTGGGTGTACTGGGTTTCAGCAAGCCCAAGTTGTTTCAAATTGCTCTGACAGGAGGCCCGGCGGGCGTTTTCGCGGACCTTCTGAAAGACGGGAAAAAGAATAGCGGCGAGAATCGCTATGATGGCGATGACGACGAGCAGCTCAATGAGAGTGAACCCTCGGCTGTTCTTAGGGGCGGTGGTGGTTCGGATCATCAGAATCTCCTTGCGGTCAAACAGCAGCCAGAAACATGGCCGAGACAGCCGAGGACGACGCCCAAGAAAGGCGGCGGCTTGGCATAACGATGGGTCAGAGACAACGATGGCTCATTAGTGGGAAACAATAAATAAGGAAACAGGCAGCGATTGCTCGGGAAGCCGCTGGAAGGGTGGGACGCTCCACCCTGACGACTGAACCAGGAAGATTATAACATTTTGTTTGGTATAAAGTCAATAAAAAAGCGCCTTTCGGCGCTGATTTAAACGAGTTTTATGCCAGATTTGCTACCTAATGCTTTGCCGCATAGAGAGTTTGTTAAAGTTTTGGAGACGCCCTGGCAATCCTGATATCACTTATTTTCTGTGCGTACCAAGCCCGCCAGGGCAACCAATTCTGTGCCTGGGCTACTGGCCCAATGCCTGCTTGACTAAGCCGGGAATGTCGGCGGTGCTTTCAGCAATCAGCACCCCGGCAGCGCGGAGGGCATCGACTTTGGCCTGCGGGCTGCCGGACGTGCCGGAGATGATCGCGCCCGCGTGGCCCATGCGCTTGCCGGGCGGGGCAGTCAGCCCGGCGATAAAGCCAATAACGGGTTTGGTCATGGTTTTGATATACTCAGCGGCGATCTCTTCATCCGAGCCGCCGACTTCACCGCACATGACCACGGCTTTGGTTTCCGGGTCCGCCTCAAACAGTGGCAGGACATCGATAAAGCGCGTGCCGGGCATGGGATCGCCGCCGACACCGACGCACGTTGTCTGTCCCAGGCCCGCACGGGTCAGGGCATCCACCGACTCATAGGTCAATGTGCCGGAACGGGACACGATGCCGATTGGACCGGGGATGAACATGGAAGCCGGAATAATCCCGATCTTTGCGCCGCCCACGGTCAGAATGCCGGGGCAGTTCGGGCCGAGCAGGCGGGACTTGGAGTATTTGACGACGTTGACCGCCCGGATTTCATCTTCAATCGGGATGCCTTCGGTAATACAGACAATGAAGTCAATGCCCGCGTCAACCGCTTCCATGATGCCGTCGGCGGCTCCCCGTGCGGGGACAAAGATGCAGGTGGCATCTGCGCCCGTCGCGTCTTTCGCTTCGCGCACGGTGTCAAAGACAGGGACGCCCTGCACAGTCATTCCGCCCTTGCCGGGCGTGACTCCGCCGACGACCTGTGTGCCGTAGGCGATCATCTGCGTCGTGTGGAACTCGCCTTCGCGCCCGGTGATACCCTGCACAATGACTTTGGTGTTTTTGTCAACAAGAATTGCCATAGGTGTCCTTTTCTCTTTTGGCTCTAGTCTTTAGGGCGCTTGAAGTAGAACACCGTCACAGGCACGTTCTCGTCTTCGGAATCGTCCTCGGCCTCGTCATTGGCGCGGACATCGGCGACGGCATTGACCAGCTCCCAGCCCTGTGCGCCGTGCCCGTTCAGGGTCTCTTCATCGGTCTCATCGTCGGAATCGCTGACAATGATCTTGTACTCAAATAGAGTTGCCATGTGTGTCTCCTCGTGTGTCTCGTAAAATTAATCTTCCCGAATTAATCTTCCCGCAGATAGTACCCAATAAGCCGCGCTGTGTCTACCAGGGCGTCCATGTGCGTGCGCTCATACGAGTGCGAGGCATCGACGCCCGGCCCGATGAGAGCCACGCGCACATCCGCCCCCGCCCGCCAGAGCGCCTCGCCGTCAGAGCCGTAATGGGGGTAAATGTCCGTCTTCAAGTCTATTTCATGCTTCGCGGCCAGTTTTCGTAATCGGCTGCTAAACTCCCGGTGATACGGTCCGCCGCTGTCTTTGACGCAGACCGTACAATGGAACTCATCGGACGCCTGCCCGTCGCCAATCGCCGCCATGTCCACCGTCAGCAGCTCCACCAGATCGGCGGGAAAGCCCCCCGCCGCGCCGTGCCCGACTTCTTCATAATTGCTGAAATGCAGCGTCGTCGTCTGCGCGGGCGTCTCTCCGGCCTCCAAAAGCGCCCTCACCGCCGCCAGCACGCACGCCACAGCGGCCTTGTCGTCCAGATGGCGGCTGCGAATAAACCCATTGACGCCGCACTCCACACGCGGGTCTAAGTACACGAAGTCCCCCACCCCAATACCCAGCGCCCGTGTCTCTTCGGCGCTGACCGTTCGCGCATCCAGCCGCACTTCCAGCGTCCCCGCCTCCCGCTTCGTCTCGTTCACCGCCGCGCTGTGAACGTGCGACGACGCTTTCACAAGCTGCACGCTGCCCCGCACCGTCTGCCCGTCCTCGGTGCGAACCGTCACCCCTTCGCCTTCAATCGCGTTCCACGCATACCCGCCAATCTGCGTCAGCACCAGCCGCCCATTGGCTTTGATCTCCTTAACCATCGCCCCCAGTGTGTCCACATGGGCCGTCACCGCTCGCGGCTCCGCGTTGAACCGCCCCGCAAGCGTCGCCAGCAGCGCCCCCTTCACCGTTCGCCGCGTTTCCAGCCCCAGTTCGCGCAGCGCCGCCTCGGTATAGGCAATCCCCGCTTCGGCATCCCCTGTCGGACTGGGCGTGTTCAGCAGGCCAACCAGAAAGTCGGTCAGATACTCAATGTCTATTGTCATACGGCTTTATCCAAAATTGCTCGGCAATGGGAGACGCTAAAGTGACGCGGCGATCAATGAGGCTGATATGCAACCCCAGCATTCGTAGAAAGTCCAGAACCGCACATTGGTCATAGCGGCCAAACTCGTCCCCAGGTCTGACTGTATCAGCGAGAGGCCACTGACTCTTCGGGTCATCTCTGTCTGCTTGAATTAGATAAGGAGCAACATCGCTAATCTTAAGGAATGGGAACTTGGAGATGACAGTGCTGGCGTCTGCGTCCTTTCCGGGCGGCCCCCATTCTGGGCCTGTCTCTTGAATGAAATGATCAAGCCGTACTCCATCCTCGAAAAGCTCATATTGCCAATAGTCTCCATCGCAAACGCTGACAAGCATAACTGAGCATGAAAGTATTTCACTTACAAACCGCTGAGCCTCAAGCCGTGTGTCACCTTGCCAAGCCCAACCACGTCCTAACTCCAACACCGTCCAGGCACCATCTGGCTCATACAGGGTCAAACTGTTGTTATCGTCACAGCCCGCTCGTTCCAGCCGTGAGCTTTTTAGTGCGTAAAACGTTTCGAGTGCCTCAAAAACCTGGCGCAGCGAGACATTGTGAAACAAGCTGTATGCAACAAAAAGGCCCATCGTTTTATCAACTACTCCAAAATTCCTGTCAAATCCAGCACAAAGCCCGGTAGAACATCTTCGCCAGAGAGTGTAGCCGGACTATCCAATACCTCTACCTCCTGACCAGGCCGGTAGATTTCTACGCGGCGGCTTTTCGGATCGATAAGCCAGCCCAGCCGTGCGCCATTTTCTATCCATTCGCGCATCTTCTGCTGAGTGGCACTGAGGCGGTCGGATTTAGAACGCAACTCGGCCACAAAGTCCGGGCAGAGAACCGTCATCTCATCCTGCTCTTCTTCACTGAGCGTGTCCCAGCGTGGCTTTTCAACCCAACAGGCATCTGGGGAGCGCACAGACCCATCGGGCAGGAGAAACAGCGTCGAGGAGTCAAAAGTGTCTCCCAGACCTGCTGCATCGCTCCAATTTTCCAGACGTGCTGATAGCTTTGCGTTCTTTCGCCCTGTCTTCCGAAGCGTAGGTGGCATGATAATCAATTCCCCTTCCCTGGTTAGTTCCATAGGCAAATCTGGATAAGCCCTTGCAATCTTCATGAACTCTGCCGCGCTGTATGGGTTTGGGTCTTCCACGCCGCCCGGCCCCTGCATGGGGGCGGGCGCTCGCTCCGCTTCTAGAACTGCCATCATGCCACCTCTCTTTACTGATACTTATTTTGCGTAGGCCAGCTCCACGATCTTGGCCGCTGCTTCCTGCATGGTCTCGGCGGGGACCAGGTTGGTGTCTTTGAGCAGCGCGGCTCCCTCGGCGGCGCGTGTGCCCGCCAGACGAATGACGATGGGGACCTTGATATCCAGCGACTTGGTGCCTTCGATAATGCCCTTCGCCACCTCGTCGCCGCGTGTGATGCCGCCGAAGATGTTGAACAGCACGCCCTTGACGTTCGGGTCGGAAAGCACGATCTCCAGGCTGTTCGTGACTGCTTCTGCTTTCGCGCCGCCGCCGATGTCCAGGAAGTCGGCGGGCTGACCGCCTGCCCGCTTGACCTCGTCCATCGTCGTCATCACCAGCCCGGCCCCGTTGCCGATGATGCCGATGTCGCCGCCCTCAAGCCGCACATACTGAATGCCGCGCCGCCCGGCTTCGGCCTCAATCGGGTCCATCTCGGCCTCGTCCTTGAACGCCGCGAACTCAGGATGCCGGTACAGGGCGTTCTCGTCCAAATCCCACTTGGCATCGCCCGCGATGATTGTCCCGGCCTTCGTGATGACCAGCGGGTTGATCTCCGCCAGCGTCGCATCGGTCCCGACATAGGCGGCATACAGCGCCTTCAGGACGGGGATGGCCTTGCCAATGAGCGTCTTATCAAAGCCCGCATCAAACAGTACCTGACGGCAGGCGTAGTCGGGAAGGCCAAGCAGGGGATCAATAAACAGTTTGGCGATGTCAGCGGGGTTGTTGTGCGCGACTTCCTCAATATCCATGCCGCCCTGCGTGGACACAATCAGCACATCCTTCTGCCGCACCCGGTCCTGCGTGATGGCAACATAGATTTCTTTGTCAATGTCCACCGCTTCTTCCACCAGCAGCCGGTTGATCTTCATATCGGCCCCCGCCTGCGCGAAGAACAGCGTTTTGCCCAGCAGGTCCTTCCCGATAGCCTCGGCTTCATTGGCATCCGCCGCCAGCTTGACCGCGCCCGCCTTGCCGCGCCCGCCGCTATGCACCTGCCCCTTGATGACGACGCGCCGCCCCATCTCCGCCGCGACGCTTCGCACCTCGTCGGGGGTGGACGCCATCTGCCCCTCGGGGACGGGCACGCCGTACTGCTTCAAGAGCTGCTTCGCCTGATATTCATGAATCTTCATTGTGTTCTCCTCAAAAGTTTCGTGCCTCGGCACTTTATTCAATTTATGATACCCCGTATCCTGCCTTAGAAAATAGAAACAGGATTTTTATCACTCGTTGTAGAACTTTCAATAAGCAAAGACTTTATCAGGAGCATATATTGAGCGAAGCGGAGCTATTGGAGGCGCTAACAGAAGAAGTTAAAGCAATTAAGGCAACGTTAGACCAGGCAAAAGCAAATGGGCAAACACTAAATGAGGCACAAACTGAATTTATAGTTATTGATCCACTGTTGAAGAAACTCGGCTATGGCCCGCTTGAAGTTCTCAAACGAAGCCACGATGGAGTCACCAACAATTTTCCTGACTATACAATACTTCCCGGCAGACAGCAGCAATGGTTTCTTGAAGCGAAACGCCTTGACCTGAACCTTCAGGATGGAGAAGCAGCGCAAGCAGTCAACTATGCAAACAACCAGGGAGCCGAATGGTCTGTTCTCACGAATGGGCGCAAATGGTATATCTACAATGCCCATTTGCCCAAGCCTTTGCCAGAAAAGCGTGTTCTCCAAATTGAGGATTTGTTTGACGATGAGCAGTCCTTGCGGATATTATTGCTCCTCTCAAAAACATCAATTTTGAACAATGACTTGCAAGAAGCATGGCAGTTTCAGCAGATTACCAAACTCATTGATGAACAACTAAAAACGCCGAAGTCGGAGGTTCGGGACGTTATCCGGCGATTGGCCAGTGAGGCAACAAAAATTGACATCACGGATGAAATTGTTGGAAAAGTGCTATTGTTTGCAGCGCCTGCTTCTTTGGTCCCCTCGGCTAAACAAGATAACAAATCTGTATCAACGAAGCCACAAAAAAGCGTTTCTGCAACGAGCCAGGGGCAGCAAACACAGCCTGCGGGAAATGCCGAAGTCTTTTACACCTTCGATGAGATAGCAAGAGATATGTCGCTGGCAACTTACAGAAAACCGCGAGCAATCAAGTCGCCCACAGGCATAGAAGAAGTGAAAACATGGGCTGATGTTGCACTCCAAGTTGTTGTTTATATTGGCGAATACTCTTATCTTCCCACATTGCCCTATAACGCTGGAAGTAAAGGAAAGAACTATTTTCTGAACTCTACTGCAACCCATGCCAATGACAAAAAAATGCAAAGCCATCGAGTTGCCACCGTTGGGGCGCAACGTGTTTTTATTGACACGAATCGAAGTACACTTAATATCTGTGCTTGCTTAATGATGTTAATGAAAGTAGTAGGTCTTCCGTTAGACACAATCAGTGTCAGCATAGAGTAGCCGTTTGATTGTTGACACGAGGAGGAATGCCGATGGCTGTCGCACAAATGCTGCCCGCATGGCGCGGGGCGATGACGGAAGCGGAGTTCCTGCGCCTGCCGAAAGACGGGCGCAAGTGGGAGCTTGTGCAGGGGGAGGCTAAGGAAGTGCCCGCAGGACACAAACATGATGCCATCGGCATTCAGGTGGCGACGCTGCTAAAGCCGTTCACGCGGGGGCGCGGCGTGGTTGCCGGGGCACAGGCAGGGTTTCGCATGGCTTCCGGCAATGTCCGCTCGCCGGATGTGTCGTTTACCCGCCGGGAGCGGATGCCGGGCGGGGAACCCTCCGAGGGATTTGAAGACTTTGCGCCCGATCTTGCGGTCGAGATTATTTCGCCCTCCGAAGTACCGGAGGAGATGGCCCGCAAGGTCGCCGAGTATTTCGGGGCAGGCGCACAGCAGGTGTGGCACTTGTTGCCGGACACCAAGCGCGTCACAGTCTACCTTTCCCCGTTTGAAACGGTGGCCTACGGGCAGGAAGAAACTCTGATCGCAGGCGACCTGCTGCCCGGCTTCTCCTGCCGCGTGGAAGACTTATTTGACTGGGAGTAAGCACACAGTTTGAATCGGACGGATACCCATTTCCGCCATAAGTTGATCCACTGATTTTCCGGTGCGGCCTGATAGCTCGACTAGGCACTGAAGACGGTCTGCTGCTCTTGCTTCCGCCCTGTCTGTCATGCGAATAGCCTCTTCCTGTTCAGAAACCGTCATTGTGCCCGATTGGCGGCGGCGAACCAACACGCGAAACCGCTCCCAGAAGGCTTCAGGAAAGCCCCGATTGATTTCTTCGACTAACTCTTTCTCAGTCATTGACACAGGGGCGGTAAGAAATGGCATCCGTAATGCCATTTCCCGGCCCATAAAGACAGAGGTGTCCAGCCCCTCGGCTTCCGCCGCTTGAAGGACACGCGATTCAATTTCAGACGGCAATTCTAGTACAAGCGTCATATCAGTTACCCTTCCTCCGCGTACTTTTCTTTCAGGCTGGCAACGACGGTGGGGTCGGCCAAAGTAGATGTGTCGCCTAAAGCGCGGCCTTCGGCGATGTCGCGGAGCAGGCGGCGCATGATTTTTCCGCTTCTCGTTTTGGGCAGCTCGGCGGAAAAGAGAATGTCGTCGGGGCGGGAGATGGCGCCGATCTTTTTGGCGACGTGGTTTTTCAGCTCTCCGGCCAGCTCCGAGGTATTCGGGACGCCGTCTTTGAGGGTCACAAACGCCGCGATGGCCTGGCCTTTGATCTCGTGGGTGCGCCCGATGACGGCAGCTTCGGCGACGCTCGGATGGTCCACCAGCGCCGACTCGACTTCCATTGTAGAGATGTTGTGGCCCGCCACCAGCATGATGTCGTCGACTCGGCCCAGCAGCCAGTAGTCGCCGTCCGCATCGCGCCGCGCCCCGTCGCCAGGGAAGTAATAGCCTTTGCCCTCGAACTTGCTCCAGTAGGTGCTCTGGTAGCGGGCGTCATCCCCCCAGAGCGTGCGGAGCATGGACGGCCAGGGCTTCGTGATGACCAGGATGCCCGTCTGGTCCGTGCCGTGCGGCAGGGGGTCGCCCGCCTCATCGACGACTTCCGCGCTGATGCCGGGGAAGGGGCGCGAGGCCGACGCGGGCTTCAAGGTGCTGAGGCCCGGCAGAGGATTGATCATAATCGCCCCCGTTTCGGTCTGCCACCACGTATCGACTATCGGGCAGTTGCTTTGGCCGATGTTCTTGTGATACCAGAGCCACGCTTCCGGGTTGATCGGCTCGCCTACCGACCCCAGGAGGCGCAGGGAAGACAGGTCGTGCTTTTCAGGCCACTCGGTCCCCCACTTCATAAAGGCCCGGATGGCCGTGGGGGCGGTGTATAAGATCGTGATGCCGTACTTTTCGACCAGCGACCAGAAACGGTCCCGCTGCGGCCAGTCGGGAGCGCCTTCGTACAAAAAGACGGTCGCGCCCAGGGATAGCGGGCCGTAAACCACATACGAGTGCCCGGTGACCCAGCCGACATCGGCGGTACACCAGTAGACGTCGTCATCTTTGATGTCAAAGATATACTTGGTCGTCGTCGCCGCGCCGGTGAGATACCCGCCTGACGTGTGCAGGATGCCCTTCGGCTTGCCCGTCGAGCCGGACGTATACAGAATATACAGGGGGTCTTCGGCCTCCATCGGCTGCGCCGTGTGCGTCAGTGCGGCCTCCCCCATCAGCCGGTGCCACCAGAAGTCCCGGCCCTGCTTCATGGAGACGTTGCGGGCGTCCTCGGTGCGGTTCAGGACGATCACTTTTTCAATCGTCGGTGTCCCTGCCAGCGCCTTGTCCGCCAAATCTTTGAGCCGCACCGGCTGTCCGCGCCGCCAGCCGCCGTCCGCCGTGATGAGCAATTTGGAGCCGCTGTCCGTGATCCGCTCGGCCAGCGAGTCGGGCGAAAAGCCGGCGAAGACGACATTATGCACCGCGCCAATCCGCGCACAGGCCAGCATGGAAATGACGGCCTCGGGCACGGACGGCAGGTAGATCGTGATCCGGTCGCCCTTGACAATCCCCAGCAGTTCCAGCACGTTGGACAGCTTGCAGACTTCCCGGTGCAGGTCCCAGTAGGTCAGCACCCGCGTGTCGCCCGGCTCGCCCTCAAAGACAATCGCGGCCTTGTTGCGCCGACCATCGGTCAGGTGCCGGTCCAGGCAGTTCGCGGCCACATTGAGTTGCCCCCCCACAAACCACTTGGCGTGTGGCGGGTTCCATTCGCAGACCGTGTCCCAGGGCCGGCTCCATTCCAGCAGGTTTTCGGACTGCTCGGCCCACCACCCTTCCGGGTCAGCGGCGGCGCGGTCGTAGACGCCGGGGTCCTGTAGATTGGCCTGCGCGGTAAAGGCGGACGAGGGCGGGAATGCCTTGTCGATTGATTGGTCTGCCACGGTGCAAAGTCTCCTCTTGACACTTTAATTACATTAAGAAGCCATGCCATAAATGACACGACTATTCGGCGCGGACGCCAAAAATTACCGCTTCGCGGCACTCGGAGTACATTTCGGTATTTGCTTTCTCTTAGCCCCGCGAAGCGGTGCTTGCTGACCGAAGGTTGATGAGCCGTACCATTTGTGGCATGGCTCACTTCATACCACCTCACTCCATCGGGTACTTGAGGCCCCACTGCGAGCGAATGGAGTCCATTGTCTTCATCAGGGACAGGGTCTCGCTGAGGGGCAGCTTGTCGCTTTCGGTTTTGCCCGCCCGCAGGCAGTTTCCCACTTCTTCGGCCTCGTAGTTCATGCCCTGCCCGACAAAGGGGATGGTGACTTCTTCGGTCTTGTCGCCCGCTTTGATGATAAGTTTCGACGGCTTCCAGAACGGCGCTTCCAGCGTGATCGAGCCGTCCGTTCCCAGAATGGTCGCCCCATGCGGCGTGTTCGTGCGCGTGCCGCAAGTCAGCGCGGCCACTTCGCCGTTCTTGTAGAGCAGGGACAGCGCCGCCTGCTCGTCTACGCCTGTTTCGCCAATGTCAGCGACGCCGACGGCCTGTTTCGCTTCGCCGAACAAAAACGAGGCCAGCGACAGGGGATAGATGCCCACATCCAGCAGACCGCCGCCCGCCAGTGCCGGGGCAAAGAGACGGCCTTCCGGGTTGACACCCGTCCGGAAGCCAAAATCCGCCAGCAGCATCCGGGGCTGGCCGATCACGCCGTCGGCCAAAATTTGCTTCAGGTGGTCCATCGCGGGAAAGAAGCGCGACCACATCCCTTCCATCAGGAACACGTTCTGAGCGCGGGCCTCGGCAATCATTTCCTCCGCCTCGGCGGCGTTGACGGCGAACGGCTTTTCCACCAGAACCGCTTTGCCGTGCCGCAGGCACAGCAGCGCGGCGTCCTTGTGCTGCGGGTGGGGCGTGGAAATATAGATGGCATCGACTTCGGGATCGGCGGCGAGGGCTTCATACGAGCCGTGCCGATTGGGGGCATGGTGTTCGTCGGCAAACTTATCGGCCTTCTCCTGCGTGCGCGATCCGACCGCTTGGAGCGTGGCTCCGCTTACAGAAGTCAGGCCGCGTGCAAACGAGATGGCGATAGAGCCGGGACCGAGAATGCCCCAGCGCACGGTGTCAGTAGAGAGTGGTGTCAAAAGTAAAGTCCCCCGGCGGTGAAAGAATGTTGGGTCTACTTTCGCCGTGCCGAAGGATTTTTCCTGCCGCCAGCCAAATATTTAGGCCACGCATTGAAATGCATGGCTGAAGGGCGCAGACGCCGAACGTCCCTGCGGGACGCCCACTGTGTGGGTCTTAAAGCTCTTCTCTTCTGTCCCGCAGGGACATTCAGCCGAAGGCTCCCCAGCCACGGATTTTAATCCGTGGCCTGAAAAACTGCTACGGCCCCTTGTAGCCCGGATCACTGGGGAAGCTGCCGGTGTGCAGGGAGTAGACCGCCTGACGGCGCAGGACACTCATAGACGCATCTGCCTTGATGTACGCCAGGAGCCGCCGGAGGGCCTTGTTTCTGCCTGCCGTATCGCCCGCTTTTTGGTAGCAGAGCGCCAAAGTCTGCAAATCAAAGGCATACATGATGTGCCGCTGCACGCGCTCGTCGTGGGTGGCCCCTCCGCGTGGCATAAGCATCAATTTTTGATCTTGCCAGTAGGCAGACCGCGCCCGGAACTTGCGCTCGGCGGCTTGAAAGACGGCCGGGTGGAGCTTCTTCTCATCTTCCACGGCGTTGACCAGTTTCATATTGACGCTGATGCACCCATCTGGGCCGACTGTGCCTACCATCCCACTTGGTCGCATTGCCCCGGCCTGGATAAGCCAGGGCGCAATCTGCTTTAAAGCCGTATAATCGTAGTCATAACCCATAAAGTAATAGATGCGTCTTACTTCTGCCACATCTCTGTCCGAGGGGAACTTGACCGGGAGCGTGGCGACTGGTTTTGGCAGAGACAGCCGCCAGGTAAACCGTTTGAGCAAAAGACTTACGGTGCTTGTGATAGGGTGCAGAGACCCGTCCAGATAAATTAGATCGGACCCGCGCACTTGAATCTGCGGCGTTGCCTGCATTGTCAGCGAGAACGTGTCGGGCAGGCCGGAGGCAACTTCGGATGGCTCCAACGGCGCAAATGGCATTAAAATATCCGCCCCTGGAGGCAGAATGTAATTGCTCGCGTACAGATATTTGATTGGCTGGCCGCGCCGCGCCGCCGAGAACGTGCCGTTATAGGGCTGTACGTCCAGACTGAATTGTGAGCCAGGCGTCAGGCGGTTTTCGCCCAGCCAGCCACGAGCAGCAATCACAAGGTTGCCTCCTTTGTCAATGGCGACGGGGTCGGCGGTCACGCGGAAACTGCTGGACGGCGGCGCGGACGGCGACAGGTCCATCACCGCGTAGTCGTCTGCGGCAGGCAGCGCGAGAACCGTGTCCGGCAAGCTCATTCCGTAGTGGGCGGTCAGAAACTCGGTATCCCGCGCAAACGTCTTGCTGTTGCAATGATATTGATAGGTCGTCGGCAGCCAGTCGCGCTTGCTGATGGTATACAGCTTGTTGGCATTCACCCCTCCAATGATAATGCGTCCACTGTCTTGACGGCGGAACCGGGCTTCGGTCGGTGTCTGGGCGTAGAGCGTGGTCGCACCGTCGCCAAAATCAGACCCCGTCGCTTGCGGAACAACCAGTGTTTGATACGCCGGGTCTTCCAGAAAGCCCATTCCGATAGGAGTTTGGCCCGGCGTCGTTTTGATTATCAGTCCCTGTGGTCGGTTTAGGGCCGCATTGGGTGGAAAGACGCGCACGATCTGGCTGCCGTCCGACCAGGTAACTGCCTCCCCCACCCGTTCATAATACAGCCAGGGAGTGCGCTGGCCCCAGACTTCCCAGGGAACTTTCTGGCCGTCAATCAGCTTCCAGCCGGAAAAGTGCCAGGTATTGACCCGGCCCAGAGCGGCGGCGATGGCCGCGCCGGGGTTCTGCGCGGCCCGGTGGTTCTGATACAGGGCAGGCAGCAGAATCAGGACGCAGGCAGCCATAAAAGCAGCGGCAGCAGCCAGCACGCGGCGGCGCGGCGGTGTCTGGCGCGGCAGAAAGGCGACAGCAGGCTCCGGCGGCACGAGGTCAGCCCGGCGCAGCGTGTCGGTGAAGGCGGTTTGGGCGGCAAACGCGGCCTGGCAGGAGGCGCAGGTCGCCAGATGACGGCGGACAGCCCAGACTTGGAGGGGGCCAAGCTCGCCGTTCATGTAATCCAGCAGGGCGGTACGGGTGATGTCACAGCGCATCTTTTAGCTCCTCTCGCAGGCGGGCCATGCCCGTGTGCAGGCGGGATTTGACGGTTCCGAGGGGGATGCCCAGCACGGCGGCGATTTCGCGGTACTTGAGTTCTTCGTAGACCGAGAGGATCAGCGTCGTTCGCTGCTCGTCCGGCAGACGGTCCAGCGCGGCCCAGACTAAAGGCCGGATTTCTGCCTGCTCGGTGGCCTCGTGGGGAGAAATCGACGGGGCGGGCGTGTGCGCGGCAGTTTCCCAGGGGACGAGTTCCAGCACGCGCCGCTCACGGTGGCGCTGGACGACATGGACGGCAATCTGGTACAGCCAGGTGTAGGCGGACGACTCGCGGCGGAAGGCCCCAAAGCCCTGAAAGGCCCGCAGGCTGACTTCCTGAGTCAAGTCATCGGCGAGGTCCAAATTCCCCGCCAGCCGGGCGACAAGACGCCAGACACGGGGCCGGTGCGGCTGCCAGAACCGCTCAAACGCGGCGCGGTCCACAGGGCGTTTGGTCATACCCGCCCTCTTTGCCGTCCATTGTTCCAGCATTCCCATTGCTCCCCCATCGGTGTCCCTCTGCTAAGTTGGATACGCAGGGCAGGCATTTTGTTCATGGGGGCAGGGGAAAATTTAAAACAAAGAGAGCTGCAAGGCGGTGTGGCCGGGGGTCCAGAGGGCGGAAGGGACATCGCGCTTGGCGACATCGAAGACGACGGGGCAGTTGGTTTCCACAGTGACGGTCGCTTTGGCGTAGCCCAGGGCGAGCTTGGGGGTGTTGTTTTCTTTGGAGAGGTGCGCGAGCCACACGGTGTGCGGGCCGTGGTTCAGCGCGTGTTCGCAGAGCAGAGCGGCGGCGGCTTCGTTGGACAGGTGGCCCCGGTCACCTAAGATGCGTGCTTTCATAGGCGGGGGATAGTCGCCGCCGCGCAGGCGGTGGACATCGTGGTTGGCTTCCAGCACCAACAGATGGGCCCCGCGTATCGCCTGCCGGATGGTGTCGGTAACGTGGCCGAGGTCCGTCACATGGCTGACCTTCTGGCCCGATGGCGTGTGAACGACATTGACCCCCACCGGGTCGGCGGCATCGTGCGGGATGGGGAACGTCTCAAACTCCAGGTCCCCCACCCGCCAGCGGTCGCCGGGTGGCAGAGCGATGTGGGTAGTCTCGGTCTTGCGCCGAAAGAATGCGCCCAGAGTTTTCGGCGAAGAGATGAGTGGGACGCCGTAACGTTTGGAAAGCGCATGGGCGCTCTGCACATGGTCGGAATGCTCGTGCGTGATAATCGCGGCACTGAGATCGCCCGGCTCCAGCCCTTGCTTTGCCAGCGCGGCCACGAGCTTGCGGAGGCCGATGCCGACATCAATCAGCACAGACACATCGCCTGCGCGAACCAATGTGGCATTGCCGGAAGAACCGGACGCGAGGGCATGGACACTAAAATCAGCCATGCCCTTATTGTACCCACGTTACAAAAGCTTTGTCGAAAGATACTACATCAACGACCTTGCGAAAAAATGTCTATACCTGGTGTGTACGAAAATACACGAGGATTGCCTAAATCCATGTCATTCTGGATAATCTCTCCTGAACGTAAGTAGGAATGGTAATCAAAAAAGGTTGGAGCCTCAGAAGTTGGTTTCGCATTAGCCAAAGTCCAGATATATTGATCTGTGCTTTCTATTGTCTGGACCATTTGGGATGGTATCCAAATACCTTTGAATTTGACAAATGTAGAGATAGTTGTAGGAAGAATGTATGTATTATCAAAGCCGAGTGTTTCAAATTTTGTTATGCGAATCGTGCCGTCTAAGTTTTCCATATGGATTCGAGTTTTACCATAGGCAGACGTTCCAGTAGCAAATATCGTATTGCCGTTCGGATAGAAAACTTCCCCCTCGTAATTGCCGTCCGATAAAGACCGAATATTCTTGAACACGGGCAGATTTGCCATGCGGGCACCGGGTATAGGCATAAAGCTTAATCCACCCCCGTAGAAACCTGTGTAAGTATCCCCTCTATGGTCTGAAAAAACATATTTGAATGAGTTGCTTCCGTCATATAACATCACAAAAGACCCAAAGTCTGGATTCTTAGAGATTATTCGGTATAGGAATTTACCGCCCCGCTCTGATAGGGTTAAAGTCATCGGTTGCCATGTGAGGTACGCTTTCATTCGCGGGTCTTTGCGCTGCGGCGGCGTAAGCAAGTCTTTGCGCTGAACGATATAAGTGAGCGTGTAATCGCCGGGGATTGTCAACTGAGAAAGGGTGTGATCGCTGATGGGTGACGATGGTGAAAGTCGCTGCACAACTACTTTACGTGGGCTAAGAGCATGAAGCAGAGAGGGAGCGGTAGCTCCTGCCAGAAGGAGACCGGCGGCCAGGGCCGCGTACTTTACTTTGATAATTTTCATGGAGTGCAAGATTCCTTTCGAGAGCAGCAGGACGTGGGTGCTGGGCAAAGCTTCGGCGGCGCGGGCGGGAATGGGACGGGCGGCTTCGGCGGTTAAAAGCCCGGCGAGGGCAACACTTGTCACGGAAGCGCCGTGCGCGGCGAGCCAGCGGCGCATTTTTTCGACGGCGCGGGTGACGCGCATTCGGGCGGCATCTTCGGACAGGCCGAGTGCCGCGCCGGTTTCGGACAGGCTCAGGCCCTCTAAAAAGCGGAGCAAAATCAGTTCCCGGTCGGCGGGACGCAGGGCGGACAAGGCCCCGTTCAGCAGCGGCTCGACGCGCTGCCAGTCGGGGGCAGGCGATTGGGGGCGCGGGGCCAGTTCTTCCAGCACGATTTCCTCCCGCCGCTGCCGCCGCGCTTCCTGTTTGCGGACATCTTTGGCGACAAAGCGGGCCGTCCGAAACAGCCAGCCCGCCAGGCTGGGGCCGGGGCGCAGACCCTTCGCCTTGCGGGACAGCAGCAGGAAGACGACCTGGGCAGCGTCCTCGGCCTGCGACGGCGAGCTGGTCTCGCGCAGGCAGGTCCCATAGACCAGCGCCCGGTGGCGCGTCACAATCTGGCCGAAGGCGGCCTCGGACCCGTCGCGCACATATAATCGCAGCAGCTTGCCGTCGTCCAACGCTGTTCCTCTTCTGCCAAAATCAGTCTGCCAGGGCGCCGA